>NZ_JACJRJ010000017.1 GCF_014697195.1 Cylindrospermum sp. FACHB-282 | reverse complement strand
CCCTCTCAAGGACAGCGGATTGAATTGGTTAGAGGTCAATTCCTCATCACCCAAAAATTCATCTCATCACCTCCCTTCGGGTAGGTGAGAGGCTTCTTTTTGTTTCAGCTAAAAACTGATCAATCTGGGCGCAGATTAGGACGCAGCCAGAAGACTTGGAACCCTTCTTAAAACCAAGTTCAAAAACACTTACTCATTATTCTCATCTAGCTATAAGAATGAGTAGGATTGAGGATAATTAGCTAGATTTTTGATAATTGCATCTACCCCCTACCCAAGGCGTGGTAGAAGCGTCGGTATCATCTAAAGTTGCATCATTCCCTAATGTGAGTCCTTCTGAGGTAGAGTCATTGTCATCAGGAGTGGTCAATTGATTCAGCGCCTCCAGAACCTCCGATGCAGACTGATAGCGCCCCTTAAAGTCAGCTAGAACCATTTTACTGAGAATTTGTGCTAAAGGACGGCTCACTACTGCCTGATGCACCCATTTCAACTCTTCATCAGCATCTCTTTCTAATTGATGGGGAGTGATACCAGTCAAAGCTCTAATGCCAATCATCCCAATCGCATAGATATCACTGCTATATCGTGGACGCCCAAAACATTGCTCGCTGGGTGCATAACCCTTCGTCCCAATGCCAATAGTGAAGGCGCTTTGCTCTAGATTTTCCATCTGTTGGGCAGTCACTTCTTTAACTGCACCAAAGTCAATCAGTACCAGTTTCCAGTCAGAGTGTCGGCGAATAATATTACTAGGTTTAATATCTCGGTGAATTACACCATTTTCATGGACAAACACAATTATTTGCAATAAGTCTTTTAAAATAGCGATAACTGCCCTTTCTTCAGTATTTTTGCCTGATAGCAGTTCCTTATTCAGGGGATGGCCAATTATATACTCTTGAACTAAATAAAATTCTTTGTCTTCTTCTAAAAAAGCTAAAAGCTGAGGAATTTGGTTGTGTGTTCCCAATTTTTCCAGGGTTTGCGCCTCAGAGTTAAATAAACGTCTAGCAAGTTCTAAACCCTCTGATTTGTTGCTAGATAGTTTTAGTTGCTTAACCACACACTGCGGGTTACCAGGACGTTGGATATCTTCAGCAATGTAGGTTTCACTAAATCCACCTGCACCGAGAACTTTAACGATTTTGTAGCGACTGCCTAGTATTTTCCCTGTGACAGCTAAATCCCTTTGCTGGATCAGGCTGTGGAGATCATCTTGTTGGCTGATAATCTCCTGAACAACGGGGGAAGATGAATATTTCTGAAAAATCGTGACTAATTGCTGCTTGCTGATTTTTTCCTTAACCACTTCGGTTCCCAGATAGGAAAGTCCGCCCAGGGCGATCGCTAAAATTGGTACTGTAGTTGGGAAAATTAACTGACCATAGATAAAGCTGCCATAGCTGATGCCGAACCAAATGCTGCCCACCCCTAGGCTACACAGAAATCGCTTAATCCCCTGCTTGTTTTTGGTAACGATGAAAGCTGAACCACCCACAAGCATCAGCACGAATAAACCGCGTAGGGGTGGACTATTAATTGCTGAGGCGATCGCTTTATTTTCCATCAAAGTAGCGATCGCATTGGCGTGAATTTCTACTCCCACCATCCGCTCAGGATATAGCCAGTTTTGGGAAATAGCCACTGGGTGATAATCATTGCTTAACTGGTTCGTGGCACCAATCAAGACTATCTTATCTTTGAACACCTTTCCCCCCTGTAAATAGGTGTTCCAGTTTTCTGGGTCAAGTACATACCATAAAGGAATCGTCTCAAAAGTCCCCGTATGTCCCCAAAAATAAATGCGATCGCCCTTTGGTTGGGGATAATTAACTTGTGCGGCAAAGAGCACTGCTTCAGCAAAAGAAGGTACTTTTGTTGTCAGGTTTTCACGTCCAGCTAACAACTTAGGAAATTCACTGGCCAATCGGTGAATTTTGCCATCCACTTCCAAAGGAAAATTCACTAAGCCAATGGTTGTTGAACCCGTGCGAAACATCGACTGGGGCTGAGTTAGTTGCAAAAAAGTGCCTTGGTGCGTCTGAGAACTTTCATAGAGTGCGGCCAAGGTGACTTTGCTGCCATACTTTTGTAATGCCCCTTGGAATAGGCGATCGTCAGCCACTCCATAACTGCTTGGCGTATCAAAAACCACATCTAATGCCACGGAGCGGGCACCCGCCTGCATCAAATTAGTAATTATCTGGGCGTAGGCAGCACGTTTATAGGGAAAAGATTTCAGTGGTTCTAGGTAGGCATACTGGTGCGGATCTGTTTTATAGTACTGTTCGGGGACTGATATGGACTGATCATCAATTGCCAAAATCACGATGTCTTTTGGAGGCAACATCGATCCACGCAGTTGAAAAAAAGTGGACAGCGTCTGACTTTCCATCAATTGAACCCAGCCCCAACCAGAAGTACTCAGCAGCGCTGCACCCAATGCTGAAGCACCATTTAGCAGATGACCTAAGCGGACTATCATCTGACACTGGCGTGCTGATGCCGTCGAAGTTGGTTTTGTCGGTTTACTTGACGGATTATCGGTAGCAGTGACTGATTTTTTGGTTAAGGTTGATGTAGGTTCTTCCGCCATATCGTGTTACTAAATTAATTTAGGGACAACGCTTTTATTTATTCAGACCCTGTTTTAGTGTAAACATTTTGAAATTAAGACTTAAATGACAATCTTATACATTTGTCAAGCATCCTTTAATCCTCAGCAAACTTGCTTCTTCACCATTCCTCCAGGAAACTCCCAATCTAGATCGTGCCTGACTCATTATCTGACTGAGGGCTTATCTGTGATTGTGGCACAGACTTAAGCTAGAGATGCTTTACCCGCGCAATTGGTGACAGTGAGATTTTTCCCTACCCCCAACGAAGGATCTACCAACAGCCACCCCAAGGGAGTTTTCTGACTCTAGTGTAATATTGGTATTCACCACAAAACTTTTCCTACTGTTGATGACAAAACCCATTGATGGGCATCAGCCTATATGCTATCTCAAGCCGATGCCATACCTCTTTAGGAGTAAACTTGAGTGTTATGCAGATCAGAATGCTGTTACTCAGTCAATTTTATTGGTAGATTTTGATCACGGGGCGTCTGTTGAAAGTGTCGGAGGTGAAATAAGTTGCAGCGCCCAGCATCTCAACTCTAATGTTTTAGCCGATTCTCTGCTTTGCAAGAGGTAAGATAAAAGCTATACATACAGATTTACTTTATAGAAAGTAGCAAAATTATCATGAGAGAATTGCTATAATCTATTGTTCCATCTAACATTCTTATCTATTATTAGGTGTAAATTTCTATGGGTTCTCCAATGAATCGTCTATCTATTTTTGTAGACGGAAACAATATGTTCTATGCTCAACAAAAAAATGGCTGGTTTTTTGACCCGCGAAGAGTCTTAGAATACTTCAAAAACGAGCAGTCAGAGACAACATTAATCAATGCATTTTGGTACACTGGCTTAAAAGACCCGCAAGATCAACGCGGTTTCAGAGACGCTTTAATTAGTTTAGGATATACAGTACGCACTAAAATCCTCAAAGAATACTATGATGATGTCTCCGGTCGCTACTCCCAAAAAGCAAATTTAGATATTGAAATTGTTGTAGATATGTTTAATACAGTAGACCAGTACGACCGAGTTGTATTATTCAGCGGTGATGGAGATTTTGAAAGAGCTATCGAACTATTACGCTCAAAAAATACACATATAACAGTAGTATCAACGGAAGGAATGATTGCCAGAGAGCTACGTAATGCTACGGATAGATATATAGACTTGAACGATATCAGAAACCAAATAGAAAAAACAGAAGCTTAGTCACCTTAGCAAATATTGACAAAGGTAAAAGTAAAAAACTAAGGTTCAAGGTATTTTAAGCCGGACAGTAAAAACTAAACAACGACCCACAAATGAGCAACAAACCCGATAAAATTATCATTTTTGATACGACACTCCGAGATGGAGAGCAGTGTCCGGGAGCAACCCTGAACATAGATGAAAAACTAGTAATTGCCAAGCAATTAGCCCGTCTGGGTGTAGATATCATTGAGGCAGGGTTTGCCTTTGCTAGTCCTGGAGATTTTGCCGCAGTCAACAAGATTGCTCAAATTGTCGGCACAGAAGACGGCCCAATAATTTGTAGTTTAGCAAGAGCTAGGCATGATGATATCAAAGCCGCAGCAGAAGCAATCAAACCAGCGGCTCATGGCAGAATTCATACTTTTATTGCTACTTCAGATATTCATCTCCAATACAAACTAAAAAAAACCAGACCAGAAGTAGTAGCCATAGCTGAAGAAATGGTAGCTTATGCCAAAACCTTCACTGATGATATAGAATTTTCTCCTGAAGATGCCGGACGCTCAGACCCAGAATTTCTCTACCAAGTTTTAGAGAGAGCGATCGCAGCTGGAGCCACAACAGTTAATATTCCTGACACTGTGGGTTACACCACCCCCAGCGAATTTGGGGCGATAATTAAGGGCATTAAAGAAAACGTCCCCAACATCGACCAAGCGATCATCTCCGTTCACGGTCATAATGATTTAGGTTTAGCCGTTGCCAACTTTTTGGAAGCTGTGAAAAACGGCGCTAGGCAACTAGAATGCACCATTAATGGTATTGGTGAACGGGCAGGAAATGCCGCATTAGAAGAATTAGTCATGGCGTTGCACGTCCGCAGGCAATATTTTAACCCCTTCTTAGGACGCCCAGCAGATTCTCAAGAACCACTTTCCAATATTGACACCAAACAAATTTACAAAACTTCGCGCTTGGTTTCCAA
This sequence comes from Cylindrospermum sp. FACHB-282, assembly GCF_014697195.1. GTDB lineage: Bacteria > Cyanobacteriota > Cyanobacteriia > Cyanobacteriales > Nostocaceae > Cylindrospermum. The sequence continues at coordinate 108,939 of NZ_JACJRJ010000017.1, read as the reverse complement.
TTTGACGGGAATGCTAGTGCAACCAAATAAAGCCATAGTCGGGGCAAATGCCTTTGCTCATGAGTCTGGCATTCACCAAGATGGAGTGTTAAAAAACAAGCTCACCTACGAGATTATGGATGCCCAATTGATTGGGTTGACAGATAATCAAATAGTTTTGGGCAAACATTCCGGCAGAAATGCTTTCCGCACCCGCTTAAAAGAATTAGGCTTTGAACTGTCGGAAACTGAATTAAATAAAGCCTTCGTCAGATTCAAAGAAGTAGCGGATAAAAAGAAAGAAATTTCTGATTGGGATTTAGAAGCAATTGTCAATGATGAAATTCAACAAGCCCCCGCTTTATTCCAAGTAGAGTTGGTGCAAGTTTCCTGCGGTAGCAACGCCAAACCCACCGCTACAGTTACCCTCCGCACCCCAGAAGGTGAAGAATTAACTGATGCAGCTATTGGTACAGGGCCAGTTGATGCTGTTTACAAAGCCATTAACCGGGTGGTAAATGTGCCTAATCAGTTGATTGAGTTTTCTGTGCAATCGGTGACAGGGGGAATTGATGCTCTTGGGGAAGTAACCATCCGCTTACAGCACGAATCTAGAGTCTATTCTGGTCATGCAGCAAATACGGATATTATTGTGGCTTCGGCTCAGGCTTACGTAAATGCACTGAATAGATTATATGCGGCATTACACAATCAAGAAGAGCCAGAGGAAGTAACCGCACAGAAGGTGTAAACAGCCCAGGCACTTCCAGAGAAAAAGCCCGCCAAGATTTTTTGTAGGACAGGCATTTTGCCTGTCCTAAGAGCTATTTGATTTCTTCGAGTTTCCCCAGCCGTAATTAAGTAGTAATGGAAAATTATTTGCACATTTTATTTGGCTCTGTGGCTTATCCAATCAAGGATACAGGATTTTAAAATCAGAAATTAATTTTGCACAGGTACCTAAATTAAAATTTAGTGAGAACTGCTATTAAGTATAATTACGGGCGTTAAATTCCTTTAATTATGAATATTTTTTGCTTTTTTAGGTATTTCTATTTACCTAAATAACAGAGGATTTTATTCTGAGGAATGATGTGTATAACAAGTAAACTGGAATGAGTAACGCCGAGAATACAAAATTACCACTGTGGGTACAAGACAGAGATACAGTCATTGCCCATGATCAAGGAGTAGAGTGGCGAGAAGGAAAGCGCCCAGATTATTCCTACACCAATCAATTTCTGCACCAAGAGAGCAAATTTAACCATCCAGAGGGTTCTTTAGAAGCGATCGCCCAAAACTTAGTTCGCACCTTTGAGATGGAAGCCTCCAATAAAGCTAATCCCCAACAGTGGCTTTCGATAGTCACCGATAAGTTTAAGATGAGTAGTAATGGGGGAAAAAAATATACTGCTCAAGATGTAGCCACAGAAGGAACTTATAACTTATTTATAGGTGAAACTGAGCATTATAGCTCCACTACAGAAACCTTTGAATCTTCATTTGTTGTATTTAATCAAGCCTTTCCCAATGGCTTTTTATGGGAATTAACAGAAGTGCTTTCTGGCCCGCCTAGCGTAACCTTTAAGTGGCGACATTGGGGAACATTTACTGGCTCATATAAAGACTATGCACCCACAGGAGAAACAATAGAAATTACTGGAGTAAGTATCGCTCGCGTAACTGATGATTTAAAGATTGAATCTTTGGAGCATTATTTTGATAACAATGCTTTTCTACAAAAATTAACTGCTGGTGGTTGTCCTTTTCATTCTTAACATTAGTTAGGACAATCACTAAAGCTTAAATAAGTCCAAAATTACACTCAGGGATAAAATATTCATGGGTGCGTTAGGCTTGCTTAACGCACCCTAAAAGATAAAAGTTGGGATAAAATATCTATTTGAATTACAGCAAATTACTTCAAGATGAGGTATATGAGGGCGGGCAAGATGCCCACCCCACAAGAGTTTAACTGCTAATATTTATAGTTCATTTACTTGCAAAGTGCTATATCTATGAATCAACCCTTAAACAAATCTTGGGATCAAGTCCGAGCCGCCTTTCAAAAAATATGGGGTTATGAAGATTTCCGTCCGCCACAGGGAGAAATAATCCGCAGTTTATTGGCACAAAAAGACGCATTAATTATCATGCCTACAGGTGGGGGAAAGTCGATTTGTTTTCAACTTCCTGCACTGCTACAAACAGGATTAACCTTGGTAATTTCGCCCTTAGTGGCGCTGATGGAAAACCAAGTTGAGGAATTACGCCAAAAACAGCAAAAAGCGGCACTATTGCATAGTGAATTACCTTCATTCCAGCGTCGTGCAACATTGCAAGCTTTAGAAAGGCAACAATTAAGATTACTGTATTTATCCCCAGAAACTTTATTAAGTGCGCCAGTTTGGGAAAGATTATGTGATCCACAATTGCAAATTAACGGTTTAATTTTGGATGAAGCACATTGTTTGGTGCAGTGGGGTGATACATTTCGTCCTTCTTATCGGCGGTTGGGGGCGGTGCGTTCAGCTTTGCTAAAATCAAAACCACCGGGGACAAAAATTAGCATAGCTGCTTTTACTGCTACTGCTGACCCTTTAGCGCAAAAAATTATTTCTACAGTTTTACAATTACAAAAACCTGAAGCTTTTCGGCTTAATCCCTACCGTTCTAATTTGCATTTGAGTGTCCGCATTGCTTGGACTCCTAGAGGTAGGAAGCAACAATTATTAAAGTTTATTCAAAATCGACCAAATCAAGGGGGTTTAGTTTATGTACGCACTCGGCGAGATAGCGAAAATTTAGCACTGTGGTTAGCAGAGATGGGTTATGTGACAGCGAGTTATCATGGGGGTTTGGGTGCAACAGAACGCCGCACTGTAGAAGCAAGTTGGTTAAGTGGAAAAATGCCCTTTGTGGTGTGTACTTGTGCTTTTGGGATGGGGATAAATAAGCCTGATGTGCGGTGGGTGGTTCACTTTCACTCACCAAATCTGCTGTCTGAATATGTGCAAGAAATTGGCCGCGCTGGAAGGGATGGTAAACCGTCTGAAGCGTTGATGTTGGTAAGTGAACCGACGGGATGGTTAGATTCTGAGGATAAACAGAGACAGCGGTTTTTTGAAGAAAAAGTGCGATCGCAACAACAAACAGCACAACAATTAATCAAAAAGCTGCCACAGCAGGGTGAAGTGAACGCTGTAACCAAAAAATTTCCCGATGGTGCGATCGCACTTTCTCTACTTCATAGTAGCGGACAACTCCAATGGCTTGACCCTTTTCATTACACGATTACCCAAAAAACGGGAACTCAGCCACCAACGCAAATACAAGCAGCCCAACAAATGAATAAATATTTAACTACCAAGCAATGTCGTTGGCAATTTTTGTTAAACGCCTTTGGTTTTGATAAAGAAGCTGCTAACTGGCGTTGTGGACATTGCGATAATTGCCGAAATTAGAACTACGCGATAATTTCCTGCTTTTTGCCCTTAAATTGCTGAAATATTGAGCGATGGCATGAATAACCAAATTTATCATCGCCTTATTCATTCAAAACGCTGTTTTTATGAATTGCCCCTATATTTCCTACTTGATGCGTAAGTCATAAGGTACTGAAAACCCAAAAAATAAACGATTTAATATCTACCAAAAGAAGCATTATTATCTGTTTTATTTCTACCGTGAGAGTTATGAATTTAAAACAAACAATGCTTAATCTTTGATTATTAGGTGGTTACCTAAAAAATATCAATAGGTGGTAACCACATAATTAATAATTTTGACTGATTTTCAACACTCTATCAAGGAGTAGATACCCATGCTTCAAGGTAATCAAGATCCTCAAACTACTATTTCCGCGTCCAACGACCAAAGTGGATCTTCCAGCAACGAAATTGTTGAACTATCCTTAGAAGAATTGATGCAAATATCTGGTGGTAGACATGGCGGATGCCGCGGCGGCGGTGGATGCCGTGGCGGCGGTGGATGCCGTGGCGGCGGTGGATGCCGTGGCGGCGGTGGATGCCGCCGCGGCGGTGGATGCCGTGGCGGCGGCGTATGGAACAGCTGTTGGCACCGCAGGCGTTGAGTTTTAGTGCCTTGTCATCACCGAACTAGTTTTAACTTAGCCACTTATTTTTGTTCGCGATAAGTGGCTATGCCTTTCACCAATCTAGGATTTTAGGAGAGAAGAAAATGGCTAATGCTAATTTCAATACAATCCATCCTCAATCTATTTCAAACTCTAACTCTTTATTGCTAACTGTTAAACCCTGCTCTCTTAATGAAGCAATCAGCTATCAAAATGAGGAAGTTGTTTATCGGTTTATCGACACCTATGATATTAGCTTTGAAGAAGGAAATGATATCTTTGTAGAAACAAAAAAATGGCTTTGGTTATGTGCTCAACCAGACATTGAAGAGTTATCAATGACAGAAGCGTTTTTTGCTATTGACGAAATGTGGCATGCCTTCATTCTTTTTACACCTGAGTACACGGATTATTGTTTTAACTACTTTGATCAATATCTTCATCATTTGCCTACCACTCAACGTGAGAAGGATGAAAGAAAGAAACTCCAAGAAGAAGACCCTGTTCTGGCAATGGAGAAGTATAATCAAGAAATGCTTAAACAATATGCTGTAATTTATGACAAATTAGGTGCTGAAACTGTGCTTAAGTGGCTTGTTGAATATCCAACACGTTATAGTGAAGAAGTTTTAAACCAGCGTCGCAAAGCTAAATCCTTCCCTGGGAAACCAACACCAGAACTTGAAGCTTTAGCTGCTTATTTGCAAGCTGGAAAAAAAGTAGTTCTGAAAAAGAACTAAAAAAGTAATATCATTCAAAATTTAGAAATAATTACTGCAATACTTATCGGATTTTGCGGTGACTTATTACCCAAAAAACGGGAAATCTGCCACCAACGCAAATACAAGTAGCCCAACAAATGAATAAATATCTGACGAGAAAACAGTATCGTTGGCAATTTTTGTTAAACGCCTTTGGTTTTGATAAAGAAGCTGCAAATTGGCGTTGTGGACATTGTGATAATTGCCGAAACAATTAGAACTACGCGATAATTTCCTGCTTTTTGCCCTTAAATTGCTGAAATATTGAGCGATGGGATGAATAACCAAATTCATCATCGCGTTTTTCATATTCTTGAATCCAATTTTGGAGAAACTCAAAAGTTTGTGCTTGCTCCTCTGGCGATTTGAATTTGTGTGGTTCCCAAAGGCGTTTACTATTATTTTCCAGACACTTATCAATGCCGGGATTTAGAAAATAAATTTCAGTTGAGAATTCAAGAGCAATTTTAATTAGCGTACTGTAGCAGCCTTCAATTACCCAAGAAGGATTATTTTTTATAAAGTCTCGTAGATCATTTTCTGAATCTTCGTGAGGACGCCGTATGGCAATTTTATTTGGTTTCCAGACAATAGTATCGAGGTCGAGAACAGGAATTCTCAAATCTTGTCCGAGTTTATTTGCAAGCGTGCTTTTTCCAGAACCAGAATTACCAAATATTAGAAATCGATGCATTGTAATGTTTTGATGTTAAATATGTGTGCCGGGCGATTAATTTTAGCTCAGTGATTCTAAAAAGGATCGGATTCCGCCAATATAAAGGCTACACAAACAAAGTCCTGGCGAATAGAATTCGCGGCTACACAAACAAAGTCCGCCTTCGCGGACTAAGAGTTGCGAATTCTATTCACTCCAACATTTAAAACTGCTGTAAAAAGCGCAAATCGCTATTGTATAAACGGCGAATATCATCGATTTGGTGTAACACCATTGCAAACCGTTCTACACCAAAACCGGCGGCAAATCCAGTATAAACTTCTGGATCATAACCCACAGATTTGAGGACATTTGGATCGACCATACCGCAACCCATAACTTCTAACCAGCGACCATTCCACTGCAAATCAACCTCTGCGGAGGGTTCAGTAAATGGGAAATAACTGGCACGGAAGCGAATTGGTAAATCGCCAAACATTGCTTGCAAAAATACCTTAATTGTGCCTTTGAGGTCTGTAAAAGTCAGTCCTTCATCAATTGCTAACAATTCTATTTGATGGAAAACTGCCGAGTGGGTGGCGTCTACATTATCTCGCCGATAAACTCGCCCTGGGGCAATAACCCGGATGGGTGGCTCCTCTTTTTCCATGTAACGAATTTGCACTGAGGAAGTGTGAGTGCGGAGCAAATTACCATCTGGCAGGTAAAAAGTATCCTGCATATCACGGGCGGGGTGGTCAGGGGGGGTATTGAGAGCCTCAAAATTGTAGTAATCTGTTTCCATCTCTGGCCCTTGAGCCACGGTGTAGCCCATACCGACAAAGATATCTAACGCCCGGTCAATAATGCCGTTGAGGGGATGGATGCGACCTTGGGGGCGATAAATTCCCGGCATTGTCACATCTATTGTTTCCGCCTCTAGCTGTGCTTGAATTTGAGCAGATTCTAAAGTGGCGCGTTGCTGGTCGAGGCTGATTTGCAGACTCTCTTTGACTGTATTGGCGATCGCTCCTATTTTCGGTCGTTCCTCGGCACTCATCTGCCCCATGCTTCGCAACAGTGCCCCCAGTTGCCCCTTTTTACCCAGATAGTTGACTCTGAGTTCTTCTAGGCGTTCTAGGGTATCTGCGGCGGCGATCGCTTTTTCTCCTTCCTGCCGCAGTGCTAAAAGTTGAGCCTCTAAATTGCTAGTCATTAGTCATTAGTCAAGAGTCATTAGTCTATAGTCTATAGTCCAAACCTGTGGACTGGAGAACAAATCACCCGTCTTTTATGCCATTAATAAACTAAAGGACTTCTTTTTTTACCTGTTTAGCATTGTAATTTGTTTTGTGGTTGTGACCAGAGACACTGACAATAGACCCTGAACTAATGAATAAATGACTAATGAAATTACTAATTAGCAACGATGACGGCATTTCTGCCCTGGGTATCCGTGCCCTAGCCAATTGCTTGGCAGAAGTGGGTCATGATGTTACTGTAGTTTGTCCTGATCGGGAGCGTTCGGCAACCGGACATGGACTAACCTTACAGCAACCAATTCGCGCCGAAATTGTCGAATCGGTTTTTCATCCTGCTGTCCATGCTTGGGCTTGTGATGGGACTCCCTCAGATTGTGTCAAATTGGCGCTGTGGGCTTTGTTAGAGTCTCCCCCCGACTTAGTGCTCTCTGGCATTAATCAAGGAGCCAACTTGGGAACAGAAATTCTCTACTCTGGCACCGTTTCAGCGGCAATGGAAGGCATGATTGAAGGTATTCCCAGCATCGCCCTCAGCCTAACGAGTCACACTTACAAAGACTTTCAACCTGCTGCCAAGTTTGCCCAACTCTTGGTAGAACAGCTAGCAGTAAAACCTCTACCAGATTTGATGTTACTCAATGTTAATATTCCGGCAATCAAATGGGAAGATATAGCTGGCGTTACTTTGACTCGTCAGGGTGTGCGGCGCTACGTTGATGTTTTCGACAAGCGAGTAGATCCCAGAGGAAAAACCTACTACTGGTTAACTGGAGAAGTCCTAGAGGAAGTAGAACAGCCAACAGGATTAAATCTGCCGCCAAACGTACCCTTTGACGTCCATGTAATTCGGAAAAATTACATCAGCATCACGCCACTGCAATACAATCTCACCTATGGAAATGCACTAGAGCAATTGTCCGGGTGGGAATTCCAGCTTCCGTAAATTATTTGACGAGGAGAACAGTATCTGTGATTAGTTAAATGCATCAGTGCCAATTTTAGGCTATAAAGTAGGAACTAAGATTGAAAAAGCCTGTAAACATCAGCCCGGAAAACTTGAGTCTTCTGCCTTGCAGTGACTTATTCATGTTGATCAAACTAACCTTAAACAAGATATGGTATTTTTTGAAAAAATATCTTCTACTAAAGGTAGTAAAACAGCATAAACTTAACAAAATAAGTAACATTTTTGTGATTTATCGCCCGCTCAATCCAGCAAGCAATACCAATGTCTAGGATAGAGAATCAATTTACTGTGCAATTTTGGGGCGTTCGCGGCAGCATCCCCAGTCCAGGGCCACACACCGTCCGTTATGGTGGTAATACCCCTTGCGTTGAGATGCAAGTGGGCGGTAAACGCTTAATTTTCGATGCTGGTACAGGGTTGCATGTTTTGGGGCAATCTTTGTTGCGCCAAATGCCCCTAGAAGCTCATATATTCTTCACCCACTCCCACTGGGATCATATGCAAGGGTTTCCCTTCTTTAGCCCAGGGTTTATCAAGGGGAATAACTTTCATATTTATGGTGCGATCGCTCCCGATGGTTCCACAATAGAGCAGCGGCTGAATGACCAGATGCTCCACCCCAATTTCCCTGTGCCTTTGCAGATTATGGAGGCCAATATGAAGTTTTACGACATTGGGGTGGGGGAACTAATACAGATCGATGACATTGTGATAGAAACCGCACATTTAAACCATCCAGGTGAAGCCATAGGATATCGAGTTAACTGGGGTGGTAGCGCGGCTGCTTACATTACCGATACTGAACATTTTCCTGATCGGTTAGATGAAACAGTCCTGTGGCTATCTCGGAATGCCGACGTGCTGATTTACGATTCCACCTATACAGACGAGGAATACCACAACCCAAAATCACCAAAAGTTGGCTGGGGACATTCTACTTGGCAAGAAGCGGTGAAAGTAGCAAAAGCTGCTAATGTCAAAACTCTGGTAATTTATCACCACGACCCCGCCCACAATGATGATTTTCTGGATCGTGTAGGGGAAGAAGTAGTGGAAAAATTTCCTGGTGCAATCATGGCACGGGAAGGATTAGTACTTCAGATTCCGGTCTCAGCTTCGCTATCAGAAGCAATTCCGGTCAGCAAGTTTTCCCTATGACGGTTGCTCTCGGAGGGATGATGGATTTTAGATTAGATTGGTGATCAGAGAGCTAACAGCGTCGGAGCATACCTGTTGAGTACGCGGCGACAACCAGAGGATCAGCTTTGTGGATTCACTCTTAAGAGTACAGCAGCCACAAAATGCCCTCAGTCGGTGGTAGAGAGTCCGCTAAGACCCAGCCGCAGCCCAATCCGGCGACTTCTCCCAAGCTAGGCTTTTGGCTGATGGCTAAAAGGGGTGAGATAAACACTCTCTGGCTCTGTGCTTGGTGGAGTAACAGGCGGTTGCCGATGACAGAGTAGCAGACCGCTGATAGCTAAAATAAACCTAAAATCCCAGAATCCACGTGCTAAATTTGTCTCAAAATGGGTGTTCTGTGTGGGTTGCTTCTTCTACTGAATTGGCTCTAACACCAACTGCTGTTGCTCTTGGTAAATTTGATGGTGTCCATCTTGGTCATCAAAGAGTAATTCAACCAGTTTTGCAGCAAGCCAGGGGTAAGGAAAAATGGGGCAATGGGGAGAATTTAGAATGCTCACCCCGTCAGCCTACTAGCCCGCCACCCCAACAAGATAACTCCCTAGCATTAGCAACCGAACACATATACTCAACAGTTGTTACCTTTCATCCCCATCCACAGGAGTTTTTTACAGGACAACCCCGTTCTTTGTTAACTCCACTTGATGAAAAAGTGCAACAATTGCGATCGCTTGGGGTAGAACAACTGGTACTACTACCCTTCGACAAAGAATTATCAGCTTTGTCTCCCGAAGATTTTGTTGAAAAAATTCTCGTGCAACAACTCAAATGCCAACGCATTAGTGTCGGGCAGGATTTTTGTTTTGGCAAAAAGCGCCTGGGTACCGCCAGGGATTTGCAATTACTCGCCGCCAACTATGATATCCCCGTAACTATCGTTCCCTTAGAAACTTATACAGGTGACTTACCCATAGAAAGCGGTTGCGTTCACGGTACGCAAAATGATGGTCGCATTAGCACTTCATTGATTCGCGAAACTCTGGAGAAAGGCGACATTCAACAGGCAAACCTCCTACTAGGACGCCCTTACACCCTCTCAGGAGTAGTAGTGCAAGGTCAACAAATCGGCAGAACCATTGGTTTTGCCACCGCCAACCTCCAACTACCAAAAGATAAATTTGTACCCCGTCAAGGAGTTTACGCCGTCCGAGTTTTCACCCAGAGTGAAACACAAAATGCTGCCACTACTCAGCATTTAGGCGTGATGAATATCGGCAACCGCCCCACAGTAGATGGTACTAATTCATCTGTGGAAGTACATTTGTTAGATTGGGCTGGTGATTTGTACGGTCAAACATTAGCCGTACAGCTAGTAGAATTTTTGCGCCCCGAACAAAAATTTCCCTCTCTACAAGCCTTAAAAACCCAAATTCAACTTGATTGCACTGTAGCTAAACAAGTTTTAAGTGCTGAACGCTGAAGAAAGGAAAGCTAATTGGGAACAATGTATATATTGGTAATTGGTAATGGGTCATTGGTAATTGGTCATTGGTAATTGGTAAACGACTATTTACCCATCACCCATCACCCATCACCGCATTACCCATTACCTATTACCTATCACCCATTACCTCTTTCCCTAGTGCATGAGAGAAAAAATTGACGCTTTAACACAAAATCTAGCTCGTACCATCGTTGGTAAAAGCGAGGCTATACGCTTAGTGCTAGTAGCTTTACTTGGTGGTGGTCATGCCTTGCTAGAAGATGTCCCTGGTGTGGGCAAAACCCTCCTCGCTAAATCCTTAGCCCGTTCTGTGGATGGCAAGTTTCAACGGCTACAATGTACCCCCGACTTACTACCAACAGATATCACCGGCACTAACATCTGGAACCCCAAAAGCGGCGAATTTAGCTTTATGGCTGGGCCAGTATTTGCCAATGTGCTGCTAGCTGACGAAATTAACCGCGCTACACCCCGCACCCAGTCAGCTTTGTTGGAAGTGATGGAAGAACATCAGGTAACAGTTGATGGCGTTTCTCGTGCCGTTCCCCAGCCTTTCTTTGTGATTGCGACTCAGAACCCCATTGAGTATCAAGGTACTTTTCCCTTACCGGAAGCACAAATGGATCGGTTTATGCTGTCTTTGAGTTTGGGCTATCCTTCAGAAACAGAAGAATTGCAAATGTTGCAAAGTCTGCAAAAGGGTATCAAAGTTGATGATTTGCAACCTTGTATTACCTTGGCAGAAGTAGCAGAATTACGCAAAATGTGTTCCCAGGTAAAAGTTGAAACTCCTTTGCAACAATACATTTTGGACTTGGTGCGGGCTACAAGAGAAGATGAAGAAATCACTTTGGGTGTTAGTCCCCGTGGTACTTTGGCACTACAAAAGGCTAGCCAAGCCCTAGCTTTTTTATCAGGGCGTGATTATGCCATTCCCGATGATGTGAAATTACTTGTTCCTCATGTTCTCTGTCATCGTCTCATCCCTAGAGGGGGAAGGAATGCGAGAACTATTGTAGAACGGATATTGCGATCGCAACCCATCCCTTAAAAATATAAAAAAAGAATCTCTCACCAGGAAAAATCTATGTTTGGTAAAAAGCAGCCAGAACAACCAAGCCAATCGCAAAATATGAGCGGTGTAGCTGCAACTGGCGGTTTGATTCAACAAGCACAGGCAGGGCGTGATGTCCAGCAAAGTCAATCAGGGAAATTGGAAACACAGCAGCAAATCACAAATATCGATGTAGTTAAGCAATTAGAAAATCTGGAAATAGCCGTAAAAGCCGCAAAATTGACTCAAGATGAAAAAGATGAACTGCTGGACTATTTGCGCCCCGCCAAGCGCGAAGCAGCAAAGGCAGGTGTGAATAAAGATATGGTGGGGCAGTACCTGAAACCAGTCAGTGAAACGCTCCAAACCATGAAAGACACCACAGAAGCAGGAAAGAGCTTGTGGCAAACTGGACAGGAAGTTTTTGGGGCGATCGCACCTTGGCTAGAAGCGGCAGCTAATTTGATTGGAATGTAGAGATATTTATAGCGCTTTTCGTTTGGGTGCAGTACGCTTTGACCTCTCTCCTAGGAGGAGAGAGGCTTTGAATCTTACTCCCCATTCCAGCAACAAAAGTTTTTCCTTTCCCCTCTCCTCTTAGGCTACGGTGTACACACAAGTCTCTCTGAATGCAATTTATGCTTTACCGAACAGAGGAAAAAAACCTCACCCTGTCCTGACGGACATCCCTCTCCTTCACAAGGAGAGGGAAAGGTTTTGCGTAGCACAACCAGGGTGAGGTTTTGGAGGACTTTTGGGTAATCGGATACCTTGGTGTACACCGTAGCTCCTCTTAGGAGAGGGTTAGAGAGAGGTAGGGAAGGGGGCTGGGGGGTTAGGTCTGTATTTCTCCACTGATAAAAGACATCTGGGGCAATTCCTTGTGGGTGTGGGTGATGGGGCAAAATCAAAATATTGACAATAGCTCACTTGAAAATAGTGCAATTCAGCAGGCTCAAGCAGGGCGAGATACTGTCAGCTTTCAGAATAGCCAAGATAACCAAGTCACCATTAATAACATTATCCTGCGGCTGTTTGGAAAATTAGAGCCACGGCAGGTTGATTGGGATTGGGGAAAGTTGTTACTAGAACAAAAGCAGTTACCTGATATCCGTCAACGCTTGGCTGATACCTTGGGACAGAAGCGCCTTTCTCTGAATGTCTCCCTTAAAGAACAGCCATCTTGGGTAAGTCGAACATTGCAGATTAATGGACAAGATTACGGAACCCTGGATGCAGATAAACTTCTAATTGAGACTTATGCGCGAGATGATATTGAAGGAAAACTGCTGATTTTAGGAGCGCCGGGAGCAGGGAAAACAACCGCGCTGTTGAGTTTAGCAGAGGAGTTAGTGCGTGGTGCGCTGAAAAATCCCCAAACCGTAATTCCCGTTATCTTTGAGCTTTCCACTTGGAGGGATGACAACCAAAGCATTGAAAACTGGCTGATAGAGCAACTTTATGAACTACACGGGGGAAACCGCAAATATAAAATATATGAACGCTGGCTAGAAAAAAGGGTGTTATTACCTCTGCTGGATGGGTTAGATGAACTCGGACTAGAAAGACAGAAAAAATGCACCATCAAGCTGAAGGAATTTGCCAAGCACTATCCGCAATTGGTAGTTTGCTGTCGTCTCAAAGAATTTGAAGCCGCAAACCTGAAGCTAAACACCCTCAGAGGTGCGGTGTGTCTCCAGCCGTTATCTGACTCACAAATTCAGAATTATCTCCACAGCCTGAAACGCCCAGAGTTATGGTCAGCGATTCAGAAAAATCCTCATCTGCAAACCCTGCTAGAACCGACTCCAGAAGGTGAGCCAGGCTTGTTGAGAGTGCCTCTGTTTCTCAAATTGACCGCCGATGTGTATGACCCACAGCAGCCCATTAGCGGCAAAGCAGACTTGTTAGAGAAGTATATTGAGCGTCAGTTGTCCAAAGATACCCGTGAGCAAGCTCGCCGGCAAGACCTGAAACAGGGCTGGGCATACAAAACAGTGAAAGATGAACCCCACTGGCGGCAAACCCGCAGCACTCTAAGCTGGATAGCACGGCAGTTACAGGCTAACAATAAGGTGGAGTTACTCATTGAGCAAATGCAGCCGAGTTGGATTGAGTTTGAACAGTTACGGCTGCGCTATTGGCTGCGTTATCGGCTGATTAGAGGACTCTTTGGAGGACTCTTTGGAGGACTCATGGGAGAGCTGATTATTGGGCTGATTGGAGGGCTGGATAAGATTGAACCTGTAGAAGCATTTCAAATTTCCATGTCTCGCGCAGCGAGACGAGAAATTTTAAACAGTTTGCGCGATTGGCTAATTATTGGGCTGATTATTGGGCTGATTGGAGGGCTGATTGGAGGGTTGATTATTGGGCTGATTGGAGGGCTGATTAGTGGGCTGAATATCGGGCTGAGTATCGGGCTGATTTACGGGCTGAAGCAGGAATTAAAAGTGCGATCGCATCCTAACCAGGGCATCTGGAACTCGTTACAAAGTATGCTGTGGACGACTGCCTTTATCTATCCCCTCAGCGTGATTTATGTAATGGCACTTGCAGTTGCTGGGACAGTGGTAGAAAAGCACAACTGGCTGGATCTGCTAGGTATTTTTTCCCGCAAACAGTCTCAACTTTTGCTACACGGACTGTTGATGGCGCTATCCTTCGGCTTCTTTTACGGCGGTGGACTAGCCTGTGTGCAGCATCTTTCCCTGCGCTTCGTCCTTTGGCAAAGTGGAGTACCCTGGAACCTTGCCCGCTTCCTCAACTACTGCGTCGAGAGGCGTTTGCTGTTGCGTGTTGGTGGGCGTTACCGCTTCCTGCACCGCGAACTCCTCGATCATTTTGCTGAGTCCAATAATTCCTGAATTTGTAGTTCATAATCATATCCGGCAAATCACCCATTCTGTAGAGACGTTCCATGCAACATCTCTACATTAGTTAGCAGTTTTTTATTCTGCTCCCCAGAACTCAGAACTTCGAGCTTTGAACTCGGAACTTCAAGCTTTGAACTCGGAACTTCAAGCTTTGAACTCGGAACTTCAAGCTTTGAACTCGGAACTTCGTGCTATGAACTCGGAACTTCAAGCTTTGAACTCGGAACTTCGTGCTATGAACTCGGAACTTCAAGCTTTGAACTCGGAACTTCGTGCTATGAACTCGGAACTTCGTGCTATGAACTCGGAACTTCATGCTCAGAACTCTAAGAGACTGCCAACAAATAAATTACCCAGTCTTGTGGGGTGGGCGTCTCGCCCGCCCATCAATCAATTAGGGCAGGCAGGATGCCCACCCCACAAGAGATAGTTGGGGCTTTTTTTATTTGGAAGTCCCTTATGATGAGCAAGAAGCGCGACATCTATCTGTGAGTGTGAGGTGTATGTCAAATTTGGTTAAGCCTAAATTCAATAAACGCCAACTCAAAGGCCGTCCCTTTGGGCTACTTTTGGTAATATTAGCTTGGAGTCTGGCTATGGGCTGGCTGCTGTCCCTCGCAACCAGCGCCCAAGGTGCTAACCCAGTTTCCACTATTGGCACCGTTGACGTAGTACCGGCGCAATACCAACTAGGGCAAGAACTTTATCTAGAAAACTGCTCAAGTTGTCACATTGCCTTACCACCAGCCGTTTTACCCACCCAAACTTGGCAAAATCTCCTGGAAGACTCCCAGCACTACGGTGTACAACTCAAGCCGTTAGTAGATCCGCCGCGTCTCTTGGTATGGAAGTATCTATCGACATTCTCCCGTGTCCAGCGACAAGAGGAAGAAACACCCTATCGCGTCGATAAATCCCGTTATTTCCAAGCCTTACACCCTGGAGTTAAGCTGTCACGTCCTGTAGAACTAGGCAGTTGCGTTAGTTGTCATATTGGCGCTAATAAGTATAATTTCCGTAGCCTTACCTCAGAATGGGAATAGAAGGGGCAAGGGGCAAGGGGCAAGGAAGAATTTATCGCTCATCGCCCCAATTTGCACAAGGTGAGTAATCGCTACTGGAGTATGGGCGGGGTTATCTGCCTCATCTGGGGGTGAAATGATACTATAAAGAAAGTCTAAATATAAGATATAAGTTAAAACCAATCAGTTTACTAAATGATTCGGTTCCTTTTTCAGCCGTTTTTGAGTTAATTTTCATTTCATACCCATCCACAACCTAGACAGTTGTGCTGGGTCAAATGTTTTTAATCAAATGCCGAACCTTTAATTTCCATCCCCCTTGATTCAGTTCTATAACTTGCCATGCTAAAACTTTTGTTGGGCGATCCCAACGCTCGTAAACTAAAGAAATATCAACCGTACATTACGGAAATTAACCTTTTAGAGGAAGATATTCAAGCTCTCTCTGACGAGGATTTAAAAGGTAAAACCGCAGAGTTTAAACAACGCCTTGCTAAAGGTGAGCCGCTGAATGACATCTTGCCAGAAGCTTTTGCGGTAGTCCGGGAAGCAGGAAAGCGAGTTTTAGGGTTGCGGCACTTTGATGTTCAACTCTTAGGTGGGGTGATCCTCAACTCTGGGCAAATTGCCGAAATGAAAACCGGTGAGGGTAAAACCTTAGTCGCTACCTTACCGAGTTATTTAAATGCTCTAACTGGTAAAGGTGTCCACGTCATTACCGTTAACGATTACCTAGCTCGACGGGACGCGGAATGGATGGGGCAGGTGCATCGCTTCTTGGGTTTAAGCGTGGGGCTAATCCAAGCTAGCATGACTCCCAGTGAACGCCAGAAAAACTATGAGTGCGATATTACTTATGTTACCAACAGCGAGATAGGCTTTGACTATCTGCGGGATAACATGGCGACATCAATGGCGGATGTGGTGCAACGCCCGTTTAATTACTGCGTAATTGACGAGGTTGACTCAATTTTAATTGATGAAGCCCGGACACCGCTGATTATTTCTGGTCAGGTGGAAAGACCGACAGAAAAATATCTGCAAGCTGCGGAAATCGCTTTTACACTCAAGCCTGAGGAACATTACGATGTAGACGAGAAAGCTCGTAACGTTCTTTTGACAGATGAAGGCTTTGCGGAAGCGGAAAATCTTTTGGGTGTGACAGATTTATTTGACCCAGAAGATCCGTGGGCGCACTTTGTTTTTAATGCGATTAAAGCTAAAGAATTATTCCTCAAGGACGTAAACTATATTGTCCGCAATGGGGAAGTGGTAATTGTGGATGAATTCACCGGTCGGGTGCTACCGGGGAGGCGTTGGAGTGATGGACTGCACCAAGCTATTGAAGCTAAAGAACATGTAGAAATTCAGCCAGAAACCCAAACTCTAGCGACGATTACTTATCAAAACCTGTTTTTGCTGTATCCCAAATTGGGGGGAATGACGGGAACGGCGAAGACGGAAGAACCAGAGTTTGAAAAAATATACAAACTAGAAGTGGCGGTGATTCCCACCAACCGGGTGAGAAACCGCCAAGACTGGTCTGATATGGTGTTTAAGACGGAACCGGGTAAGTGGAGAGCGATCGCAGGTGAATGTGGCGAAATGCACGAACTCGGCAGACCTGTACTCGTGGGAACCACCAGCGTTGAGAAATCGGAATATCTCAGCCGACTGTTGAAAGAGATGGAGATTCCCCACGAGTTGCTGAACGCCCGACCGGAAAATGTGGAACGGGAAGCAGAAATTGTCGCCCAAGCAGGACGCCGGGGGGCTGTGACCATTGCGACTAACATGGCTGGTCGCGGGACGGACATTATCCTTGGTGGTAACTCCGAGTATATGGCGCGTCTGAAGCTGCGGGAATACTTTATGCCGCGAATTGTCAGACCAGATGATGAAGATACCTTTGGTATCCAAAAAGCCAGCGGATTACCTGGTGGACATGGTGGGGGCCAAGGCTTTGTCCCTGGTAAGAAAGTGAAAACTTGGCGGGCTTCACCAGAAATTTTCCCCAGGGAGTTGACAAAAGAGACAGAACAGCTTTTGAAAGATGCGGTGGAAGTTGCGGTCAAGGAATATGGCGATCGCAATTTACCAGAACTAGAAGCAGAAGATAAAGTAGCTGTAGCGGCCGAAAAAGCGCCAACAGATGACCCTGTAATCAAGAGATTGCGAGAAGCTTACAACCGCGTTAAGCAGGAATATGAAGAATTCACCGTCCGCGAACATGAAGAGGTTGTAGGACTGGGTGGTTTGCACGTAATTGGTACAGAACGCCACGAATCGCGCCGGATTGATAACCAGTTGCGGGGAAGGGCGGGAAGGCAGGGTGACCCAGGTTCGACAAGATTCTTCCTCAGTTTAGAGGATAACCTATTGCGGATCTTTGGAGGCGATCGCGTCGCTGGCTTAATGAACGCCTTCCAAGTAGAGGAAGATATGCCCATTGAGTCAGGAATGCTCACCCGCAGTTTAGAAGGCGCACAGAAAAAAGTTGAAACCTATTACTACGACATCCGTAAACAGGTGTTTGAGTATGACGAGGTAATGAACAATCAACGCCGCGCCATCTACGCCGAACGCCGTCGGGTACTAGAAGGTTACGACTTAAAAGAACAGGTAATCAAGTACGCCGAAAAAACGATGGATGACATCGTTGATTTCTACATCAACCCAGAATTGCCCTCGGAAGAGTGGGAATTAGATAAGTTGGTGGAGAAAGTCAAAGAGTTTGTTTATTTGTTAGCGGACTTGCAACCCAGTCAATTAGAAGATATGGGTGTCAGTGAGTTAAAAGCTTTCCTCCATGAACAAGTGCGAATTGCTTACGACATGAAGGAAGCGCAAATAGACCAAATTCAGCCGGGACTAATGCGCCAAGCTGAACGTTTCTTTATCTTGCAACGCATTGATACTTTGTGGCGGGAACACTTGCAACAAATGGACGCTTTGCGTGAGTCGGTGGGGTTACGTGGTTACGGTCAAAAAGACCCGCTGATTGAGTATAAGAGCGAGGGTTATGAGTTGTTCTTGGATATGATGGTGAATATCCGCCGTGACGTGGTTTATTCGCTGTTTATGTTCCAGCCTCAGCCCCAGCCGGTGGTGCAAACTTCGTCTGAGATGGTGTAAGAAGGGAAGATTTCACGCAGAGGAGCCTGTGCGTTGTGCGGGTTCCCCGCGTTGTAGCAACTGGCGTCACGCAGAGGCGCAGAGAGTCGCTTTCTGCGTCTTTGTTTTGAGAGTTGAGGTTAATCATTCAGCAAACATTTCAGCCAAAATATCAAGAACTGCTTTTTGTTCATCTTCAGTAATTTGACCAAGAAATTTGACTAATCGAGTTTTATCTACTGTGCGAATTTGGTCAAGTACAATTTGTCCATCTTGTCCTTGAAATTGACAAGTTATCCTTGTAGGATATGTTTGCCCTTTTGTTGTCATTGGTGCAACAATAACGGTAGCAATATGGTTGTTCATCTCGTTTGGTGAAATCACTACACAGGGGCGTGTTTTTTGAATTTCACTACCAATGGTAGGGTCAAGATTAATTAGAAAAACATCAAATCGGTTGACTACCATTGCCATTCAATCTGATCCCATTCTGTTGTATTCACATCATCTAATACAACATCATCGTGTTTTTCTGCCATTGCTGCAAATGCTTTGTCCCAACCAAGCCTTATTTGTTCAACTGGGCGAATAATGAGATGATTCCCGTGAACTTCAATTTCTACTTCTGAGTTAATACCGCTTTGTTCTAACAGGGTTTTGGGGATACGAAGTCCCTGAGAATTGCCAATTTTTACTATTCTGGTTTTAATAGCTGTACCCATTTTATGTGATTGAGGATCAGACAGTATTTACATTGTAATTACAAAGATAATAGTAGTCAAGTTGAAAGCCTCAAGCAACGGTGCAAAGTTCTGAGATTGTGTAAGATTTTTTTCACGCAGAGGCGCAGAGAGGTTTTTCTGCTTCTTTATTTTATGATAAGATGAGAAGAAAAGAAATGAACCACGAAGGCACTTTCGCGTAGCTTCCTAAAACCTTTAATTATTTACGTTGCTCTACTTATCCCTGGATTAATATTTTTCCCAATTTTAGGCAGTGTCCAATGCAAGCGTTGTTTCAGAAATCGATACCAATGGTCAATGGTAAAGCGTCTGAGGTAAAGTCGCCAAACTTCATCTAAGGGAGGCATCTAATTAAAAATATCTGCTGGGTCAGCATCTCGAAGTTTTAACATTGCAATAGCACCAGAAATTAGGCACATAAGAAATGTTAGGATGAATACAAATAATGCTCTATTAAGATCCATATTCATAGGTAAACGAGATGCATTTTTAGTTAGTTCATACAAAATACTTGAGATTAAAAATCCAGGAATATAACCTAAAACTGCTAAAATCAAAGCTTCTTGTAAAACTAGGCTTAATAAATAATTTTGTGTGTAACCTATTGCCTTTAATGTTGCATACTGAGCTAAGTGTTCAGTTACATCGGTGTAAAGAATTTGATATACAATAACAGCACCAACGATAAAACCCATCATTGCACCTAGTGAAAAAATATATCCAATAGTCGAACTGTTAGCCCAATATTTCTTTTCCAGTTCTATAAACTCCTTATGGGTTAGCACTTTTACATCTTGAGGTAATTCTTTAATTAAATTTTCTTTAACTACCTGAACATTGGCATTGGGCTTAATATTAACTAAACCTAAGCTAACGTTTTGCAAATTTTCATTGAATAATCGAATAAAATTTAAATCGCTAGTCATTAAAATTCCATCAGCCGAAAAAATAGACCCTCCTAAACTAAATAAACCAACGACGGTAATTTTGCGATTATTAACTTCAGTAGAAACTTCTTGACCCTGCTCAAAATTTGAAACAACAGAACCAAATTCCCATCTAGATAATCTATCAAATAGTACAACATCAGGTAGTTTAATTTTATCCAAACTTGCATTTATATCCGGTATATCAAAAATGGTGTCCTCCGGATCGAAGCTAAAAATTAATATGGCACGATTGTTAGACTGACTGGGATTTTTCCAATCAGCAAAACGTACATATAACGAATTTGCTGATTCTACACCATCAATACTAAGAGCTTGATAAAGGCGACGATTAGGAAAATGTAGTCTGTAGGTTACATCTATCAAATTCTCAACACGAGGATGAGTGAGAATTAGGTCGGCATGAAATTTTTTATGTATTTCAGTTGCACTATCATAAAGGGCTACTTGAAATCCCAATTGCATAAAGATTAAAAGAGTTGAAAATGCAATGCCAGCCAATACTACCAGTAACCTATTTTTTTTGCTCATTAATTGGAGCCATGCTAAAGGTATTCTTTTAGACATTTACTTGACATCCTTATATAAATATTTTCTAATTGATGAATATATTTTGAATATTCAGATTTTTTCTAGGTTCATATAAATTCCATTATGAGAGTGTAATGTAATATCAAACTGAGGTTTAATATGCTGATTTTGCACTAAATGCAAGCGATATGTTTGTAATACTTTTATGACTATAAATTGCATCATCATGATAGCAAAATTTCTACCAATACAAGAGCGTACGCCAGTCCCAAATGGAATGTAGGCTAACTCAGAATGTGTAGGTTCTGTAACTTCAAAACGTTCTGGTTTAAAATCTTCTGGAGATTGCCAAAATTTAGGATGGCGCTGAACCATAAGAGGGCTAATATAAACGACTGTATTGGCGGGAATCTCATAATCTCCTAAATCATCCGATTGAATAGGGGTGCGTGCAAATATCCAAATAGGTGGGTACAGACGCAAAGATTCCTGAATTACCATCCGTAAATATTTCATACTGGAAATATATTCATAAGTAGGCGATTGATTTTTCAGTACTATTTCTATTTCGTACCGCAGTTTTTGTTCTACTTCTGGGTGTTGCGATAAAAGTAAAAATAGCCAAGCTAGGATACTTGCAGTAGTTTCATAACCTGCAGTCAAAAGTGTAACAACTTGATCTCTAATTTCTTGGTCTGTTAGGGAGTCACCGGTTTCTTCGTCACGGGCTTGAATTAGAGCATTCATTAAGTTATGCTGGGCTTTCTGCTGCTGGCGATATTTTGCTATCATTCCAAAAACAGTGTTGTCTATATTTCGTAGAGCAATATTTGCTTTGATGTTGGATCTTGTTGGTATCCATAGAGGTAGAGTCACTGGTGTAACAAGACGTTTCGCTCCTTCTGCTTGTATAATATTGACCGAATTAATAAAACTCTGCCACTCATCTGTAACATTGATACCAAAGAGAGTTGGAGCTACGACATCCAACGTCAAACGTAAGATTTCATCAGCGATATTCAAGGGTTGACCTTTATTAGCTGAAACTTCCCAACGTTTGAGCGAATTTGTCGCAACTTCTGAAATCATTGATGCATACTTTGCCATTTGATTGGCATGAAATACTGGTTGTGCGATGCGACGTAACCGTTCCCACTCCTCAGCATCCGTCGTTAGCAATCCTCGACCTAAAATTGGTATCCCTTCGGCTAAAAATTTACGATCACGGTGATAGTTTTTTCGGTTTGTAATCAGGATATGTTTAATGTAGTCAGGATGATTAACGTAGTAAAAATACATTGGCCCCATCCGGAATTTAGCAATATCACCGCATTCTCTGTTGAGATTGCCCAAAAACTGAAGCGGATTATCTCTAAATTCTGGGAAATGTCCTAAATAACCTCGTGCTTGTAGTTCCGGTATGGGCTTTTTGGCATATTTAATATTCATTAATCTTGAAATTCCCTCTGATGTGAATTACTAGCGCCAGTGTGATGATTTCACTATATAACATATAACTATTCTAAATATCAATCTTTACAGTTACCCGTAAATTAGTTAACCCAGCTACAAGCTTACTATCTTCTTGATCGAGACGGATTTTTACCTCGACAACTCTGGAATCAACTTGTGCAGCCGGATCGGTTGCTAAAATATCTTTTTTACCAATTTGTAAACCAATTTTATCGACAATTCCCTGCAATTTTTGTGGAAAAATACTGCTTGTAATGTGAGCACGTTGACCAACACGCAGTTCTGCAATATCGGTTTCATACACTTCGGCTACAATATACATTTGTTGCGTATCACCTATTTGTAAAATTCCGTCTTGGGTAATACTTTCTCCTCCACGAGCAATAATTTTCAGGATTTGACCGCTTTTTGGTGCGCGAGTAATTGTCCGTTCTAAACGTGCTTGAGCCAGATTAAATTGTTGCAAGGAAGACTTTAGCAAAACTTGACTTTGGGAACGTTCTAGATTCGCTTGTGCAGATTGTATTTGAGTTTGTACGTTTAATAAATTTGCCTGACGTTCTTGAATGAGCCTTGATAATGTTGCTTTGGCAGAATTAACTTCTTCTTGCTTACTGTTAAAAGAAAGCAGTCTCTCATCTAAAGTCTGTTGAGAAATCGCTCCTTCATTCTTGAGATTTTGGAAGCGTGCTAAAGTCGTTTTTGCAGTTTTCAATTCCAATTCTAGGCGTTTAACGTTTGCTTGTTGTGCTCCGATTTCTAAATATTGGGGTAACTTGACTTGTTCAAGACGCGATCGCGCTTCTTCAATTCCAGCTTTACCAAGCTTTGTCTCAGTCTTTAAACGAATACGAGCTTCATTGACTTGGCTAGCAGCAACTTCTTTTTCCGCAAATCTTTCTGGGTAGCTTTCTAAATAGGTAAGAATGCTATTTTGTTTCACTTCCTGACCTTCATGGACAAGCATTTTACCCACACGTTCTCCAATTGGCCCACCGACAATAATCACTTCTCCTTGAGGTTCGACACGACCGAGAGCAGCAATTAAGTTTCTTTTGTTAGGTTTAGTATTTTGAACTAATTGAGAAGCTTGTTGAGTGTTGTCAGTATTGGCGAAAAACTTGTAAACGCCGATAATTAGACAAGATAAAGATAAAAAACTAGCAACAGTAATTATTGTCTTGGCTGAGGATCGTTTCAAAAATCTATTACTCAAATTTTCAAGCATTGAAGATTCTGCAAATTAACTTTTGTTTTCTGGAATTCTCCGTATTTTAGCAACTTATGTAATCTCCATCGTTGCATAATCAAAAATCTTCCAGATTATTCTCCTGTGATTTTATCTGTACCGATTGCCTGACTTAACAAGTCTAGAGTATCATGAACTATAACTACAGCATTTTCGGGAGTCATGAGAGGTTTACCAAATAGAAAATTCAATGTTGCTTGACCGTTGAAAGTTGTTGCTGCAATCCCAATACCACCTCCAGGAAAGGCATTTCCCGCAACACAAAAATGTAGTTCTTCTAATTCTAAAGCACCATAGTTTTGCGGAATATTGACTACCCCTAAATTAGTTACGCAAGTTGCAGATAGGAAAAATCGATTGGCTTGTTGCGCTATTTGTAGAGGAGTGAGACGTTGGCGTAATAGATTTTTTTGTAGCATCAATGTTGCAAACGCCTCACCTTTTTCTAGTAGTCGAGAAAGGTCTGTTTTAACTTCTCTGGCTAAATCCCAAACAGGAGTATCAATACAAACTTGATGAAATGTGGAAATTCCAGAGGCGTATAAGCCAATTTCTTCTCCAATATTAGGCGTTAGCAGATTACGTAAGTTGACCGTAGAGAAGCAACCCAAATTGACTGATTCATGATTTTTGCCTTGGAGTTTACGTGCTATGGCTTTTAGGATAATGGCACAAATTAAACCATGAACAGATGTCCTTTCTTTCCGAGAACGTTCTACCATCAATTGTGTGATTTCTGGCGATAATCTTCGGTGAATCACACGAGTCTGTACTTCTTTCGGTGGAACATCCTGATCTGGAGGGATTTTCTTTGGTTGTTTGGTAAACATTAAACCTTGGCGTAGTCCTCCTCCCAGAGCATTAAATGCACCTTTTATTCCCTGTAGATTAGTGGGAATTAGCTCTTCACTTGGAGGTCTTTGGGGTAAAGGTATTTGACTTGTTACAGTACCTTCAGTCATTAAATGATTTGATATGTATAACAAATCTCGAAGAAAGTAAGTACCTGCTATAGCATCTCCAATAACGTGGTGAAAAGTCACAAGAATAAAATTTTCTTGTGAGGACTTTAACCATACCAATCTCACTAATGGCCCTTGCTCACAGCAAAAGGGAAGATTCATTTCGCTATTTGCTTGTTCAATCCAATCATCAGCACTTGTGAGATTGATGACACGTAATGGAATATGGGGAGTACCATTAGAAACAAATAGAGGAGTGGTTCCGCCTAACTCAATTTTTACATTTAAAATCGGATGTTTTTTCTGTAACAGCACCAGTGCTTGGTGCAAAACAGTTTCCGAGATAAACCCATTAATTTTACTGACGATAACAAAGTTATTACAACCAGCTTCACTGAGAAGCCAAACAATTTTTTCTGATATGCCTAATTCTCTATTCATCCTGTTAGCGACAATATTATTCAATTAAATAAAATGTTTTTCTTTTAACCAAGCCAGCGTTGGAATCAAAGCTTCTCGTACGGAACGGAAACTGACTCCCAGTTCTTTCACAGTCTTTGAATTATCCATAAACCAGAATCGCGTTGCATAGGGTACTACCTCTGGATTATATGGAAGTGGTATGTGTAAAGAGCAAGCTACCTTTGTTACCAAATTGATAATCGGATTTGGGATTTCAATAATATTTCGTTTTTCCCCCAAAATGTCGAACATTAGTGCTGCGATTTGTTTTACAGTCACGTTTTCCCCACCCAATATATAGCGATTACCCGGTCTACCTCTTTCCAAAGCAGCGACTATACCTACTGCTACATCATCTACGTAACCCACAGAAACTCCTCCTTTTGACACTAATACATTTAACTGTTTATACCAGTTGATGAGATTCTGAGAAGTAATCAAATCAATATCATTAGGACCAAAGGTTTCTGGAGGACAAACAACAATTGCAGAAGCACCTAGGGATGCTGCATTGAAGCATAGTGCTTCAGCCTCGCGTTTAGCCTTAACGAAGGCAAATTGATTCAAGTTTAAGGTACATGGTGTATCCTCATTTTGCAAAACTGGTCTATTAGTCCCATTCACGGCAGAAATTGTACTAATGTAGACAAAACGCCGCTGTTCGAGCTTGACAGCAGTGTTAAGAACATTCTGGGTGCCAACAACAATTGATTCATGCATTCTGGAGGAGGTTACTTCTTTCCAGTCAGAGATGCCGGCCAAGTGAATGACAGCATCACAGTCAATCATTCCCGCTTCGACTGAAGACAGGTCATGAATGTCACCTAATACTCGTTCAATGGGTAGCCCATCAATGCGAGATGTGTTGCTTGTAGAACGTAAAAGACAGCGTACTTTATATCCTTTATCTACAAGAGTACGTACCACGGATGAACCTAAAAAGCCGTTGCCACCAGTAACAAAAACTCGCATCATAATATCAACAATGTCTGTTTTATTAGATTTATACGTATTTGATGTTAAGTTGCGTTTAAAACGTGTCCTTTGGAAACACACCAAACAGAGGTAGCGTTTTTGCTAAAATAACTATGTCCTTTGTCATGTTTAAGACCTAATATTAGTAATAACTTGTGTACGGTGAGAAATATTTTTTACTCAGCCAACTATTTTTTATACCCAAATGTGTGTTAGCTTTCATCTTCTTACTTCTCCTGCCTGTTTTTTTAACTCATATTAGGCTGATGTGTAAATTATGCATAATTTCAATTTCTGTGCTAGTTCTTGATTTTACACGAAAGGTTAGATTTACAATTATTTTTTAAAAAAAAATTAAAAATTTTGTTTGATCTTAATTAAGCCTTGAACCCTTATAATATCGTAGGCAGTCCCACAACAATGATTTTCGGTAAAGCTGGAACCCTTTTAAAATAAGAGTTTTTAGCCTTGCAGTAGGTAAATAGTGATCAACTATCTAGCTACATGAAACTTAACTTACCTGAATTTATCTAAAGTTCTGAACTTGGCTATTTTTTTACACTGAATTCATACTTGAATCTTATGTGATATGGTATTGTCGTGCTATAAAGAAATTACATAGGAAACAAAATTAATTCTTCAAGAAGGAACACAATCCAAGAACAGTGATGCTTTCAGATGCTTTTAGCTCCTGACAGCTTTATTAGGGATATTTACTTTTCTTAACATAGTTGGCTTTTTCGTTTCTTCCTATTTATATTCATAGGAGAATAAAAGCTTTAATTTAGAAAACACATAACTAGAATCGCTGAATCTGTAGTTTCAATATCTGAACCTATGAACAAGCTGGTCAAATTATAGGTGGCGCAGACTTTACCACTCAAACTATAGGTGGGTTAGGTAGGTGAAGAAAGCGCCGATTTCAATATTGGTATCTAGAATGCTCAAATTAACTAACAAAATTAGCTAGCTTTGGGTGAAGAAGGTGAGGTTTATATATTAATATAGTTGCTATTTACAAAGCTAAGTCTGCCTAGGTTGGGGCTAAAAAAGTGTCAAAATACCAATCAAGCTTTATTGACAGAATTGAATTTTTTTTTGGCATTATTCTTTTTCAAAAAAAAACACCATAAATAAAAAATATGTTTTTAGACTTATTAGATAAAGAACCAAAGGATTTTAAAAATTGGATTGAATTATTAAAATTTCGAGCGCAATCTGAACCAGATAAGATAACACATACTTTTTTAAGAGATGGAGTAAATCCATCAGAAAGCATAACTTACGCAGGGCTTGAAGAACGCGCACGTGCCGTTGCTGCTCATTTATTAACTATTTGCAATCGAGGCGATCGCGTTCTATTAATGTTTCCTGCCGGGATAGAGTTTCTTGTTGCATTTTTCGCTTGTCTTTACGCGGGAATAATTGCTGTTCCGGCTTATCCACCTAGGAAAAATAGAGGCATGCCTAGACTGCTTTCTATTGTTGTAGATACATCTGCCACTGTTGTATTGACAGATGCAAATACTATGGTGACGGTACGACAGATAGTGATGCAGAATGTTGACTTGCAGCATTTACAGTGGGTTGCTGTTGATGAAATTTCTGACTCACTTAGTACTCAATGGCATTATGCTGAGACAGATAAAGAAACAGTTGCATTTTTGCAATATACTTCTGGTTCTACAGGTAATTCCAAGGGTGTTATCGTTACTCATGGTAATTTGTTACATAACTCAGAAATAATTAGAGTTGCTTGGGGTCATTCTCCTACAGATTGCTTTATTTCCTGGCTACCAGCCTTTCATGACATGGGCTTAATTGGTGGGATGTTGCAGCCATTGTATGTAGGGATGCCTTGCGTATTTATGTCACCGACGGCGTTTTTACAAAAGCCTTTGCGGTGGTTGCAGGCAATTTCTCGCTTTCGCGGTACGACTAGTGTTGCACCAAATTTTGCCTATCAACTTTGTAGCGAAAAAATTACAGAACAAGAGCTTGTAGAATTGGATTTAAGCTGTTGGAAAAATGCTGGGTCTGGTGCTGAACCAGTGCGTAAAGAAACAATAGAAGCATTCACAAAAACCTTTAGTGCTTGTGGGTTTAACAAACAAGCCTTTTACCCTTGTTACGGACTTGCTGAGGGGACTCTATTTGTATCGGGTGGTAATAGAGATGAATTGCCAATTTATATTGATGTTGACAAAGATAGTTTAGAAAAAAATCGGATTGTCGTTGCCGATTACAGTAACAAGGCTAAGGTTTACACCTTAGTGGGTTGTGGGGGTGAAATTTTAGACCAAAAAATAGTTATTGCGAACCCCGAAAATTTCAGAACTTGCCCACCCAATGAAGTCGGAGAAATTTGGTTTAAGAGTCCTAGCGTTGCTAAGGGGTATTGGAACCGCGTAGATGAAACCACTACAACTTTTGCTGCTTATCTTGCTGATACTGGTGAAGGTCCGTTTCTCCGCACTGGGGATTTGGGGTTGATGCATAATGGCGAGCTTTTCGTGACGGGACGTTTAAAGGACATAATTATCATTGGGGGTCGCAACCATTATCCCCAAGATATTGAATTGACTGTGGAATCCAGTCATTCTTCTCTACGGGCTGGGGGTAGTGCTGCTTTTTTTGTTGATACCAACGGACAAGAGTGTCTTGTGGTTGTCCAAGAATTAGATTTTCACCAAAAACCGGATCTAGATGAAGTTATCGGTAACATTCGTCAAGCGATCGCAGAAACTCACGAACTGCAAACCCACGCAATTATTATTATCAAACCGGGTAGTATTCCTAAAACTTCCAGTGGTAAGATTATGCGTAGGGAAACTAAAAAGCAGTTTCTAGAAAATCAACTCTCAGTTGTGGGTGTTTGGCTAAGTCCTGTTCTGGAAAATGCCAAAACTTCTGAAGATACTAGATCCCCAGCAAAATCAACCCAACAATTAGCTATTGAAACTTGGCTGGCCGAACAAATAGCTAAACGACTGCATATAGAACTCCAGCAAATTAATATAACTCAACCGTTTACACGTTTTGGTCTATCTTCGATAGATTCAGTAAATCTTACCGGAGAACTCGAGGCTTGGTTACAAAGACCTATTTCCCCAACAATTATCTGGGATTATCCCAACATTGAAGCTCTGTCCCTGCATCTAACCGAAAATACTTCTCAAGACAGCTCTACTTCAGTCTCAGAAAATCCGACCGCAGAAACTAACCCAGAGGCAATCGCAGTAGTGGGAATGGCTTGTCGTTTCCCTGGTGCAGAAGATACGGAAGCATTTTGGCATTTGTTAAGCCAAGGTATGGATGCAATTACAGAAGTTCCAGCAGACCGCTGGGATATAAATAGTTATTACGACTCTACACCCGGAATACCTGGGAAAATGAATACCAAGTGGGGTGGTTTTATTGACCGTCTTGATGAATTTGACGCTGTTTTCTTTGGTTTTTCTCGGCGTGAAGCTACACGTGTAGACCCACAACAAAGATTATTACTAGAAGTAACTTGGAAAGCCTTGGAAAATGCTGGAGTGACACCGGAGCAAATTGCAGGTAGTCAAACAGGAGTTTATGTTGGCATTTCTACTCAGGATTACTCTTTAGCGCAGTTGTACGATGTCTCAGAAATAGATGCTTATTTGGCAATTGGTAACGCCCATTCCATAACAGCCAATCGTCTTTCCTATACCTTTGATCTCAAAGGGCCAAGTGTAGCTGTTGATACGGCTTGCTCTTCATCCTTGTTTTCTTTACATTTGGCTTGTCAAAGTCTGCGTTCCCAAGAATGTGAAATGGCGATTGTTGGTGGTGTTAACGTGATTTTGTCGCCACAATTGACGATTAACTTTTCCAAGGCCGGTATGATGTCCCCTACAGGACGTTGCCGGACTTTCGATTCTCAGGCTGATGGCTACGTGCGCTCGGAAGGGTGTGGTGTGGTGATTCTGAAGCGATTATCGGATGCAATCCGAGATGGCGATCGCATATTGGCATTAGTGCGAGGAAGCGCAGCGAATCAAGATGGTAAATCGAATGGAATTACTGCACCCAATGGCCTAGCACAACAAGCCGTGATGCAGCAAGCTCTGAAGCGAGCTGGTGTTGAACCCAGAGAAATCAGCTATGTCGAAGCTCATGGTACGGGGACTCCTTTGGGTGATCCAATTGAAATGCACTCGATACAGACAGTCCTCGGTCAAAATCGTGAAAGCGATCGCAAATGCTTTGTCGCTTCTGTAAAAACAAATATTGGACATTTGGAATCTGCTGCTGGTATCGCTTCTCTAATTAAAGTCATTCTTTCTTTACAACAAAAGAAAATACCTGCAAATCTACATTTCCAAAATCTCAATTCCTACATTCAGAAACATCCTGCTTTTGATATTCCTCAGACATGTTTACCTTGGGAAACTGATTCGCAACCGCGTATTGCAGCTATAAATTCCTTTGGTTTTGGAGGTACTAATGTCCATGTAATTATTCAAGAAGCGCCATTTATCTCATCTATAGAAAAATCTTTTCGCACTCCTTTACCCCCATATTCTTTCCAACGTCAGCGTTATTGGTATGAAGCCAAAAATCAATTTACCAAATTAACACCTGCTGTCACCCAACTTCATCCCCTCATCGACGAACAGGTAGCAATAGGGGCAAATTTGGTCAATTCGCAGACACTTTGTTACCAAAAGCGACTGACATTGGCAGAGAATTGGTTATTGCGATCGCATCAAATTTTGGGAAAGAACATATTTCCCTTAGCTGGATATTTAGAAATGGTGCTAGCAGCACAAAAGCATGCACAAGGTAATATTAAGTTTACCTTAGACGATATTGTTATTTCCAAGCCTTTAGCAGTTGCTGATGATGCTGAGGTATTAGTACAAACTCTCCTCGAACCAGAAAATCAAGTAACTCATTTCCGAATAGTTAGTAATAATAAAAAAGAGCGCAAATGGACGCAACACACCTGTGGTGTAGTAACACCTATAACGCAACCAAAATCCACAGAAAAAGTAGACATTAGCAACCTAAAGCGTCAGCATAACTCGTCTTTCCCTGTCCAAGAACTATATGCAGATTTTAATTCTTTAGGGATGGTTTATGGACTAGAACTGCAACCTCTAAAAGAAATTTACACTGCTGATCGTAGCGTACTGGCGCTTTTGGAATTACCTAAACCTTGGTCAGATATAGATAACTATATCTTCCACCCAGCCCTTGTTGATGGAGCTTTACAGACCATTGCCAGATTGAAATTTGCTAAAGGTAACAAAGCACAACGTCCTTATTTGCCTTATTGTATTCAACAAATTCAAGTATTTGAGAAATTACCCCCACGTTTGTGGTGTTGGACTAGCCTGTCTGAACAACATCAAGATAACTCAGATATTTTAGTTGCCGATATTGTTCTATTTGATGAAAATGGTCTTGTTTTGGCAACACTCAATCAAGTTTGTGCGAAACAAGTGGCGAATACCCATAGTTTTGAACAAGCTATATCTGCTCAAACTACTCAGGATTGGTTTTATCAAGTTCAGTGGGTGAAACAACCAAAGGGAGAATTACGCCCCCTACCACAAGGAACATGGATAATTTTTGTAGATGAATTAAATATTGGTAATACCCTAAGCCAAAAATTGACATCTCAAGGTAATAGTTACTTGCACGTCAAACCTGGTAAAGAGTTTCAGGCACTTGGCCAGCATAAGTATATTATTAATCCTGAGTCGAGTGAAGATTACGTTCGCCTATTAACATCAATTCGCAGTGACTACGGCGATATCAAAGGTATTTTTCATCTTTGGAGTTGCACCGCTCCTGATTTTGAGGAGCTAACTGTCACGGAAATCGAAGTAAATCTAAAACTGAGAACCTATAGCTTATTATATTTAACGCAAGCGATCGCTAAGTTATTTCCACAGCCATTAGAATTATGGGTTGTTTCTACAGATGCCCAAAGTGTTAATCATACTAGCCCGCATTTTGCACCCGATAAGTCTTGTTTATTAGGCATAGCTAAAGTTGTATCAAAAGAATTGCCTGCGATTAGTACGCGCTGCATAGATTTAGAATTTGCCGGTAATACTAGCGAAACCTTAGCGGCGATAATCTGGGATGAATTACATACCTGCGTTACTTCCGCTCCAGAGGTAGCCTATCGCAACCAACAACGTTGGGTTAGCTATCTGACTCATTTATCAAGTGACACCAGCACCAAATCCCCTTGGACACCTCGCCAAGATGGAGTTTACCTAATTACAGGCGGGCAAAGTGGATTGGGTATGGAAGTCGCCAAGTATCTAGCAACTGGTGGTAAAACCAAACTCATTTTAATGAATCGTTCTGCTTTGCCAAAAGAAGCCGAATGGCAGACGATACTAAAACAAAACGATGTTAATGACTCAATAGTCAAAAAAATCCAGAACATTTTATTGCTACGTGCAACGGGAACAGAAGTCTACCCAATAGTTGGTGATGTTGCCAATGAAACGCAAATATTAGCGGTAATTAGGGACATCAAGGAAAAATATGGTGTTTTGCATGGCGTGGTTCATTGTGCAGGTGTACTGGAAGACCGGACATTGACCAATATGGACATTGCCACCTTTGAAATGGTGTTACGTCCCAAAGTCCAAGGTGCTTGGATTTTACACCGCTTGCTGGCAAAGGAACCCCTTGATTTCTTCATTCTTTTTTCCTCCATGGCAGCGATCTTTGGTTCCCCAGGGCAAGCTAATCATGTGGCCGCAAATGCTTTTATGGACTCACTTGCACACTATCGACGGCAAGTTTGCGGTTTACCTGCAATGTCAATCAATTGGGGTTTCTGGGGAGAAACAGGAGTCGTCGCAACGCCACGATATCGTGAGTTGTTGCAACAAAAGGGAATTGAATCGATTACCAATAGTGAGGGTATCTGGGCTTTTGCCCAAGCCTTGGCAATGCAACAGAATCAAGTGGGTATTGTGAAACTGTCACCCCAGCAAACAAAGCTGATATCGACAAAAACTGAAGCAATAACCGCAAGTAAAACTGCTTCTTTTGATCCATGGCAGCAGTTATTAAAACAAGTTCAAGCGGAAATTGAAAATAACCCCAATACTTCTGCACTGGTTGATCCAGAGAAATTCCAAGCTATAGACAACCTTGCTATCTATTATTGCCAAAAATTACTAGCACAGTGGCAATTATTCCCGCAAGCAGGCTCACAGCAAACCTTAGAGAAAATTTATCAAGCAGGAAATATTCAGCCCCATTACCAGCCAATCATGCAACGTTTCTTGAAGATGCTGGTAACAGATGGGCTATTGGAATCACAAGGTAATATCTACATTGCCAAACAATCTTTTACCAATACCTTAACAGAGAATTTCAGCGCTGAACTGATCGCCCGTTATCCTCAAGATAGGGCGCAATTGCAATTAATACAGCGTTGTGGTGACTGTTTAGCAGATATATTGGCGGGGAAAGTTGAAGCATTACAAGTTTTGTTTCCCGATGGTTCAATGGAAACCCTCACAGATTTATATGAGCGCAGTCCTGTTGCCCAATTTTACAATAAATCAGCCAGCAGTGCCGTACAACAAATCATCAATAATTCCCCTAACAAACAACGCCTACGCATTTTGGAAATAGGTGCAGGAACTGGCGGTACAACTACTGAAGTATTAACTACTTTACCTGTTGGTCAAGTTGAATATTGGTTTACAGATTATTCCGATATCTTTCTCACTGCTGCCAAGGGTAAGTTTGCCAAATATCCATTTGTACAATATGCACGTTTGGATATTGAAAAACCTTTTGATGTACAAGGTTTTGAGGGCGGTAGTTTTGACATAATTATTGCGGCTAACGTACTGCACGCCACTAGCAATTTAACAACTACCCTCGCCAATGTGGGGCGTTTACTCCAACCCAACGGTGTCTTAGTTTTAATAGAACTTACCCAACCCCAGCGTTGGTTAGATTTGACTTTTGGTTTAACCAAAGGGTGGTGGCTATTTCAAGGTAATGATTTCCGCCAAGAAATGCCTTTACTACTACCGCAACAGTGGTGTAGTGTTCTCCAAGCTCAAGGTTTTGGGGATGTTTGTACTTTTCCTCATGAGAATAAGCAATTAGGGCTGATTGGTCAAAGTTTAATACTGGCAAGACTGACAGAAAAATTGTCTCCAATTACTCCTGTCAAGCAAAATTCTCAACCTCAAAAATTAGATAATGTAAAAAATATAACTGCTTTTCCTCAAGTTACAACTACAGGATTAGCTTCATGGTTAAGTAACCTCATAGTCGAAGTTTTAGCACAGGTACTAGGTGTAGAAGCGACACAGGTAGACTTATATCGTCACTTGGTGGATCAGGGTGTAGATTCCCTCATGGCAGTAGAAACTGTCAGTAAATTGAAGCAAAGACTCAACCTCAGTGCATTTAGTCCAACGGTTGTGTTTGAACACCCAACGGTTGCAGCCCTAACCAAATACTTGTTAGAAACAGAGCCGCAATCGCTAGAAGCTGTTTACAACCAGGATATACCACAATCAGCGGCAACAGAGGAATCACAAATATTGATTGATGCTCAAACCATTACCTCACTGAGGGTAACTGTCCCCGAAACAGATGATGCATCCAATACAGATATTGCTATTGTCGGTATGGCTGGGCGTTTTCCCGGTGCTGATTCAATTGAGGAATTTTGGAAATTACTTTCCCAAGGTATTGATGCGATCGCAGAGATCCCCCAAAGTCGTTGGTCTTGGAAAAACCACTACAATAGCCAACCGGGAACTCAAGGAAAATCTTATAGTAAGTGGGGTGGTTTTCTCAGTCAAATAGACCAATTTGACCCGTTGTTTTTCCATATTAATCCCGCAGAAGCTCAAAAAATTGACCCGCAACAACGACTATTTATGGAAGTTGCTTGGGAGGCTTTGGAACATGCGGGCTATGGTAACACTCAGTTAAAAGGTTCAAAAACAGGTGTCTTTGTGGGATGTACCAACTCTTCCTACATTAATAGCGATAGCAGGAAACAACTAAGAGGTGATTTTGCCGCTTTATTAGGTAACTCCCTTGCCCTAATTCCCAATCGCTTCTCTTATTTTATGAACTTTCAGGGGCCGTCCCTGTTTGTCGATACTTTGTGTTCTTCTTCTTTGGTTGCTTTACATTTAGCATGTCAAAGCCTACGACAAAAAGAATGTCAAATGGCCTTAGTTGGGGGAGTAAATATTTTACTAGACCCACAATATTACGTTGGGTTAAGTGGTGGTAGGGCACAAGCGAGTGATGGACGCTGTAAAACATTTGACCATCATGCCAATGGTTTTGTCAGCAGTGAAGGAGTTGTGGCGATCGCTCTCAAACCTCTAGGGGATGCATTGGCTGCCCACGATAAAATTTATGGTGTAATTAAGGGTTCGGCTATAAACCACAACGGTTATTCTAATGGTTTATCTGCACCTAATCCCCGCGCCCAAGCGGATTTAATTCTTGATGCTTATCAGCGCAGTGGTGTCAGTCCAGAGCAAATTAGCTACGTAGAAACTCACGGTACTGGTACTGCCTTGGGAGATCCGATTGAAATTCAAGGCTTAACAGAGGCATTTCGCACCCACACCAACAAACACGGCTACTGTGCCATTGGTGCTGTAAAAAGTAATATTGGACACTTGGAACCCGCTTCCGGATTAGCAGGTTTGGTGAAAGTGCTGCTGGCAATGGATCGGGGTTACATTCCACCGACCCTGCATGTTCAAGAACCTAACCCCTATCTAGAGTTGGAAACAACGCCTTTTTATATCAACGACAAATTGCGCCCTTGGAAACCCGCCAGTGGTAAGAAGTATGCAGCCGTTAGTGCTTTTGGCATGGGTGGGGCAAACGCCCATGTAATCCTGCAGTCACCACCAAAAATCAACCTCTCACGACCAGCACAAGACCAATCCGCATCTATTTTCACCTTGTCCGCCCGTAGTGCCGAGGCTTTGCACAATCAGGCAGTATCCTATATTAACTTCCTCAAAGCAGATACCGAAACTGACTGGCGAGATATCTGCTTTACCGCCAACACTGGTAGAACCCATTTCCGCCATCGGTTAGCTGTGGTTGTCAGTTCCAAACATCAACTGCTGGAAAAATTAGATATTTTTGTGAGAGAGAAAGAGCGATCGCATTTAGAGCAAAAGTTGATTTTTACCGATAGCATTGTCTCGCCAACAGCCCTTGCCCAAATTATCGAAAAATTATGCCAATTGCCAGATTCCGCTCAATCATTAATACATCGGTGGTGTCAGGACAGTTTATTTACTGAAAAAATACTGCCGCATCTCGCAGCAGGGATAGAAAATAAAGATCATCAAGCCTTGAGTTTGCTTGAGAATGACTATATTGAACTCTTATCAGCACTTACTAATTTGTACTGCTTGGGTGTCGAGGTAGACTGGAATGCTTTCAACGCAGGTTTGATTAGACAGCGAGTAGCACTACCCACTTATGCCTTTGAACGACAACATTGTTGGATACAAGAAAATCATCTTGATGTTGTCACACTCCAACCATCCCCAACAAGCAATGTCGAAAAATCAGAATCATTACTCCATGAAAACAGATGGGAAACCAGCCCCATCAATACAAACCAACAAGTCAACATCCAACAGCCTTGGTTACTGTTCATCGAACCACAAAGTATTGGCCAAAGCCTCGCCCATAGCCT
This sequence comes from Cylindrospermum sp. FACHB-282, assembly GCF_014697195.1. GTDB lineage: Bacteria > Cyanobacteriota > Cyanobacteriia > Cyanobacteriales > Nostocaceae > Cylindrospermum. Next base: position 72,447 of record NZ_JACJRJ010000017.1, on the reverse strand, counting down.
GGCTCAAAGGGGGATCAAGATTCTCACTGTCTCTGGCGGCCAGCAATTTACAAATCAAAACCAACATTACACCCTCAACCCCCAACAGCCCCAACACTGGCAACAACTAGCCAAAATCATCCAACAACAACAAGTACAACAAATCGTCCATCTCTGGACAGCAACGGCTAAGGGCGACCAGCATAGCCTAGTGACCCTGGAACAAGGACTAGAGCGTGGCTTACGCAGCTTACACGCACTCATATTGGCTCTAGTAGAAGAAAAATACCTACCCAAAGGCTTAAATCTGCGTTTAGTCACAGCCAACAGCCAAACACCCAGTCAGATCCAAAATCCAGAAGCAGCAACCAGTTGGGGATTACTGAAAACCATCGCCTGGGAAATGCCGCAACTGCAAACCCAAGCCATAGAAGTGCAAATTGACAACCAAACTGATTTAAAAGAGTTAGTTACACAATTACAGCAAGAATTAACCAGCCCAATTACAGCAGCAGAAATTGCCTACAACAACGGACAACGCTGGCGACGAGTTTTAGCACCAGTTGATCATGTTGGCAATTCTCCGTGGCAGCCCCAGGAAAATGGCGTGTATTTAATCACGGGGGGATTAGGGGGGATTGGCTTATCAGTTGCCCATTGGTTAGCACAACTTGCACCAGTGACTGTAATTTTGAGTGTACGTTCTTCCTTCCCAGCAACAGAAGAGTGGAGACAATGGTTACAGACACATCCCCAGGATGACCCCACCAGTATTAAAATTCATCAACTGCAAAAAATTGTCGCCCTGGGTAGCAAACTGGAAATTGCACAAGCGGATGTAGCTGATTTGATCTCGATGTCACGTTTATTTGCCAATATCAACAGTGAATACGGACAAATAGACGGAATTTTCCACACCGCAGGGATTACTCTTGATGGGTTGTTACGTTCCAAGTCAAAGTCAACACTAGCCCAGGTGTTACAGCCGAAGGTATACGGCACTTGGTTGTTACACAGCCTCAGCAGCCAACAGCAATCACCAGTGTTGATGGTGTTATTTTCTTCAGTGGCGGCGTTGACTGGGAATATTGGACAAGCAGATTATGCCGCGGCCAATTGCTATTTAGATAGTTTTGCCCAGTGGCGTCATGCCCAAGGGTTGCCAACTTTAAGTATTAATTGGGGTTTGTGGGCAGAAACTGGCATGGGTCAACATTTGCTAGAGTCTGCACAACAGCGCGGCTTGGCTGCTCTGACTACTCCTACTGCTTTGGCTCATTTACAACTGGTAATGACTTTAAACAAAGCTCAGGTAGCGATCGCCAAATTTGACCAAGATGAAAAACCCCAGTTGCAAAATCAGGATCACCTAAATCAACAACACCATAATACTGCTGTTGAAGTCGAGGAATTTATAGTAGAAATCCTCAGTAAAAATCTAGAAATTCCGCCACATCGAATTGATGTTCAACAACCCTTTTTAGAAATGGGTATTGATTCGGTAACGGCTCTAAAATTGGTGGCCATCCTGGAAGATCAAACCCAAACCTCTCTTCCCAAAACACTTTTCTTTGACTACGCCAATATTAAAGACTTAAGCCAAGGGCTAGTAAACCGATACAGTAATTTGTTGAACTTTAAGCAATCAATACCACAGCCAACAGCTAACGTTCAGATACCAAAAGCAGTCGAAAATACTGCCAGCAAATCTCAGATAGAGACAAATTGGGCACATTCTACCTTTAACAGCGAACCTATAGCCGTAATTGGCATGAGCGGACGGTTCCCTGATGCTAGCGATTTACAAAGCTTTTGGGAACTTCTCCGTCAAGGACACGATGCAGTCACAGAAGTACCCGCCGAACGTTGGGACGTTAATAAATACTACAACCCTAACCCCCAAGCTGAAGGCACAAGCTACAGCAAATGGGGTGCGTTTCTCAAAAACTTAGAACAATTTGACCCGTTGTTGTTCCGCATTTCTCCGCGAGAAGCAGAAGCGATGGATCCGCAACAGCGAATCATGTTGGAATTAGTGTGGGAAACTCTAGAGATTGCTGGATATGGAGGCAAGAAGCTAGCCGATACAGAAACAGGTGTGTTTATCGGTGCTACTTATAGCCATTATTCGCGGGAAAATGTTCCCTATCTTCATGGTGACGCTTACGCTAGTTTGGGTAATAGTAATGCCATTCTTGCCAATCGTTTATCCTACTTCTTTGGTTGGCGCGGTCCTTCCCTGACAATAGATACTCTATGTTCTTCCTCCCTTGTTGCATTACATCTGGGAGTACAAAGCTTGCGTCGGGGCGAGTGCGAACAAGCCATCGTCGGTGGAGTACATGCAGGAATGTCCCTGGGCTACTACCAAGCCCTAAGTCGTTTGGGAGCAGTATCACCCGAAGGACGTTGTCGTACATTTGATCGTCAAGCTGACGGTTACGTTCCAGGTGAGGGTGCGGGAGTCTTTATACTCAAACCTTTATCCAAAGCATTGCGCGATCGCGATTTTATTTGGGGACTGATTTTAGGTAGTGCTACTAATCATGGTGGTCGAGCTAGCGGTCTTACCGTGCCAAATTCATCAGCCCAAGCGCGTTTGATTCAACGAGCCCTCAAGGATGCAAATGTCAGTGCAGATGATATTTCTTATATCGAAGCTCACGGTACAGCAACTTCCCTTGGCGATCCCATCGAAGTTCAAGGACTAGTACAAGCTTTCAGCGCAGATACCCAACGCCAACAATTTTGTGCCATTGGTTCTGTCAAGTCTAATATTGGTCACTTAGAACCAGCTGCGGGTATGGCAGGACTGTTCAAAATCTTGTTGGCGATGAAAGCCAAACAGATACCACCAACATTACACGTTACGGAAATTAATCCCAATATTAATTTTGAACAAACTCCATTTTATGTCAATGACCGTCTGCGAGACTGGAAAGCTGATGAGAGTCCTAGAAGAGCGGGTTTAAGTGCTTTTGGCATGGGTGGTGCCAATGTCCATGTAATTGTTCAAGAAGCACCAGAAGTACCAGCGATAGAAAATAGTGGCGATCGCCCAATTCACATTCTCACACTCAGTGCCAAAAATGAAACCGCTTTACAACAACTTGCTGATAAATTTAGCCAACATCTAGCTAATCATCCCGGTCAAAAATTAGCTGATATCTGTTTCAGTGCCAACACAGGAAGGGCACATCTACCGCGCCGTCTCTGTGTCATAACATCCAGTCAACATGAGCTAGCTAATACCCTGCATACTTATCACCAAGGGCAAACAGCAGCTAATCTCCACACCGGACAAATCGAGTCCCGTCCCAAAATTTGCTTCCTATTCACAGGTCAAGGCAGCCAGTACGCCGAAATGGGCAAGCAACTTTACCTAACTCAACCTACCTTCCGAAAAGTGGTAGATCAATGTGCAGCCATTTTAGAGGGTGAATTAGAACAACCCTTATTAGAAGTATTATTCGGTCAACAACAACAGCTACTACAACAAACCAGCTATACCCAAGTTGGACTGTTCGTGATCGAGTATGCACTTTACGAATTATGGCAGTCGTGGGGAGTTAAACCAGATGTGGTGATGGGGCATAGTTTGGGTGAATATGTCGCTGCAACGGTTGCTTCTGTAATGAGCCTAGAAGAAGGGCTGCGCTTAGTTGCATATCGGGGCAAACTCATGCAGGCATTACCAAGTAATGGAGCAATGGCAGCAGTGTTTGCTTCTGTTGAGCAAGTGTTATCTTACACCAGCCAAATTGATATTGCCGCTCTTAACGGACCCCAAAACACGGTTATTTCTGGTTCGCAAGAAGCTATTACAAAAGCTTGCTCGCAACTCCAAGCTGCGGGAATATCGGTACATTCGTTAGCAGTTAGCCAAGGATTTCACTCAGTTTTGATGGAGCCAATGCTAGAAGAATTTGCGATTAAAGCTGAAACTGTCAAGTGGCAAGCACCAAAAATTCAACTCCTATCGAATTTAAATGGCGAACCGATAAAACAGGTGATGGATGCTCGGTATTGGTGCGAGCAAATTCTTCGTCCCGTTCAATTTGCTAAGGGAATGGAATACTTACAAACACAGCAATATCAAGTATTTCTAGAAATTGGCGCTCATCCGATTTTGTGTGGAATGGCTAGTAAGCTGCCGCAAAAGCAGAACTTACAGCTATTACCTTCCCTACGTCGAGAGGATAAATCCTGTTGGCAAACTCTGTTGTCTTCTGCTGGAAAACTGTATACCCAAGGCATAGATATCAATTGGGAACAATTTGATGCTGACTTTCAACGTTGTCGCGTTCCTTTGCCGACTTATCCTTTCCAACGTCAGCACTATTGGTTAAAACCCAGCAATCAAAACGATCAACCTACCACTATAAAACCACTCCACACTTTCCTTGATCGCCAAGTTATTTTACAAACGTAAATTTCTATCTCACCATCTAGCTTATTATCAGAGGTATAAAAAAAGTTATGATACACAACACGCAATTACTACCCGTAGTTCAAAAGTCTACCTCCTTTGAAAAAACTTTTGTTTTGGAGAAAGAAAGGGTATTAACTGACCATCAAGTTATGGCGATGGCGGTATTACCGGGGGTTGTTTACCTGGAAATGGTGATAGCTGCAACTTTTGCACTGCAAGGAAAATTTCCAATTGCAGTTAAAGACCTCACCTTTACCAAACCAATGACAGTCCCAGCAGGAGAACCTGTAAATGCTGAACTACTGCTAGAACCACAAGCCCAAACGACTAAGTTTCAAATCTCTAATAGAAAGTTAAATGTCATATATGCTACGGGTACGGTAGCAAAGACAGAACAAGGAAATCCCACAGCTTTAGATATTCGCACAATCCGCGATCGCACACATCAATCGCTCCAACCAGAGAATATTTATTCTTGGTATCGCAGTTTGGGCATTGACTACGGTGCTGGATTCCGAGTGATCCAGTCGTTACAAGTCAACCAAAGCGAAGGACTCGCGGTACTAGAAGCGCCAGCATCGCTGTGGACAGAAGCCTCAACTTGCTACCTGCACCCAGCCCTCTTGGATGGGGCACTACAGTCTTTGGGGGCGCTGCTTGGTTTGGGTACGAGTAAACAGACAGGCACGCTGTACCTGCCATTCGCTATTGAAAAAGTCACAGTCTACGGCCAAGTTCAGGGGCAGGTTTTCGCCCACGTTCGTCGCTTGGAGTCAGAGAATAAAAACTCAACCGTAGCCAAGGGTGAAGTTTGTATTACCAGCCCCGATGGTAATATTTTAGTCGAATTGCAGGGAGTAACTGTCCTCCGCAAAACCAACATGGCTGAAGAATCCATATCTTCATCTTTTGCCAACTTATACAATTTTTGTTATCAATTACTTTGGCAGCCAGAGCCAGCACCTGTAACTTCTACAAACAAAAAACGGGCTTGGTTAGTTTTCATGGACGAACTCGGCTTGGCAGAAGCCCTGTGTCAATCTCTACAACAAGCTGGACATACATATATAGCAGTTAAAGCTGGTACTAAATTTAATCGTATAGATAAGTATAATTTTTCCATCTCTCCTACCCAAGAGAGTGCATACCAACAGCTATGGCAAGCAGTTTACCAAGACCATGAAGAAATTACTGGGGTTATTTACCTTTGGTCGCTGACAAATAAAGATTTTCGCAACACTGATTTCCAGCAACTGCACGTCAATGTCGAACAAGAATTTAAGAATCTGTTATTCATTACCCAAGCATTAGCAAAACAACAGCATCAACCCTGCGATTTATGGTTAATTACCAATGATTCGCAGTCGGTAACAGACAATACTCAGGTCTCCCACCCAGAACAAGCAGCGCTGTGGGGACTAGCACGGGTAATTTCCCGCGAATATGTTGAACTACGCTGTCATTGTGTAGATTTATCGTTGCAGGAACCCATTGCAAAACTTGTTGAAATACTGCGGCAAGAACTGCAAATTGCTAGCTCGTCCCATGATGTTGCATATCGAGGAAAACAACGCTGGACACCCCACCTAGTACCGATTACTCCAGTAGATTTTACCAACAACAAACCCTTAACTGTACGACCAGAGGGGGTTTACTTGATTACAGGCGGTTTTGGGGGTTTAGGTGGTGAAGTTGCGAAATTACTAGCTTCTCATGATTGCTCCCATCTGTACCTGCTAGGACGCAGACCTCTACCACCAGAGTCTACATGGTCTGCATGGTTAACACAAAATTCCGAACAAGAGGAAATTGCCACCCGCATCAAACAAGTTCAGCAACTCCAATCTTTAGGGGTACAAGTTATCCCTGTGAGTGGAGATGTAGCGAATTTAGCAGAAATGACAGCATTAATCGAGTCGATTTGCAATCGTCACGGGCAACTGCATGGCATTATTCATGCTGCCGGTGTAATTCAGGATGGGTTATTGCGTAGCAAATCAATGACGGCGATCTCTGAAGTGCTACGTCCAAAAGTCATGGGTGCATGGGTTTTAGCACAAGCCAGCCAGCATTTAAATTTAGATTTCTTAATCTTCTTCTCTTCCCTTGCTGCTTTAACTGGCAATGTTGGTCAAGGTGATTATGCTGCTGCTAACGCATTTCTTGATGCTTATGCTGCCTACCTAAAACCATCCCGTCCCGCTTTCAGCATCAATTGGGGGCCTTGGAGTCATGTCGGTATGTTAAAAACAACTGACAACGAGCAGATTCGAGCAATGGGATTGGAAGCAATCACACCAGATTCAGGACGGCAGTTGTTTGATTTAGCCCTACGTCACAGATTCGGACAATGGGCAATTTTTAAGCAATCTTCCACTCAAAACTTGGGTGAAGGTGTAATTTCTTTAAATAAACTTCGTCTTAGCAAGGGACAAAAATCCACGCCAACTAGTACACTAGAACCTCAAGTAAGAGAAAATCCTGACCTGTTAAAGTTAATTCAATCGTATCTGCTTGACAAAATAGCCCGGACATTGCGACTTGCAGAGGAACATATTAATCCTAAAGAAAACTTTATGGATTTGGGATTTGACTCCATTATGGCAGTGCAAGTCAAAAGTTCCATTGAGCAAGATGCTGGCTTAACGTTAGATGCAACCTTATTGTTTGAATTTCCTTCCATTATCGAGCTAGCTGAGTATCTAACTAATCAACATCCAGAAGCTTTTACGAAATTGTTATTACCAGATGCAGTAATTCAGGTAGATCCAGAACCAAAACAGCCTGTAATCGAAAATAACAGTTTAAATAATCATTCAGAGAAAAGTGTTACATCAATAGTATCTAAACAGAGCCTGCTGAACGAGTTAGATCGAACTCACCAGCAACTTAACAGCGAAGATGACGGGGATGTGGCTATTATTGGCTTATCTTGCCGTTTACCAGGAGCAGCAAACCTAACTCAGTTCTGGCAAAATCTCCAGCTAGGGGTAGATGCAATTACAGAAGTACCGCGATCGCGTTGGGATTGGCAAAAATTCTACCACCCAGACCGCTCCCAAACAGGAAAAACCTGTAGTAAATGGGGTGGGTTTATGGAGGGTGTTGAGGAATTTGACCCAGCCTTCTTTGGGTTGTCTTGGCGGGAAGCGCTACAAATGGACCCGCAACAACGCCTCATGTTAGAGGTAGTTTGGGAAACCTTAGAAACATCCGGATACTTGCCAGAGCAATTGGCTAGAGTCACCACTGGCGTGTTTGTTGGTGCTGCTGGTCAAGAATATGCCAACATACTTAAACGTGCTCATCGTTACTACGATGGCCATACAGGTTCTGGCAATGCCCTATCAATAGTTTCCAACCGCATTTCCTACCTGTTTAACTGGACTGGCCCAAGTATGACGATAGATACAGCCTGTTCTTCGTCATTAGTGGCGCTGAATATGGGGTATCAAGCTTTACGCCGTAAGGAAGTAGATGTTGCTCTTGTTAGCGGTTCTAATTTGATATTGACACCAGACGGAGCAATTATTTTCGGTCAGGCGGGGATGTTATCTACGGATGGACATTGTAAAACCTTTGATAGTGGAGCTGACGGATATGTGCGGGGTGAAGGTGTGGGCGCGGTGTTGCTCAAACCTTTAGCCCAAGCAATACGAGACAAAGACAATATTTGGGCTGTAATTAAGGGTGCAGGAGTGAATCATGACGGTCACTCTAAAGCCACCCTCACCGCACCAAATCCCAAAGCCCAACGTCGCTTGTTAGAAAATGTTTGGCAGCAGGCGGGTATCGACCCATCCCATCTGAGTTACATTGAAGCCCACGGTACGGGTACTTCTTTAGGCGATCCAATCGAAATTCGCGGGCTGGTGGAAGCCTTCGCAACCCATACAAAAAAACGCGCTTTCTGTGCTATTGGTACGGTCAAGTCGAATATTGGACACCTCGAACCAGCTGCGGGAATCGCTGGGTTGATAAAAGTAATACTTGCTTTAAAACACCGACAATTGCCACCAACGCTGCACTTTCAAAGTCCCAACCCTCATATTGTGTTTGAAGAAAGTCCATTTTATGTGAACGATAAATTGCGGCAGTGGACATCAACGGCAGATAAACGCTTGGCAGCAATAAGCAGTTTTGGTTTTGGTGGTACAAACGCCCATGCGGTTCTTCAGGAAGCCCCAACAATCCCAGTCGAGAGACCAGCACAAGACCGACCAGCCCATATTTTTACTCTCTCTGCCCAAAGTCCCGAAGCTTTGCAACAGTTGGTAGAGCGTTATTTAGAATATCTCGATCAAGAAGATAGCGCTGATATCCGCGATATTTGCTTTACCGTCAATACTGGCAGAACTCATTTCCGCCATCGTCTAGCCTTAGTTGTACGCTTTCAAGATCAATTAGCAGATAAGCTTTACATCATCTCACAAGCTGCCAACAAAACCTCCCTACGGCGATCGCTTATTTTTCTCAGCCCTAAAGTAATAGAGGAAACAACCTTTTCCTCAATTGTAGAGCGACTGCAACAATTACCACCCTCAGCACAAACAGCATTGCGAAACTGGTGTCAAGGCAGTTTATTCAGCGATAAAATTGTGCCACATCTGGGATTAGCTCCAGAATTTACAAGCAATGCCGCTCTTCCTCTTACCGATCACACCTACGTAGAATTACTGAAAGAGCTAGCAGAACTTTACTGTTTGGGAGTAGAAATCGATTGGCAAGCAGTAGATGCAGGTTTGATGAGAAAGCGCGTTGTACTACCTACCTACCCTTTTCAACGTCAGCGTTGTTGGCTGGAACCAGTACAAGAAAATATTGCCAATAGCAGTTGGGAAATGTCCATACATCCTTTGTTGGGACAGCCACGCTCAAACCTAGAAGGAGCAGTGTTTGAAAAACATTGGCATCAGCAAAACTCTCTGTTATTACAGCATCATCAAGTTAATGATCTTGCTCTATTACCAGGAGCAAGCGTCATCGAATTTATGGCAGCCGCAACCCAATATTTGCAGCCAAATAAAACTTATCGGTTGTCACAAATCGTCTTTAGCCGTCCGCTCAACTTAGGTGCATCGGGAGAAGTCTGGACTCAAGTATTAATTACTAAGAACAGTCAAAATTTAAACTTCTACTTGCGTAGCTCTCTAGAAAATCCAACACCAGAGTCCCATTGGACAGATAATGCGATCGCGCAGTTGGCAGAAGCCACATTCAGCAAGCCGACAGCACTTGATATTAGCAACATTACAGCCAGGTGTTCCCAACTATTATCCGGAGAACAAATTTATCAGGGTTTTGCTAAGGCAGGCTTAAACTACGGAGAGGCACTACAAGCTCTCACTCAAGTCCAATTTGGTCAGCACGAAGTATTAGCTCAATTACAACTACCGCATATATGGTTGGCCAGCGCTTCAGCTTATCGAGTGCATCCAGTCTTAGCAGATGCTGCTCTCCAAGCTTTAGCAGTACTATTTAGACAACCAGAACAATCGCAATTCCTCTATATTCCCTTTGCGATCGATGAAGTTTGTATTTACAATCACCTCCCCAATCACGTACTGAGTTGGGCTAAGTTGAGAGACACAACAAATTCTCCTGGGGAAAATGCCACAGCAGATGTGATTTTAGCGACCCCAGAGGGAGAAGTATTGGTAGAAATGAAACAAGTTCGTCTGCGCCGCATCAGACAGCGCGAACAGGTGAGCCAAACCCCACAATCATTACTCCATGAAAACAGATGGGAAACCAGCCCCATCAATACAAACCAACAGGTCAACATCCAACAGCCTTGGTTACTGTTCATCGAACCAGAAAGCATTGGCCAAAGCCTCGCCCATAGCCTGGCTCAAAGGGGGATCAAGATTCTCACTGTCTCTGGCGGCCAGCAATTTACAAATCAAAACCAACATTACACCCTCAACCCCCAACAGCCCCAACACTGGCAACAACTAGCCAAAATCATCCAACAACAACAAGTACAACAAATCGTCCATCTCTGGACAGCAACGGCTAAGGGCGACCAGCATAGCCTAGTGACCCTGGAACAAGGACTAGAGCGTGGCTTACGCAGCTTACACGCACTCATATTGGCTCTAGTAGAAGAAAAATACCTACCCAAAGGCTTAAATCTGCGTTTAGTCACAGCCAACAGCCAAACACCCAGTCAGATCCAAAATCCAGAAGCAGCAACCAGTTGGGGATTACTGAAAACCATCGCCTGGGAAATGCCGCAACTGCAAACCCAAGCCATAGAAGTGCAAATTGACAACCAAACTGATTTAAAAGAGTTAGTTACACAATTACAGCAAGAATTAACCAGCCCAATTACAGCAGCAGAAATTGCCTACAACAACGGACAACGCTGGCGACGAGTTTTAGCACCAGTTGATCATGTTGGCAATTCTCCGTGGCAGCCCCAGGAAAATGGCGTGTATTTAATCACGGGGGGATTAGGGGGGATTGGCTTATCAGTTGACCATTGGTTAGCACAACTTGCACCAGTGACTGTAATTTTGAGCGCCCGTTCTTCCTTCCCAGCAACAGAAGAGTGGAGACAATGGTTACAGACACATCCCCAGGATGACCCCACCAGTATTAAAATTCATCAACTGCAAAAAATTGTCGCCCTGGGTAGCAAACTGGAAATTGCACAAGCGGATGTAGCTGATTTGATCTCGATGTCACGTTTATTTGCCAATATCAACAGTGAATACGGACAAATAGACGGAATTTTCCACACCGCAGGGATAACTCAAGATGGGTTGTTACGTTCCAAGTCAAAGTCAACACTAGCCCAGGTGTTACAGCCGAAGGTATACGGCACTTGGTTGTTACATAGCCTCAGCAGCCAACAGCAATCACCAGTGTTGATGGTGTTATTTTCTTCAGTGGCGGCGTTGACTGGGAATATTGGACAAGCAGATTATGCCGCGGCCAATTGCTATTTAGATAGTTTTGCCCAGTGGCGTCATGCCCAAGGGTTGCCAACTTTAAGTATTAATTGGGGTTTGTGGGCAGAAACTGGCATGGGTCAACATTTGCTAGAGTCTGCACAACAGCGCGGCTTGGCTGCTCTGACTACTCCTACTGCTTTAACTGCATTAAAACAAGCTTTAACTTTATTACCTACCCATGCTGGGATTGCAATTTTCAACCAAAATCAGCATATTTCTCAGCCTGTAGAATTGAAACTGACTGCGGCAAATGATCACCCAGTTGTTACGGATGCAGCCAAGAAACTAGAACCTATTACACCCCAACTAACACCTGCCACTACTAAAACTACTAATAACCTGTCACCTCGCTTGTTGCGTCAGCAAATCCAAGAGCAGGTAATTAATGTCATGGCAACAGTGCTGGAAACTCCACCAGAACAAATCGATCCGCAACAAAGCTTTTTAGAAATGGGTCTAGATTCGATTTTAGCGGTGCGGGCTGTGAAAGAAATTCAGCAGCAGACCCAGAGTTCCTTCCCCGCGACATTACTTTTTGATTACCCAACTGTAGATGCTTTAGCGGCATATTTATCAGAACAACCCAATGCGGGTGAATGGGGGCGCAATTTAAACGAGCCAACAGCAGCGATTTCTTCTGTTGCAGACACGGCTAACGTACAACCAACACCACCAGTAGTATCCCTAACGCCTCTACCACCAATCGGTGTGCCGATAGTTGACAAGTTGGGTATCGAAGTTATTAAGCAAACGAGTAACGGCATCTCCGTAATGCTGCCAGCAAAACCAGAAAACCTTAACCATATCGGCACAATTTACGCTGGGGCAATGTTTTCTCTGGGAGAAGCAGTAGCAGCAATGGCACTGGTACAGTCATTATCGGCACATCATGTTAATTTTGTAGTCTTGGGTGTACGCATCACCTATCAGGAGATGGCGATTAATGACGTGTATTGTGATGTCTACCTTGAACCTGCACAAATTTCCACACTGCTGGAAAAACTGCAACTGCAAGGGGAAGTTCGTTACACCTGTCCGGTTGCAATTCTAGATAAATGGGGTAAAGCCATTTGTCAATTAGAAGTAGATTTCCTGTTGCGCGGTAAATCTCAGGGAAAAGTTACAGCCAGCTTACCGCAGCTAATAACTGCCAAAAACCCTCTAAATCAAACATCAGAACTTGTAAGAGCGCCTGTTGCTACCGCTAACGGTAAAAAATCAGTATCAACAGCCATAAATAACCAATCTGCGCCAGAGAATCCCATGAATCGGCAAGAGGAATTTGCCGAAATTGCAGATACGGATATGGCAATTATTGGTTATTCTGGACGCTTCCCCAATGCCGAAAATTTAGATGAGTATTGGTACAACCTGGCCAACGGTATTAATTGCATTCGGGAAATTCCCAATCAACGCTGGTCGCTGGATGAATATTTCGATCCCGACCCCCAAACCCCAGGGAAAATGTATACCAAGTGGGGCGGATTTATGAAATCCATAGATGAGTTTGATCCCCTATTCTTTGGTATTTCACCACGGGAAGCTGAAGCGATGGACCCGCAGCAGCGCCTGATTTTGGAAACTGCTTGGGAAGCGATGGAAATGGCTGGTTATGCTAAAGAGACATCTCAGGGTAGCTCGACAGGGGTGTTTATTGGTCTGAGCTCGGCAGAATATGCCCAGACTCAAGTACGTTCTAAAGAACAAGTAACCGCTAGTCTGGGTTTGGGTAATTCCCTTTCTATTGTTGCTAACCGCATTTCTTACCAATTCAATTTCAAAGGCCCTAGCTTAGTTATTGATACAGCCTGTTCATCTTCCTTTGTGGCACTGAATACCGCAGTACGAAGCATCATTCAGGGGGATTGCGAAACAGCTATTGTCGGCGGTGTCTACGTAATTCTTGCACCTGAATCTTATATTTTCTTTAGCAAAGGAGGTTTTATGTCTCCTGTGGGGCAGTGTAAAACATTCGATGCCAGTGCTGATGGCTACGTACGCGGCGAGGGTGTGGGTGTATTAATGATTAAACCACTCAAACAAGCACTGCGCGATCGCGATACGATCCATGCAACGATCAAAAGCGTTGCCATCAATCAAGATGGCAGATCGAACGGGTTAACAGCGCCCAATAGCCGCGCCCAAGTTGCCGTGATCAAAAATGCACACAAACAAGCAAATATCAATCCCGAAACTATTTCCTATATAGAAGCACACGGCACGGGTACTGATTTGGGTGACCCCATCGAAGTGAACGCCCTCACAGAAGTGTTCCGCGAACAAACCCAACGCCGTCAGTTTTGTGCCATCGGTTCGGTAAAAAGCAACATCGGTCATTTAGAACCAGCCTCTGGGATGGCATCAATAATTAAAGTGATTTTGGCACTTAAACACAAACAACTGCCGCCAACGCTCAACTTTAAAACTCCCAATCCCTACATTAATTTTGAGGATACGCCTTTCTACGTTAATAATCGTCTGCGTCCTTGGCAACCAATACAGGGTGTGCGACGTGCGGGCATTAGCAGCTTTGGTTTTGGCGGTACAAACACCCATGTCATCTTGGAAGAAGCACCAACAATTTTGCAGCCAGACAAAACTGTTGAGCTTCCCATCCGCATTTTGACATTATCGGCTCGCAATCAAAATTCACGTCAAGAACTAGGGAAGCGATATCTTTCCTATTTAGCCCAAAATCCACACACAAAACTCAGTGACCTATGTTTCAGTGCTAACTGCGGTCGCTCCCACTTCATCCACCGCATGGCAATTACAGCCACTACCATTGCAGATTTGCAAGCTAAACTCGAAGCTTTCGTTTCAGACAAACCAATGTCAGGAATGGCTATTGGTAGTTGGGAGTCGCGCAAACGTCCCCGCGTTGCTTTTCTGTTCACAGGTCAAGGTTCTCAAAAAATTAATATGGCGCGGGAACTGTACGAAACGCAACCGACATTCCGCGACAGCCTCAACAAATGTGACAGCATTCTCCAACCTTACTTAGAGCAATCTCTGTTGTCGGTAATTTACCCCCAAACTGGTGCAGAGTCGCTTTTAAATCAAACAGCTTATACCCAACCTGCCTTATTTGCCATTGAATACGCCTTATTCACTTTGTGGCAATCCTATGGTGTAGAGCCTGATGTTGTCTTAGGACATAGTGTAGGTGAATATGTAGCAGCTTGTGTGGCAGGTGTGGTTAGCCTGGAAGATGGTTTGCGACTAATAGCACGTCGGGGACAGTTAATGCAAAGGCTACCGCAGATCGGCGGTATGGCAGCAGTATTTACGGATGAGAAAACGGTGACCCAGTTCCTCAAACCATTTGGGGAGCAAGTTGCGATCGCCGCCGTAAATACTCCCCAAAACACAGTTATTGCCGGGGAAAGTCAAGCCCTAGAAAAGGTCTTGCAAAACTTGGAAAACCAAGGCATTAACAGCCACACCCTTGCAGTTTCCCATGCCTTCCATTCGCCTTTGATGGAACCCATCCTGGATGAATTTTACGAATTTGCTCAAACTATCACCTACAATGCACCAGAAATTCCTTTAGTATCCAACCTGACTGGTGGATTCCTGGAAAGCGGTCAAATTCCCGATGCCAGCTACTGGCGTAACCATATCCGCCAACCAGTGCTATTTGCTTCAGGCATCCAAGCTCTTGCATCCAGAGGATTCCGCATCTTCTTAGAAATTGGAGCGCACTCAATTTTAAATAATATGGCACGGCAAATTTTACCTACTGATACATCTGTATGGTTGCATTCCTTACAGCAAGGCAAAAGTGATTGGCAGGCAATTCTCGAATCTTTGGGACAGCTTTATACCCTTGGTGCATCTATAGATTGGGAAGGATTTGACAAAGATTACATCCATCAGCGAATTTCTTTACCAACCTATCCATTTAACCGCAAGCGTTACTGGCTAAATGACGACAGTACCAATATTTCTGTGGTTTCCTCCCCCAAAGCAGCACCAACCCCAGATATTCTACTAAATAGTTTTGTAGATATTCTCCAAGAGTAAAAACTTGGTGGTATTATCTGCTCTTTTTTGTTGGTTTTTCTGGCTTTTTAATAAATAACAAAAGGATTAGTAATGTCTGCTCAAATTGATACATCAATCACCCAAAAAGAAGTACAAGCTACTCTTTGTCAAATCATCGCAGAAGCACTCAAACTCGAACTTTCAGAAATTGATGTCTACATGCCATTTTTAGAAATGGGCGCAAGTTCCCTAGTGCTAGTGGATGTCTTTCGGGTGGTTTCTGAAACCTTCCAAGTTAGACCTTCAATGCGGAAGGTATTTGACAATTACACAAATATCAACCTCTTGTCTGGGTACATCGTCGAATTGATACAAAACCGGGCATCAATATCTAGTCTTGATCTAAATAATTTTTCCCTAGACAGCGAACAATCAATTGACTCAGATTTCATCGAGATTCCCCTCACAGAAATGCAAAAGCAAATCTGGTTTTTAGCGCGTTACTCTGAGGGAGCTTCGATTGCTTATCATGAAACAATTATTTTCAAACTGAGCGGTGCTTTAGATATCGAAGCATTGCAACAGGCACTCCAAACAACAGTTAATCGCCATGAAGTTTTACGCATTAGTTTAAGTTTGGATGAAGATGTGCAGCGGATCGCCTCATCCATGAATTTTGAAATACCTCTGACTGATTTTTCTCACTACAGAGGTGAAGAATTACAGCAACAAGTTAGTTTTTGGCTAGGTGCAGAAGGTCAACGTAGCTTTGACATGGAAAAATCCTTGTTCCGCGCCAGCGTTGTCAAACTGCATAGTAATATTCACTTGCTAGTGATGACAGGTCATGCTTTGATTGTGGATAAGCGATCGCTCAACATCATTTCCTCAGAAATTGCTAGTTTGTATGGCGAAAAAGTCAATGGTACACCAGCAAATTTAAAACCACCGCTTCAGTTTCGTAATTATATCGAACTGATCGAAAAACAAGAAGATTCACCAGAGTTTTCAGAGGCAGAAGCTTATTGGCTTCAACTATACCAAGATGGCATTCCCAATTTAGATTTACCCCTAGACCAAGTACGTCCAGCAGTTAAATCTTATCGCGGTTCGCGCTTGGTTGTTCCTTTAGATGCCGAGCTAGTTTCCAGCCTCAAGAAATTCAGTTCGCAGTACAATTCAACGGTATTTTTGACATTTTTAGCCGCTTTCAATATCTTTCTGCATCGCATCACTCAACAAGATGATTTTGTCCTTGGTGTTTTTAGCCAAGCTGATTCGCTGCAAGCAAATACAGAAAAACTTGTAGCAAATACAGTTAATCCTCTGTCTCTGCGTACCAAAATTGAAGACAGCTTAACTTTTGCTGAGTATTTGGTTTCCTTGCGATCGCTAATGCTCAATGTTTTTGACCATCAAGGATATCCTTTTGCTTCTTTGATTCAAAAACTTAACCCGGAACGCGATCAAAGTCGTTCTGTAATGTTTACAGTTTCCCTAGACATGGAACCTGAGACGGCGCTACCGCAGTTTGGAAATTTACAAGTAGAAAGTGTAACGCCACCGATTCAATACACTCGTTACGATCTGAGCTTAACACTTGTAGGTACGGGAGAAAATCTTCAACTCCAGTGTGATTACAGCACGGACTTACTTGATCGCGCTACAGTAAGTCGTTGGATGGCTAGTTTCAAAACCACGATCAAAGCAATTGCTCAAAGTAGTGCAGACCCCATCTACAAATTACCATTAGTTTCTGAGGCCGACCTGAAAAAATTATTGTCAGACTGGAATCAAACTGACAAAGTTTATTCTCAAAATCTTACCATTTACGAGATGTTTGAACGGCAGTGCGAGAAAACACCGAACAATACTGCTGTTGTTTTTGGTGAAGAACGTTTAACCTATCAACAACTCAATGATCACGCTAATCAAATAGCGCGGTATTTACAAACGCTAGGTGTTGGTACTGGGACGATGGTTGGTATTTGCCTAGAACGTTCTGCTGATTTAGTTGCAGGATTATTGGGTATTTTGAAGGCAGGAGCTACCTACATACCCCTAGACCCAGCATACCCGAAACAAAGACTCTCATTTATGTTGGAGGATGCTGGTGTATCAGTATTACTCACCCAAGCCAAATTAATCGGGCAATTACCCGAACAACAAGTTAAGGTAATTGATATTGATCAAGATGCCAGTGAAATTGCTAAACAGCAAACCAGCAATTTACATCAGCAAGTAGCAGTTGAGAATCTCGCCTACGTAATTTATACTTCTGGTTCAACTGGTACGCCAAAAGGCGTTGGTATTGAACACCGTAGCGCGGTAAATTTCCTGTTCTGGGCACTAGAAACATTTGATGTCCAAGATAGCAATGGTGTCTTATTTTCTACCTCTGTCTGCTTTGACCTCTCTATCTTTGAATTATTCTTCCCCTTAAGCACTGGCGGTAAAGTAATTGTTGCAGATAATGCTTTACACCTGCCAACTTTACCCGCAGTCTCAGAAGTTACTCTGATTAATACAGTACCAAGTGTAATCGCAGAACTATTGCGACAAAATACAATTCCCAGTTCTGTACGAACAGTAAATTTGGCTGGTGAAGCACTTGCTAACAAGTTAACTCAGGAACTATACAATCAAACGGCTGTGGAGAAGGTTTACAACCTCTACGGGCCAACCGAATCTACAACCTATTCCACATTTACACTAATAGAAAAAGGGACAACACAAGCAGTTACAATCGGTCGGCCTTTAGGAAATACTAAGGTTTACATTGTAGACAAATATCTCCAACCAGTGCCTGTGGGTGTACCAGGAGAATTATTAATTGGCGGTATGGGGTTAGCACGAGGTTATTTAAATCGCCCATCAATTACAGCAGAAAAATTTATTTCTAACCCATTTACATCAGTTTCTAATTCTCGTCTTTACAAAACAGGTGACTTAGTACGCTATCTCAGCGATGGTCGCATTGCCTATTTGGGTCGTATAGACCATCAAGTCAAAATTCGTGGTTTCCGTATTGAACTGGGAGAAATAGAAAGCCTTTTACTCAAACATCCAGCAGTGCAGGAAACTGTAGTGGTAGCTTGGGAAGGATCATCAGAGGATAAAAAACTAGTAGCTTATTTAGTTTTGCATCAGGGTAATTCCAATACGATGGATGAGTTTCAAATATTCCTGAAAGAAAAACTCCCCGAATACATGATTCCGGCATCTTTCATCATACTTTCACAAATGCCGCGCACGCCCAATGGTAAAGTTGACCGCAAGGCTTTACCCGCACCAGATAGCACCAATCAGATGAAATTGGGTAAAAATTACATCGCACCACGCACCCCAACAGAAGAAATATTAAAACGTATTTGGTCAGAAGTACTGGGAGTGCAAAAGATAGGAGTCTATGACGATTTCTTTGCATTAGGCGGTCACTCACTATTGATGACACCACTTATCTTAAAAATCCGGCAAATGTTCCAAACCAAACTTTCCATGAGGGAGTTTTTTGCCGACCCAACTATAGCAGAATTAGCGCAGAAAATAGATAAATTGCGGGAGGAACAATCGGTAGCAGCGACTACTATCAACCCTCAAGTTTATGATCAAGCAAGTACTGCTGTCCAAGAACGCTTCAAATTCCTCAATCAAGAAGCATTACTTGACCCGGTAATTAACGGTGATGGACTTGTTTATGAGCCAAAGCAAACTTTAAATAAAATTTTCCTGACAGGTGCTACGGGTTTTGTTGGTGTTTATGTGTTACAACAATTTCTGGCAAGGACTAAAGCTGATATTTACTGTTTAGTACGGTGTGAAGAAGTAGAATCAGGTAAAGCCAAATTGATCAAGAGTCTCAAACATTTTGACCTTTGGGACGATAGCTACAAAGCAAGAATTTTGCCCGTGATAGGAGATTTATCTCAAGAGAATTTAGGAATTGCTCAAAACGAGTTTGAACAACTTTCTCAAAGCATCGACATGATTTTCCACAGCGGTGGGGCGGTGAATTTTATCTATCCCTACCAAGCACTTAAGGATATCAATGTTAATGGAACGCGGGAGATTATTAAATTAGGATTCAAAAACAAAATCAAGCCTGTTCATTTTGTTTCCACAATTGCAATTTGGCCTATGGGAGCAGATCGCGTCTTTAATAACGACAGTAGTATCGACCATAACCTGCACCTAAATATGGCTTATGATGAAACAAAATGGGTAGCAGAAAAGATGCTGCTTCAAGCTCGCGATCGCGGATTGCCAGTGACAATTTATCGTCCTGGGGAGGTATCGGGACACAGCAAAACAGGAATGTGCGTTCCCCAACACTTCATTTATGCGATTTTGGCTGGCTCAATTCAGATGAAATCTTTGCCAATAGCCAATTGCTTAATTGACCTCACCCCAGTAGATTATGTTGCAGAGGCGATGGTATATTTGAGCTTACAACCCCAATCTCTTGGTGAAGCATTCCACGTTACCAACCGTTCACCGATCCATACCACGCAGATGTTTACTTGGCTGCGGAGTATTGGCTATCAATTTGAAGAAATGCCTTTAGAGAAGTGGCGTTACGGATTAATGAATAGCGTCAACTTTGCGGATAATGCGCTTTACCCCTATGGGGCAGTGCTGGAAGAATTTCATGAAGTACACTTAAACTTTCCTAAATATGACTGTCAGAAAACTGTGCAAGCACTAGAAGGGAGTTCGATTAAATGTCCTCCAGTTGATGAAACTTTACTAGGTACTTACATAGATTTCTTTGTTCGAGTTGGGTTTTTGCAAGAAGCACCAAGTAGGTTAAGTTGAGGCACGAAATCCAACAACTGTTACTTTTCTTGGGTCTCTTTCCTGCTCCTGCACCTACATCGACGTCTCAATGATTAAACCGTCAAGGTTCTAAGAACACCAAGAAAAGAAAAAAGATATAAAAATGAGGCAGCAAACAAACATGATATTAAATCAAATGTATTTAAGATTATGCAGCTAACAACTAAAACTACAACGCTGGGATACCTTATTTTATCAGACGAAGAATATCTTTCTTCTTTAGCAGTTCTTGCTAATTCGAGAAATTGTGTCTTCGCTTATTTACACCCATCTGGTGATATTCGCTTTACTAATACTGGTAAATTCATCACTGACCTCACTGATAATCTTCCTACTAATGCCTACCCATTAATAGGTTTTATTCCCTCTTTTTCACCAAGTAATTTAGGGTGTTCAACTTTTTTAGATACCCATAAAGTCATTTATGCTTATGTCGCGGGAGCAATGGCTGGAGGTATTAATTCTACCGAGATGGTTATTGCTATGGCAAAAAACAATATGCTCTCTTTTTTTGGTTCTGGAGGATTAGACTTGAATCAGATTGAACAAGCAATTATAACGATTCAAACATCTATTCCAGGACGGGAAAACTACGGCTTTAACCTTTTAAGCAATCCCATCTCACCTAAAATTGAATGGGATACAATTAATCTTTACCTGCGATATGGAGTAAACCGTATCGAAGCTTCCGCATTTACACAAATTACCCCAGCACTGGTTTACTACCGAATCAAAGGTCTCCAAAGAGGGAAAGATAATCAGGCGATCGCTAATCATCATATTTTTGCCAAACTTTCGCGTCCGGAGTTAGCACAGCAATTCATGGAACCTCCACCATGGAGAATTGTAGAGAAGCTATTGGCTGACGGGTTAGTTTCTCAAGAAGAAGCCCAGTTAGCTTTAGAAATTCCCTTGGCAGAGGATATTACAGTAGAAGGTGATTCTGGGGGACACACAGATAGAATGCCTACACTAGCACTCCTGTCTGCCATCCAAAATGTCCGTGATGTAGTTATGGCGCAAAGAAATTATACTCGACGAATACGAGTAGGTGCAGCAGGTGGAATTGGTACGCCGACAACAGCAGCTGCTGCTTTTACTGCTGGTGCAGATTATATTGTCACAGGTTCGATCAATCAATCTTGTGTGGAAGCTGGCACTTCAGAAATAGTCAAAGAAATGTTAGCAGAAGCCGAAATGAATCAAACTGACATAGCACCAGCAGCAGATATGTTTGAGTTAGGCTCACAAGTACAAGTTTTAAAAAACCGTACTCTATTCCCTAGTCGTGCTAAAAAACTTTACCAACTATACCGCAATTACCCTTCGTGGGAGCAAATTCCCCAAGAGGAACGTAAGGACATCGAAGAACGTTATTTACGTGCTTCTTTCGAGGAAGTGTGGCAATTAGTGTCTGAATATTTTAGTTTGAGAGATCCCCAGCAACTAATAAAAGCAGCCAAACAACCCAAATATAAAATAGCACTAGTATTTCGTTGGTACTTGGGTTTGAGTTCGCGTTGGGCGCAAAAAGGAATAAGTGATCGCAGCGTTGATTTTCAAATTTGGTGCGGTCCAGTTATGGGGTCGTTCAACCACTGGGTAAAAGGTAGTTTTATGGAAAATCACAAGGAACGTAACGTTGCAGTTGTAGGACTAAACATTTTACACGGTGCAGCGGCAGTAGTTCGAGCCAGGATGTTATCTATGCAAGGCATAAATTTACCAGAAGAAGCATTTCAATTTGCACCTAGACGATTTGAAGTTTAATCAATATAACTTCTATCTAGTCTACATATTTTCATCTTAGATAGCTGACAGAAAAACACTCTCATTTAAAAATTCGTAACAATTCAAAAGAGGATAATATGGTTAATTACGTACCCACATTTCTTGGTAGCGTGCAGAAAGCGATCGCTTGCACTCCGAATAATAATGATGATACGGAAGCATACAAGCAAGAAGTGCTGCCAGCGGCTCGTCGAATTCGCCAATTGTCTGAACAACTAGCTAGCAATCAGCCATCAACCGAACAAATTCAAGAAGTTATTTCGCTGTTATTAAATATATTTGAAATTAAGCAGGTAGAAATGACAGAGCGTAGGGAAAGATTGGATGAAATTTTAAGTCGCTATGGACTGCAAGATATGTTTCTAGATATCTTGTCTTCTTTAAAATAACGTGAGAACTTCAAATGCGCGTACAATACAGTCCGATTCTCGTTTGCCATCTTGACAACAAGAAAGTTGCCGGAGCCAGAGATGGTTTTGACATTGGACAATCGTCCCGGATGGGATTCGCCCGGACGGGGATTGCTGGGGGCGTTCCGCCAACAAGCAAGGACTTCACCATCAGCGATCGCTCTTAGTTGTTTGTAGACTCAAAGAGCGATCGCATAGCGCACCCTACATCTTTAATTGTCTACTTAGTCCAGTAGGCAGCAAATCTAACATTGCCAGCATCTTCATAGCCAGTGATCGCCTGTGTCCTAAAATCGGCACTGAGCGCATCTTCCCAGATGGTTTGGAATTTATCGCCAGTCAGCCCGTGGTTGGCTTTGAAACCCGACACTTTGGGCAGAGAAGCCCAAATAGCTGTGAAGCGGGGTTTCCCTTCGTGGACATAGCTGTTCAGATAGTGGAGATATCGGCCGTTAGCAGTGTTCTGATCGAACTTGGTCTGGTATTCCGAGGGGGTAAGGAATGAGCGGGCCTCAAAGTTGCCGATCGCCTCCTTGGTGTACAGAGCAGTATAGAACAGTTTACCTTGAACTGAAGCTACAGATATAACCTTGGGTTTCCATCCTTGGCTCGTCAGTGAGTCGAATGCTTCCTGATGATCTGCTTGGGTTTTGCCATGATAAGCAGTATATGCGTTATTCGATTTAGTCCAGATAGCCGCATAACGAACTTCATTACCGACCGCATAAGAATCGACGTGTTCCAACCAAAAACCCTGATCGCGGTACTTGTCGAAATTTTGCTGATAGGTAGTACCCGTCATGTTGTGATGACTAGCCCAAGCGATCGCCGGGTCATTGGTTCGGAAGATCACGTTGAAATGTACCTTCCCGTCATCGGTATACCCATCAATCCATTCGAGTCGATAGCCCGATTCAAAAGCTTCGTTAAAAACCTGTTGATACTGGTTCGCCGGCACTCCGCGTCGAACGTATTCACAGGAACAGTCGGACTTGCCATTTTTCCAGATATCGAAAGTTGCAGGTACATTGGCAGGCGGAACAGCTAAAGCAATTTTTTCTGCAAGGCTGACCAAATCTTTGCCTTTGGTGCCTATGTTGGTGAGAATGGCAACGTGAACCTCGCTCAGATCCACATTAGGACTAGATATATTGCCTTTGGGGAACATCGTCACATAGGCTGTCCCGCCTCCAAGCCCACCGGTGTGTCCTAGTTTACGTTTTGATTCATTAAACCAGCCCATGCTGTCGAGTTCTTCTGTCGTATACTTTTTATCAAGTTCGACCATCAACCGAGCCAGAGTCTCAGCTGAGGCTCTGAATCCTCCAGCCGCCAAGCCTAGCTTGTAATCCATAAAGGGCAATGCTTCCAGCTTTTTATCCGCATCGTATTTATGACCCCACGCATCGCATGAATCTGGATTTACTCTTCCTGGCTGCACGGCATTGAGTAGTTTCATGGGTTTAAGATAGTCTTCCCGGACGTAATCTAGGTAAGATTTGCCTGACATCTTCGGGATGAGTATAGTCCACAAGCCAAAGCCTTGATTTGAGTACGGATCGAACTCCTCTTGTGTCCCAGGCATATACTTTGGGTGAGCCGTCCCAGGTTCATAATAGAGTTGAGTGGTACGCAGAAAGTGACGATGCACTTGTTCATAGGTCAGCTGATCTTCCGATACGCCAAACATCTGAGCCGCACCTTTCACATTCCCACTTCCTATAAAGCCAGCTTTATGATCCAGCAGATGTTGAATGGTGATTTTTTCGTACCATTCCTTCCACTTGGCTGATTCGGGAGCGTGGGCTTTGATGCCGATATCGATGTCTGCATCAAAAATGCCACCAAAAAATCCTTTCGGGCCATAGAGCCTCGTTGACTTGGGATCGATGTTCTTCGATTTCATCAACTGGAAGGCGGCTGCTCCGGTGACGAGAGGCTTGCAGGCACTTCCGAATAGACTGCGATGGCACGGTTTCATCGGTAACTTTCTTGTTCCGTCCACGAGAGCGTAGCTATAGGCCTTCAAGAGGATAAGCTTCTCCTCTTTGGTAACGGCAATGGTCATTCCCGGCAAATTATTTTTAGCAATTAAGGCTTCGACAAGACTATCGACCTTTTGCTCAAGTGCTGGCCAGGCTTCGCCTGTAGACGGTATTGTATTCATAATTAATCTCTTGTATTTTTAATTGATTGAATTGAAAGCGATAATTGCTGTTTGTGTTTTTGACTGCACCTTTCGCTTTCTGTTATCAGTTTCTTGCTAAAACATTAGAGTAACAATGGGGGGAAATCAGGTATTTAGAGCAACTGATAAATAGTTTTAGTTTCAGAATTTATAGGAAAAAATCAGGGACAAACTGAGGAAACATCACCCAAATAGGAAAAAATCAGGTTTTCTAGTCAAACTCTAGATAGTCAAGGCAGTTATCGTATAATCAAACCAAGCTTTTGCTGATGGCAATCATGAGAGAAGATATAGCTAATTATGAATATCACTTAGGCGGCAGTCTTCCAGTTGATGCGTCAAGCTATGTAATGCGACAAGCAGACTCAAACCTTTACACTCTTTTGAAAGCAGGTGAGTTTTGTTACGTGCTGAATTCGCGGCAAATGGGTAAATCTAGCCTGCGGGTGCGGACGATGCAAAGACTGCAAGCAGAAGGGGTTCTGTGTGCTTTTATTGACCTAACCGGAATTGGTAAGGAAGATGTCACAGTAGAAAAGTGGTATGCCGGACTTGTCCAATCTCTGGTAAGCAGTTGTCAGCTTGGTAATAAATTTCAATGGCGGAATTGGTGGAAAGAGCAGCGGGAATTCTTGTCACCCGTGCAGCGATTGAGTTTGTTTATTGAAGAAGTTTTATTAGAAGAGATTGAACAAAAGGTTGTGATTTTTGTCGATGAAATTGACCGAGTTTTGAGCCAGAGTTTTTCCGTAGATGATTTTTTTGCCCTGATCCGATTTTTCTATAATCGGCGGGTGGATGAACCAAAATATCAGCGTCTCACATTTGCTCTGTTGGGAGTGGCGACTCCTTCAGATTTAATTGCAGATAAAACTCAAACACCGTTTAATATTGGTAGAGCGATCGCACTCCAAGGCTTCCAGATTCACGAAGTCCAACCATTAACCGATGGTTTGACGGGAAAGGTGAGCAATCCCCAAGAAGCGATCGCCCAAATACTAGACTGGACAGGTGGACAACCTTTTCTCACCCAAAAGCTGTGCAAGCTGATGATTGAGGAATCAGCATCAGGAAATTCCCCATCAGTTGAACAGGTGGTGAAGTCACGAATTATTGAAAATTGGGAATCCCAAGATGAACCAGAGCATTTGAGGACGATTCGCGATCGCATCCTGAGAAATCAGCAAAAAGCAGGGCAGTTGTTGGGGTTATATCAACAAATTTTGCAATCCCCCTCTTACCAAAGGAGGGAGAATCTAAACCCCCCCTTTAAAAGGGAGGTTGGGGGGATCTCTGCGGATGGTAGTCCCGAACAAACAGAATTGCGACTGTCAGGTTTAGTCGTGCAACACCAGGGAAAATTAAAAGTTTACAACCGGATTTACGAGCAAGTTTTTAATTGGGAGTGGGTAGAGAAACAATTAAAAAAGCTGCGCCCTTACTTTGAGGCTTTTAATGCTTGGCTGGCTTCCACTTATCAGGATGAATCGCGGCTATTGCGAGGGAAAGCATTGCAAGATGCACTTTCATGGTCAAATAATCAAAGTTTAAGTCCACTTGATTATCGTTTTTTAGCAACTAGCCAGGATTTAGATAAGCGAGAAGTTCAACAGGCTTTAGCTGTCCAAGAAGAAGAAAGTCGGATATTAGCAAATGCGAATGAAACTTTAGTTTTAGCTCAACAACAAGCAAAGCTTGAACTAACTCAAGCCAAACGCAGTTCTACCCGCATTGTTAGTATCGGTTCTGTAGTTTTGCTACTTTCTGTAATCACAGCAATCTTGATCCAATTGCAAGTAAAAAAAGCTCAATATGAAGTAGCAGAAAAACAAGTTGTGCTGCAAACTTTATTCTCTAAAGCAGATTTAGTTTCAAATCCTTTTGAAGCACTGCTGAAAGCGTTACAAGCAGCACAACAAATGAAAAACTTAGAAAAATCAGCCAGCACCGATACACAGACACAAGTAACGAGGGGGCTACAACAGGCAATTTATCATGTTAGAGAACGCGATCGCACACTTGGTCATCTTGGTGCTATCAGAAGTGTAACTTTCAGTCCCGATGGCAAGATTTTAGCTTCTGGCAGTGAAGATGGTACGGTAAGGCTGTGGAATGCTAGACCCGCTACATTAATATCAACCCTGACAGGACATACTGGTAGAATTTGGAGTGTGAGTTTTCATCCTCGTGGCAAGATTTTAGCTTCTGGCAGTGAAGATGGAACAGTAAAGTTGTGGGATGTAACGCACAAGAGTTTAATTAAAACTATTAACGCTCATAGTGACTGGGTGAGAACTGTTAGTTTTAGTCCTGATGGTCAAATTCTCGCTTCCTGTAGCTCTGATGGTACTATCAAGTTGTGGAAAACAGCAGATGCTACGTTATTAAAAACCCTTAAAGGACATACCCACATTGTTACTCATATTAGTTGGAGTCCCGATAGTCAAACTCTCGCTTCTGCAAGTTTTGATACAACTGTGAGGCTGTGGAATATTGGCAATGGAACCCTCATAAATACTCTTAAAGATCATAAAACTAATACCAGAAGTGTAAGTTTTAGTCCCGATGGGAAAACCTTAGCTTCTACCGATGAAGAAGGCATAGTGAAACTGTGGAATGTAGCAGATGGAACTCTACTGCAAAATCTCCCAACCCATCGCAGAGCCGTCTGGAGTGCGATTTTTAGTTCAGATGGCAAAACTCTAGCCACTATCAGTTCCGATAGTAATGTAAAGTTGTGGAATTTAGAGGACATAAACGACAACAGAATCGAACCGCAAATTCTCAAAGGACATCGTGGGAGAATTTGGAGTATCGGTTTTAGTCCAGATGGCAAAACTCTTGTTTCTGGAAGTATGGATAGTGCAATCAAGCTTTGGAATTTAGAGGTTAGGGAACCGCAAACGATTACAGGAAATAGCGCTAACGTTCAAACTGTAAGTTTTAGTCCCGATGGGAAGATTCTTGCTTCTGGTAGTGACGACTTTAAAATAAAGCTATGGAATAGCAAAAATGGTACTTTACTTCAACCTATTAACGGTCATCAAGCTCCGGTGGTAAGTGTAAGTTTTAGTCCCGATGGGAAAATTTTAGCTTCCGGCAGTTATGACAAAACAGTTAAGTTATGGAATGCGCAAGATGGTAGATTACTAAAAACTCTCAAAGGTCATCAGGCTTGGGTTAGGAGAGTTCGCTTTAGTCCAGATGGAAAAACCTTAGCTTCTGGCAGTTCCGATAGTACTGTAAAACTTTGGAATGTAGCAGATGGTAGGTTATTGAAAACCTTTAAAGAACCTCGCAGTATTGTAGCGGATTTAACTTTTAATCCAGATAGAAAAACTCTAGCTGTGGCTTGTAGTGACGGTAATATACTACTATTAAATTTAAAAACAGCTACTTTAACGCAGGCTTTTCCCGCACATAGCGGTTGGGTACAGACCGTTAGTTTTAGTCCAAATGGTAAAATCTTAGCTTCTGGTGGTTCCGATAGTAAAGTCAAACTATGGAATGCAGAAAATGGCAGATTATTGTTTACCCTAAAAGGACATTTATCTGATGTAACTAATATCAGTTTCAGTCCAGATGGTAAGACTTTAGCTTCCTCTGGCGATGACGGTACTGTGAGGGTATGGAATGTAGAAAATGGTCTGGAAATATCAACCTTAGAAGGACACCTCGGCAGCGTTACTAGCCTGATGTTTAGTCCAGATGGTAAAACACTAGCGTCTGCTGGGCTTGACAATACTATCAAGTTGTGGAATTTAGAACTTGATTTAGATAGTTTTATTAACCAAGGTTGCTTGTGGCTGGAAGATTACTTTGCTTCCCATCCTGAAGAGGCGAGAAAATTTAGCGAAATCTGTCAAACCAAAACTCTGCGAAAATACTCGCGATACAAGTTATACCGAGGCGTGACATAGTTGTTTTGCCTCTGCACCAACCCCATACTGTGCAATTTATAAATCTGCATTGAATCTAATTCAATCGGTTCTGATGACGTAACAACTTGTTTCAATGCCAAAGCTAGTTCAGGGGATTTTTGCAACGTTTCCAAGTGTCGCCGCAAATGGTTGCTATAAATTCCCGCTTCTGTGGGAGCCTCTTGCAATAGCTGCTCCAGTGTCACCTTAAGAGAGCTAACATAATACATTGCCAACCGCACTAGATAGGGATGTCCCCCAACCATCCTCGTTAATTCCTCAACCTGGCTATGATTCCAATTCAGGTCATGAAGGTGAGCTAAATCTTGTATCTGCTTAACATCAAACTCCAGCAACTCCACTGGCACTCCTGCATTAAACGGAGATTGATTCATGTCCAAGGGGATATAAACTTCGGTGGAATGTGCCATTACCAGTCTTAGTTGTTTCCATCTCTGGGAAATTTTCCCCTTTTCATGCCAGCTTCGCAGCATCCCCAAAAAGTCTTCAATCACTTCAGTATAGGCAAAAACCCGATCCACTTGATCCAACCCTAGTATCACTGGACAGTCTATTTCTGCCAATAAATACTCCTCAAAGTACACTGTACAGTTATCATTACTGCCTAAAATCTCAGTATCCCAATAATCATTTAACTGGTTTTTTAACCTTAACTGCCGACCAACCATCAGACAGAGCCACCGCAGGAATTTATCCAAATTCGTTAAAATTGCTCGATCTACACTGCTCAAATCCAAATACACTGTTTGATAATTTTGATTAGCAGCATGAGCCAGAATTCTGGTCATTAATGAGGTTTTGCCCATTAGTTTCGGTGCTTTAATCCGAATTAGAGAACCAGGCTTCAAAATGGTCTCGTAGCAGAGAGACTTGATACCGCAATGTTCTATATAGAAAGGAGAATCTAGAGCTTCTGACCCCTCTGGAAATGGTACCTCCGTCGCAGATGGGGATGCTGGCAGTAGTTCATTTTTATTACTAAATGTATTCCGTTGTTCCTCTCCTGCTCTGAGAAGCGCTTCCTTAAAATTCTTTTTACTAACCTTTTGTCCTAACGCCTCTGAAAGCTTGCTCCATAATTTATTGCCAACATCTTTATTAAGATACTCAGCACTATAGCCGTAAATTTTGGCTAGTTCATCATAAGTTTTCCCTTCCCAGGAACCCTGAAGTACTTTCATTTCAATATCACTCAGGTATTTCCCCGTATTTGTGAATACAACTCGAACAGCAAATTCTTTGGCTTTTATCCAAGAAAATTCCGATTCTGAGTCCGCCCAGTGGACTACACCGTCACCGAGAGGCCAATGACAGAACTCGCCAGCCACTTGATCAATCATAGAAGCAGCTTTGTAAGAATACGTTTACATACTCTCACATCTTGCAGGGTGGCCGCCGAGATACGGATACTGACTTGGGGTAGATAGATATAGCGTCGCTGTGTCCCGGAGCGTATGTGTTGCTATAGAATAAATTGCGGGTTTTACCGTTAAATTGTGATCCAACCTACCTCAACATTTTGTGAGTGCATGAAAAAGCTTTTATTTATTTGTAGCAGAAATAAATTACGCAGTCCTACAGCTGAGGCTGTGTTTGCTGAATATGCAGAACTAGAGGTAGAATCAGCAGGTTTAGACAGATATGCTGAAGTACCAGTTTCAACAGAAGCCATTGAATGGGCTGATATGATTTTTGTTATGGAAAAATCTCATAAAAGCAAGTTGTCGAAAAATTTTCAACCTTTTCTCAAAGGTAAGAGAGTTATCTGTTTGGATATACCAGATGATTATGAATACATGGAACCTGCTTTAATTGAGTTATTAAAGCAGAAGGTTTTGCCTTTATTAAAGATTCCTGAGTAAAAAAGTTGATTCAATATAGCGGTTTACATTGAAATCTCATCAATCAAGTTTATGAAATCGCTGAAGCAATGACGACGAACTTGTATTTCATTCAAATAAAAACCGCTATAATTGATATCATAATTTATCTACTATCAATGCAGTAACTATTAATTTCTTTCACTAATTTACTTTCATCACTAGCAATGTTTTTCAGAGATGCCAAAAAGCGATTCGCAGATGAGATATCTTTTTTATCTACGGCTTTTGCAGTATTTTTTAATCCCGTGCTAGTATCCTGATAGAGTTTGAGAAAGCGTCCCTTAAATCCTTGCAATTTCTCATCTTTGATTTCTAGTGCTTGCAATTGTTTGGCGATATTATCTACCTTGACAGCAGCTTCAGTCAAGGCTTTAGAACCTTTTTGGGGCTGTGTATTTTTGCTAAATTGCTGACTTGTAACTGCCTCATTGGCAACTTTTATCAGTTTATTACATTGAGCAACTTTAGTCTCTCCACAACCTGCAAATAGCAATGCCATCGCCGCAGTTGTTGAAAGCAGAAAAGTTTGTTTAAACAGGCGTTGCATCTGTTATTTTATCTCCGAATACCTTCTAGTAAGCTTGGTTAAAGAGAATAGATTGGTGATTGTTGACAAAAAATATTTTGGAGGATGAAGTATTAATCTCACAAGAGTTTTTATGCTTCATTCTTGTTGCTGCTGACCTTCTTTCAGCACACATACGTTATACTTCATCTTTTTAGAAAAAAGCGTTAAATTATACGAAGATAATATGTGCCTTGCACAGCTACAATATAATCAAGCAAAATCCGCGGCAGTAGGCACTATGCCGAGAATTAGCGGAAAACTACTTGAATTGTGCGATCGCAGGAGGCAAAACATGGGCTGGGCTGGGTTAAGAATTGTGTTGGTAGAGCCAGCTGGGCCTCTAAATGTGGGTTCAATCGCCAGGGTCATGAAAAATTTCCAGCTACATCACTTAGTATTAGTAAATCCCCAATGCGATCCGTTGTCAGCGGAAGCGATGAAAATGGCAGTTCATGCCAAGGAGATTTTAGAATCTGCGGTATTAGTAAAGACATTACCAGAAGCCTTGCAGGGATGTGTCCGGGCAATTGCCACTACCGGACGCCTTCGCAGTTGGGAAGTACCCTTAGAGAACCCCCGCACAGCCCTACCCTGGTTATTGGAGGAACCAGAAGAGCTTTCAGCACTAATTTTTGGCAGGGAAGACAGGGGATTAAGTAACGAAGAATTAAATTATGCCCAACGGTTTGTTCGCATTCCCACAAGTGAGAGTTATTCATCCCTAAATTTAGCGACTGCGGTAGCAATCTGTTGCTACGAACTATCACAGTCTGCTGAGGTATCGACGACTCAACGCTTACCTGCAACTGAACACGCACCAATAGAAGTTGTTGAAACCTACTATCAACAATTAGAATCCCTCTTGCTAAGGATAGGATATTTGTATCCCCATACAGCAGCTAGCCGAATGGAGAAATTCCGCCACCTATATAATCGCGCTCACCTGCAAAGTGGGGAAGTAGCTATGCTAAGAGGGATGTTGCGACAGGTTGAATGGGCGCTCACGAGTCAGAGCGATCAAGAAAACTTGTAATTCTTCGTTTAATATATACGCAATCATTCCCTAAAAGAATTAATATGGCTTACACTAAAGACAAAATTGCTACTTAGTACCATAAGGGTAATCTGAGTATCAGGGTGCTTGAAGAATTGGTTTAGGGTCGAAAATCTACAAGAAATACAGTTGAGTGGGTCACAAGGAGTAGCGGTGTCAGAGTCAATTGACAAATTAGCAGCAATCTGGGGGCGTCAACCTTTACAGCGCCGTCAGCGTCCGCGCCAAGTCCAAAAGCCGGGGCCGAAGAAAGTCAAAGTTAACAGCCAGCAGCCGATTGCCTCAAAAGGAGAAGCAACAGCGCTAGCACGCGTAAATAATCATATCAGTCCGCCAGCAATCCAAGCTGGGGGGCGCAAACCACGATCAGGGGTAGTAATGCCCACAGCAGTCAAATCAATACCCACTGCTAAGGGCAAGATTCCACCTTTGCAACCCAGCACGAAGAAATTCAAGACAGTGCGGGTACAAAAGCAGGCTATGGCAAAAATAGACAAGCAATGGGCTACGCCCCGCTCGAACCGATCGCGCAAGACGCGGTTAAAGCCCATGGCCAGAACCCTGTTATACGGCTTGCGGTTGTTGATTGTGGGAGTTGGCATGGGGGCAATTGTCGGCACGCTATTGTCAGTTCTAGACCCCGCTAATCGCGTTACCCCACCTGCTTCGTTGATCTCTAATACTAATCAATCCCCCTCACAAGCTAATCCCAATCCGCCAGTAGGGACGAATGGCTTATATCTATCTCAAGAAATGATGCCGTTGAAAACTGCCGTGCAAACTCTGGCGACGGCAAACCCAAATCTGACCCCCGGCGTTTTTCTCGTAGACTTGGATACTGGCAGTTACATAGATGTGAATGGCACTACCAGTTTTCCAGCGGCCAGTACAATTAAGGTACCGATTCTGATTGCGTTTTTCCAGGATGTGGATGCAGGGAAAATTCGCCTGGACGAAATGTTGGCCATGCAACAGGCTATGATTGCAGGCGGTTCGGGAAATCTGCAATACAAACCCGTCGGCACCCAGTACTCAGCGCTGGAAGTCGCCACAAAAATGATTACAATCAGCGACAACACGGCAACAAATATGCTGATTGCCCGACTGGGAGGCATGGAGGCGCTCAACGAACGTTTTCGCACTTGGGGATTGTCAAGCACGATAATTCGCAATCAACTTCCAGATTTGCCAGGGACAAACACCACCAGCCCCAGAGAATTGGGAAATTTGATGGCTATGGTGAATCAAGGTAATTTCGTGAGTATGCGATCGCGGGATTTAATGCTCGATATTATGCGCCGCACAGAGAGAGACAATTTGCTGCCCTCTGGCTTGGGAGTAGGCGCCCGGATATATCACAAAACAGGCGACATTGGCACAATGCTGGCAGATGTGGGTTTAGTGGATATCCCAACTGGCAAGCGTTACATCGCTGCTGTCATGGTTCGACGCCCCAATAATGACCCCCGTGCCGAAAAACTAATTAGCTCCATTTCTCGTGCTGCTTACCAACAGTTGAGCCAAAATCCTGTTGCACCTAGTAGTCCAACAAGCACTATACCCCTATCTAGTTATCAAGCCCCAGTCATGAGTCCGACTTTACCCAACGGGACAATGAACACCATGCCCCTACCTGGTTATCAAGCCCCATTTATGAATCCGACTTTACCCAACGGGACAATGAACACCATGCCCGTACCTGGCTATCAAGCCCCATTTATGAATCCACAATATTACCCCCCAAGATAAATATCTGTTAATTAACCCACAAGATTATTTCTGGACTAGGGGAATTGCGATCGCAAACTCAGTGCCTTGTCCAAGTTCAGAAACACAGTTTAAAGAGCCGCCGTGTTTCTCTGTAACAATTTGGTAGCTAATCGACAATCCCATCCCCGTGCCCTTGCCAACTGGTTTTGTGGTGAAAAAAGGGTCAAATAACCGTTGCTTTGCTGCATCTGGAATACCTGCTCCATTATCAGCGATACTAATTACCACATAATTTTGATTTTGCTCAACGACTTGCGTGCGAATTTTAATCCAAGGCGTGAATTTTTTGCCCCCTGCCACTGCTTCTTCCAAGGCATCGATAGCATTGGCGATGATATTCATAAATACCTGATTGAGTTGCCCCGCATAGCATTCCACCGCTGGCAGGTTGCTGTACTCTTTAATAACTTTAATTTCCGGACGATGGCTATTCTTCTTCAGCCGATGTTGCAGGATCATCAAAGTTTTATCGATACCTTCATGGAGATTGACTGCTTTCCTTTCAGCTTCATCCAATCGCGAGAAATTTCGCAAGCTGAGGACAATGTCACTAATTCTTTGTGTACCCACTTTCATCGATGAGACCAGCTTGGGTAAGTCTTCCTGTAAAAAATCTAGTTCAATAGCTTGGACAACAGCTTGAATTTCCGAGATGGGATTGGGGTAATGCACCTGGTAAAGATGCAGCAGTTCCAGTATGTCTTGGGTATACTGATCAGCGTAGGTGAGATTGGCATGAATGAAATTGACGGGGTTGTTGATTTCATGTGCTACCCCCGCCACCAGTTGACCAAGACTGGACATTTTTTCATTTTGCAACATCTGAGCTTGGGTGCGTTGCAATTCTATCAAGGTGGCTTCTAGCTTTTCTTTCTGCTGCTTCAATTGGGCTTCTGCTTGTTTGCGTTCGGTAACATCCCGGCAGACAATTACCCCACCTTTAAAGATATCATCAACATCTGTGATCGGTCTGCCGCTAATGCTCACCCAAATGCCATCTGGTGACTGTCTATGGCGGATAAACATCTCAATATTATCTACATTTTTGCCCTGAATTGCCTGTAGCAGGGGCATTTGTGCTTTTGGGAATGGGGTCTTCATATCGGGCAAAAAGATCCCGTAGTCCTGTGACAATTCCGCTTTCAGGGAATCAGGCTCTCCATTGCTAAATATCCGTTCAGCCGCTGGGTTAAAAACTAGAACCCTTCCCTGTTTATCAGCAACAATCACGCCATCGCTCATACTATCCAGGATTAATTGCAGGATGTTGGTTTGTTTTTGCAACTCTTCCTCAATCCGTTGGCGATCTCTTTGGGCAGCTTGCTGATCGCTAATATCAATTAAGCAACCATCCCAAACAATAGAACCATCTGGCTGAGATGTAGGACGAGAAATTGCCTTTACCCATTTTATTTGACCATCAGCAGTGATAATTCGACTCTCAGATTTCCATATTTGCAAAGTTTGGGCAGAGTAGGCGATCGCCGATTGTACAGCTTCGGCATCATCTGGATGAACCGTAGCAAAAATCAGCGCTGAATTTTGTTGTACTTCTTCTGGCTCCAGGTTCATGATATCTCGACATCCAGAAGAGATAAAAGGAAAAGACATCGTACCATCGGCATCAAGTCGAAACTGGTAAATTAGTCCTGGGACGTTATCTGTCAGGCGTTGCAACCTGGCTTCGCTCTCTAATAGCGCTTGGGTGGATTCCCTAACAGATATTAGCAGTCGCTCATTTGTTTTCCGCAGTTCAGCTTCAACTTGTTTAGCGCAAGTCACATCTTGCATGACACCAAAGAGGAATTGATTACCCACCTGATCCTGAAATAGTGATTTTCGGATCGAGAAAATGTGAGTTTTTCCTTGAGCATCGGGAAAAAATTCCTGATCTTCATTGTCAATACCTGTGATGAAAAGGAGTTCATCAGCCTCCTCATTTGGAAAAAAATCCTGGTCTGACTTGCCAATTAGTTCTGCTTGAGTGCAACCCATAAAATTGCAGAAGGCGTCATTCAGCAAAACCCATCGGTGCTGACGGTCTTTCACAAAAATCAGATCCGTCATTTTGTTGATGATAGAGTTGAGAAACTCAGGAGAGCCTCCCTGCCTAAAATCTGGTTCAGTGGACTCAGTATCATTGGGATCTGGATATCTCTCGATACCTGAAGGCTGTATCTGCACTGTAGGACTCCGATATTCTTTGGAGAGATGAACCCACAAATATTCATCTCTTAGTATTCCCTAATCATTGTCGGATTCATTTTAACCCAAGTTCCTAGTTATAAAAACTCAGCTTATCCATACTTAATTAGCACTCATTCAGCAGCCATAACAGTACATTTTAAATTTTGAATTGCTTATGAACATCGTTGATATCGCATTCCTGGTAGTTGGGAAACTAAACCCATAAGTTCCAACTGTAACAAAGCGCTAGAAACCAAGCCAGCAGACATATCTGTTTGTTGGACAATCAAATCAAATGATATAGTATCCAGGGCAAACGCATTCATTACCCGTTGCAATTCTGGTGGTAAATCAGGCAAAGGTGCAGAGGCGATTAATTGTGTCTCTACATCGAGTTGTGGTATGGCTCCCAGCATTGTTAACAATTCTCCTAGTTCTGGGAGAATCAAAGAAGCACCTTGATTAAGGAGCTTTAAACACCCTTGAGATGGCAAATCGTCCAGTCTTCCCGGCAGTGCATAGACATCTCGACCGAATTCATTGGCATAAGCCGCTGTAATTAACGCACCTGACTTTATCGGTGCTTCTATCACCAATACAGCACGACTTAAACCCGCAATAATTCGATTACGTCGAGGAAAATGGGTGCGATTGGGTGGAGTTTTGGCGGGATATTCACTCAATACTAATCCCGCAGTCAAAATCTGCTTGTACAAATCCCGATTTTTGTGTGGATAGATGACATCTACACCCGTACCCAAAACTGCTAGGGTGCGTCCTCCAGCTTTCATCGCAGCGAAGTGGCTTTCAGTATCAATTCCATCTGCCATCCCCGAAACAACTGTAAAGCCGTTTTTAGCCAAAGCTGTACTAATTTTGCGAGTCCAACGGATACCATACTCTGTAGGTTGCCTTGTCCCGACAATGCCAACTAGGGGTTTTTGACCAAGATTTTCTTGCAGGTCAACTTCTCCACGATAGTACAACATTGGCGGTGGGCTAGCCGTTTCTCGCAGTAAGTGGGGATAATCTGCGTCTGCTGGTGTCCAAAAATGGGGGTTTTCTTGCTGGTGTTGGGTGAGTAGTTGTTCTGGATGCAAACGCGATCGCTGTTGTACCACTTTTTCTAATGTCTGAAAACCAAACCCCTCTACTCCTCGCAACTCTGCTGCACTAGCTTTCCACGCTGTCCCCAAACTACCAAAATGCTGTTGCAACCGTTGCAGCAATACTGGCCCAACCCCGGAAATTTGTGCCCAAGCTAGCCAGTAAGCGCGTTCTTCTACCACTTTTCTATCCTCAAACCCATTAGTACGACACGGCGGAAATCAAGCTATCATTTAAAATAGACGAAAACTTCATGTTATAAGCTTTCTTAATTTTTAATTTTTAATTCCGCCAGGCGGTACTAGTTAATTATCACTGGTTTCGTAAAAGCCACTCAATCACTTCTTCTACATTTTGATCGGGGGGAAATACAGGATAGAAAACTTTTTCAATTTGACCATTGCAGATGATCAAAGTTAGCCTCTTGATCAAGGTCATCGACTCTATTTCAAAAGTTGGTAAATTTAGAGCTTTTGTAAAAGCTAGTTCTAAATCGCTCAATAGTTCAAAGGGGAGGTGAAGCCGCTCAATTGCCTCTTGCTGATATGCTGTATTTTGTGTGCTGAGACCAAAAACCCCTGCACCAAGTGCTTGTAAATCTTGGTAATGGTCTCTAAATGCACAAGATTGTGGTGTGCATCCTCTAGCTCCCGGAATTTCATTCCAACCTTGGGGCAGGTCTTTGTCAGGTCTACCGGTGCGTGGATAGCAGTACACAACCGTTCTTGCCGTTAGGCTGGCCAAATCCACAATTTTTCCCGCCGTTGACATCAAGGGAACCGCAGGAATTTTCATTCCCAAAAGATGGTTGCAAGCCCCATCATCAACAGGAACTAGCAGATTTTGGGGCAACTCATAGAGATTATCTGTGATTGTCATGCAATTTATTTTTAAACCTTGGCTGCACGTTGTGCATGCAAATAAGTAAATACAGATTTATCACCAATATCTGGGGGAATTGCTTGTACTACTTTACGCAGGGCAAATACTAAAAATAGAATTGCCCAAATTCCTAATAAAAACTGTTCTACTGGCGTTGGCAAAATTCCTACCAAATGCCCCAGTAAAAGTAATGGTACGAGTGGGGTTAATACTTTAGTTTCTAGACGATTGAAGCAAAAAGCTTCTTTGAAATAAATACCTGTCAAAGCTGCGAAGGTACAACCAACGCCGAATAAAGTCAGGGGCTGATTGTAAACGGTGACAGCCAGTGGTGTACTGCTAGAAAATGCCAGGATGATGGATGTAATGCTACCAATCGCCCAAAAGGCTTGCAAAAGTCGGTGCAGCGGTGCCATATAGATGTGAATCGTAGCTAAACTCACACCAAGTCCGAGACTAAAACAGGCGTAGAGAGGGGTTAGTGCTATGAAAACAGCGGGATTTGGATTCAGCAAAACCAAAGCGCTGGCGATCGCAAAACTCAGTGCAGCTACCATTAATCCTGTACGGTAGATAATCACGCTTTGGCGATCGCTTTGATTTATTGTAAATTCTCCAAACTGACCTTGATATACCAATGGTGCAGATAATGTTTGCGTAGTCATAGGAAACGAATGAAAAGTAGTCCCACTATCTAGTCTAACCACTAATGCAGCGCGGCAAAAATAACTAACCAGTGAGATTCAACTCAAAAGAAGAGTGGAATTTACTTTTTAAATTTTTAATTGTTAATTTTTAATTCCCTAATGACTTCTACAGCATCTTGCCAGTTTAGCTGCAACTCTATCTGTGCATTCTGGCTATTGATGGCAATTTCTACCCAACCGTGACTACCAACTAAAGCGATGACTTCCCCAATCTGGACATCACTGTAAGTTTCACACCCTGGTATCCTCAACCCAGATACTTGCACACACCAGGTTTTACCTTCAACGGCACTTCCGGGGATGTTGGTGACTAAGTTGCCGAAGTGGTCTATATATTGAATACAGCCCGTTAGACCTGTTGTTGTCTGCTGACATCTTCCGATATCTAGATTTACCAAAGTGGCTATTTCAATTTTCTCTCCAAGTTGTTGCAGAGAAACACCACTAGCAAGATGGGCCGCCACTGGTGCAAAGATATCTCTACCGTGGAATGTCCCGCTAGGTTGAGGCGTGCGCCAATAGTTAAGATTTGTTAACTCTACGGCGGCAATTGCCAGATTTTGACTGAGTACGCCGCTAAAAATGCCATTATCTGGGCCGACGAGAAAACCTTGAGCCAATTCTATGGCGATCGCTTTGCGCCTACTTCCCACACCCGGATCTACCACTGCTAGATGCACCGTACCAACGGGAAAATAGGGATAAGCATTCATCAGACAAAACCTAGCGGCGGCGATATTTTGCGGCGGAATCTGGTGCGTTAAGTCTACAACCCGAATTAGGGGGTGGATTTGAGCAATTACTCCTTTCATCACGCCCACATACACATCGCGATCGCCAAAATCGCTCAACAAGGTCAGAAGTGGTTGTTGACTCATCTGCTGATCGGACACGGCTTGATTATTAATATATAATAAATTATAATTTTCTGTAACAACAGCTACAAAACTTGTGTTATGTTAGGATTGCAACACATAAAAATAGACTTAGACAGGCAATCGCTATGAGTAGCAACAGAGCGCAAGCTGCTGTGAAAGCAGAAGCAGTTCACAAACAGAATATTCAAAGAAGCCTAGAGCATCGTTTGCAAGTAGCCAGAGCTACAGGTAACGAACAACTGATTCGCCAACTAGAAGCAGAGATGGCGTGCTACGGCTAAATCAAGTTTTCATTGTTGAAGTTTGTTGTGTAATAACCCGCTAAAGCGGGTTTTCTTTTTTTTGGTAATAAATCTGCTGTTGTTTCAAAATTAGAAAAAATTTTTCAACTCCCCAAGCTGCTGAGTTGAGTGAAAAATAATCTTTTAAATCACGCTCATCCTGTCATAAGCTGGCATTTTTGCCCGGTTTCATTGCCTTGTTGATTTGAGAAATTTACTTTGTCGGTGTTCAATAATACCACACTTCACTCTTTACGTCTTATCTCTAAAGGTAGAATATAATGGTTAACTTAAATTGGGGAAACCTTTAAGGAAATCGCTCCCAAGAGGTACCCGCCAAAGACTAACCTGCCTATTCACCCAAGAGTGTAACCAAGGTCAGATGACGCAACCTTTAAATCAAGTCAAAGAGTGGGAACAACGACGTGAGCAAGCAAACCCATACTACAAACAGGGTAAATTTCAAGAATATCTGGATCTGGCAACTGAGAACTTACGGTTAGCTAGAGCAATTCGCGATCGCGCCAGAGAAGGTTATACATTAAACGATATCGGTTTAGCTCATCTCGGTTGCTGGCAACAACAAAGCGCATTAGAGTGTTTTTATCAGGCCCTTGTGGTTGCTCAAGAACTTGGCAACGCGGGAGCAGAGGCAACTGCACTTAGCAATTTGGGTTCTACCTACAACCGTCTAGGGCAGTTTTCACAAGCATTAGAGTATTTTGACAAAGCAGTGCAAATTTTTAGGAACTTGAAGGACACTCAAGGCGAAGTTTCTACCCTCAATGATGTGGCACTGATTTATACCAGGTCGGGAGAACCAAAACGGGCGCTATTGCTACAGTATCAAATTTTGCTAATGCGGCGATCGCTAGGAGATTTTTCTGGTGAGGCCACAACACTAAATGGGATTGGTTATGCCTACAGCATCTTAGGCCAATTTGAGAAAGCGCTAGAATATTTGCAAGCAGCCCTGCCAATTCAACGAGCCGTCAAGAATATAGTTGGTGAAGCCACCACCTTAAACAACATTGCCTCGATCTATAGTGATTTAGGACAACCGAAAAAAGCGTTATTGCTTTACTCTCAAGTTCTGTTGACACGTCGGATAATAGGCGATCGCGCCGGTGAAGCCACAACTTTAAACAACATTGGTTTTATCTACAGCAATTTGGCCCATCACCATCAGGCACTAAAATTCTACAAAGGCGCGATCGCCATTTATCAACAACTGGGCGATTGTCTCGGAGAAATTTCAACTTTGCTGAATATGGGGAGCCTTTACGCCACAACGAAACGCAAAACCTTGGCCCTATCTTCCTACCAAAAAGCCCATAAATTAGCCGATAAAATCCAACATCAGCCACTCTTAGACAAAGTACGGCGGTTCATGGACTGCCTGTAATTACGGTAAAAAAAGCGAGTCTGATGCACTTAAACCTCAGGCTCTACTCCCAATGCGCGTAACTGGGCTGCTAAACATTCAGATCGCGATCGCTCTTGTTCAGCCCTTTCCGCACCTGTAGGAATTATCACACCACCGACATCACACCACCGCAACCAAATATTGCGCTTACCCTCATAAACCCCTTCCCACAGACATAAACCGAGTTCTACATCAGCTAGCCCTTGTTCACTCTTACGCACATATTGCCGCCCTTGTAACTCGTATATCTGGAGAACTTCACCGCCAAGTTGCTGTGTTGGGTCAAAAATAACGTAGTAAATAACCCGCATCTGGGCATAATCCAGCATTTTGCGCCCGGTTTCGTTGCCTTCTTTATTAGAGACAATTTCAATTACTACTTCTGGTGGTTTGCCAAATTCCCAGAAAAAATATGAACGATGGCGTTTTTCCCACCAGTTTTCCGCTACCTGCACATCCAGACTTAAAAACACATCTGGCACAACTGGGGGTTTTTTGCTGCTGAAATACAAAGCTACATTAGCCGCAACGAGAAATCCTTCGGCGTTACTTGCGCCATTCCAAGAACTGTAGAGGGGTTCTGTGAGCAGCCGTTGTTGTTTTTCCGATGGTAGATTATCCAAAGGCTGATCATCCTCTGTAATTAGATGATTGACATCTGGTAACAAATCTTCTGGTAATAAGGCAGTGTCTGTCAAGGTGATATCAGTCATAGGGCGGTTAGGGGCGATGGGCACTTAATTCTATTGTGACAGAATCATTTAGAGGCTTCTATTCCAGTATTCAAGTCCTGTAATAATAGCTTCTTCTAGCCATTCATGGAAGCGCTTCACTAAGTTTTCTTTTTCATCTGCATAAGAAAACTGAAATGGTGATTCTGTTAAAGGTTGAATATCACTAATGCTGCGACTGATGTTAGGATATCCTTCTTCTGTATCATCTCTATGATAGGCACATACAGAACATACAAGTAAGCCTAAGTGTTCACGTCCTAGAACATGAAATGAAAGCAAAATAACTGTGGGGGCTTCTATTTTAATTACTAGCTGTACCCAACTATGATAGCTACCAAGATTAGCAAAGTATCCTTGCTGTTTTGCTGTCTCCACTATTTGATAACGGTGATAATATGAACGCTCATCCCTTGCTGAAGCCGCTACCGTAAATACTTGAGCATCTTCTAATAAATTTTGCACAGATAGCTTGATTTCTTCAGAAAGAACTTGCAAGCGATTAGATGCTATCTCAAACAAGACTTCAGCAAATCTCTCAGCTTTTTGACATCTTTCTTGAATTGATTCCGTCTGACGTTGTTTGAGTTTATCACTGATAGATGCCAGGATAGTACGAGTCTGTCTTGTTTCTGACAAGATTTGTTCTGATAAACCAAGGCTACGGATAAATGATTGTTTCTGACTTTTAGCAAATAAATTAATTAAGCCAGAAAGGTCACCTTGGTCTGCCTGTTCCAGAGATGTAATATAAGCTAATCTATCATCACGAGTAAGTACAAGTGGGAACCATCTAGCCTGAATAAAAACTAGGCTACCAAGACAGCGAGCGACCCTTCCATTACCATCTTGAAATGGATGAATTTGAGTAAATCGATGGTGTAGCCATGCAGCTTCAACTTCTGGTGCAACACAATTTTCTTGATGCTGATGATGCCATTGAACCAGATTATCCATCTCAGAAGCTACCTGCTCTGGTGGACAATACTCATCAATGGAACCATCTGCTCTCAACGGATTATTAGGCTGTTTTTTCCAATCACCTTGTATCAGAGGAACACTAATAATTTCTCCAGTAGATGGAACTAAGGCTTCTGTACTAGTCTGATTCCGAGTGAGAAGTTGATGCAGTTCTTTAACATAGAATGGAGTAAGAGAACGTTGTCCGCCCACAAAATCAAATAGGCCCTCAATAGCCATTTCTTGATCCTTAATCAAGGCTATAACTTGCTTTATAGGACGGTCTGTAGCTCCATGTGGAATTAGTGCCTCATTTATACCTTGCTCAATTAATAATCGGGTAATTCCTTGAGGAATTGTGTATAGCCGCTCTATAATTCCAGTTTCAATGGCTATTTCCCGGCGCATTTTTTCCATAAAAATCTTGAACGCACCAGAGTTACGAAGGCGTTCAGCTTGTTCGTTCCACACAGTAACTAAGGGTGGTAGTTCAGAGCTAGCTAAGTTTTGCCAATCTTGAGGTAAATCATCTATGGGTTGCCAGTGCATAGGCTCTGAGTTACTTTAAATAACAAAATAATACAGGCCATATTATAGCTCTTCTGAAATTGCAACACCCTGAACTCTGAGAGTGCAGTAGTAGGGTGCGTTAGGAACGCACCGAATTTTTTAATAAGGTGCGTTGGGAACGCACCCTACACTTTAAGCTTTGGGTTTAAAAGTTGAAGAAACGTGTAATTCTTTCAACTGCTTGGCATCTACACTCGAAGGTGCATCTGTTAACAAACAACGGGCTTGTTGTGTTTTTGGAAAAGCAATTACATCACGAATAGATTCTTCTCCAGTTAGCAACATTACCAAACGATCTAAACCGTAGGCGATGCCACCGTGGGGGGGTGTACCATATTCAAAAGCTTCTAACAAAAAACCAAATTTATTTTGTGCTTCTTCAGGAGAAAAACCAATTGCTTCAAAT
The DNA here is from genome assembly GCF_014697195.1 of Cylindrospermum sp. FACHB-282. GTDB lineage: Bacteria > Cyanobacteriota > Cyanobacteriia > Cyanobacteriales > Nostocaceae > Cylindrospermum. Next base: position 28,514 of record NZ_JACJRJ010000017.1, on the reverse strand, counting down.
ACCTGTTCTTGAATTTCTCGCTGATAAATTCGCAGACTTCCGCCGCCAACCTCAAAGCCATTAAACACCAAGTCGTAAGCTTGAGCGCGTGCTGTCTTTAAATCGCTCAAATCATCAGGATGGGGTGCTGTAAAGGGGTGGTGCAATGCTTCGAGACGCTTTTCGTCAGCATTCCACTCAAACATGGGGAAATCTGTAATCCAGAGTAAGTTGATTTTTTCAGAATCAATTAATTTAAATTCTCTAGCGATCGCTTGCCGCAATCTGTCTAAAGTCTTATTGACAGTTGGCGCATCAGCAGCAGCAAATAATAACAAATGACCTGCTTTTGCACCTGTGCGGCTGATAATTTCCTGTTTTTGTTCTGGTGTGAGGTTGTCTTTGATCGCGCCAATGGTATCAATTTCGCCATCTTCTCTGACGCGAATAAAGGCTAAACCTTTAGCGCCGGCTTCACTGGCTTCTTTAAATAAATCACCACCTGGTTTAATGCGGACATTAGAGATTGCATCGTTACCGTTGGGAATGGGGAGGATTTTGACGATACCGCCATTAGCGACAGCTTCCCGAAAGACTTTAAAACCGGAGTCTTTCAAGATATCCGAAACATTTACTAGTTCTAAGCCATAGCGGGTATCGGGTTTATCACTACCGTAGCGTTCCATTGCTTCGGCGTAGGTGAGACGGGGGAAAGGATGGGGTAACTCAATACCTTTTACGGTTTTGAAGATATGAGCAACTAACTTCTCGTTAAGTTCGATAATTTCTTCTTGAGACATGAAGCTCATTTCCATGTCCAATTGGGTAAATTCTGGTTGTCTGTCGGCGCGTAAGTCTTCATCGCGGAAGCAACGAGCAACCTGATAGTATCTATCCATGCCGGATACCATCAACAATTGCTTGAATAATTGCGGTGATTGGGGTAAAGCAAACCATTCGCCAGCGTTAACGCGACTGGGTAGGATGTAATCACGCGCACCTTCGGGGGTGGAACGGGTGAGGATGGGGGTTTCTACTTCGATGAAATTGGCGGTATCTTCTAGGTAACGACGGACGGCTTTGACGACTTGGTGACGCAGTTGCAAGTTGCTGGCCATGCGATCGCGCCGCAAATCCAAATAACGATATTTTAACCGCAAGTCTTCCCGCACTGGATCGTTATTTCCGCTGGCGACTTGGAAAGGTAATTGCTTATGGATGGCGTTGAGTAAGACAATTTTATCGGCGTAGATTTCCACATCCCCTGTGGGGAGGCGGGAATTTAGGGATTCAGCGGGACGTTGTGTTACCCTGCCTGTGATTTCCACAACATATTCACTTCGCAGTGTGTTAGCCTGTTCGTAAGAATCGGGAGTCCGTTGTGGATCACTGACGATTTGGACTAGCCCAGAGCGATCGCGTAAATCCAAAAATGTCACGCCCCCATGATCGCGGTAACGGTCTACCCATCCGTATAAAGTAACAGTTTCTCCAATATGTTCTTTTCGGAGTTCGCCGCAATAGTGAGTTCGCATAGTTATTAGTTCTTCTTTTCCGGGCTAGATGGTTTGGTAAATAGTCAAAGCCTTCCCATTATCTAGCATCAACACTAATTGTAGTAATTCTGAGTCAATAAAAATCAGCAAAAACGGCAAACTGGCAACGAAGAGGTAAAATCCTCTGCTGGGTGCGATTAATCTGGCGTCAAGTCACAAGGGATAGGCAACAGTGCCGCTGTCTACTATGTTGTGTTTTTTACCTTACTATATTAGTACACCAGGACATAGCTGAAATAAACACACATCTTGCACCTGGCGACTGGAAGTCACGGCTACACAGACAAAACCCGCCTACGCGGGTTTGAAATCCTTAATTTTTCTTTAGTCCGCGCAGGCGGACTTTGTTTGTATAGCACCTGGCGACTGGAAGTCACGGCTACACAGACAAAACCCGCCTACGCGGGTTTGAAATCCTTAATTTTTCTTTAGTCCGCCTGCGCGGACTTTGTTTGTATAGCCGCGATTTCTAATCGCCAGGGCTAGGTGCAAGATATGAATAAAGCTACAATTTTAAATGAACGCAAACAAAATACTTGCACCCGTGACTACAATTCATGGTTAATTAATATGATTGTACAAACAGAAAAACGCCGTTATACCCCAGAAGAATATCTGGAATTAGAAGAAACAGCAGAATATAAAAATGAATACAGAGATGGAGAAATTCTACCAATACCAGAAGTGACAACAAACCATAATAAAATAGCAGGAAATTTTTGTAAAAAATTCCCTTTGACAGTGCAAGGTCAGAATTATGACATATATATGAGCGATGTTAAATTATGGATACCTAATTATCAACTTTATACATATCCTGATGTGATGGTGATTAAAGGTGAGCCTATTTATGAAGGAACTGGAACAACCAACATTATTAATCCCTTATTAGTTGTTGAAGTGTTGTCAAATTCAACTAAAAGTTACGATAAAACAGATAAGTTTAAATATTATCGCTCAATTCCTTATTTACAAGAATATATCATGATTGACCAATATAGTTTTGCTGTAGAACAATTTGCCAAACAATCAGCAGGAGAATGGATTTTTAAAGAATATGAAGGAGAAAATGCTGTTTTAAAATTGCATTCCGTTGATTTTGAAATTACTTTACCAGAGATTTACCAACGGGTTAATTTTGAGTTGAGCGACGATTGAAGATTGGGAAACAGAGAATAGTGCAACAGGCGAATTTAACCAAATTTTGCCAAAAACCGAAATAATGCCCAGCAAAGAGGTATAAAATCTAATCAATAATCTTTTGCTGACGCGATTATGCCGCCAGACTACATCGGTCAAAATCTTCGAGGGCGCTCTTTTAAAGGTCAAAACCTGACAGGAGCCAAATTTATCAAAGCTGATATTAGAGGGGCAGATTTTACCGACGCTATCCTTAAAGGTGCTGATTTTACACGTGCTACGGCTGGACTACAGCGACGTTGGGTAATTGGGTTGCTCATAGTTACATTGCTACTGTCAGCAATATCAGGGTTTTTCTCAATCATCATTGGTGCAATGATTGCATTTATTTTTGATACCAAAAACTCTGAAAACTTTATTGCTAAAATAGTTCTCCTAGTCATGGTGGCAGTCTTTTGTCTTGTCACTATTCGCAAGGTTTTAATAGCCTTCAAGGTGGCCGGAGCAGCAGCAGTAGCCGTAACCGTAGCCTTAACCTTCGTCGTAGTAGGAATCGGAGCCGCAGCCGCAGCCGTAGCCTTAACCACAGCCGGAATCGGAGCCGCAGCCTCAGCCGCAGCCGGATCTGTAGCCGGAGCCGGAGCCTTAGTCGTAGTAGGAGCGGGATCTGCGGCCTTCAGCGTAGCAGGAGCTATAGCAGGATATATAGCCGTAGGGGTAGCTTTGGCGATAGCTTTGACGGTAGCTTTGACGGTAGCTTTGACGGTAGCCGGAATATTTGGAGCCTTCACCGGATATGGAGCCTTGGCTGGAGCCGTAGTTTTAGTGATTTGTAGTGCTTACATTGGCTGTCGTAGTTTAGCTGGAGATGAAATAGATGATTGGACTCGTTCATTAGCTATTGCCTTTGCTGCTACAGGTGGCACAAGTTTTCGTGGTGCTGATTTAACTGATGCTGATTTTACTGGTGCAACCCTGAAAAATACAGATTTCAGAAAAGCAAATCTAACGCGCACTCGTTTTTATGAAGCGAAAAAACTTGATTTTGCTAGACCAGATAATACTATATTGAGTAACCGCGCTGTTCTCAATTTGCTCGTTAGCTGCAATGGTAGAGGGAAATCTTACGTTGGTGCTAACCTCAGAGGAGCAAACCTGATAGGTGCAGACTTGATAGAGGCTAGTTTAAAAGATGCTGATATTATTGAAGCGACTTTCCAAGGTGCTTGTTTAGAATGGGCAAACCTGACTCTTGCTCAAGCTGTCGGTACTAATTTCACCAATGCTCAAATGACAGGTGCTTGTTTGGAAGCTTGGAATATTGAAAGTACAACTAAGTTAGATAATGCAGATTGTCGCTTTGTCTATCTTCTAGAATATCCCAAGCCGGGAACCGATGACCGTGAACGTCGTCCTAGTAGTGGGGAATTTCAACCAGGAGAATTTACCAAACTATTTGAAGAAGTTTTAAATACTGTTGATTTAATTTTTCGCGACGGTATTGACTGGAAAGCTTTTGTTAACGCCTTTAGCAAAGTTCAAAACCAAAATGAAGACACTGAATTATCTATCCAGAGTATTGAAAATAAAGGTGACGGCGTCGTTGTCGTTAAGGTGAATGCACCTGAAGGCGCTGATAAAGAAAAGATTCATAGTGATTTTACTCAAAATTATCAATTAGCATTAGCAGCAGTAGAAGAAAAATATAAATCACTATTACAAGCTAAAGATGATGAGATACTTTTTCATCGCCAACAAAGTGCAAAGATGCCAGATATTATTAGTTTATTAGCAAGTAAGCCTATAAATGTTCAAGTTGAAACAAAAGTAGAGAATAAAAATATGGCTAACGGTGATGATTCCAGCCGCAAAGTTGAAATTGGTAGTGTTGGCAGAGATTTTAATGCTAGTGGACAATCTTTAAATTTAGGTGAAATGGATATTAGCGGTGTGGTGACAAATACCATCAGCCAGTTACCAGCTTCACCCGAACCAGAGAAACCGGGAATTAAGGAATTATTGACGCAATTGCAAGCAGCGATTGAGGCGGATAAAAACTTAAATCAAGAAGATAAAGTTGAGGCATTAGAGCAAGTTAAAGCCTTAGCAGAAGCGGGTAAAAATCCCCAAGAAGGAGCAATGCAAAAGGCGGCAAAAACAGCGATAAAAATTTTAAAAGGGACGATTTCTAGTTTACCCACAGCAACAAAATTAGTTGAAGAATGTAGTAAAATTCTGCCGCTAATTTCAGGATTTCTGGGTTTAGGTTAGAGATGCAGAGAATATTTAAAAAATGGCGATTAGAAATCGCGTCTACACAGACAAAACCCACCTCCGTGGGTTTCAAATCTCTTCATTAGTGAATATTTAAAAAATGGCGATTAGAAATCGCGTCTACACAGGCAAAACCCACCTCCGTGGGTTTCAAACTCTTGAGTTTATATCGTCCGGCATTTATTGCTAGGATGGGAGGTAGAACCTCCCTGATGAGCATTAAGAGTCGGAGACTGGGAACGAGGAATATAGAGGTAGAGGCAAAATGTCTAGGTATGAATTATGACTGCTGTAACTTTACAAATACCACCATCGCTTAAATTCACAGATGATGAATTTCTGCAAATAATTGCTGCTAATAAAGATTTACGTTTAGAATTATCGGCTCAAGGTGAATTAATTGTTATGGCACCAACGGGAGGAGAAACGGGAGATAGAAACCTAGAATTAGGAGGACAAATTTGGTATTGGAACCGTCAAAATAACTTAGGAAAAGCTTTTGATTCTTCTACTGGTTTTAAATTACCTAAGGGTGCAACTCTTTCTCCTGATGTATCTTGGGTAAGTATAGAAAGATGGAATGCACTTACACCAGAACAAAGAAAGAAATTTCTGCCCTTATGTTCTGATTTTGTAATTGAATTACTTTCAGAAACAGATGATTTAGCAGATACTCAGGCAAAAATGCGGGAGTATATTGATAATGGTTTACTTTTAGGGTGGTTAATTAATCCTCAAGATAAACAAGTAGAAATTTATCGACTTAATCAATCAACAGAAGTTTTACAATCTCCTACCAGTTTATCGGGAGAAGATATATTACCAGGTTTTATTTTAGATTTACAGCCGATTTTTGGATCATGACTGGAAAACAAAAAACGATTAGGGACACAGCCATGCTGTATCCCTAGGAATGAATTAACTTTGAGAGTGAGGATAATTGAAGGCTTCCCAGGCAGCTTTGGCAGCTTTTTGAAGGCGATCGCTAAAATTTATCGCTTCTTTCATCAACAAGTACCAGTTTCTTTCAGCTTCATCCTGCATTACTGCCCAACTGTATTCTAGGCGATGATCGCGTTCGGTGAGTTTCTGCCTTTCAATCGCTTCCCGTGCTTGGCGTACAGTATTCAAATAAGTTTCACGGGTAATAGTACCAGCAGCCTCAGCTTGAGCGCGTTTGGCGATCGCCTCAATCAGCGCTTTAGTTTCCCGCTTGACTTCATCAGTTTCTCCAGCTAAGGCAGTTTCTAGTTCATGGGTTTGAGAACTAATATCTAATATTTCTTTGGCTTCGAGGTTGTTAGCAGTCATACTTCAAGCATCCTTATTACAAAGCTTACTCTCGGTTGAAAACTTTACCCTGTACTGAAATTACAAACACTCAATAAGCTATTGTTGGCAGTTGTTGCTCTAACTTCAGCAATGCTTCAACTCGCGCTTCAGTCGCTGGGTGACTAGAGAACAAATTACCCAGAAACTGCCCAGAAATTGGATGGATAATCAATAAAGGTTCAAAAGCTGGGTTAGCATTTAAAGGCATTTGTCGGGCTGTAACTTCTAAACGTTGCAGCGCCCTAGCTAAAGCACGGGGATTACCAGTTAATCTCGCAGCACCAGCATCAGCAGAAAATTCTCTGGTGCGGGATATTGCTAACTGAATGATTGTCGCCGCGACAGGTGCAAGTAATACGGTTAATAGCACTCCCAAAGGATTTCCACCTCTGTTGTCATCTCGCGAACCAGCAGAGCCAAACCATAAGCTGTAACTCACCATTTGCGCGAGGAAAGAGATAGCCCCGGCGATGGTAGCAGCTACTGCTTGTGTCAGGGTGTCACGATTAATTATATGGGTGAGTTCGTGGGCAAGAACGCCTTCGAGTTCATCCTCTGGTAATATATTTAAAATTCCTTCGGTAACAGCAACAGCCGCATGTTCTGGATCTCGTCCTGTAGCGAAAGCGTTGGCACCTTGGCTAGGAACAATGTAAACTCCCGGCATGGGAATCTTGGCACGCTTAGACAACCTGTGCACCATTCTATAAAGTCCCGGTGCTTCGGCTTCAGTCACTGCTTGAGCGCGATAGACTGCCAAGGCAATCTTATCAGATTGATACCAAGAAAACAGGTTTGTGACTGCTGCTAATCCAATCCCCACAATCAAGCCAGTAGTACCACCAAGTACCCAGTAACTAATTGCTATCAATAAGCCACTCAGAGTAGCCAGTAACATAGCGGTTTTCAGTTGGTTTCCCATATTGATAACTCTCCTACTTATGCTGTGTTAATTTTTTTAACTTTTTCTGGACAACAGCATTTTTTTAGCCACTCCTTAATTGTATTGACTTCAACCTTGAGGTACAGTGATGAAAACCTGTTATTGAGGTACGGTTTTCCCGGTGCGTCTATAAAAATACAATTGAGTTTAGCTGCTACTTTATATGTTTAAGATTCCTTAAATACATCTAAAAATGGTTGATAAGCAAAGACTCGATTACGCTTTTGTCCTGTAATTTCTTGTAGCAATAGGACTTACGCATTGACAAAAAATGGTAAATATGTTAATCAATTTTATTCATTGAAAGTTCTATAAGTTGTGCTGGGCAGCACACTACTTGTATGATGCGTCCCCTGACGCATCGAAAAAGCCTGAAAAAAGGGTAAATTGGTACAGTGCGTAAGTCCTAAGCAAACCTAAGTCACACATTTCCTTAATTAGTGTATTTGCATTAGGATATGATAATTAAATTATTTCTTGAACATTTTCTACAGAAACAATCGGTCTGAAGTACACACTTTCTAGTAAAGTTATGGCATTTCCTGATTTACGACCCATTTTATAACGTTGCTCATTATTATCGGTTCCGTTAACACAGTACGATTTATATAGCTATATTATCAAAAACCCCTTTGTTTCGTTAATATATTTATATCGAACAAAATATATGATATAATCTCAATCTTTCAATAAAAGCTATTGACGGCAATGGAGCTTGCCAAAACCGCCCTTTAAAAGGCTGATAGTTCCTACTTTTCCCACTGACTGCGGGAGAGTAGGGCTTTGCTAAAACCTAACTCCCCTGTAGAAAGTATCTACAAATTGCACTTCAAGGAGTTATGGGATGTTAGTTAGTGTGCTGTGGATTTTGCTGATGGGCTATTTTGTGGGACAAATTGCCCGTCGTTTAGGTGCTCCACCTTTAATTGGGATGATTTTGGTGGGGATTTTACTTGGCCCCCAAGTGCGTAATGTTATCAGCCCAGATGTGTTGAATGCTGCCGATGAGTTAAGAACTTTGGCGGTGATGATTATTTTGATGAAAGCGGGATTAGGGTTAGATAGAGAAAAACTGGCTCAACAGGGAACTGTAGCGCTGCGTTTGGGATTTTTGCCGGCGACTATGGAAGCGATCGCCATAAGCCTCGCTTCTATGGTAATTTTTCAGTTAGACTTTCCCACCGGCTTGCTGTTAGGTTGTGTAATTGGCGCTGAATCTCCCGCTGTGATCGTTCCGGGAATGCTGAGACTGAAAAGTTTAGGTTGGGGTGTCACTAAAGGTATACCCGACGCCATTTTAACTGGTAGCGCCTTATCTGATGTGCTGCTACTGCTAGTCTTCAGCCTCTTGCTGAGTTTTTTGGGTAAAGGAGGAGTTGAGCAAATTACTCTTTTTGGCGGATTCACTTTAACTGCTTTGCAACTGCTGCCATTGCAAATTATCATGCAGATATGCTTGGGGCTGTTGTTGGGATATTTAGCCGCGCGGTTGCTGGTTTCACTCTTAACCAAACAAAACTGGACACAAAATGCAGTTCAAGATACTATCATCGCTGCTGGATTAGCTTTATTTCTGGTAATTGTCGCTCATGGGTTACCGTATTTTTCTGGTTATTTAGCGACAATGGCTTTAGGATTTTTCTTAATTGAGTTAGATGCACCCTTAGCTAGAAGATTGCGAAACGGCTTTGATAGTTTATGGATAGTAGCGGAGATTTTCCTGTTTGTTTTGTTGGGTGCAAGTATTCAACTGCAAGTATTGTCTAAGATTTTGCTACCCGGTATTTTAATTCTGGCGATTGGTTTATTTATCGGGCGCACGGTAGGCTGGTATCTCTCGACTTTGGGTAGTGATTGGAATTGGCGCGAAAGACTGTTTTTGCTACCGGGTAACTCCGCGAAAGCCACAGTGCAAGCAGCGATTGGGGCGATTCCCCTAGCCCAAGGTGTAGCGGGAGGAGAGATCATTTTAGCGATCGCAGCCCTTTCCATTATAACCACTGCACCAATAGGGGCTTGGGCAACTATGGCTTTTGCACCCAAATTATTAACCAGGGGAGAAGTAGATCCCACAAAGGTTACAGTAGCTACTCATACTCTGTTACTCGCAGCGGTGGATACCTCAGATTTAGCGACAGAAGTCTTGATAAAGGTAGCAGATTTAGCCCGCCGTAGTAATGGAGATGCGATCGTTTTACACGTAGTTAACACCGCAAACGAGCCAGCCGTCAACCAACTACAGCAACAAGCCAAAAAGCTGCTATCGGATATTAAATATGAGTTTTTAACCGTTACCGGCGCAGTTCCCGAAGAAATTATCAGCATCGCCCAAGAGTATAATGTAACTGCAATTGTCATGGGAAAACGCGGACATCAACCTTGGGAACAAGTGCTGATTGGTTCAGTCTCCCAAGCAGTATTAGAAGCAAGTCCCATACCTGTAATCTTGCTAGAAAACCGTGATACCAATTCTATGTGAGACTGCGCTTTATTGACGTAGGGGCAATTCATGAATTGCCCCTACAACGCATTGGTTTGAGTAAGTATTCTTCTGTGCATTTGCAAGAAGGGCTGACTTTAGCTACTCACAAACAGGCAAAAATTGAGCCATCTGATGATATTAAAGATGAGTAAGTAAGGTGAAAAATATTAAAATTAGCTCATATAACCCAATAACCGCTATGCTTAAGTTATATATTTGTGAAATTCTCACAAATATGCTGTTTAGGGATGGGAGGTTACTATGCTCATAGAGTTTAGTATTGGTAATTACAGATCCTTCAAGGATAAAGTTACTTTTAGTATGGTGGCGGCTAATATTGTCGCTAAAGAAAAGGAACTTGATGATAACAATATTTTTGGGGTAGATGATGAACTTAAATTACTCAAAAGTGCTGCGATTTATGGGGCTAATGCTAGTGGTAAAAGCAACATAGCCAAAGCATTAAGTTTTATGAAATGGTTTATGATTAACTCCTCTAAAGATACTCAAAGCACAGATAAAATAGGAGTTGAACCATTTAGGTTAAGTACAGAAACTGAAGCACAACCATCTTTCTTTGAAATTGTGTTTATATTAGATGCTAAAAAATATAGATATGGGTTTGAAGCTACTCAAAAAAGCATAGTTTCAGAATGGCTATTTTACGTTCCTAAGACAAGAGAAACTCGGCTTTTTGAACGGGGTTATAATGGAGAAATTGATAGATTGGAATATCTATCTAAAACATTTAAAGGTGAAGGTATTCACCCTAAAACTAGACGAAATGCGCTTTTTCTTTCAGTGGCTGCTCAATTTAATGTGGAAATAGCTGATAAAATATTAAATTGGCTTACAAAAAAACTAAATATAGTTTCAGGTTTAGAGGACAGAGAACATTTAAATTATACAATTAACTCTTTAGCGGAAACTAATGATCGTCAAGAAGAAATTATTCAGTTTATTAAAAAATTAGATTTGGGTATTAGAGAAATAAAATTACTGAAAACAGAAATTACAACACGTTCTTTACCTGAAATTCTCAGAGAAAGAATACAGCAAGAAATAACAAAAATTGAAGAAAAATTTGGAAACAAAGAAGTCTATCCAATTAATACCGCTCATCAAAAATTTGGAAACAAAGAAGTCTATTCAATTAATACCGCTCATCAAAAGTTTGATGGCCAAGGTAATTCTATTTCTATGGAATTGTTTGACTTAGATAATCAAGAATCCGAAGGAACTAAAAAAATAGTTGCCATTGCTGGGCTTTTGGTAGATACTCTTAAAAATGGTAATGTTTTGATATTTGATGAATTTGATGCAAGACTTCACCCTTTAATTAGTAAGGCAATTGTTGAATTATTTAACTCAAAGGAAACAAATTATAAAAATGCACAACTAATATTTATGACTCACGATACAAACCTGCTGAGTAACAAACTCTTTCGTAGAGATCAGATTTGGTTTACTGAGAAAAATAAATATGGTGCTACAGATTTATATTCCCTAGTTGAATACAAAGTTAGAAATGATGCCTCATTTGAAAGTGACTACATCAAAGGCAGATATGGCGCTATTCCCTTTATTGGCAACTTAAGTCAAATCATCGGTGAACCTAATGCCTAGAAAAAGTGAAGGGAGAACGCCATCTCGTGGATATTCTGATAGAAAAGTCGAAACAAGGGAGTTAAGGCAAATATTTTTAATTGTTTGTGAAGGTGCAAAAACTGAGCCAAATTACTTTAGAAACTTTCGCGCTTCCACGACTGTTAAGGAAATTCAGGTTGAAGGAGTTGGATATAATCCAAGTAAGTTAGTGCAAGAAGCGAAAGCATTAAAAGCTCAAGAAGATTATGATCAGGTTTGGTGTGTATTTGATAGAGATGATTGGCCGAAGCAAGATTTTAACAATGCTATTGCAAATGCTGAAAGGGAAGGATTTAAAGTTGCTTATTCTAATGAAGCATTTGAATTATGGTATGTATTGCATTTTGAATTTCTAAATACTGGACTTCCTCGCAAGGATTATATTGATAAGTTAGATAATTTGCTGAAAAAGAAATATAAGAAAAATAGTGATTCAATTTATGAAGAGATAGAAAATCGACAATCTACGGCTATCAAACACGCTAAAAATCTTCTCAAGCAATATAACCCTTGTAATCCAGAAAGTGATAATCCTTCAACTACAGTACATTTGTTAGTTGAGGCGTTAAATAAATTTATTCGGTAATCTTTAATCTGTCAGGGCTATTTCATTCTCATACCGCCTCAGAATGAATTCTGAGTCTAATAGCGAAAGTTGTCTAAAGACGACTAAAAGAAATTTCTAGTCTGTTTTAACGGAATTTAGTTATTAGCCCTGGTTTATCTGTTTACAATTTAACCTAACATATCTCTAATTTTCTCCCGAAACTCTAACGCCGCATCTAACGGATCTTCTGCAATTGTATATTGCGCTAACATTGTTAAATCTAAATTTGGTAATAACTCACTTTTGGTAACTTGTTCGTAACTTTCACCGCGCAGATGGTGAATTTTAAATTGATTATTTTGGAAAAACCAAACTTCCTTGACGCCTAATCTTTGATAAACTTCTAATTTATCAATTCCCCCACTTGTGATAATTACCTCAATTGCTAAATCAGGAAATTCTTTTTCTGTACCTATGCAGTAAGATTCATCTGGTTCTACACCACCTTTTTTTGATTGTTTGCGGAAAGTTTTAGAACCTAGAGGAAAATAACGGATGCGTTTTTCTTGAAAGTAAATTTCGAGTAAAGAACCAATGCGTTTTTTATCCTTTTCATGTCGGTAATTTGGTGACACTAGTTCTATCACTCCATCTAAATATGTGACTCTATATTGCAGACTGTCACCTAAATCATTGAGTAAAGCTTCATAACTCTCCCAACTGACACCGGTGATTGTTTGTCGTTCTTCTGGATCTTTTGCTTGTAAAAGTTCAGATAATTCTTGAAGTAATACCATATAAGTTGTTAATCTCTAATTACTGTGCAATCATTGCAGCAAATTCTTCTAAAGCTTGAAAACTTCCTACTTGCCAACTACGTTCGATAGCAGCAGGGATAATCTGAGTAATAGCTATATTCTCAAAATAGGGACTTTGTTCAGATTTGATATATTTGCCATTTTTTAACAAATAAAGAGAAAGCTTACCACTATCATATATCCATAATTCGGTAACTCCAATAGCTTCATAAGCATCAAGAGTTGTTTTTGATGTGACATCAATTTCTATTGCTAAGTCTGGCGGTGGATCATCAGGTTGTAAACGCCTACGTCCGATCATTTGTTGATAATTTTGAATATAAAAGCAAGCATCTGGCTCAACTCCTGCTGTACCTTGTCGTTTAAAAGTTGTTGAACCAAAAGGTTGATATTTAATCTTTTTCGCCTTCAGCAATATTTTGACAATATCAGAAATTAAATCTTTAGAAATTTCATGCTCAGGTAAAGGAACCATAATCTCTAAATTACCCTGATTATAGGCAATTCGTGAAGCTCTTTTATCTCCCAGTTCTTGTAAAATAGATTCAAATTCTTCCCAGGTAACATTTGGAATGGTAACTGTACTACCGGGTGTTAGTTGCATCTGGCTAACGGGTTTGAAGATGGGGATAGCTACACTCATAGCAATTTTTATTTTTGATAGATTTAGTACCAAAGCTGCGTGTCACACTCAATATAAGATTGTAGGGTGCGTCAGATATCGAAAATCTGTTGAGAATTACCGAATTATCGAGTCTGACGCACCCTACAAAGCCATGCCAGTTGCCTAAGTCCTGAGATTAAGTCTAACAAAAAGTAGGGTGGGCAATGCCCACCAAAACTTACTAAACCTAAACCTTAAACTTTTCGGTGATGCGCTTCATTGCTTCTTCGACATTTTCCCGGCTGTTAAATGCAGAGATGCGGAAGTAACCTTCACCCGCAGCACCAAAACCAGAACCGGGAGTTCCCACAACATTTACCGTTTGCAGTAATTTATCGAAAAATTCCCAACTGGATAAACCATGGGGAGTTTTTACCCAAACGTAAGGCGCATTTACGCCACCATAAACTGACAAACCGGCGGCTGTTAATTGCTCTCGAATAATTTTGGCGTTTTCTAGATAGAAGCTAACTAAAGCTTTGATTTGCGCTTGTCCTTCCTCGGAGTAAACCGCCTCAGCACCCCGTTGCACGATATAAGACACGCCGTTAAATTTGGTGGACTGGCGGCGGTTCCAGAGCTTCCACAGTTCCACATCGGAACCATCGGCGGCTTTAGCAGTGAGTGTTTTGGGAACGACGCTTAAGGCGCAGCGGGTACCGGTAAAGCCTGCATTTTTGGAGAAGGAGCGAAATTCGATCGCACAATCTCTTGCACCTTCAATCTCGTAAATCGAGTGGGGAAGGGAAGAATCGGTGATATAAGCTTCGTAAGCAGCGTCAAAAAAGATGATTGAACCGTTGGCTTTTGCGTAATCTACCCAAGCTTTTAGGTGTTCTTTGGTGGCGGTGGCGCCAGTGGGGTTGTTGGGGAAGCAGAGATAGATTAAGTCAACTTTTTGGGAGGGAATTTCGGCGGTGAAGTTGTTTTCAGCGGTGACAGGGAGATAAACTAAACCGTCAAATTCGCCTTTATCGTTAGCTATCCCGGTGTTTCCCGCCATGACGTTGGTGTCAACATACACGGGATAAACTGGGTCGGTAACTGCGATCGCATTATCATGACCAAATATATCAAGAATATTGCCGTTATCACACTTGGAACCGTCGGAAATGAAGATTTCATCAGCGTCAACGGCTGCTCCCCGTGCTTGGAAATCGTGTGCGGCGATTCTCTCCCGTAACCAGCCGTAACCTTGCTCTGGGCCGTATCCTTTGAAAGTTGTGCGATCGCCCATTTCTTCCACAGCTTTAATCATAGCTGTACGGCAAGCCTCTGGCAAAGGTTCTGTGACGTCACCAATACCCAGCCTAATGATTTTAGCATCAGGATTGGCTTGTGCAAAGGCATTCACCCGACGCCCAATTTCGGGAAACAGATAACCGGCTTTTAGCTTCAGGTAGTTGTCGTTAATAGTTGCCATAGTAAATTTATGAAAAACGTCCTCAAATAGCTTACTGCTAAAATAAAGATTACTAATAATTTTGAATCAAGTCACCGCTGATTAGCTAAAAAATTAGCTTCACTATATCTAAAAAGCACTTATGTAGGGTGCATTTCTAACCCACCGGATTGATTACTTATACGCCTCAATAAAATTATTGATAGTATAGATATCATGTCGAACATCTTGAGCATTGATATAATCTTTGTGAATGGGGATAGTCTTTTGAGATTTCAAAATCAAAATAGGTCTGCCGACAGTCCCCCAGCGTTCTTGATATTCTTCGATGTCAGCACGCAGAATATCGGCAAATGAGTACTCTATAACTTTGCTGGTGCGTAAACCTTTGTACTCTATAACTACCTGATTAATATTCTTATAGAAATTACAAGTAACCGCAGGAGTTGACAATTCAGAAATTGCCAAAGCCATTAAAAAAATTAAAAATACACCGTAAATCAAATTTGTATCCCATCTTTGTTGACTTAGGAAAGCCGGGATAAAAAATACTTTATATAGATAAAGACTCAATTGATAAATTACGAAAACAAATAACAACGCTCCTAACCACAAAGTCCTTATTTTCGTTGGCTGGTGCTTCATTACCAATTTTTTGTCAGTTAGGGTCAAAATTTTCATTACAACCTCGCTAAATCAGGATTTCAGGCTTTTATTTCATATATTTTCGCTCTCAATCAAGCGGGAAATATTTAGCCATGATACAAAATACTATTTTAGTAACACTGCGTATCCATTAATCTTACTTATACTAAAATTTACACTTAATTTTTGTGAGAAGATAATGTGTTAATACTTGCCCCGTAGAGAGAGGTTCGCTAAATGGCTAGGTCTCCACTAATGAAATCGTTGCGACGGGCTTATGCAATTGCTAGAGAATCGGTAAAAACTGGTATTCCCACCGATGAGTTAGTTGACATTTTACAACACAGAACCACTCGTCGTCGTTTAATCTATGGGGGTTTAGGATTAGCAAGTGCTGTGGCCACCACTACCTGGCATGGTGGACGTGATACAGCCGCTTATGGCTCAGTTTCTAAGGTACTTGTAGTTGGTGCGGGAATTGCTGGATTGACTGCGGCTTATAACCTGCGCCAAGCAGGGGTTCCTGTAGACATTATCGAGGCTAGGAAGCGTATCGGTGGTAGGATGCTGAGTTTGAAAAACGCCTTGGGTACTTCCAACACTGTGGAGTTGGGTGGAGAATTCATCGATACAGGACATAGCCGTTTGCGAAGACTGGCAAAAAAACTTGGTTTAACAGTAGTGGATGTGTTAGCTACTGATCAGGGACTAACACCAGAAATATGGTACTTTCAAGGACGCCAAATTTCGGAAACAGAAATTATTAATTACTTCACCCCTTTAGCACAAAGAATTGAGCAAGATTTAGGTTATATTGGGGATGACTCTATAACCTATCGCTCTTATAGTCAGGCAGCATTTGCTTTAGATAATACCTCGATTGCACAATATTTAGACTTGGTGCAAATTAATCCGATTCTGCGGGAAATGCTAAGGGTGGCTTACACTGCCGAATATGGTCGAGAACCGGAAGAACAATCATCTCTGAATCTCCTATTGTTGATTGGTACTGAGACTGATCAATTTACAGTGTTTGGAGAAAGTGATGAACGTTATACAATTGTTGGTGGCAACGACCAAGTACCCAAGCTACTAGCACAATCTTTGGCAAATAATATTGAAATCAACACACAATTAGAAGCTATTAATAGCAGTTCAGATGGTCGCTACCGAGTTAGTTTACGATCTGGAGGTAGAGCTTTTGTTCGTACTTATGAGAGAATTTTGCTGACTTTGCCTTTTAGCACGTTGCGTTTAGTGGCGCTGAATATCTATTTACCACCAGTTAAACGAAATGCAATTGCAGAACTGGGATATGGAACCAACGCAAAATTAATCACATCTTATGAAAAAAGACTGTGGCGCAATCAATATGGCTCAAATGGCTCAACATTTACTGATACAGGCTTTCAAACTACCTGGGAACCTAGCCGTTACCAAACTGCTTCTAAAGGTCTAATTACTAATTTTAGCGGCGGTCAAAATGGTTTATTATTAGGCCGCAATTCGGCAGACTATACCAAAAGATTTCTACCACAATTAGATCGGATTTTCCCTGGAATTAGAAATGTGTATCGTCAAGCTACCACTGCCTATTGGCCGGGGGAAGAATACACACGCGGCGCCTATGCTTGCTATTTAGTAGGACAATGGACGAGGCTAGCTGGATCTGAGCAACAACGTGTGGGTAATATATTTTTTGCTGGTGAACACTGCTCTTTATCCTTCCAAGGGTATATGGAAGGTGGCTGTCGAACAGGTGAAGTTGCAGCTAAAAGAATTCTCAAAGATTTGGGTGTAAATATTCCCACTCAACAGGAACAGCCAATTACTAATAATCCAGTATTCAGAAATCGTAGGATGAATAGACAACAGCGTTTGGGTGATGATTTTACGGATGAATAAATTTATCATCAAAATAGGTCGGACGACAGTACCCCAGCGTTGTTGACTTTCTTCTATAGCTGCGTGTCACACTCAATCTATCTTGTAGGGTGCCTCAGATAGGGAAAATCTGTTGATTGTTACCGAATTATCGAGAATCTATCTTGTAGGGTGTCTCAGATATGGAAAATCTGTTGATTGTTACCGAATTATCGAGTCTGACGCACCCTACAAAGCCATGCCAGTTGCGTAAGTCCTATTAAGGTAATGGTAGAGTGTTCATTGCCTAACCAGCCAGAAAAGCAACCTCAGACATGATGAATCAGAATCTTGATGCTGGGACAATTTCGATTATTATTCCCACACTCAATGAAGCGGAGAATCTCAAAAATGCGATCGCCTCCACCCAACCCAGCACTAATATAGAAATAATTGTAGTTGATGGCGGCTCCCAAGATGGTACGGTAGAAATTGCTCAAGGTTTAGGTGTAAAAGTTATCTCTTCATCTCCCGGTCGTGCTGGACAAATGAACGCCGGGGCTTTAGCTGCAAAGGGTGCTGTTCTGCTGTTTCTCCATGGAGATAGCCGTTTACCCACTGGTTTTGATGTCATGATTCGCACCACACTACAACAGCCGGGAATTGTGGCTGGTGCCTTTAGCTTGCGGATAGATGCATCCCATTGGGGTTTGCGGTTGGTGGAATGGGGAGTAAAATGGCGATCGCATTTTTGGCAAATGCCTTATGGTGACCAAGCAATTTTTTTAACTAAAGAAGTATTTCACAAAATTGGTAATTTTCCCGAATTGCCCATCATGGAAGACTTTGAACTCATAAAGCGGTTAAAAACCCTCAGTAAAATTGCCCTAATTCCCGTACCCGTCACTACCTCAGCCCGGAGATGGTTGCAAAAAGGCATTTTCCAAACTACGCTGCTAAATCAGATAGTCATCATTGCATATTTACTCGGTGTTTCACCAGAGCGAATTCGTAGTTGGTATCGCCAATAAAAATTACTAGTTTTAAAAGCGTGTTTCATCCAAAAAAAATCTATTCTGAAAAATAATGAAAAATCAATTTCCTCACAAAATATTGAGAAACTTTTTTCCATTGAGTATCTTCACACTATTTATACTTAGCATAAGTTTTTTATTAAATACAAACTTTGCCCTAGCCCAAGAATCTGTAAATCCAAATTCTTTTAACCCGCAAGAAATTTTACGCAACGCTTTGCAGTGGATTGATAGCTTGGGGACAGCAGGAGCAATCGCCTTTATTGCCATCTATATTATTGCTACCGTGGCTTTTTTACCAGGTTCAATTCTCACTTTAGGGTCTGGCGTTGTTTTTGGTGTAGTTTGGGGTTCTGTTTATGTATTTATTGGTGCAACTCTCGGTGCTACAGCAGCATTTCTGGTAGGACGTTATTTAGCAAGGGGTTGGGTTGCCAATAAAATTGCAGGTAACAAAAAATTTGCTGCTATTGACCAAGCTGTGGGGAGAGAAGGATTAAAAATTGTCTTGTTAACCCGACTTTCTCCCATATTTCCGTTTAATTTATTAAACTACGCTTTTGGCATTACAGGAGTTTCTCTCAAAGACTATTTTATTGGTTCTGTGGGGATGATTCCCGGAACAATTATGTATGTTTACATTGGTTCTCTAGCTGGGAATTTAGCGCTGATTGGGACAGAGACTCAACCTACCAACCCCAACCTACAATGGGCAATTCGCATTCTGGGTTTTATAGCGACAGTCGCCGTGACAATTTATGTTACCCGTATAGCGCAGAAAGCTTTAGAACAAGAGGTCTTGTAAATAATTAAAAGTTCTACCGTAAAACAGGCGTCTCCCCTGTTAAGTAGAGCAACGTAAATAATTAAAGGTTTGTAGTAAGGGCTTCAGCCCTACTTTGTAAAGCCCTTTCCTACAGAACGCTCCGCGAACGGGCATTGCTGCGCTTACCGCGTAGCGTCTCGTTTGCCTAGCCGACCACAGGAGATAGAGAGGGCTAAAGCCCTGACTACGAGCTAATTTCAGCATTTGTTACTTTACTTGGTATAGCTTGATTTCTTTTTGCATACTTACTTACTGTTCCCCAATATTTATATCAAGTAATCTTTTTCGAGAATCTGTCAATTATCAAACGGACAAAATATTTGCCAGGCTATATTCATTAGTAAAGACAACATTTCCAGTTTTGCTGTTTCTTGGCAAATGGACTAAAGACTAGCATAAAAAACATACTTGATACTTCACCCTTCAGAGGTACTACTAATGTCAAATTCAGAATTCGAGAGAGTCACAGTTCGCCCAATGGATGAGTATAATCAAAAGTTGGTTTCTCACGTCCATCCGCCAAATTGGGTTAATCCCCAACCTGTTGATGATTACGACTTGGTAGTGATTGGTGCTGGTACGGCGGGATTAGTGGTAGCGGCGGGTGCTGCGGGTTTAGATTTGGGTTTAAAAGTGGCCTTGATTGAAAAGCATCTCATGGGTGGAGATTGCTTAAATTTCGGTTGCATACCCTCAAAAACTGTCATCCGGTCTTCTCGTGTGGTTGGCGAAATGTGGGGTGCTAAGGAATTGGGGATTAATATTTCTAAGCATATTGAAGTTGATTTCTCCACAGTTATGGCACGGATGCGACGAATCAGGGCTGCTATCAGTCATCATGATTCGGCGGAACGTTTCTCCTCCTTGGGGGTAGATGTTTTCTTGGGTGAAGGTCGGTTTGCGAGTAATAATACTGTGGGAGTGGGCGACAAAACCCTAAAGTTTAAAAAAGCTGTGATTGCTACCGGCGCTAGGGCTTTGCAACCGAAGATTCCGGGAATTGAAAAAGCGGGTTATTTGACTAATGAGACAATTTTTTCCCTAATTCAACGACCAGAACGTTTAGCGGTGATTGGTGGGGGGCCTGTTGGTTGCGAATTGGCGCAAGCGTTCCGCCGCTTGGGTTGTGAGGTGGTGCTGTTTCATCGCGGTTCTCATATCCTCAATCGAGAAGATGCTGATGCTGCGGAAATTATGCAAAAGGTTTTGCTAAATGAAGGTATTCGCTTGGTGCTAAATTGCCAGTTAGAAGAGGTGGTGACAGTCACCGAGGGTAAGCGGCTTTATTTTTCTGTGAATGGTCATCGAGATTCGGTGACAGTTGATGAAATTTTAGCCAGTGCGGGACGTGTACCAAATGTGGAAAATCTAAATTTAGCAGCGGTGGGGGTAGAATATGACCAGCAATCGGGTGTGAAGGTGAATGATTACCTCCAGACGACGAACCCCAAGATTTATGCAGCTGGTGATGTCTGCATGAATTGGAAATTTACCCATGGGGCGGATGCGGCGGCGCGGATTGTAATTAAAAATACGCTGTTTTCTCCCTTTGGCTTGGGACGCAGTAGACTCAGCAGTTTGGTGATGCCTTGGGTAACTTATACTGTGCCGGAAATCGCCCATGTGGGGATGTATGAACAGGAGGCGCAACAGTTGGGGCTGGATGTGGCGACGATTAAGATTCCTTTTAGTAGTATAGATCGAGCGATCGCAGATGGTGAAGAGTTAGGATTTGTGAAAATCCACCACAAGAAAGGGTCTGACCAAATTCTCGGTGCAACCATCGTAGCTAATCATGCAGGGGAAATGATTTCTGAAATCACCACGGCAATTATGAATAAAATAGGTTTGAGTAAGTTAAGTAGTGTGATTCATCCTTATCCCACTCAGGCTGAAGCAATTAAAAAAGCGGCGGATACTTATCGGCGCACCCTGCTGACAGCAAACACCAAAAAACTCTTGGGATTTCTCACAAAGTTGTCTTGATGGTGAATTTTGAATTCCCCAAAAGAAAATTGACTTTTGCCAGAAATTTATTTTTAAAGTTGCGTTGCTGTAATCGGCGCAACGATTTCACCAGTTCCCAATTCTAGTATCATGTCTTGGTCGGTAATTAGTTCGCTGAGTTCCTTAACTTGCAAATTCATTTTTTCGCAAGCTTGCCTTAGTTCTTGTGAAAATGTGTTGATATCATCACCATAGCCACATTGATAAGCAGCTGTTCCAATTCCCTGCTTGGCATTTGCTCTAGCACAATCTACTAGATCAGTGCCATACAATGGTGTTGGGGATGCCATAAATTTTAGAGGTTATTTCTTGGGTGTTCTTTGCTAGACAGATTATCACCTATTCAATATCAACTCATCTACCTAATGGAGGACGCAGGGAGATATCTGAGACATAAATTCCCAATTCTCCTGTGTCCTTTAGATTAAAATAATTATCCGTTGACTACTTCTCCACCATTGGGATGCAATACTTGACCAGACATATAAGAAGCGTCATCGGAAGCTAGAAATACATAACTAGGTGCAACTTCTTCTGGTTGTCCGGGTCGTTGCATTGGTACTTGCTTGCCAAAGGTAGTAACTTTTTCTTCTGGAAAAGTTGAGGGAATTAAAGGTGTCCAAATTGGCCCTGGTGCCACAGCGTTAACACGAATTCCCTTACCTACCAAATTTTGTGATAAGGAACGAGTAAACGCGACAATTGCGCCTTTTGTCGAAGAGTAATCCAATAATTGCGGACTACCTTTATAAGCTGTGACTGATGTAGTATTGATGATAGAACTACCTGGTTGCAAGTGCTTAACTGCCGCCTTTGTCAAATAAAACATTGAGAAAATATTAGTGCGGAAAGTTCGCTCTAATTGCTCTTTGCTAATATCTTCAATGTTGTCTTGTGGATGCTGTTCGGCGGCGTTGTTGATGAGAATATCAAGTTTACCAAACTCATCTACTGTTTGTTGGATAACTTGCTGACAAAAGCCTTCATCAGTAATGTCACCTGCTATTGGTACCGCTCTTCGTCCTTGTTTTTCAACTAAATCTTGGGTTTCTTTGGCGTCTTTGTGTTCATTGAGGTAAATTATCGCTACGTCTGCACCTTCTTTAGCAAATGCGATCGCTACAGCCCGACCAATCCCACTATCGCCACCTGTAATCACTGCCACCTTATTTTTTAGCTTACCACTACCCCGATATTGTTCATCATCTGCTTTGGGTTTTGGCTGCATTTCTGATTCCACACCTGGTGGTTTTTGTTGCTGTGGCGGTTGTAATTTTTTTTCTTCTAGCATATCTTCTTTCCTGGAAATTGAATAGTAATAAATAGCAAAAGTAAACCTTGGATCGAAAAACCAACCCAAGGTTTGCTTTTAACTTTGGCGCCCACTTGCACAAGGCAGGTTTAGGCTTTTTTACCCCGGATATTTGCCCAACGTAGGAAAGTCTTGGTAACTGCACGCAACTAACATTATCTCTCCCCACGTTTATCTACCACACGTTCTTAATTCAACCACTGAAAACAAGTAGACAACTATCATCTGATGAAGGATTCCTCCGTTTCATCATGTTCTCAATTTAACTGTTCTTTGGTTTGAATTTATCACCCTCTAGAAATAAATAACCAGCAAAAATAATCAACCTTAAGACGTAAAAGAAATTTATATAAATTATAACATTTGAAGCATGAACGATAAATTATCAGGTTTATTTATGACACTTTGTCTTTCATTGTTTCTCTTGTATTTGGTTGGTAAAGTTTCATACTTGCTTTTTTTAAGTTACCGTTAATATTTAATGCCTCTAATATTTAAGTAATCGGCAAGTATATAGTTTTATCTCTCACTGAAGAGCATCAGAGAAAAGTTACAAAAAAATATAGTCATCTGATTGCGACTTGGGATATATCTAAGTAGTAAAGCTAGATTGGGATAAATACAGGGTATGAGTTATGGTTACGCTGAAAATTTCCGAATTAGAGCAGGTTGATAAGTTTCGCAATTTACAATTAACTTTGCGCGACCGTTGGAAAACTAGCGAGTTATTTGACAACAGTGAAGCGGATATTTTAATTATTCCTTCTTTGAGTATCGACCAGCGAGAACTCCAGAAGATAGAAGGTTGTGAGCATTATGAAGAAAGATTGCTATTTAGTTTGATGCGCTTGCGGAATCCCCGCACTAGGCTAATTTATGTCACATCAATGCCACTGCATCCCAGCATCATTGATTACTATCTACAACTGTTACCAGGAATCCCATTTTCTCATGCTCGCAACCGCTTGCTGCTACTTTCTACTTATGATTCTTCCCTAAAACCTCTGAGTCAAAAGATTTTAGAACGCCCCCGATTGTTAGAGAGAATTCGTCAAGCTTTGCGGCTAGATAAATCTTTTATGGCTTGTTACAATTCATCATTTTGGGAAGCGGAATTATCGATTAAATTGGGTGTACCTCTATATGCTGCTGCGCCAGATTTGCAGATTTGGGGGACAAAAAGTGGTAGTCGGCAAATCTTTAAAGAAAGTGGTGTACCCCTTCCAGATGGTAGCGAACAGATTTGGAACACCGCAGATTTGGCGGAAGCAGCCGCAGATTTGTGGGAACGTCAACCGACATTACAACGAATGGTGGTGAAACTCAACGAAGGCATTTCGGGAGAAGGAAATGCGCTGTTGGAACTCAGACCATTGATGGATGTTGCATCGGGAAAAGGTTCTCATAATCAACGGGTAGCAGGAATTAGCGATCGCTTTTCACATCTGCGTTTTCAAGCCCCAAAAGAAACTTGGGAGAATTTTTCATCCCGTATACCAGAGATGGGGGCAATAGTTGAGGCATTTGTGGAAGGGGAAATAAAACGTTCTCCTAGTGTGCAAGGACGCATCACACCCAACGGTGAAGTAGAAATCCTCTCCACCCATGACCAAATTCTCGGAGGCCCAGACGGACAAATTTATCTCGGTTGCCGATTTCCCGCAGATGAACGCTATCGCTTAGAATTACAGCAATTAGGCTTACAAGTTGGCAATCATCTCGCAAAAAAAGGCGTATTAGAGAGATATGGCGTTGATTTTATCGCCGTTGACGAAGGTAATAACCAATGGGATATTCAAGCCATTGAAATAAACTTACGTAAAGGCGGCACAACTCATCCTTTCATGACTTTAAAATTATTAACTAATGGACGCTATGACCTGTCTACCGGTTTATTTTACAGTCAGCAAGGACGCCCTAAATACTATATTGCCACAGATAACTTGCAAAAAGACCGCTATCGGGGATTATTACCTAACGATTTAATGGATATTATCGCCCACCACAGATTACATTTTGACAGTGGAACGGAGACAGGCACAGTTTTTCATCTCATGGGTTGTCTTTCTCAATTTGGCAAGTTAGGATTAACCAGCATTGGTGATTCACCCCAACAAGCGGAAGACGTTTATAACAAAGTCGTCAAAGTTTTAGACGAAGAAACCCGCAGCGACAATCATCGTTACGCCTTGTTTTCAGATTACGCTTTTCCCCTTGCTGGAGATGGGTACATTTAAGTAATTCAGCTTTGGTGGTGCATCGAGAATATCCAAAAGCTGTGATGGAAACAGGATGCATCCAGGGCTAATAGCTAAAGTTAAAACTGATATCTTGCACCTAGCCCTAACGACTGGAAGTCGCGGCTACACAAACGAAGTCCACCTGCGTGGACTAACACACCCTACCTACTGTAGCCTTTTTAATCTGAAGACATAGCAAATAAATCACTCAAAGCTTCTTCCCCAGCAACTTCTCCGCTGCTAACGAATTTTTCTACCTCAACCGACCCATCTTCAAAAAACTCAACTTCCCATCTTTGTCCAGGTATCGCCACATTCACCATAACGGTTTCATCGCGATTATGGGCTAAAGAATAAGTGATTTTATCTTGTTCCAATTTATTTAGAAAGGCAATTAATTTACCAAATACATCATTTTTCATTTATCAAACCTCTTATCGTTTAAAGCATTCCAATCTTACCAATTTTCCAGAGGAGACAAAATGCGACGATCGCACACAGCACCCCACACAAGGGCGTATCTCATCTGTAAGGTTGAAAGACAGGTTAAATGCAACATTTAGAACTAAAGGTAAATAAGCGCTAAAATCAATTCAGCCTTTGTCCTCTAGCGGTTTTGTCCCACATCACTCAGAGTGCGGTTCACTGCATAAATCCTGACTGTCAACGACCTTACCCCCAACCTTGGGGAAACAAATTTTGCAACAGCTGTGGCGCACCGCTACATTTGTTAGACCGCTATTTGCCCATCCAGCCCTTGGGTTCGGGTGGATTTGCCCAAATTTACACGATTTGGGATGAAAAAACCCAAACCGAGAAGGTGCTTAAAGTATTGGTGGAAACCTCACCAAAAGCACTGGAATTGTTTACCCAAGAAGCGGCTGTTTTAATTGGTTTGCGGAATCCCGGTGTCCCCAGAGTTGACTCTGAAGGGTATTTTCAAATAAATTTGCTCGTTCCTAAACCGCACCAGTTGGCTTGTCTGGTGATGGAAAAAATTAATGGGCAGAACCTAGAAGAAATACGCAGAACTTATCCTCAAGGGTGTCCAGAAGACTTGGTGTTGAACTGGTTTCTCCAAGCTGTGAAGATTTTGCAGGAATTGCACAAAAGCCAAATTATTCACCGGGATATTAAACCTTCTAATTTAATGCTGCGTAATTTGGGGGGGACAAACCCAAATCAGTTGGTGCTGATTGATTTTGGTGGGGCCAAACAATTTAGCGGCGCAATTCTGCGTTATCCATCTAGTTCTACGCGGTTATATTCTTCTGGGTACAGTCCACCAGAACAAGTGACTGGGGGTAATGTGGGGCCTGCGGCTGATTTTTATGCCCTAGGACGGACGATGATTGAATTACTCACGGGTAAGTATCCGCCGGAGTTGGAAGATCCGCAAACTGGTCAGTTGCGCTGGCGGAATCAGGGTAATTTTAACCCGCGTCTAGCAGATTTGATTGATGAGATGGTGCAGGAGGATGTGCG
Organism: Cylindrospermum sp. FACHB-282; assembly: GCF_014697195.1. Classification (GTDB taxonomy): domain Bacteria; phylum Cyanobacteriota; class Cyanobacteriia; order Cyanobacteriales; family Nostocaceae; genus Cylindrospermum. The sequence goes on along the minus strand of NZ_JACJRJ010000017.1, from coordinate 2,318 downwards.
ATCGCGCCCCGCAAATGCAGCTAACATTCAAAAACGCTTAGTGAAAATCTCTCAAGCCTCATCACAACAGGGTTTATTTGCCCCAGTCCAGAACGCGCTTCAGCAACTATCCCAGCAATATAACCTGCTAATCCAAGCTATTGAACAAGCTTTAGACGACCTGAATCAAGGGATTGCTAACACTAGTCTTTTTATAATAAAGGCGATCGCCAAATTACTCCTAGCCACTCTTGCAACGTTTTGGGCCATGGTTCTCGCTAGTATCGGTGCTGCCATTGGGGCGATTGTCGGCTTTCTCTTAGCCTATCGCACAAACTTAGGCGATCGCCTTGTAGAATTTATGCAGTACCAGCTACCAGAATTATTACCCAATACTCAACCTATAGTAGGTGCAGAAATCATAGTTTTTGCTGTCGCTGGTTTGGGAACCGCTTGGGGACTAACCTTATCCGGGAGTTTTGGTCAACAGCGGCGGTTTTTAGTAGCATCCCTGATGGGAACGATCAGCTATAGCTTAGGCTGGATAATTTACCAACTAATCACCCCACAAGATAGGGACGAAGGCTTGATCGGATGGATTTTAGTAGCAATTTCCCTGCTCACCTTGAGTTTAGGCATTCGTAGCCATCACCTAGTTTATGCTTTTATCGCTGCCTTTGGCTGTGCCAGCTTCTTTGCAGTATTGATTTTTTTCGGTTTTCCCGCCACACTCTTCCAATTTTCTCATCAACCCAGCTGGTTAGAGTTAGCGCCACCAATGGCTTTCTTTAGTTTTGTGGGCGTCTTAATTAGCTTCTGGTTAGGAGTGAGTCACTACCTGATTGTCCCAGGGTTGCGCTGGTTGGGCTGGCGGTAGAACAGGCGTCCCGCCTGTTAGAAACAGCTTACAACCCTGTCCTAGGGGATAATTTATTTCTTCGAGCGCCTTGAACAAATACCCAAAAACAAGATCCCCCCAGCCGCCTTTTTGCATTGGACTAGGGGGATCACATACTTGGTAGTCTATAGATGGTTCAGTATAGTGTCTGACTAAGATTAGTATAGAGCCTCTATTTCATTTTGTGTAGTCCCTCCATGAACATTAATCAAATTTTTATAATTTCTTCATCACCTTTAGACAGATGTGATTTTTTCAATTAACTGGGGCGGGGCCGCTGGCTGTAAAGTAAGAGCATTTTGTAGATTAACACTTCTTTATCATGAAAGCAGAACCTGTAAACTGAAAACCAATCGATGCTTACCCGTATTAAAGACTTAGCCAAAATACTAGCACCCCGCCTAATTGAAATTCGCCGCCATCTCCACTCACACCCAGAACTCAGCGGACAAGAGCAGCAAACAGCCGCCTTCGTTGCTGGTGTGTTGTCTTCTAGCGGTTTGCACGTCCAAGAAGGAATCGGCAAAACTGGCGTCATCGGCGAACTACAAGGCACTAAGCAAAATGATCGTTTATTGGCAATTCGCACCGACATGGATGCCTTACCAATTCAAGAACGTACTGGGTTAGAATATGCCTCTCGCACCGATGGGGTGATGCACGCTTGTGGTCATGATATCCACACCACAGTCGGGTTAGGAACAGCAATGCTGCTGTCCGAAGTGGCAGAAGATTTGGGTGGTAAGGTGCGATTTTTATTTCAGCCAGCAGAGGAAATTGCCCAAGGGGCCAGATGGATGGTAAAAGATGGGGTGATGGACAATGTCTCAGCTATATTAGGGTTGCATGTTTTCCCTTCTATCCCCGCAGGTTCCATTGGTATCCGTTACGGGGCATTGACAGCAGCGGCTGATGATTTAGAAATTATTATTATGGGAGAATCTGGACATGGGGCCCGTCCCCATGAGGCAATTGATGCAATTTGGATAGCTTGCCAAGTAATCACCTCACTGCAACAAGCCATTAGCCGGACACAGAATCCCTTGCGTCCAGTAGTATTGAGCATAGGGCAGATTAATGGTGGCAGAGCGCCGAACGTGATTGCTGATCAGGTGAAGTTATTGGGTACTGTGCGATCGCTCCATCCAGAAACCCGCGCCAATCTCCCAAACTGGATTGAAAACATTGTCGCTAATGTCTGCCATGCCTACGGTGCGCGTTATCAAGTTAATTATTGCCAAGGCGTGCCCAGTGTGCAAAATGATTACGCCCTCACCCAATTGTGTCAAACAGCCGCCGAAGAAGCTTGGAGTAGCGATCGCATTCAAGTATTGGTAAACTTCTCTGATTTTATAGACAGACATTACCAAATATAGATAAATGTATTAAGATAGTTGTCAAGGTTTAGAACAACAAATATGAAACTATCAGATTATGCTAA
>NZ_JACJRJ010000016.1 GCF_014697195.1 Cylindrospermum sp. FACHB-282 | reverse complement strand
ACATCAAATTGGTGTAGTGGTATTTGGGTGGAATCAGGGACAAAGACAAGAAGCGCAGTTAGGTAGAACAACGCAATCATTTGTGCAGATACCAACCGCCAAACTCAAAAAACGAGTTAAACAGTTATGCGAGTACCACGGCATCAAATTTGTAGAAACTGAAGAATCCTATACCAGTAAAACTAGTTTTCTAGATGGTGATTTTCTACCTACTTTCGGCGCAAAACCTGAAGGGTGGAAACCAAGTGGAAAACGAGTAAACCGCGGTATGTTCCGCACAGGAAAAGGACTATTTATTAACGCTGATTTAAATGGTGCAGCGAATATACTTCGCAAGGTAGAGACACAATTAGGACTCGTCCTAGTCAAGGTCTGTAGGCAAGTTTTGACCCTTGCTACCAGATTTCGTATCTGGGAAACCAAAACTAAAAAGCGAAGTGGTACGGCTTCAGCCTACGACGTAGCATCAGTTTAGAATCCCCGTGTCTTTAGACCGGGGAGAGGTCAACACGATTAAATCTCATTCAAGGACACACACTAAGTTTTTTCTTTTCTTCAGGATGAGTTATAAAGTAATCTTTGAGCCGATCGCACCCTTCATCCAGGAGTTGATCTAATCCTCTGACGCGCCACAAAATCGCCGTATTGTCGGAACTGGCTGTAGCTAGCAGTTTGCCATTCGGGCTAAAATCTGCGCTTTTAATATTGCCCTGATGACCTGTAAATTCTGCAATTTGTTGTCCTGATAAATTCCACAACCGGATTTTTTTAGTAGCAGAAGCTGTAGCTAGGAGCTTACCATCCGGGCTAAAACTTATAGATCTAACTCTGCTCTGATAAGTCTTAAATGGTGTTGCTACCTGCCTTCCTGAGAAATCCCACAGCCTGATAGTTCCATCATCTCCAGCAGTAGCAAGTTTATTTTCCTTTTGGCTAAAACTAACACTGCGAACATAGCCCTGATGACCTTTCAATTCTGCTAACAGTTTGCCATTTATATTCCACAACCATGCTCCATTCTCTCCAACTGTAGCTAAGAGCTTACCATCTGCGCTAAACCTGGTAGCCTCTAGCTTGCCTTGATGTTTTAATTCGGCTAATTTCTTTCCTTCCAAGTTCCACCGTTTGGCCATACCATCATCCCCAGCAGTAGCAAGCTCATCGCCATTATTATTAAAATTGGTACTTAGGATGGCGCTAGAATGAGCATTAATTTTTCTTAGTAATTCTCCACTGTATTTCCACAGTTTAATTGTGCCATTGTTTCCACCTGTAGCAAGTAAGTCTTTTTGTTTTTTGGGGCTAAAACGCACGCTATTAGTACCGTCTTGGTAGGTGCGAAATGACCTTACCAGCGTTACCATATCTCCTTCCAGTTTCCAAAGCCTAACAGTGTCATCGTCTGAAGCTGTAGCCAGTAAGTTACGATCTGGGCTAAAACGAACGCTGCCAACAGTTTTTGTATGCCCTTCTAATTTGGTTAAGGGATTTTTGGGTTTGATTAATGATTTTCCTGGAACTGCCCAGAGTCTTACCGTACCATCATCTTGTCCAGAGGTAGCAAGAGTATTGCCCTGATCATTAAACCGGATGCTAACAACACTGCCCTGATGACCCTTTAACTCTGCTTGTAGTTTGCCATTAAAATCCCATAGCTTAACGGTGCCATCCTTGCCTGCTGTAGCAAGTTGTTTACCATCTGGGCTAATTCGGACTGTCTCAACACCATCCTGATGGGCCTCAAACTGTGACAGTTTTGTTCCAGCAAGATTCCACAACCTGACTGTATCATCATTTCCACCTGTAGTAACTTGCTGACCATCAGGAAAAAACGAAACACTGTTAACACTACATTTAGCGTCCCTACGTTTTGGGTTGGCATTGCATTGATGAACCTTAAATTCTGCCCGTCGCTTTCCATTAAGATCCCAAAGTATTGCCATTCCATCTTCTCCAGCTGTAGCTAGCATCTGACCATCTGGGCTAGGATTGAGACTGTTGATACTGCCTTTGTGAGCATTAATGGCTGGTACAACCGGTTCGCCCTTGAGACGCCACAGCCTGAGCGTACCATCATCTCCAGTTGTCGCCAGAAGTTTGTTATTTGGAAGAAAACGGACATTTTTGACACTACATTTATCATCCTCATTTGGTATCTGGTATTCTCCTAAGTGCTGACCATTGGCACACTGATGATGCATAGATTTTATAAAAACAGGTGGCTTCTGACTATTTGAGACATCCCACAGCTTTACCCAACCGTTACTTGCACCTGTAGCCAAGATTTTTTTATCTTGACTAAAATCGATACTTTTGATACTGTTATTGTGCAGTGCAATATATTTCAATCTTTTCAATTTTTTGTCCTGGAAATCCCACCAGGTAACCCTGCCATCCTCTCCACCGGCAACAATTAAGTCTTCCTCTTGGTTTTCCTTGGGAAGAAAACGGATACTGTTTATACCTTGTTGGTAAGTATTGATTTGATTTGTTTGATGAATATTATCCAGAATCTTCTGCAAAGCTAGCAGCGGACTTGTAGCCGGACAGTCTTGCAAACATTGGCTATTCCAAAAAGCCATTTTTTTAGCTTCTTGTCCTGCTTCCATTGCTGATACTAAAGCTTCTATCTCTCCAGCGCCAGACTCAAAGTTTTTTAAAGCGGTGACTCCAGCGCCTTCAACTTCAGCTGTCCATCGTAGCCAAAATGCAACTACAGCGAGGATTGAGACTAGTATTAAACCACCTGTCAGCCCAAATAGAGTTAGCTGGCGATCGCGTTCCTGCTGCTGGCGATCGCGTTCTCTGAGTGCCAAACTCCGCTGGATGAAACCTTGCTCTGCTTGGCTCAACTCATCTTGGCGCTGCTTGAGCCAATTTTCCGCCTCCCCTAGAGGGACACTTCGCAGCAATGAACCCTCATCTTGTCCGGCATTTTCCCATTGACGGATTCTCGATCGCAATAATTCTTGCCAAATGCGGAAAGAGCGATCGCTCTCCATCCATCCGTGCAGCCGTCCCCATTTCCGAATCAAGGTTTCATGGACAATCTCTACTGTTTCTTTACTAGCAGTCTTAGCAGTTTCATCACGTCCAGTCACCACCAGCCTTGCATCAGCTAGGCGCGTGACCAAATCCCAGTTATTTTCTCCCACCTCATTTCTGGTAGCCAGTCGCCGGGTGTCTTCTGTACCTTCCCCAGGACGCACCAGTTGGACAAATACTTGCTGTGCCCGTTGTTGTTCCTCTGGTTTGAGTTTGGCAAACTCAGTTTCTGCATGATTCGCCAAGGACTTTTCTACACCGCCAATCGCTTCATAAGCAGCATGAGTCATTTGTCCATTTTGCCGCTGTACCCACAGTTGGGTTAAAGCAAATTCCAGTAATGGCAAATTTCCTGGTGAATCTGCTACCGCTTGGAGAATCCGCTCTGCAAGACCTTCTTCTAAGCTTACCCCTTGCTTGTTTGCAGGTAGAGCGATCGCCCGCTGCAATTCTTCTCGGCTCATCGGAGCAAGTTTTAAATCAGCATTCTGCAAAGCATCGGCAAAGCGACGATCCTCAAGCGCATATCCCAGAAAATCAGCCCGCAGCGTCAGCACAAGGGTAAAATTCTGCACTAACTCTACAGCTTCCAGTAATTGATTTAAAAATAACTGACGCTCTTTAACATCTAAGCGAGACGTATACAGTTCCTCAAATTGATCGACAACAAGCAATAGGCGAGAATTCGCTGCTTGCGCCAAAATTCGGGATAAAACGGTATGTACTGCCATTTTACCCTCTCGTAACTCACCAACTAATTTTCCAGCATCAAAATCTTGTTGTACCTTCCTCTCCTTTGGTTCACGTAGACGCACAAGTATTGCTGCTAGTTCATCCAGAGGATGAGTCTTGGGACGGAAGGACTCAATCAGCCAATTATTTTGTTGGTACAGATGGGGAATCAAACCCGCAAACACTACACTAGACTTACCGCTACCAGAAGCCCCAATTATTGCTACCAGGGACTGTCTTTGGACAGCATCTACCAGGTTCCGGGTGAAAATCTCCCGCCCAAAAAAAAATCGCGCATCTTCTTGCTGGAAAGCAAATAGACCACGATAGGGACAAGAGGCAATAGCTGTCCATGCTGTAATTAGCACCTCCGTGGGAATCATAAAAGCTGCTTTGGTTTCTGGTCGTTTCATTTCAGCCGCCACAGCCATTCCTGCTACACCCTGAAGTTCTTCATCCCAGATGGGCGCACCGCTGAAACCAGGTTCTAATCTATAACCTGGTTGTTTGAAATCCTCTAGTTGCACCCAACCGTTAGCAAGTTTTCCCCGTAACTCTCCCACTGCAAAAACCCCATCGAGTTTTCCATCGGGAAAACCCAATACACGAAAAGAATGTCCCCAAAAATCATCAGATGTAACTAATAGTGCTTTTTGAGATGTTGGGGGAGAATTTTCTAACTCCAATCCAGCAATATCTTCTGCTTCTGCATCGGGATTAAGAGGTCGCCAAAAGACTACTTTGGCTTTTAGGTACTGTTTAGCCGCCACTAGCGGAAAGTCCAAGGTAATTTCTGCATCTGGCATTTCAGCAGTTTTTCTCGGAAGTCCCAAGGCATCAGCTACAACATGGGCGCAGGTGAGGATGTACTTTTGGGAAACTAAGAAGCCAGCACCAATTACTTTGCCACTATTGGAGTAAATTCTGACAATAGATGACTCAAAGGGTGCTGCCATTTTGTGAATCTTTTTTCCACTTCAAGGTGATTTCATAGTTGACTTCACTATTACCAGAAGCTACAACCGCCCCAAGTTGAGCGCTAATTTTGATGCCAAACTTGACTTCCACTTCATCTGCCGGCTGTTTGAGGCTGCCTATTTTGGTAATAATTGCATTCGCTATCGGTTTGACGGTTTCTAGGGCTGACTCAAAAGTCTGTGTAGCCTTATCAACTACTTGGTCTCGCAAACCGATGCGATCATCGGTTTGTGTTGTTTCGTCTACTTCAACAAGAATAAATTCGCCACTTTCAAGAGGAAATTCTACTATGCGTTTCACAATAAACTTACAAGATTGTGTATAAATACGAAAATTTCTAGTCTTACAGATTATAGTAGGTATTGAGCCGAGATATGTGTAATTTCCTGCAATATGGTCTGGAAATTCTAGTATTGTTTGGTTAGGCGATGTTTATACCCTACTATTTTTTTACATCACAAAATGAGCTTGTTATATCGTGGTGATGTGTCTTCCTGATGGCTGCACAATGCTCATAACTCTAACTTGGGTGAAACAGTACTAACCCAAGTTATCATCATCAAATAGTTTTAAGAATTATTCTGATGTCTAAAAAAATTACTATTGGCTTGATGCTGCTGCTTCTTGGTACGCAAATTGGTATAAACCAGCAAATAGCCAGAGCCCAAACTCCAGTAGTATCGGTAACTACCAGCAAATCAATTTGTCCTGCTCAACTGGGTACATCTGTGGATGCGGTGCTCAATCGTCCTCAATTTATGCGATCGCACTGGGGTATTATGGTACAACCCCTGTCATCTGAGCAAACTCTTTACAGTCGCGATGCTCAGAAATACTTTGTTCCTGCTTCTAACCTCAAGCTACTAACAACCGCTGCTGCATTACAGCAACTAGGCGAAAATTTTCGCTTTCGCACCTCCATTTATAGCAATAGCAATGGTGTTTTACGAGTTGTGGGTAGGGGAGACCCTAGTTTAAATGATCTTCAATTACAAGCATTAACACAGCAATTAAAACAGCAAGGCATTACCGAAATTAAGCAGTTAATTGCCGATGATAGTTATATTCAAGGGGACATTGTTAACCCTACTTGGCAATGGGAAGATGTGCAATCAGATTATGGTGCACCAGTCAACAGCTTGATTCTGAATCAAAATGCTTTTAGTTTCAAGCTTCTACCCCAAACTGTGGGTAAAATTTCACAAGTAGCGTGGAATGATACCAACGAAGCAAAACAGTGGGGCATAATTAATCAGTCCGTAACAGTTGCTCAAAATCAACCAACCTACATCAACGTTACCCGCGATTTATCAGGAACAGTCTTACGCATTACAGGACAATTGACAGCAAATGCTGAACCATATTTAGTAAATTTGCCTGTAATTGCTCCTAATCAATATTTCTTACGGCGCTTCCGCACAATTTTGGACTCAGAAAAAATTTCCTTGGGGCAAACATTGGTAGTAAATGGTGGTACTAATCAACAGGAAATAGCATCTGTAGAATCGCCTCCTTTATCTGAATTATTGATAGAGACAAATGTAAATAGTAATAATCTCTATGCTGAGGCATTACTCAGATCATTAGCTGTGAAAAAAACCAGAGGTTTAAATCAGAGTAGTGCTGATGTGGGTTTAGAAGTTGTCAAAGCAAGTTTAACTCAATTGGGTGTTGATTCAGCGAATTATGTTTTGGTGGATGGTTCTGGTTTATCACGTCGTAACTTAGTGACTCCATTTGCTTTAATCCAAACGTTACGGGGAATGGCAAAAACACCAGCAGCATCTGTGTATCGTGCATCTTTACCCGTAGCGGGGAAAAGCGGAACTCTCAAAAATCGCTTTCTTAACACATCAGCTGAGGGTATTGTGCAAGCAAAAACAGGCACAATGAGAGGTACAGTTTCTCTTTCTGGATATGTGAATTTGCCACAGTATGAGCCTTTGGCTTTCAGTATTATGGTGAATCAATCTGAACAGTCTGCTACTGTTATCAGGCAAGGAATTGATGAAATTGTGGTGTTATTAACGCAGTTGCGGCGTTGTTAAATATTGTAAAAATAAAGGGGATAAGTATTAGAAAATTTGTATGTTTTTATGCATCTACTTAAGAAGCAAACAAAATTAACTAAAAGTGAGTACCTCTTTTGTCTGTAACACCGGGAACAGATTTTTTTGGCATTTTAGCTGGTAAGGAGTATATTGTTGAGCCAGAAAAATTAGAGATTGTCAAAAAGCATATTGGTCGATTTCCTGAATATTTACCTAATATAAAGATGATTCAGCGGCTTCAGCAAGCTTTAGATTCAGGACAAACAATTTCTGGATCTGATGCTAGTTTCTACTTTCATGAACTGAAAGAGGCTAAACTAATGGAAGAAGGTGATAAATGGGCTGAAGCTCATCTTAAGGCTATAGCAGATTATGGTGTATCACCATTTAGCTTGTATCATCCTGATGTAATTAAAGCTTATCCAGAAGATTTCAATCGGAATTGGCGAAAACCTTGGGGGATTGAGTAAATATGAAACAACTTGATCTAGGCTTAACGGGAAAAGCTCGTATTTGGAAGGATGAAAATTTTAATTATCCTTGGAATTTCCGACCTATTTATCCTGCTGTAGATGAAAGGAGAGAAACTATAAATAATCATGCCAAAAGTGGTTCATTATCTAAAAAGCAAGTAATGCTTGAGAGATTAGTGCCTCTGGGTGCTAGATTTCTTTATGGCTGCTTAGGTGCTATTTTTGAACCCAATAATTCTGACAAATTGGTATTGAATGTTGTTATTTCAACTGAATTAGAACGCGAAGTCAATTTTTCTCTAGCAACATCATTAGATGTAGTTAGAGTTGGCATACCCGAAGAATATGCTAATAGTGTTTTTATTGGAGCAAAATCTAAGCTCCAAGAACCTGCAATTAGTGATATTTTTGGATCTGGTGAAGTTTATTTTAAGTGGGGAACCTTTGGAGAAATCGGGTCTTCTAGAGCATTCTTCCATGACCTTGCTTGTGCAGTTATTGAAGTCATGGTGAGAGAAAAAGTAAGAGCTAATTATCCCATCACACCACCATTTAAAGAGTTTCCGTTCTATCGTTCTCTTTATGCTACACCATTAAAATTAAGAGAATATGGTGCGTTGCGCTATCGCCAACGCACCATTTCTAAGGCTACCAGGTGATAGCTGTCCCCTAATGAGGTACTGCCAACTTCTGATCAATTACCTGATCAACTACTTCAACGTTGTCAGCTACAATTTGGCGGAATACTTCGCCCTCAATGGTCTCTTGCTCTGTTAACAAATCAACTAATCGCTCCAAAACTATGCGGTGTTCTTCCAATAGTTCCTTTGCTTTGATGTAACAAGTGTTGATAATTTCGCGGACTTGACTATCAATTTTAGCGGCAATTTCTTCAGAATAATCTGATTTATTCATCCAGTCGCGCCCTAAAAATACCTCGCTACTCGGATTTTCTAGGGAGACTGGCCCTAATTCAGACATCCCGAATTTTGTTACCATCTGCCGTGCCATATTTGTCACGTGTTGCAGGTCATTTCCTGCCCCTGTGGTTACTTCTGGTTTACCAAAAACAATTTCCTCAGCGGCGCGACCACCTAAAGTGGCGGTAATCCTAGCTTTGATTTGGGAACGAGAAATTAAACCTTGCTCCTCATTGGGGGTAAACCAAGTCAATCCTAGGGCTTGTCCCCGTGGGATGAGGGTGACTTTTTGCACTGGGTCATGGTCTTTAAGGAATGTACCCACCAAGGCGTGTCCGACTTCATGGTAGGCAATTAAGCGCTTGTTTTTGCTGTCTACTAAGGGGGTACCTTCCATCCCAGCGACTACCCGATCAATAGCAGCGTCAATTTCGAGGATAGTGACAGCCTCTTTGCGTCTTCTGGCGGTGAGAATTGCCGCTTCGTTGAGTAAGTTGGCTAAGTCTGCACCGGTGAACCCTGGGGTGCGGCGTGCGATCGCATCTAAAGATACACTAGGATCAATTTTCTTATTCCGGGCATGAACTTTTAAAATTTCCAGTCGTCCTTTGAGGTCTGGTGCATCCACCATCACTTGTCTGTCAAAGCGTCCGGGACGCAACAATGCTGAATCTAGTACGTCGGGGCGGTTGGTGGCAGCAATAATAATAATGCCTGTATTACCTTCAAAACCATCCATCTCCGTCAGCAGTTGATTGAGGGTTTGTTCCCGCTCATCGTTACCGCCACCAATACCAGCACCCCGCTGCCGCCCCACAGCGTCAATTTCATCGATAAATATTAAACAGGGGGCATTGTCTTTGGCTTTCTTGAACAAGTCGCGGACGCGGGAAGCACCCACACCAACAAACATTTCCACAAATTCTGAACCAGAAATACTGAAGAAAGGTACACCAGCTTCCCCAGCGATCGCTTTTGCTAGTAAAGTTTTACCAGTACCGGGAGGCCCAATTAACAGCACTCCTTTGGGAATGCGTGCGCCAACAGCCGTAAATCTTTCTGGCTGTTTAAGAAAAGTAACGACTTCTTGCAGTTCTTCCTTCGCTTCTTCCACCCCAGCCACATCTTCAAATTTCACACCTGTTTTAGCCTCCATCTGGAAGCGAGCGCGAGATTTGCCAAAATTCATCGCTTGGCTAGAAGCATTGGTAGAGCGACGCAGGAACAACAGCATTAAAGCCACCAGCGGCAAAATCCACATCAGGTTGATCAACAACCCTACAGCCGCTCTACTGTTAGCTGAGGAAACCTCACCAAAGTCAACGTTTTTTTCTTTGAGTTTGTTAATTAACTCCGAGTTTTGCTCTAAAAGTCGCACCTGTATGGGTGGTGTATCTGGCTTTTGCCCCGCTAAATAAACCCTGGCTGTCTGTTCAGTTTCATCCAGTTCTACTTTTTTGATTTCCCCTTTCTCCGTTTTCTGAAGCAACTCCCCATAAGTTAAGGACTCGCGCTCTGTTTTTTGCGCCAAGACGGGAGCACCCCCAAAAATGCTTGGCAGCATGATCAAGCTAGCTACTATGGCCCCAGTCCAAGCAGACCGCTTTGCCAATCCCTGTTTCATCAATGCTTTTTTCCCAAAATTTGTCATATTAATTACCCTTTGTCTGTTGGCATAAGCTGAGAACTGGTTTTATGCCTATTCTTCTAGCAGAAATTGCAATAACTGGAAATTACAGTTGTCTCATCTAGTCTAACTTCCAGACAAAACCATTCCCAAATCTCCACTAGTTACACTATGTAGCTTATTAGTCTGGGTAATCTGGCTCCTAGGAGGAATGGCAAGGCAAACAGCCCAGCATCCAACTCTCGATTAGGCATTCCTTGAGTAATTTTTTTGACGAAATTTTATTTGCTCTCTCCTCCTAACCCAAAACCGCTCAATGGGAATTTGACATCGTACAATATAAATCGCTAAGATAAGCATAATCATAATGACTACGCTTTTCTAGAATTTTGATGATAGTGGTTAAATATTATTTTATGGGTGAATTATGGTAAAAATTGTGGGCATTGGTGGTAGTTTAAGACCCGGCTCCTACACTCAGCTAGGTTTGCAAATAGCAGTGCAACGAGTAGCAGCCCTAGGGGCAGAGGTAGAAATTCTGGATTTGCGACAATTGCAATTACCATTTTGTACTGGTGCCAAGGAGTATCCAGAGTATCCAGACGTGCAACGGTTGCGCGATACCGTTCGCAACGCCGATGGGTTAATTTTGGCAACACCAGAATATCATGGCGGTGTGAGTGGTGTCCTGAAAAATTCCCTAGATTTGATGAGCTTTGACGAACTGTCTGGTAAAGTGACGGGACTGATTAGCATTTTGGGGGGTCAGTCTAATAGTAACGCCCTTAATGAGCTACGGTTAATCGTCCGCTGGGTACATGGTTGGGTGATTCCAGAACAAATTGCGATCGGACAAGCTTACGGTGCTTTCAATCCTGAAGGTAAGCTGCTGGATGAAAAGCTTTCCCAACGCTTTGATCAATTTGCTCAAAGTTTAGTTGATAACACTCGTAAACTGCGCGGAGTTAGTTAGAAATAAAGGATAAGGGGAGGACATTTCTGTGCATAGTTTCTCCCTCTTATCCTCTGTCGCTTCATTTGTAGAATAGCAAAGGCGAAGGTATTGAATTTATCAAGGGGATGTGTAATACTAATTTTTTAAGTAAAAATACTGAATTATTAACCAAGTTATTACCTCTACTGTGGTTACTTGATAAGGGAAATTCCTGTCTTGGCGGTCACCGTCCCAAAAGGGCTGCGATTCGTTTAGCTGGAAAGCTGACCCGAAAGGGCTAAAGCGTAACCTGCAAAGGATGCCAGAACGAGGGAAAACCCACCTCAAATAATAGCCGGCATTTCATAAGTACATACGAGTAGATAAATTGTCTCTAAGCTAAATTTTGGCAATACAGCAAAAATGATGGAAATATTGAACAGTATTTTGTATCCATTTAAAATACCATTTTTGGCATCATCTCAAATTTATTGGTTATATCTGCTTTCAACTATTTTACTGGCGACAATACTATATATAATTGGTCTAGCAAATCGGGACAAAGAGAAAAGTTTACTAGAATACCTTTTACCTAAAGAAGTTTATTTACATCCTTCATCTATTGCTCTATACAAATATTTCTTTTTAATTTCCTTGTTCCAGATATTTTTCGTAGTGCCAACAACACTATCTTTAGCAAAAGTTACCGATATAACTGTCCAAGGTTTGATACAAATTACAGGCATTACCACACCTTTTATAGTCACGAGTCCCCAATTATGGCAGCAGGTTGTATTCAGCATTTTTGTAGCATTATTAGGTGACTTTGCTAATTTTCTATACCATTGTCTGGCTCATAAAATTCCTATTTTGTGGGAATTTCATAAAGTACATCATTCAGCCGAAGTCATCACACCATTGACCGTATATCGCATTCATCCATTTGAGATGTTTTTAGGCACAATAACGATTGTTACAATCACTAATTTTGGAGCAGGCATTTGGATTTACTTGTTTGGAAACGGGATGAAAGAGTTATTAATTTATGGAGTCAGCTTTGAGATTTTTATCTTTTATTTAGCAGGATATAACTTGCGTCATTCTCATATCTGGTTAGCTTATCCTCAGTGGATCAGCCATATATTTATCAGTCCAGCACAACACCAAATTCATCATAGTGTAGACCCCAAACATTATGATAAAAACTTCGGTTATATTTTCGCATTTTGGGACTGGATGTTTGGCTCTTTATACGTGCCAAGCAACTATGAAAAACTGAGCTTTGGTTTATCAGATGGAGAATCAAATTTGTTTAATAGTGTCACCAATATGTTTTTACAGCCTTTGAGAGCAATTGGGCAGAGAATCAGCAAAAACTCAGTCTGATTAATCCTAAATTTGCGCCATAATACCACTTTATTTTAATAAACATTTAGACATGACAGAAGAAATTGAATATTCTCAAAACAACTGCATTCATCAGGTGTTTGCAGAGCAGGTAGAAAAAACATCTGACGCAGTAGCAGTAGTATTTGAAAACCAGCAATTGACCTACAGAGAATTGAATGCAAAAGCTAATCAACTGGCACATCACTTGCAAGGGATGGGGGTAGGCCCAGAGGTATTGGTGGGTCTATGCGTAGAGCGCTCTATTGAAGTAATTATAGGAATTCTTGGTATCCTCAAAGCGGGTGGAGCTTATGTTGCCTTAGACCCTGCTTATCCCCAAGAACGTCTGGCATTTATGTTAGAGGATACTCACTTAAAAGTGCTTTTAACTAAAACAGAGTGGATAGAGATACTACCTGTTACTACCGCTTCAGTGATTTTTCTTGATGCAGACTGGGAGAAAATTGAGCAACAAAGCCAACAAAATCCAGTGTGTGATGTGACACCGGAAAACCTCGCTTACTTAATATATACTTCTGGCTCTACTGGCAAGCCAAAAGGAGTACAGATGCCTCATGCCAGTGTTTGTAGTTATATTGAGGCGATCGCTAAAATAATCCCAGTCAATAGCAACGATATTTATCTCCACACAGCATCTTTCTCATTTACTGCCTCAGTCAGACAATTATTCTTACCTTTATCCCAAGGTGCTACAAGTATCATTGCTACCCGCGAACAAACTAGAACTCCCCTCAGTCTATTTGAATTAATCCAAACACAGGGGGTCACTATCTCTGATGGTGTACCTTCCGTGTGGCGTTATGGACTCATGGCTTTAGAAAGTTTAGATGTGAAATATACTAAAGCACTGAGCAAATCAAAATTAAGATTAATAGTATTTGGTGGCGAATTACTACCTTATCAATTAATTAAAAAGTTACGCAACCTTTTTAAAACACCACCCCGATTTTTTAATATCTTAGGTCAAACAGAAAGTATTGGCAATGGTTTTTATCCCATTCCAGATGACTGCAACCTTGAAGAGGGATATGTGCCAGTTGGTAATCCTCTGGGAAAGATTCAGCAAGTTTATGTACTCAACTCTCAACTTGAGCCAGTAAAAATTGGTGAGTCGGGGGAACTACATATTGCAGGTTCTACCTTAGCTCGTGGCTATCTAAACCGGACTCAAGCGAATGCTGAAAAATTTATTGATAATCCTTTTGAGCCACAAAAACGACTTTTCAAAACTGGCGATGTCGCTCGCTACTCCAGCAACGGTACTTTAGAAATTCTTGGTCGGATCGACTTTCAGGTAAATATCCGAGGGATGCGAGTTGAACTGGAAGAAATCGAATCTGTATTGAAGCTTCATCCCCATGTCCGGGAAGGTATAGTCACCGTTAGAGAAGATATCCCAGGAGACCAGCGCCTAATAGCCTATATTGTAGTTAACAATCAAGCCTTTAATTGGGGAGAAATCCGCAGTTTTTTAGAGCATAAACTACCAGATTATATGGTTCCTAATGCCTTTGTGCTGATGGAGAAACTGCCAGTATTACCCAACGGCAAATTAGACCGCAACAGTTTACCTGCACCAAATATATCTGCTGATATTCGTAACTTTGTTGCACCCCGTACTCCAAAAGAACAAATTATAGCTAACATTTGGGCGGAAGTTTTAGGATTAGAAAAAGTAGGCATTTATGACAACTTTTTAGAATTGGGAGGGCATTCGCTGCTGGCCAGTTTAGTTATATCTAGATTGCGCGAAGCCTTATCTGTGGAATTATCGGTCAGCGTTTTATTTGAATCGCTTACCGTAGCCAGTTTAAGCGAAAAGATTGCAACTTTCCAGCATCAAAATCAGCAAACTAACTCCCTGCCAGCTTTACAGCCAGTTTCCCGGTTTCTGGAATTACCCTTATCTTTGACTCAGCAGCGATTTTGGTTTCTCGACCAAATGGAAGGGGCAAATGCTGCCTACAATATTGCCAGAGCATTGCGTTTAGTTGGTCGGCTGAATTTAACAGTATTCCAACAAGCTATAGATTCAATTATTCAACGTCACGAAACCCTGCGTACTTCCTTTGGCATGGTAGATGAAAAACCAGTGCAATTTATTGCTGCAACTGTACCATTTACTTTACCGTTAGTGGACTTACAAGAATTACCAGAAGTTGAGCGACTGACGGAATTACAAAGATTAATTACCGCAGAATATACACAACGTTTTGATTTAAGCACAGCACCTTTATTAAGAGTCAAACTCATTCGCCTAGAGTCAGATTCCCACGTTCTGCTAGTGACAATGCACCATATTATTTCTGATGCTTGGTCAGTGGGAATCTTTCTCAAAGAATTGTCTAGTTTCTATGCCGCTTCTCCCTTACCAGATTTGCCGATTCAGTATGCAGATTACGCTCACTGGCAACGTCAGTGGCAGCAAAATGATATTATCACTACCCAGCTAAACTACTGGAAACAACAATTAGCAGATGCTCCACCTGTAATAGAATTACCAACAGATCACCCACGTTCTGCTATGCAGAAATTTCGAGGTAGTATCGAGAGGTTTAAGTTGGGTCATGACCTGACTAACAAACTAAAAATCCTCAGTCAGAAGTCAGGTACTTCCCTATTTATGACTCTCCAAGCGGCTTTTGCGACGTTGCTTTATCGCTACACTGGTCAGGAAGATATTGTCATCGGCTCTCCCATTACTAACCGCAACCGTCCAGCCCTTGAGTCATTAATTGGTTTTTTTGTCAACACTCTGGTTTTACGTACCCGCTTAGAGAACAACCCCACATTTAGAGAACTACTAGCTCAGGTAAGACAGGTTGCGCTTGATGCTTACGCTCACCAAGATGTACCTTTTGATCAACTAGTTGAAGTTCTCCAACCACAACGTCACCTCAGCCATAGTCCGCTATTCCAGGTGATGTTTGTATTGCAAAATTCCCCAGTGGAAAAACCAAAACTGCCAGGTTTGAATATAACGCAGATCGAATTAGACAGACCAACCGCAGGTGCGACTTTTGATTTAACCCTGTCAATGCAAGAAATAGACTCAGAACTCAGGGGGGCATTTGAATATAATGCCAACTTGTTTGATGGTGAGACTATTGCCAGGATGGTAGAGCATTTTCAAACGTTGGTAGGGGCTATTGTTACTAATCCAGATGAGCGAGTCGGACAATTACCTTTACTAACAGCAGCAGAACAACATCAGTTACTGGTGGAATGGAATAATACACAAACTGATTACCCACAAAATAAATGTGTTCATGAATTAGTAACAGAACAAGCAGAAAAAACACCTGATGCAGTGGCATTAGTGTTTGAAAATCAGCAATTAACCTACCGACACTTAAATCTACAAGCTAACCAACTAGCCCATTATTTGCAGTCTCTAGGCGTAGAAAAAGAAACTTTAGTGGGTGTTTATTTAGAACGTTCTTTTGAAATGATAGTGGGATTTTTGGGCATTTTGAAAGCTGGTGGTGCTTATGTTCCCCTAGATCCCAATTATCCGCCAGAACGCCTCAATTATATGGTGGCAGATTCGCAAATATCGGTTATCTTGACTCATTCTTCATTACTGCCACATTTATCAGCAACGCTAGAGCAAGGGCAAACCAAAATCATTTGTTGGGATAAAGATTTAGAAATTATTGCGAGTCAGAGTTTAGATAATCCTATTAATAGTGTACAACCTGGAAATTTAGCTTATGTAATCTATACTTCTGGTTCAACAGGGCGACCGAAAGGTGTGCTGATTCAACATTCAGCACTGTTAAATTTACTGTTTTGGCACTTAAATAATTTTGAAGTTAAATCATCAGATCGAACGACACAGTTAGCAGGAACAGCGTTTGATGCTGCTGTCTGGGAATTATGGCCTTATTTAGTAGTCGGGGCAAGTATATATTTAATTAAATCAGAGTTTCTGCTTTCACCAAAAATCCTCCAAGAGCAGTTGATATCACAAAATATTACTATTAGTTTTATTCCTACACCCTTAGCAGAAAAATTATGTCTTTTAGCATGGTCAGAAAATACAGCTTTGCGAATTATATTAACTGGTGGAGATAGACTTAATCATTATCCATCAGATACATTACCATTTAAGTTTTTTAATAACTACGGCCCTACAGAAAATACTGTAGTTACAACTTCTGGGCAAATTTCACCTGGAAAATTAGCAAGTAAATTTCCGCCTATTGGTCGTCCCATTGCCAACACCCAAGTTTACATTCTTGATCGCTATTTTCAACCTGTTCCCATTGGTGTTTCTGGGGAACTATACCTTGGTGGTGCAGGTTTAGCTAGGGGGTATTTGAATCGTCCAGACATAACATCTGAGCGATTTCTTGCTAATCCTTTTGTGGAAGATGAGCGACTTTATAAAACTGGAGATTTGGGGCGCTTTTTACCAGATGGAAATATTGAATTCCTGGGACGCATCGATCACCAAGTTAAAATTCGCGGTTTTCGCATTGAACTAGGCGAAATTGAAACGGTACTGAACCAATATGCCCAAGTTCAACAAGCGGTGGTAATTGTTCGAGAAGACAACCCAGGAAATAAATATTTAACAGCTTATATTGTGAGCGAAACAGAAACATTGACCAGTAGTAAATTGCGTCAGTTTCTGAAAGAACATCTGCCTGAATATATGATACCAGCGGCTTTTGTGATGCTCAAAACCTTGCCTCTAACTCCTAATGGTAAAGTTGATCGTCGGGTTTTGCCAAAGCCAGAGACAACAAATTCAGAACTAGAAGCCGCTTTTGTTGCACCCCGTACTTGGCTAGAAGAACAACTAGCCGAAATCTGGTGTACAGTATTACATCGGGAGCAGGTAGGCATTCATGATAACTTCTTTGAATTGGGGGGACACTCTCTCCTGGTAACATCTGTAATATCTCGCATTCGAGAAAGTTTGGCCATTACTCTTCCTCTCCGTTCTCTATTTACCGCACCGACTATAGCTGAACTTAGTCAAGTAATAACTGCGCTTCAGATGGAGGTACAGAAACAGAGCGCAAGTGGTATGAAATTTGACACCTTACCACCTCTTGTCCCTCAAGTACGAGACAGATATATCCCACTATCTTTTGCACAAGAGTCTATCTGGTGTTTACAGCAATTAACTCCTGAAAGTTCTGCCTACAATAGCTTTTTTGCTTTACGTTTCTCTGGCGCTCTTTCTGTAAGTGTGTTGGAGTCCAGCTTCAATGAAATTATTCGCCGTCATGAAATATTACGTACTACCTTTACTGTAGTAGAAGGTCAACCCGTACAAATCATTACCCCATCCCTGACCATACCGTTGGAGATCATAGACTTACAAAACCTACCTAAGAGAGAGCGAATATCTGAAGCACAAAGACTTGCTGCTCTAGAATATCAGCACCATTTTGATCTAGCTTCAGGCCCTCTGATCAAAACAACTTTGCTGCGATTAGCTCAACAGGAGCATTGGTTGATAATAAATATACACCATCTTATTACGGATGGGTGGTCATTTGGCCTGTTGTTGGAGGAGTTACGAATACTCTATGCAGCTTTTACCAATGGTTTACCTTCACCACTACCCGAATTACCTGTTCAGTATGCAGATTTTACTCTCTGGCAGCGTCAATACTTTAATGAAAAAGTTATAGAAAAGCAGTTGTCTTATTGGCTGCAAAAACTGACTAGTACTACACCAGGATCTGATCTAGTGTCCAGCCATCAGCCGCAGGTGAGTAATAGCATCAGCGCATCTGTTTATTATGTGGTTTTGCCAGCGAGTCTTGTTAGCTCAATCGAAGCCCTCAGCCGTTCTCAAAGAGTTAGTCTGTTTACCATTATCCTTACTGCTCTGAAAATACTTTTGTTCAAGTACACTGGTAAAAACGAAATTTTAGTAATGGTAACAGTTGGTAATCGTAGTCCAGTGGAAACCGAAAAAATGCTCGGTTGCTTCATCAACGACGTAATTTTGCGATCTGCGCTTGGCAGCAGCGCTGAGTGCAAAGCACACGCTCCGCGAACGCTATCGCATCTCTCATCTGAGCAAACAGGGCTTACTCTTTTAGAAGAGATCAAAGAAACCCTCACAGAAGCAATCAACAATAAAGAGATTGCTGTGCAAACAGTCATTGATACTATTACCAGCAAACAACCGCTTAACATCTCGGCATCCCTGACTATGGTACCTACACAAGATTTGCAGCACTGGAGCTTAGATGTAGACTTTGTATCAATTAAGCGCGATCGCAGCTTGTGGTATCAGGAAATGCCTTTAGAAATTTTTGTTTCTTCACCTTCTGTAAATAAGCCAACTATGGAAATTAAAGTCTTGTACAGCACAGAGTTATTTACAAATGAAACCATCGAGTTTCTGTTTAGCTATTATCAGGAAATTCTCCAGAAGCTCGTCCAACATCCAACTAGCCAGATTTGTGAATTTGACAAGGATCTAAGTCTTTAAGGTTGTCCTAATTACCCTGGTAACTGCCATACTTACTGCCGTGTAGCAGGGAAATGAGAAATAAATGCTACATTTAACGATGAAGGTTTGCCACAAATTAACCAATAATCACTGTTGCTATGTTAGAAAACGGCCCACCAGAGTTGGAACAACAGCCCAGATTTGGATCATCTTTATTTAAGTGGACTGAGTATTTCTCCAGTCAGGAAGGAGAGATAACTCAAAGCATGAGTACTTTTATCTTGATCTGGTTTGGTCAAGTTTTATCTCTAGTTGGCTCACGCACAACCAGTTTTGCTCTAAGTATTTGGGTTTACCAACATACTAACTCAACTACTCAATTCACTCTCCTGATTCTATCAACAACCTTACCGGGGATTATTATCTCTCCCATTGCTGGAGTGTTTGTCGATCGCTGGAGTCGTCGCTGGATTATGATTATTAGTGACTTCTGCGCTGGTCTGTGTACCCTAACTATTGCCTGGTTATTTGTTAGTGGTAATTTAGAAGTCTGGAATCTGTGCCTAATTAGTGCTCTTAGTTCTGGTTTCAGTGCTTTTCAAGGGCTTGCCTATTCATCAGCGACTACATTACTCGTACCTAAAGAACAACTTGGTCGCGCTAGTTCGATGACGCAGATTAGGTTGTCTATTGCGGAAATCCTCTCACCTGCGCTGGCAGCTGCACTGCTGGTAACTGTCGAAATTCCGGGAGTTGTTGTCATTGATTTGACAACTTTGTGCTTTGCTCTGGTGTGTTTGCTAGTGGTTAAATTCCCTGAAGTTCAGACCACAGAAGCTAATCGAGAGGAGGTTAGGTTCTTCTCTTCATTCTGGCAAGAGGTGACCTTTGGATGGCATTATTTTATCGAGCGCCCTGGACTCATTGGCTTAGTGGCTTTTGTGGCGATCAGCAATTTTCTCATTGGTAGTGCTGAAGCTCTAACCACACCTCTAGTACTTTCCTTCACCTCAATGCAATCCTTGGGGACAATCTATTCTATTGCTAGTTCTGGAATGTTAGTTGGCAGTTTGATTATGAGCATTTGGGGGGGAATAGAGCGCCTAATCAATATCATATTTACCTCGATGTTTTTTTTCGGTTTATTTTATGTATTAGCAGGCTTGCGCCCGGCGCCGATTCTGTTTACGATCTCTGAGTTCTTTATATTTTTTATAATCCCAATCGTTAATGGTGCAATCCAAGTAATTCACCAAAAGAAAGTTCCTCCAGAAGTACAAGGAAAGGTCTTTGCATTCCGCACTGCGGTTAGTCAGGGTTTTCTGCCGCTTTCTTATCTGATTGCAGGGCCACTAGCTGACCAAGTTTTTGAACCGTTGATGGCTGCTGATGGGTTGGGAGCAGCCAGTATTGGACAAATTATTGGTGTTGGGCATGGTCGCGGTATTGGTTTGATGTTTATCATCATGGGCATATTTAGCATCGTTTTCACCTTCATTGCCTACTTGTATCCCCGTCTGCGTCTGCTGGAAGATGAGTTACCGGATACAATTCCTTTGTTGGATCAACATTCCCATTAACGAGAGGAAAGGAGAGAAGAGAAAATAATTGCCTCATCTCCCTTTCTTTGTCTACCTAATGGTGGTGATGATGGTGATGATGTTCAGCTAACTGGGGATTAATTGCCTTTGCTTGTTCTTGCATCAATTCAGCAATATGAGCATTGGCCCATTCAGCGGCCATCGATAGAAATTGTGGATTGTCGTTAACACAAGGCATTTGCACATAGTCCACACCAGAATACTGTTTCTCTAAAGCATGGATGATGTGGTGGACATCTAACAGGGTTTCGTGGTTTTCTGTTGCAAAGCCAATGGGCATAAAGAGGATGATCTTTGCACCCAATTGAATCAGGTTTTTAGCCGCTTGGGTGGCATCTGGCTGTGTCCATTCAATTAGGGGGGTGTCATGGTTAAGCCAACCCACCGAGATTAAGGGATAACGGTTAATTAACTCTTCCCGCACTAAATCATACAGTGTCTGACTTTCCACAATTCCAGAGGTGAATCCTTTGGCTTTGTGAGGACAACCGTGATTCATTAACACGATGCCGATTTGGGAAGGTAGATAAGCTGCTGCTACGTCAGCGTTGATTTTTTCTTCAACTAAACGAGCCATCAATTTGATGTATTCCGGTTCGTTGTAGAAAGAAGGAATATAGCGTATTCCTTTTACCCAACTTTCATCACCATCAGCTAATTCAGCGAAGGCGTTATTAACTTGCTCGATAGCGATCCCACTGGTAAAGATGGAATCCACAACCAGCAGTGGATAAATTAAGATTTTATCAAAACCTTGATTTTTGATTTCTGCCAGAACTTGATTTGGTAGGAAGGGAGCGCAGAAGTTGAAGGCTTTAAAAACTTGGACACCACCGCCCCACTTGTGTTGTAATTCGTGTTCAATACCAGCCCGTTGCTGTTCAAAAATGGCATTGTGTGGGGAGATAAAATCGTGGTGTGTGTGTCCCCACTCATGGCGATCAAATAACGCCAACAGCTTTGCCAGGGGGGGATAAATCCAGGTTGGCACTGGTGCGAATTTTGCAGTGAGTAGATTTAAAGCTTGTTCGTTATAGTTAGCGAAATCTTCGTAGCTTTCGACTTCGCCGTAGCCCATGAGCAATACGGCGACACGGTCTTGACCTGATAGATGCTCGTGGGTGTGTTGCAGTTGGTCTTTAGTTTGGGGCGTGGCAACCACAATGAATTCCTCAATATGACCTGAATGGAGAGAGAGCGAGGGAATAAATTAATTGTTTCCCGTACTTGTACGATATTATCCCATCCGGGGGGATAGGATAGGGACAAGAGTTAAAACAATCTTTCAAAAGACATACTACGGTTATTACTCGATACTGAAGGCTAAGTATTTAAGCCTCCGTACCTGCTGTGTGCCGCTGCCAAAGGTTAATAGACACCAGTGGCGGGTTTGAGTTATTTATAAAGGATTCAGATTATTTTTTGGGGAACAAATTTTCCTGAAGGTTCTGTAAAAGGTATGTTATATCTAAGACAATTAAGATTCCTAAATAAGAGCTTTGTGAAAGCTGCTAACAAGAAAGCGGAATGAAGATCATTATTTGCCCTGGAATCCATCAACCACAACTAACGGAAAGCTTGCTCAAAGAGTGGTTAAATCCGGTTGCTGATAGGGCAATCAGTCAAGATGCCAAGAATATACTGGTTGTTCCGGGACAGGGTCTTTTGACTTTATCAGCATTTCATATTTTGCACTTTTTAGGCGATCGCTTGGGGAATGAGCTAAAATCGCCAGTTATATTTGTTAGCTTTAGTGCTGGTGTGGTGGGAGCGATCGCCGCTGCTGTGAAGTGGCAACTCTTAGGCGGTCATGTGAAAGCATTTATTGCTATAGATGGATGGGGGATGCCACTATGGGGTAATTTTCCGATTCATCGACTGAGTCATGATTATTTCACCCATTGGAGTTCAGCCTTGCTGGGTGGCGGGCAAAATAATTTTTATGCCGAGCCAGCAGTTGATCATTTATCGATGTGGCGATCGCCCCAAATTGTCAAAGGCTGCTGGGTAGATCAATCTATGGATTTTTCCGCCCCCAAAAGTCCCCTGAGTGCCGCTGAATTTTTGCATCTGCTGGTAAAACACTATGAAGAAAAAGAGTCCGGACAACAGAGTTGGTAATTGTGTTATGGCTAATTGGTAAAAACTATTACCTATTATTCATTACCTATTACTCATGACAAATTACCCATGACCTAGTCAATAAATTCCCAAGTATCTGAATGTTTCCCACTGAACCTGCTGCTGTTAATAACGGCTTTGGCGCACTGCTAAAAAACCGTGGTTTTATGCTTCTGTGGATTGGGCAATTAGTTTCCCAATTAGCAGATAAGGTATTCTTCGTGTTGATGATTGCCTTACTGAAGCTCTACCTACCTGCTAATGAAGTGGGCGACAACGGGCGCTTCTATTTGTATATGGCATTTACCGTGCCAGCAATCTTGTTTGGCTCCGCGGGCGGCGTGATTGTGGATCGCGTGCCGAAAAAACTGATCATGGTTGGCTCCGATGCAGTGCGCGGGGTATTGATGCTGTTGATTCCCTTTTTACCACGGGAATTTCTCATCCTGCTGATCTTCACTTTTGCCATCTCCACCGTGACACAGTTTTTTGCACCAGCAGAACAAGCTGCTATCCCCCTTTTGGTAAAGCGAGAGGGTTTAATGGCTGCCAATGCCTTATTTAGCAGCACGATGATGGGAGCCTTAATTGTTGGTAATGCGGTGGCTAATCCCATGTTGGATTGGTTTGAAAGCTTGAACAAAGGTTTTGGTAAAGAGATGGTGGTAGGTGGCTTATACCTGGTGTCTGCTTTGATCATGATGCCGATTCATTTTAAAGAACACAGACAGGTTGACCCAGAGGCAGGTGCAGCTAATCCCTGGACTGAATTCTTACAGGGCTTGCGCTATCTCAAAAAAAATCGGCTGGTGTGGAATGCCATGTTGCAAATTGTCACTTTATACTGCGTGTTTGCAGCGCTGATAGAATTAGCCATTGGAATGGCGGCGAAGTTACACTTGGCACCGGAGCAGTTTAGCTTTTTCGTGGCCTCTGCTGGGGTTGGTATGGTTATAGGTGCGGCAATACTTGGGCACTTTGGTCATAAATTACATCACTTGCCCTTGCCTTTAATTGGGTTTTTGATCATGGCGCTGGCCTTAGGGTTGTTCATTTTTGTTCAGAACCTATCCCTAGCCCTTGGACTCTGTATCTTTTTGGGCGTGGGTGCTGCCCTAGTTAACGTGCCAATGCAAACTTTAATTCAGCAACAAACACTACCAGAAATGCACGGTAAGGTATTTGGTTTTCAAAATCACGCCATCAATATTGCCCTCACCGCACCCCTGCTGATTACTACCAAGCTAGTTAACGCCTTCGGTTTATCAATTGTGCTTTTGGGAATGAGTGTTGTAGTTGCCGCTGTTGGTGTCTGGGCTTGGCAAAATACCCGGCGGGTCTTGCAAGATGTTATGTAAAAAAGCTACAATCATAGCTTATTCTTATGCTTAAAACCAGAATTCTGTAAGTATTTAATGGATTTTTCCACTAAAATTAAATTTTAGCTAAATCCAAAATTCATCCCCGACCAATAACGACTATCACTATCACTCATTGAGTCCGGGGGGTGGGCGACGAATCGCCAATTTCTGTGTTTTCTGATAGAATTGCAGTGGTTAACTTCACCCCTATTGGTGTCTGATAAGCCTCTGTCCAGCAGCATTGCGACTATTGGTAAGCGACTCCGTTGCACAGCATAGAAGTAAGTAGGCACATCTTGATCAATACGAATCACCTTCGGGTTTGCCCCATAGCGCGAATAAGCCAGCATCTCATCCAGGGCAGTAAAATTCGTAGGGTACAAGGTAAGAAATTGCATAGTCTGCGGAGGGGCATCTCGTGGACTTAAAACAAAGCTCAGTTAATGTCCGACGGGATACCGGGAGTCGCTGAGAAGCCCACACTGTACGCTTGCGTCAGTGTGGGAGTATGTCACACACAGAATCTAAGCATTAACTTTAGCTATAGTCTGAGGTTCATCGTGCGTTCTCTCTCCCCCATCAGTCCCGCGCAATCTGAGAATCAAACCCAGTCCCCTATCTCTAACTCCCAAGTCGTCACGCCCAAACGTGCATCTGGTGGGTTTGCCCTACTGGATAGCCTGGTGCGCCATGGCGTTGAATATATTTTTGGTTATCCCGGTGGAGCGATTCTGCCGATTTATGACGACCTTTATAAAGTAGAAGCTACAGGTGCTATTAAGCACATTTTAGTTAGGCACGAACAAGGCGCATCCCATGCGGCCGATGGCTACGCCCGCGCTACAGGTAAAGTAGGAGTGTGCTTTGGCACTTCAGGACCAGGGGCAACCAACTTGGTAACAGGCATCGCCACTGCCTACATGGACTCAATTCCAATGATTGTGGTGACAGGACAAGTGCCACGGGCCTCAATTGGTACGGATGCGTTTCAGGAAACGGATATTTACGGGATTACCCTACCAATTGTCAAACACTCCTATGTAGTGCGTGACCCCAAAGACATGGCGCGAATTGTCGCCGAAGCATTCCACATCGCCAGCACAGGGCGTCCGGGGCCAGTTTTGATTGATGTTCCCAAAGATGTGGCTTTAGAAGAATTTGACTATCTGCCTGTGGTACCGGGTTCAGTGAAGTTACCTGGGTATCGTCCCACTGTGAAAGGGAATCCACGGCAAATTAATGCAGCGATCCAGTTAATTCGGGAAAGTCGCCGACCGCTATTGTATGTGGGTGGAGGTGCGATCGCCGCCAATGCCCACGAAGAAGTAAAAAAACTGGCGGAGTTATTTAATATCCCCGTCACCACAACCCTAATGGGTATAGGTGCTTTTGACGAACATCATCCCCTGTCTTTGGGAATGTTGGGGATGCACGGCACCGCCTACGCCAACTTTGCTGTTACAGACTGTGATTTACTGATCTGTGTCGGGGCCAGATTTGACGATCGCGTCACAGGTAAGTTAGATGAATTCGCCTCCCACGCCAAAGTCATTCACATCGACATCGATCCGGCAGAAGTTGGTAAAAACCGCGTTCCCGAAGTGCCTATAGTCGGTGATGTCAAAAACGTCTTGACTGACTTGTTACGTCGTTGTCAAAGCGCCAACGCCAAGGCTACACCTAACCAAAACCAAGAGTGGTTGAATTTAATTAACCGTTGGCGGGAAGAATATCCCCTAGTGGTGCCCCACTATCCCGACAGTATGTCACCCCAAGAGGTGATTGTGGAAATCGGTCGCCAAGCGCCCCATGCTTTCTACACCACCGATGTAGGTCAACATCAAATGTGGGCGGCACAATTTCTCAAAAATGGCCCCAGACGCTGGATTTCCAGTGCTGGATTGGGAACAATGGGTTTTGGTGTGCCTGCGGCTATGGGTGCAAAAGTGGCGTTTCCAGATGAAGAAGTCATCTGTATCAGCGGCGACGCCAGTTTCCAAATGTGTTTACAGGAACTGGGAACACTAGCACAGTATGGCATAAATGTCAAGACAGTCATTATGAACAATGGCTGGCAGGGGATGGTGCGCCAATGGCAGCAAGCCTTCTACGGTGAGCGTTACTCATGCTCAAACATGGAAGTAGGGATGCCAGACATTGAATTTTTGGCTAAAGCCTATGGGATTAAGGGCATGGTGATTAGCAATCGGGATGAGTTGCCAGATGCGATCGCCACCATGCTGGCACACAATGGCCCTGTGATTGTCGATGCCCGAATCACCAGAGACGAAAACTGTTATCCAATGGTAGCCCCAGGCAAGAATAACGCGCAGATGATCGGGTTGCCTAAGCAAACGCCAAAAGCCGCAGTCGAACCAGTTTATTGTAGTAACTGCGGCTCGAAAAACCCCCCCAACCACAATTTCTGTGCTGAGTGCGGGACGAAACTGTAAGAATTTGCAACTATTTTTTGACGCAGAGGTGTTTATCCTCTGCATTTTTTTTGTTTGTCAAAAGCTGGATTTTATAATATTCCAGTGGATAGGAAGTCAAATTTGAGAATCAGTTAGCTATTTCTAGGGCTTTTTTGGTACGTTTTAACTGTTTCCAAAGGAGGTGAATTTGTTTGTAAGCTTCTTCTGGGGAGATTTTACCACCAGTTTGCAGGCTACAAATGTAGTTTATTCGTTGAGAAAACTCTTGAAGATGTGCATTAAACGTCGCATATTCTGCCTCGAATTGCCCATGATATGGATGACGAGGATATAGAAAATCACATAATTCACCTAGAAAATCAAAGTTGGTATTCATAGGAATTCAGTAAGGAACAGGTTTTTTTGAAAAACTAACAATTTGATAATTGAGCGGGAGTAAATATCAAAATTAACTTTGATGAATTTTAATCCTACTTTAAGGTTCTCTATAGTTAGATGAAAAATTAATAAAGGTGTATATACACCCTTATTAATACTTGCTAATTTATCAAATTATGGGAAATTACTTGAGATGCAACCATTGGTTGTAGATGATGAAGTTGCCAAAAGCTCAACATTTGTTCGGCGACTTGTTGAGGATAAAAGTAATGAAAAAAATGATGTCCTTTGGAACATTCCCAGAGATTATCTTCAGGCTTAAACCATTTTAACCAGTCCTGTAATGCAGGTGGTTCAGCAATGAGATCGTTCTGGCTCCCACATACCAACATTGGCATAGAAACTCCACCTTTGGGTAAATGAACTAACTTGAAAAGAGAGTGTAGCAAGGGGGTTTGCTCTAAATCTTTTTCTAAAGCTGCTACTAACTTTTTAGTGGTGTGAGGGGGTTGTTGACCAAAAAGATGACGAACACTATTTGCTAAAACCTGCTCACGGCTGATAGTCAATAGTTGTCTTTGAAGATAATAGTGGACGTGCCACGTATTTGCAGGTTTAGAAGGTACAGCCAGTAGGGTGAGCGATCGCACTTTTTGAGGATAGCGACGCGCAAAAGTTAAAGCGATCGCACCACCTGCACCATGACCCGCTAAATGTATTGGATGAGGATACTTTGCTAAAAATTCATCCAGCAAATCTACCGCTTGATCTATAGAACTACCTTCATCTTGGCTTTGGTGGTATTCCCACTGCGCTACACGCACATATTTAGATATGTATTGTAGTAATGGTTTATCAAAACGCTGCAATACAGGACTAGAACTTAACCAAACAACATCGAAAGCATCAGACATAAATACTGTACATCCTTATAATTTAAGAATCATCAATAGGCTACTTAGATAGAACCACAAATACATACAGATAATTTATTTGTGTGCATCTGTGGTTTTTTGGCATCAGATATATACTTAACGAAGAGCCAACGAGTTGTCGAACTACAACACAAAACTCTCTACAAACCAAATTCTGTCTTCAACTGAGCCACCCAAGCCTTAATGCGTTCTTCGGTTAAGTCAGATTGATTATCTTCATCAATGGCAAGTCCTACAAACTTGCCATTTCTTAACGCCTTAGAATCATTAAAATCGTAGCCCTCATTTAGCCAATAACCTACAGTTTTCCCACCGCGGTGGGAAATTTTTTCTTCCAAAATTCCCATTGCATCCTGAAAATTGTCGCCATAGCCAAGCTGGTCACCAGTACCAAAATAGGCAACTACTTTGCCGATAAAATCCATCTCATCGAGTTCAGGGAAAAAGCCTTCCCAATCACTTTGGAGTTCGCCAATATTCCAAGTAGGACAGCCGATAATCAGATATTGATAGTCATCAAAATCAGCGGCTTCGGCTTGGGAAATATCGTGTAATGTCACGTTATCTCCAAACTCATCTCGAATGATTTCAGCCACAAATTCAGTTTTGCCAGTTTGAGTACCGTAGAATAAACCAATCTTTTTCGACATATTGAAACCTAATATTTAGAAATACAAACTGCTATTGGTTAAGAGCAAGAAAGCAAACAAAGCCCCCCATCGCTCTGAAGGGTTAGTTAACTGCCCATTCCCTGACCACCAAGGAATCGGCGTTTACACAGCCATGCTGTGAATTGTTTGAAAAAGTTGTGATATGTAACTACTTTATTGAGGATCTATCTCAATAAGCTCCGAGAATATCCTATCAGATTTATTGAGATGATTTATCATTAATTAATTATAAATTTTTGTAAAAGCTAGGATAAAATAACGCAAATCCACCTAATTAGGGGTTTTCAACCATATTCTTTCTGAAAAATTTTCCAGACTTATCCAGCGACAACGTAATTATGTCATTCTGAGGGCAAAATCTCAAAGCCCTGTATTTTCCTAAGATTTGCCTAAATCCTGATTTTATTTTGCTATCTAGATTGCTGCCACCAAATTTGCAATTCTTTAGCAATAAGTTTATGCTAGGTTAAAAGGTATTTCTCAAGTTGTGCCACTGTGCATCCAAGAACAGATGTCTTATTTTCTCACTGGCAGCAGACACTCCAACCCTTCGGCGTTGACCAAGTAGCAGCAAAGCAAGTGTTTATTCGCCTGGTTGAAGCTTATTCTCAGGGCGAACGGCTACGCCGCGCCAAGGGCGAACGCTACTATCACACAGTAAAACATATTGCTCACGTCCTCAGCACAATTGACGCCTTACAAACCTACGCCCAAAACTTACCTGCTGTACAACTTGCTGCCTGGTTTCACGATGT
Source organism: Cylindrospermum sp. FACHB-282 (assembly GCF_014697195.1). Lineage (GTDB taxonomy): Bacteria > Cyanobacteriota > Cyanobacteriia > Cyanobacteriales > Nostocaceae > Cylindrospermum. The sequence continues at coordinate 88,622 of NZ_JACJRJ010000016.1, read as the reverse complement.
AGTATATAACACTCACGCTCAAGATAATGAAGAAAGGAGTGCTGAATATGCTAGTGATGCGCTGAGAAGCTTGGGAATTCCATCTAGCAATATTACCACCATCACTCGTCTAATTCTGCACACGAAGCACCAAGCAGCTGCCGATGACCTTGACAGCCAAGTGTTACTCGATGCAGATTTAGCGATTTTGGCTGCCAACCCAGTTCAGTATCAAGAATACGCTAATGCCATTCGCCAGGAATATAGCTGGGTGTCAGAAGCGGACTATATCGCAGGTAGACGGCAGGTTTTAGAACGATTTTTGCAGCGTCCGCGTATCTACTTTACGCCTTTAATGTTTGAGATATCTGAACAATCTGCCAGATCAAATCTTCAAGCAGAAATTCAAATCCTCATATAAACAGGCGATTAAGCCGATGCTGGGAATGTCCAGTGGTTTCAATTAGTCATTCGCGATTACGGAAAATTGTATATTATCCGAAATAAAATCTAGAAAAATTCTTGCAATCTACCCAGAACAGAGTAAATATACGCACAAAAATATGTATAATAGATGGATAAGATTTATATAAAAAATTCTGTTTATTAGAGAAGCAACCACCCACAACCCTGAGTTAGTCTCACTTGGTAAGGTGCATATCCATAAAAATCCCGTCCAATAAGTACTTAGATCGCAATATCTCCAGTAGTAGAAAAAGTAATTCTCCCAAAAAACAATCGCAGGGGAAAAAGCCGAAAATGTTGGAGGATCAGTCTATTTATGGGAAAGAATAATATGCGGCAGCCAGCTTCAGACTCTCAACACAACCTTGCTCAAAAAATTGCCAAGTGGAAAGCTGGACTTGCTGACTTGGGACGAAAAAATCCTCTCATCAAGTTCCGGCAAGATAGTCCTCGAACTTTGGAAATTCTGACAGAAGAAACAGATATTCTCTTCAAAAATCTGACAGAAGGGAAGAAATCGCTTAATTTGAAAATGGTTGATGATAGCGAACATCAAGATATTATTGAATTCAAAAAGACCAAAGCATTACCAGCAAAAGCAAATCCTCTTGAATTAATAACTCGTCAGATAGGCAACGAGCAACTAAAGCGGCTTAAAAAATTGCGTACTGAGGCACGACGATCATTTGAGGAACGAGGGGTCAATAGCCTGTTTTTGGCACTAGGAACCCTTACTTGGTATGACAAAGATAAGCCAGAAGATGCTTTAATTTCACCCCTAATTTTGGTTCCTGTGGAATTAGTTAAAGAACCTAAACGGGATGCATATAAAATATCTGTTTTGGAGGAAGATATTGTACTCAATCCAACATTGGCACAAAAGTTAAAGCAAACGTTTGGGATTGAGCTTCCAGAGGGAGAAGCTATACAAAGTTTAACTTATAGCGAATTAATTGCCCAGATTCACCAACTGTTAGCAGAACAAAAGACATGGCAAATTAAAAATAATGTATTTCTCTCACTGTTCTCTTATGCCAAAGCTGCAATGGTTCGGGACATTATCGAAAATGAAGCTCGAATTTTTGACCACCCAATTTTGCAAGCAATTAGTGGGAATTTAACTACTTATCAGTCTAATTATAGAGAACCCATACCGGCATCTGCACTAGATTCACAAGTTAAACCTGAGCGAATATTTCAAATTCTTGATGCTGATTCTAGCCAGCAAGTCGTGATTGAAGCAGCAAAAGCTGGTTCTAGCTTTGTGGTTCAAGGGCCACCAGGAACCGGCAAAAGTCAAACTATTGTAAATATGATTGCTGAACTGATTGGCGCTGGTAAATCAGTTTTATTAGTTGCAGAAAAAGAGACAGCGCTGAGTGTGGTTTATAAACGCATGGCTGAATCTGGTTTAGATCATGTGTGCCTTAATCTTCACCATAGTGGAACAACAGATAAACGAGCACTTGTAAATAATTTATCGAAAACTATTGAATATGTTAAACAAATTTATGGGGCAGAAGATAATCACCTTTTCTTTGAGCGGCTTGTTTCTAGTCGTCAATCGCTAAATTCCTATCTCACGAGTTTACACGCTAAAGAAAAACCTCTAGATAAATCACCGTTTGAGATATTTGGTGAGCTTTTGAAAAAAGAACGCGAAGCAATTCCCAGCCTCAATGTCATATTTTCCAACTTTAGCCAATGGAATCCTAGTAGATTAGAAGAAGCAAAAGATTTATTAAACAAACTAGCGCAATTCCTACCTTTTTTTAAAGGAGAAAAAACAACTATTTGGGCAAAAAGTTCTCTAGATTCTTATTCCTTTGAGATGGAATTGCAAATTAAAGAACAAATAGAGGAATTTCAGCAAGCAATTTTTTCAGCCCAAAAGATTAATCAAGAATTACAGGGGATTCTCCAAGTTCAACCTTTATTGAATTTAGATTCTCTAGATAAGTGTTATCCAGCCCTGCTGCATATATTAAAAGCTCCATTGAATTTACCAGAAAAATGGGTAAAAGTAGATATAGCAATTGCTCAAGATGCTTTTACTAATCTGAAAAAAGATGTTCGAGAAATTGAAAAAAATAAGCGATCGCAAGAAAGCCAAGACTTACTGAGCCAGCTTTTAAAGCTATTTAACATTTTTGGTGGCAGTAAACCTAATTCTATTGAGTCTTTGCAAAACAAGCTGCGTCAAATCGACTACCCCGCTCGTCAGATTTTTGGTTTTCTATTTAATCCAGATTTTTCTAGTGAAGCAGAGTTAAAAGAAATTGAACAAGCTTTAAATTGGTTGATTGGCTTACAAAAGTATTCGCTTTCTGCTGATTCCGTCCAGAGCGTGATAAATTTTCCTTCTAAACGGCGCGAACTGACTGAATTAGTCAAGAAATATGAGTCAGTCTATAACGATATTAGGAAAGGATTAGATTTTCTATTATCGCACTTTGATGAAAATGACATCACAGATTCTTATCTACCTCGTAATCAAATTACTTTTGTCGAACTAAAAAGCTTCTTAAACTTGGCTCAATCTGAACTGCCTTATTTTCAAGAATGGCTGACCTATAAAGAAACTTACCAGAAACTTGAAAGTCTGGCAAATAATAAGTTTTTGGATGCTTTACGTGATAATAAAATTAAACCAGAGCAATGGTTTCCAGTTTTAGAAAACCGAATTTATCAAATATGCCTTGATGCTATTCTCGCAAGAAAGCCTGAGTTGAAAAACTTTAACGTTGAAGTACATGAACGGCAAATAAAGGAGTTTTCTAAACTCGACTATAACCAACTAGATGCTGCTAAAGAACGTCTAAAACAGGTTCATGTACAACGCTGGCAAAACTGGGAAAAGACATCAGTAGCTCTAGCTGAGTTGCCAAGGCTAAAAAGGGAAGCGACTAAAAAAAGACAACATTTGCCTGTCCGTAAACTTCTCAACGATACACAAAAGGGGATACCAAATTTAGTTAAAGCCTTAAAGCCTTGCTGGATGATGAGTCCGCTTTCGGTGAGCCAATATATCAATCCAGATGTAGTTCATTTTGATGTTCTCATCTTTGATGAAGCATCTCAGCTTCGCACGGAGGATGTTGTTCCTTCGATTATCCGTTCTAATCAAGTTATTGTGATTGGAGACAATAAGCAGCTTCCCCCCACATCATTCTTTTCAACCGGAGATAGTGAAGAAGATGTTGATGATGAGGATGATGCAAGCTATGAGAGTGTTTTGGATGAATGTTCAAATTTTATGTTTGGACGCACGCTGAAATGGCACTACCGCAGTCAAGATGAGCGTTTGATAGCTTTCTCCAACCGTCACTTTTATAACTCTGAACTAGTTACATTTCCAAACCCAGTTCAAAATCCAGATTTGGGAGTATGGTTTAAGCACGTTTCTGACGGTGTTTACGATCGCGGTAGACGCAGAGATAATCGACGCGAGGCAGAAGTAGTTGCTGAGTTGGCCTTGGAGCATTTTCAACGGTTTCCCGAAAAATCCCTTGGTATTATTGCCTTTAGCGAAGCCCAAGCAGATGCCATTCAGGAGCAAATTGAGATTTTGGGAAAAGAATATCCTAATCTGGAGACGTTTTGCAGCGATAACTCACCTCAGTTTTTTCTCAAAGCGCTGGAAAACGTTCAGGGTGATGAACGAGATGTGATTTTACTCAGTGTTGGCTATGCTCGTGATGATCAAGGCAAGCTTTCTCTCAACTTTGGCCCCCTGAATCGGCAAGGTGGAGAACGACGGCTCAACGTAGCTGTGACGCGGGCAAAAAGTAAGATTACACTGGTTTCTTCTATACAAGCTGGAGACATCGACACAACACGCGCCAAAAGCAAAGGCGTAGAAGCACTGCGTGATTACTTAGAGTATGCAGCGAGTGGTGGAGAACGACTACAAGGCAACTCGTACACAGATAAGCTTCACTTTGATTCGCCATTTGAAGAAGATGTTTACCGTAGCTTAATCCAGCAAGGATACACTATCCGCACCCAAGTTGGATGCTCAGGATACCGGATTGACCTAGCTGTAGTTAATAATAATCGCCCTGGTGAGTTTTTGCTGGGAATTGAGTGTGATGGTGCATCTTACCATAGCTCACCTACTGCAAGAGATCGCGATCGCCTCAGACAACAGGTGCTTGAAAGGCTAGGTTGGAAAATTCACCGAATTTGGTCAACAGACTGGTTTCGTAACAAACCTGCTCAAGTTCGTCTCTTGATAGAAAGGATCAAACAATTACAACAAATCAATGGCTAACTCTATAGCAGTCTTAAATCATGGGTGAAAGCGAATAAAGCCTGTCAGCCTTACAAAATAAACTCTTACAAATTTAAATAGGATTGCTATGTAAAAAACAACTAGGTCTAGTCTCCACTTAATATAACGCCCAGCTAACAGAAAACCTGCAAACCTGTCGTCATATCAACGCAAAAACCAGACCCAGTATAAAATTATCGGTAATCAGATTTTAAATCTTAGCGTCTGCTACCACCACGGTAAGGCACTGCACTGAGATAATCGATATCAAATGCAGATAGCTTTTGTGCGTAGTTACCCTTGCCAGAGAGTTCGGCTGCTAGATCCGCATACTTGCCAGGATCGCCTTCTGCCAGTCGCTTTTCCTTAGCTTTACGGCTGTAGAATTTATCCAAGGTGAAGCGCCAATCGGTCTTGACGGTACCTTCTTTTTCTTGGAAGTCTTCGCCATAGCGGGGAGTTACCAAGTTGAAGGGACGACCTTCTAAGCGTTTGCGCTGGTAGGGTACAGTATTGTCACCAAAGCTTTGGGTGTACTCTTCGCTGTCTATGATGGCATCAACAAAGCCGCTAAAACCCTTAGTACCAATCACAATTGACCAGGTAATTTCTTCGTCTTTGTTGTAAGACGAACGACCCAACAAGCGCTTGAGAGTAATGTCTACTAAGCGGTAGTTGTTGTTAACCGAGACAACTAAACGATAGAACGCTTCAGATTTAGCCAAACCTCTGATGAAGTCCCGCACCGACAAAGAGCCATTTTTTAGTTGAGATTCTAGAGTACCTTGGCGGTTGAATTTGAGAATCTCATGTTCGCTGAAAATTTGGCGATAACCAGCCCAAATTATGCTTTGAATGTCAGTGTAAGAACTAACATCTTCTATACGGTAGATATACGGAGTATTTTCATTTTGGTCAGCAACGCCGAAGCTTTTGACCCGGTGATTCTGACTGCTTGGTTTGTATTCAAGTAATGGCAGTGCCATGCTGCGTTGTTCCTCTTATTAACAAATTAAACAAAGAGCTAGCTAGTGAAAACTGAACGAGGCTTGATTCCTCAAACTGCTCATTCATATTGTCCCGCATTAGGTTAGTCGCCAGAACTAGTTTCTAACGAATTCCTCCTATTTAGCGCACAGGGAAATTAGCACTGGTATTGATGGAAACAGGAATACCTTTTGGCTTCGTCTCCCTCGTGGTGTCAGGAATTGTAATGTTTGCAGTGTTAACTGTTGTATAGACAAGTGTCTTGATCTCGATGGAACTAGCTAATTCCAAGAAGTTCTTGATATCTCCTGTCTTATAGCGCTCACTTTCTAGCTTGTCGCGCCAGTAGTTGCCATAGCGGGGTGTCACCAGATTAAAAGGCCGATCTTTATACCGCCGCCGTTGGTAGGGAACTATATTCTCGCCAAAGTTGGTTTGATACTCCTCAGAATCTAGCAAAGCATCAATAAAACCACCCCAACCAAGGGTAGCAATTTTGATTGACCAAGAAATTTCTTCGTCTTTGTTGTAAGGCGCACGACCTAAAAACCGCTTCAGGGCAAGTTCCACAAGGCGGTAGTTGGAGTTTGTCTTAATCACCAAACTTTGGAACGCCTCAGACTTGGCCAAACCCCGAATGAAGTCGCGCACAGTAATGGCTTTATTCTTCAACTGGGATTCTAAGTTTCCCTGGCGGTAGAATTTCAGGATGACGTGTTCGCTAAAAACTTGCCTATAGGCAGCCCAAATTAATTCTTGGACTTCCCCACCAAAAGCATAGTCTTCTATGCGGTAAGGTCTGGGGGTGTCTTCGTTAGGTACTTCGTAACCAGGGACGCGCTGGTTTTGGGAACTGGGTTTGTAATCTAGTAAAGGGATTGACATAGTTCAGGGGTGTTGTGAGTTGTGATTGGTCATTTGTTACTTGTCATTGGTGTTATTGCTAATGACTAATGACTAATGACTATTCCCTAAGTTGTCCGGTTTCCAGGAAGGTAACGATAAGGCAAGGCAACTGGCGTGGGTTTCACTGTTGGTTGCTGGGTGGTAACTTCGCGGGAGGTATCGGGAATCTCTAGAGTTTTGATTTGGGAGGTAACTGAGGCGATGGTTCGCTGGTAGTTACGTTCGCCGGTGATGATATTTCCTGCCATTGCCATGAAATTGGCTGGAATTGCCCGCCGAATATCTTCTGTAGTCAGATCCCCTGAGGTGCGGGCGTTATAGAAGGAACGTCCTCCCAGGTATTGGAGAGTTAGGAGATCGCGCCAGTATGCTGCATAACGGGGGTTAGCTAAGTTAAAGGGGCGGTCTCCAAAGCGGCGGCGTTGAAAAGGTACGATATCATCACCAAAGTTTTCCAGGTACTCGTCAGAGTCTAACAAGGCGTCGATGAAACCGTGTAACCCTTTTGTGCCAATCACAATTGACCAGGTAATTTCCTCGTCTTTGTTGTAGGCAGCGCGTCCCAAAAACCGCTTTAAGGTGATATCAACTAAGCGGTAGTTGGAGTTGGTTTCTGCCACCTGGGTGCGGTAAACTTCTGACTTACCCAATCCCCGGATAAAGTCCCGGACGTTAATCGCCCGATTTCGCAGTTGAGATTCCAGACCGAGTTGGCGATTGCTCTTGATAATCAAGTGTTCGCTGAAAATTTGCCGATATCCTGCCCAGATAATGGCATCAATGTCTGCATCTGAGGTAGCGGCGGACGAGCGATAGATAGTTGGCGTATCTTCGTTAGGGACTTCGTAGCCTTCCACACGCTGATTCTGTGTGGTGGGTGAATATTGTAGCAGTGGTATTGACATCTTTACTTTTACCTTGTTTTATTGTGTATAAAACAATCTATTGGCTTTGAGCCAAATGGACGCGGGCACGGACTGCCTTTTCGGCATCAGTTGCCAGCATTTCTTTGAGTCTATCCCGGATGGGTTGTTGCAAATCGCCTATCTTGGCCAAGCTTTGCAAACCGACAACGGCGGCGTAACGAATCGACCAATCTGAGTCTTGAGAAATGAATAGCAGTGTTTCCAAAGCTTGCTGAGACGCTGTTTGTCTTTCAGCAAAACCCAACTTATGCCAGTGTAACTTTCCTAGTCCTTTAGCCGCGGCGCGGCGGACAGTGGGGGCAAAGTCTGTAGCTGCGGCTGTGATTAAGACATCTATTGCACGGGGGTCAGCGATCGCCGCTAAGGTACGAATCGAATAAGCCCGTGCGCCATAGTTATAATCATCTATTTGGGCGATGAGTTGTGGTACTGCTTTTTCTCCCAACTCGGTTAGTGCCGCTACTGCCACCGCCGCCGCTGCTGGGTTGTTATAACCAAACACGGCTATTAAGGTGGGAATTGCCGCTGTATCTTTGGCTGCTGCCAAGTTTTGCACCGCTGTCACCATTCGCGCTGGTGTATCTGCAAGGGCGACAACACTAATCAGTTCGTCAGTCATTAGTCAACAGTCTTATGGTCATTAGTCAGTAGTCATTAGTCATTAGTCATTGGTTTTTTGCTCATTTAACTAATCACCCAAGTTGCTAGTTAGATGGCTGTAGTCTCTCTTATTGGGAAAAAGGGAAAAAGGGCACTGAGGATTGGTAATTAACTTACCTATTACCTATTACCCATTACCAGCCCTAACTAGATAACTAGCAACTTGCGTTAATAACTAAATGACAACTGACTATAATAGTGAATCCATCAGGTTCATTATCCGGATTGCATGATCACAAACACCAATGGCATCTAACTCATCTGTGAGTTGATGCTCTAGCAATCCTTTGAGGGCAAGAAGTTTGAAGCTATTTTCTGCCTTGGTGTCAGCGATCGCCTCTGCTGCGGCCAGATATCCGATTGCACCTAAGTCCCCTAAAGCAACACGGCGCAATTTCAGATCGTTGTTGTCCAACATTTTCACTAAGCGTTCCCCATAAGCAGGGTCTTGTGTAAGTTGGTACATTGCTCTGGCTGCGGCACACTGCAATCTTGGTACTGGATGCTCTAAGAAAGGCTGAATCAGGGAAATAGCCTCAGTTGCACCAATAGCACCCAAGGCTTCTACGACTGCTTCATAGGGTTGGGTTAGGTGGGGGCGTCCTGGTACTTGCACTGCCTGTGAAACACCGCCATCTAGCAGTTTTATCAGTGCTGATACTGCTGTTTTTTCCCGGAGCATTTCCAGAGATTGGGCTGCTGCTTCGCGCACGTAGAAATCAGGACATTCTAAACACTTAATTAAGCCTGGCACGGCTTTGGTGTTGCCTAATTTCCCCAGTGCTCTAGCTGCATTGCGTCGTAGTGGATAGCCTCCCAATTCAGTTCTGTCGGATTCATCTTCTAAGGCTGCAATCAGTCCATCTATAGCCTCTGGGCAACTAACCCGGAATTTTCCCAGCCACCAAGCAGCATAATAGCGGAGACTTAAATCTGATGATTGCAGATTGGCGAGTGCGTCCCGCACGCCTTCAGCGAACCCTAGCTCTGGTGTGAGATGTAGACCGTTTTCGGCAGAATATTCTGACCCACTGGGTTCTATCATTGCCAGGGCTTTAGTTTGCCTCCGGGGTACTCAACAGTTCAATTTTGACGATTTTGCCGCCTAGACGGGTAATCCGCTGATATTCTTCATTCAAACGACTATAAGGCACTGTGATAAACACGCTGCCACTACGACGAATATTGTATTTATTCTTGTCGGTTTCTGAATTTTGCCGCAAGCCTACAACTTCGTAACGAAAAATTCGGCTAGCGGATGAAGAAACGCTACCCGCACCAAGTGTGGTTTGACCAAACATTATTACTATATCCTCTCTAATTTTTGGGTATTGCTGACTACTTTAGGTTGAGATAATGCTGACAATTTTGCCACCTTGCCGGTGAATTTGCTGGATCTTGTCAGATAGCCGCTCATAGGGTACGATAAATGCTGTGCTGCTACGTCGAACGCTGGGGTAGCCAGGGCCGCGTATGCCAGTGACTTCAATTCGATAAGTGCGATCGCCTGCACCTACAGCATTACCTAAATTTTGCTTGGGAGCGATATCCGCAGACGCGCGGAAGTTCCAATTGTCGTTGCTACCAGATGGGCCAACAATTGAGGAAGATTTGTTACTTGCCAACTCTTGGGCTAAACGAGATTTTTTGCCTTCTACCTGAGCGTTATCGCTATTAGCATAACCCCGGTATAAGCGGAATATCCTGTTAAAGCCAGCAATCGCTTGCCCTGGTTGAGTATCAAAACCACGGTAGTAGGGTACAACATTATCGCCAAAGTTGTTTTGGTACTCCTGAGAATCGATGTAGGAGTCTATTTCCGCATCGTACCCTTGGCTAATGTACAAGTCTAAATGGTAAGCCACCTCAGACTCATTGTATGGTGCGCGACCCAACAAGTGTTTGTAGTTGAGTTCGATCAACCGGGTTTGGAAACTATTGTAGAAAAATTTTGCTTTGTAGAGTTCTGATTTGGCAACGCTGCGGACAAATTCTCGCACTGTCAGGTTGCCATCCCGGAGGAGTGATTCTGCACTAATCAGGCGATCTGATGCCAATATATAGTCATTACCCAAAACGTGCCGATAAACGCTGCGGATTACCAGTTCAACTTCTTCTTTGCTGGCGTTGGGGCGCAGTTCAACTCGACGGGCTTCGCTAAAAGGCTCTGTTCCTAGCCTTGATGCTGCTGTTGTAATGGCCATTTTTTTTCCCCTATTTATTTGCAATTCGGCTAATTTTGCCGACTGCTCGCTCAATAAAGCTTTTTATCTATCTGTTCCAATTTAGCTAACATTTGCTAACCAAATCTTCCTGATTCAACTGGGACTCTCAGCAGTACCCTGTCCACAGGCACGACGGAACTCGCCGCGCATTTGGTAATCATTGATGATCGCGTTCAAATCGCAACCTCATATCTACCGCATTGCCATAAATCCCCAGATAAAACGATGCCCGGAGTGAGATCCAACTGCTAGGTGATTCCATCTAACACTTGCATCCCTCTCCGGGCATAACGCTATCTAGCTGAGGGCGTTGATTGCGTAGTCAATGTAGGTGTTAGCTTCGTTAGCAGCTTGACCACCCAAACCATGATTGGCTTTGATGTACTTCAGAGCTTCTACGTACCAGCTGGGGGACAACTCAAAAGAGCTGTTGATTTCTGCCAAACCAGCAATCAGGTATTCATCCAATGGGCCTGTACCACCAGCAACTAAGCTATAGGTGATGATGCGTAGGTAGTGACCAACGTCACGGGCACACTTGGATTTACCACGGCTGTCAGCAGCGTACTGAGGCCCAGGTGTTTGGGTGGTGTAGGGGAACTTTTGGTATACAGCTTGGGTTGCACCATCAATCAAACGTTGAGCGTTTGAGGTCAAAGCACGAGCTGCTTCTAAGCTAGCGCCAGCACGGACGAAACGACCGTTAACAGCTTGAAGTTCGGTGTTGCCCAAGAAACGTCCTTGGGTGTCTGCTGCTGCAATAGCTTCGGTAATTGGGGTTTTAACCATGATTTCAAATCTCCTTGGTAATTCGTAATTTTTTCACCTAGACACCTAAAAAATTAGGTTCTGGGTTTTCTGTAGCGCTATTAAACAACAGCAGCAGCAGCGCGATCAAAGTAGCCAGCTACTTCAGAAATCAATTGGCTGCAATCGCCCTTGCTGATCCCGTTAGGATCGTTAGCAATAGAGATCGCTGCTTCCTTCATTTTTTGAACGCCCACAGCTACGGAAGAACCAGGAGTACCCAAAGCTTGGTAGGTTTCACGCAGTCCATTGAGAGCGCGATCATCTAGAACACTGGAGTCACCTGCTAAGATAGCGTAGGTAACATAGCGTAAGATGATTTCTAGGTCGCGCAAACAAGCAGCTGCACGACGGTTGGTGTAAGCGTTACCACCAGGAGCGATTAGTTGGGGCTGTTCTTCAAACAAAGCACGAGCTGCGTTGGTAACAATAGCAGAAGCACTGCTGGTGATGCGGTTAACGACATCTAAGCGCTTGTTGCCATCTCTAACCACGTTTGCCAAAGCGTCGATTTGGTCGGTGCTCAGGAATTCGCCTTTAGCGTCGGCTTGGGAAACAACCTTGGTGAATACATCTAATGTCATGGACTCTAATCTCCTAATTACTTAGTTGAAAGATGTCAGAATTTAAACTGTCAATCTTTTATCAATCTGGAATGGCTGACAACAGACTGTCAAACTGCTTCTCAAGTTAGTCTCACATTTCCTTGCCACTACGATGAATGAGAAATATGAGAATCTGGGGTGATTTTATGAGAAACTGGCAAACCTTAACGAATTGATTGCCGCATTTAACTTTCGTCTGTTCTTTTACCCCTCCAGTTTATGTTTATACAATGCTATAGATCCTTTATTTATTACAAATTATGAATAAATAAGATGGGGGAATAAGAAATGCCTCAAATCCTTTACATACAAGGCGTCTACCTGAGAAAAGACCAAAATCTTTGTTACAAAACTTCATAACTGTTGCATTTACCTAGGATATTTAACTGGGTTAATTTTTTTTTAATTTTTGCAAAAACCTTGAAAAAACAATATGTTGCAGATTCTCATTGCATTTACAGTCCCCGCAGATTTTGTTAAGAAAGGTTAAATTTATATTTATAAATATTGCTCTAAGTGTCTACAATTCTTTCTTCTGGGGGGAAGATGGGGAAATTGGGGATCTCAGGAAGCGGGGATTTGGGGCAATGGGGAGAAATGAACTACATTTAAAGCCGCTAGGGCGGTGGCAATCCGAGATAGCACAACTTTATCTACTTCTTGGTCTGTTGCCTGTTGTAAGGCTGCGCCAGCCCCTGGTGTCGCAATTTCTTGTAGAGAAACCGCAGCTGCGTAACGGAGTCCCCAATCCTCAGGGGTGAGCAACGCCCAAGTCAGCTTGTCTTCGATACGACGGATAACCTCTGTGTCGTTAGAAGTACTACCTATCCGTCCGAGTCCCCGCGCGGCAATGCGGCGGACGTTTCCCTGGCAGTGATTGGCTACTGCGACGCCCACAACTTCAGCTAACAAATCAAGCGCTTCTGGGTCGCCAATTTGTGCTAAAGCCTGAATAATATAAGCTTGTAGCCCCTGATCGCTAGAAGCAGCGAAGGCGGCAATTAAGGCTTTTACAGTTGCAGGGGCTAATTGCACCAAAGCTTCGACAGATGCTGCGCCTACAGAGGGATGATGATGGCTTAAAGCTTGAATTAAGGCATTGATAACTGTTGCTTCTTTGATACCGCTGGTAGCCAAAGCAGTAATTGCGGCGATCGCATCTTGAGGGGTTGAGGCGTGGTTTAATTGTGAAATCAATTGCTCGATATGATGAGAGTTGTGTGTGTGCATATTTAAATCGTGTAGGTAGAAAAAAAACTGATTGTAAAAGGGATTGGAGGCTAGATACTAAGATTCCTCCTAATATCCAAGTCCCCAATCCCTAATTTATAATTTCTCATCTCAAAGCTGAATTAGCAAATCATCAATTGTTTGGAAAAGTAACTGAGATATTTCATTTTGGGAAACATCACTATCCAAAACTGCTTCTAACATTCGCTTCAAATTTAATAGTTTCAAACTGTTAGGAACTTTAGCCGCTAAAATTGCCTGTATAGCTTGCTGATGACCAACTGCGCCCAAATCAAATATCGCAGCCCAGCGTAAATACATATTCTCATGATTGAGATTTTTGATAATGCGTTCAATGTATTGGGGCTGCTGAGTCAAAAGATACATATATCGAGCAGCTGCACATTGCACTCGCTCGGAAGAATGATTGAGAAAAGACTCAACTTGAGAACGAGCTGACCAAACTTGTAAAGTGGCTAATGCTTCAATCAGGGCTTCATAGGGTTGTTCATGACTCTCTTGCAAAAGATTTAGCATTGGTGTCACAGCCTGCTGATCTCCAATAGCTGCTAAAGCACTGATCGCTGCTTCCCGCAGACGCAAATCCGCATCACATTCTAAGGCGGCAATTAATGCTGGTACTGCTTGAGGATTTTTCAGTTGTCCTAAAGCCCGTGCAGCTTGACGACGCAGAGGATACCCCCCTGATGGAATGCGATAGCTGGTATCAAACAGGGCATCGCACAAAGCCCCACAGCCTGCTTGCACTTTATGCTTGCCTAGCCACCAAGCGGCATAATAGCGGATTTGGTTATCGTCACAAGACAGCGCTGCGATCGCTGTTTCTGGAGACATTATTGGTTCGACAGAGTTAGCAGCAGTCATTGCCAAGAGTGGAAAAATAGGGATACAAGGGGGGAGACAAAGGAGAGGGGGGAGACAATTCTTCTAGAATTCTTCCCCTCTCCTTTCCTGGTGTTTTAAACGGGGGAAATGTTGATGATTTTGCCGCCGCGCTTGTGAATTTCTTGGTATAAAGAAGAGAGTCGCTCGTAGGGCACAGTGTAAACCTGTTTACTACGACGCACTGCTGCTTTAGTACCAACTTTACCAGCGATCGCTTCAATCACGAACATCCGACTATCTCCCCTGGGAGCAGAACTGATTAATGTCGGTGCTAATGATGCAAAGCCGATACCAGCAGAAGTTGGTGGCGAAATCCAGTTAGCCAAATTCAGTGATATTTTTGTCCGCAGGCGCGAATTTTTGCCGCCTAATTGAGCGTTATCACTGTTGCCATCGCCACGATAAAGCTCGAATATGCGGTTAAATCCTACGGTCTTCATTCCCGGAATTGACTTAAATCCACGGTAATAAGGAACGACAAAATTACCAAAGCCGTTGTTGTATTCTGGGCTGTAGATGTAAGAATTAATCTCGGCATCATAACCGCTAGAAGCGTATAAGTCTACGTGGTAAGCAATTTCTGATTGATCATAGGGTGCGCGTCCCAGTAAGTGCTTATAGTTTAATTCTATAAAACGCACCTGAGAGTTACTGTAAAAAAAGCATTCCTTGTAAAATTCAGATTTTGCTAAAATCTCAATGAATTGGCGGACATCAATTTTGCCGTTACGTAACAAGGATTCGCTACTGGTAAATTTTTGGCTGGCATATACGCCTTGACGCCCAAAAACTTGTTGGTAGGCAGCCCGGAATACCAATTGCAAATCTTCTTCATTGGAATTTGGGCGAAGCTCAACTTTTTCGTTAGCTAAATCTCTAATTCCTAGCCGTTCTGCGACTGAGCTACTCATCTTGAAAAACGCTCCTTTGCAAATTTGTTTTAGAAATAAATTTGGGTCTTTGGAAGTAGAAAAATACTCAGATTTAGTAAATAGACACTAATAAAAAGTAATGTTCGTAGTAGCGCTACGAAAAAAACATTTAATTTTGTCAATCTACTTATCTAGCACTTATCTATTTCTAAAGACCCAAGGGTGTGCGTTTAGCTCAATGCGTTGATCGCGTAGTTGAGGTAAGTGTTGGCTTCACCAGCAACGTCACCGCTCAAACCATGATTGTCGCGGACAAACTCTAGAGCAGCTACATACCAACTGGGAGATAAACCAAGGGCACTGTTGAGTTCGCTCAAGCCAGCAACTACATATTCATCCAAGGGGCCAGTACCGCCAACTACACAGCAGTAGCTGATAGTGCGGAGATAATGGTCAATATCTCGTACACACTTGGATTTGCCTTCTGGGGTAGAGGCATATTGAGGTCCACTCATTTGAGTTGTGTAGGGGAATTTTTTATAGACGTGATTTGCTGCTGCTTCTGACCATTTTTTGCCATTTTCAGAGAAGGCTTTAGCAGCATCTAAACCAGCACGAGCGCGGTTGAAACGACCAAATACCGCTTGTAGTTCGGTGTTGCTCAGGTAAGAACCGCGAACATCGGCGGTGGCGATCGCTTCGGTCAAAGGTGTTTTCATGATTTTCTTAATCTCCTCAATTTTCGAGTAATTACTAACAATCAGCTTTGAAAAAAATCTGGCAAAATCTATTTATTAGACAACAGCAGAAGCTGCGCGATCAAAATAGCCAGCTACTTCAGACATCAGTTGGCTGCAATCGCCTTTGGTAATGCCATTGGAGTCATTAGCAATACTGATTGCTGCTTCTTTCATTTTTTGAATTCCTGAAGCCACAGCATCACCAGGAGTACCGAGGGCTTGGTAGGTTTCGCGCAGACCATTCAAACAACGATCATCCATCGCGCTGGCATCACCTGTTAGTACTGAATAGGTGACATAACGCAAAATAAATCCTAAATCGCGGATACAAGCAGCTTGATTGCGGTTGTGGAAACAAGCACCACCAGCGTTAAATATTTGAGGGCGTTCTGCGACTAAAGCCCGATAAGAATTCGCCACAATGGAGTTAGCATTACTTGTGAGACGGTTGACTACATCTAACCGCTTATTGCTATCAGCAACAATGGCTGATAATCCATTGATTTCGTCAGCGCTTAGGTAAGAACCTTTTTTATCGTTTTGTTCAACAACTCTGGAAAAAGCGTCAAGCATTTTTTATTCCTCTTAAAGGTTATTGTTGCTTATTCAATTGCAATTAATTATTCAAGGCAATAACTGAAGACAAAATCTGGTTATCTTTGCACATCAAAGACATAAATTATTACCTTATTGTGTGCAATTAACTAACCAAAGAAGTTTGAGTTTTGCTTGTTTTTTAATCGCTTTTAAAAGCTGTTTGTATTTTATATATTGCTTGCCTTAATTTTTTATTAAGTTTCATGAAAATGTGTTAATCCATACAACATTCCGCGAAAGCTCTTTCCCTATAAAGCTTTTGGTGATTTTGATTAATTAATTTATTTACAATTAAACATTTGTCTTTACTTAACTTTATAAAAATTCCTAGTATTTCAAAAACTTTGTAGCAGATTAAGCTTATAAGTGCTGTACTACCGAGATTAAGTTGCTTTACATAAGCGTTTCAAAGATTATTTATTTATAATAAATGTCTTTTATATAACATTAACCAATTTTTTGTAGCCAAATAATCATGATTATTATCAAATAGTTTAAGTATTAAGCATATTTTCTTATATCAAAAAAATCATGTACAACAGTATTTACAGCATTTACTGCTGCTATTTACTGCTGCTTTGATGTCTAAGCTATTTGTAACAGTTTGTAAATATTAGTTAAGAAAAATCTGAAAATTTTCTCAGATTTCTCAGATTTCTTTTTAGTTTTCTGAATAAATGCCGATTCGTCGGCGCAGAATTTCTAGCAAAGTTGTCAAAGTTTGGGGAAGGGGGGCTGTGACTTCGATTAAATTTCCAGATATCGGATGCTGCAACTTTAGTCGCCAAGCATGTAGTGCTTGACCAGGTAAATTTACCCCAACAGAATGACAAGAACTATAAATTGGGTCGCCGACAATGGGATGGCCCATTTTGGCGCTGTGGACGCGAATTTGATGGGTGCGTCCTGTTTCTAGTTGGAAGTGAACTAATGTGTAGTTTCCGAGGCGTTCTCGGATTTGCCAATGAGTAATGGCATTTCTTCCACCTTGTTCTATGGAGACGATCGCCATTTTTTTTCTATCTTGGGGATGACGACCAATTGGTAAATCTATGCTACCGCTTTCAGTTTTTGGCGCACCATAAACTACGCCTAAATATTCTCGTCGTGCGGTTTTTGCTTGGAGTTGTGCTTGGAGGTGTTGAAAGGCGATATCTGTTTTGGCGATCGCGATCGCACCAGTTGTATCTTTATCTAATCGATGGACTATTCCTGGTCGTTGGACTCCACCAATTCCGGGGAGGTCAGGACAATGTGCTAATAAGGCGTTAACGAGTGTACCATCTGGATGTCCCGGTGCAGGATGAACGACTAATCCGGCGGGTTTGTTGAGGATAATTAGCTGGTCGTCTTCGTAGAGAATATCTAGGGGGATATCTTCGGCTTGGAGTTTGAGGGGTTGGACTTCTGGGATTTCTAGGGTAATGCGATCGCCTATTTTGAGATTTATTTTTTTAGATGTGCAAACTTTGTCATTGAGTTGGACGTTACCCTGTTCAATTAACTGTTGAATCCGCGAACGAGATATGTCTGATAATTCTTGGGAAAGGTAGCGATCTAGGCGATCTGTTTTTTCTTGGACTTGTAATAACATGGGTTGGGTAGAAATTATTTTTGAATTACGTAGAAGCAGAACGGAATCTGATACTTAGCCTAGGTGAATGAGTAACCCGCGATTTCTAATTGGCTGGTGCAAGATTAACGTTGATGGCTTAAAATCTGAATCAGAGAAAGTTATATTGATCCTATTGCTAAAAAACTATGCCTTTATCTAATTTTCAACGGGCAAATACTCTTAAATCAGCCTTTAAGGTCTGTACCCTGGAACCCCTAGAAGGTGAAGATATCGAAAAATACTATGTTGATTTATCAGCAGTAAGAAAAACCTCAGCCGTTGAGAGTGTTAGTACAATTTTAGACTTTCAAGAACCCGCTGATTTTAGCACAATTTTGTTTACTGGACATCGGGGTTCTGGTAAAAGTACGGAATTAAAGCGAATTCAAAAAATCTGGGAACAAAATTATCATGTTATTTACTTAGAAGTTAATGAAGAAACAGATATTAATGATGCTAGTTATACAGATTTATATTTAATCGTCATCAAGCAAGTAGAATTTGAGTTAAGAAAATTAGGTTTAAGTTTTGATACTCAACTACTCAAAAGCTTTGAATCTTGGTTTAAAGATATTACCCAAGAAACAGAAGAAACTGTAGAAAAATCTGTAAGTATTGAGGGCGAAGCAACTCTCCAGCCAGAAGCGCCATTTATTGCTAAATTGATGGTCAAATTGTTGGCACAAATTAAAGGATCTCATAAGCAAAAAACCACTATTCGCCAAACCTTAGAAAAAGATTTGTCTCGCCTAAAAGCAGATATTAACTTATTATTGGGTGATGCCTACGTTAAATTGAGAAACAAATTTCCCGATTATAAAGGTTTACTGATTATCTTTGACAACTTAGATCGGGTTACACCAACAGTAGCAAATCATTTGTTTTTTGATTATGCGTCTCAGTTGCAAGAGTTACATTGTACAATTATTTATACAGTTCCAATTTCTGTACTTTGTTCACCAAAACACCCGTTAAATTTGTTTGATGGTAATCCGCATATCGTCCCAATGGTGAATATCTATGAATTTAAACGGGATATTTGCGATTTAAATTATCAACAAGCGGGACTGGATGCAGTAGCGAGTTTAATTGAAAAACGAGTAGATATTGATGCTGTCTTTAACTCACGTGAAGAATTGCTAAATTTAGCTAAAGCTAGTGGGGGACATGTGCGCCAATTAATGCAAATGATGAGAACAGCTTGTCAAACTGCAAGTACTCGCAAACATCCCAAAATTACAGCAGAAGATATTATTTATGCTGTCAAACAACAACAATTTAGTTTTGAAAGGTTTATTCCTGAAGAACATTATCCATTATTAGCCCAAATTTGCATTAGCAAAGATGTAAGTAAAGATGAAATTGGACAATTGATGCTATTTAATACTTCAGTTTTAGAATACAACGGCGATAACCGATGGAATTACCCAAATCCGGTGGTAAAGCAAAATGAATTCTTCCAACGAGCAATTACAGCCGCACTCTCAACCACACCTTAGCCCAGAAATTCGGCAATTTATCTCACTTAATCAAGAAATATTTGCTGAATTAATTACGTTTATAGACTTTGCCGAAAATTTCACACTGGGTTTGATAGAAGTTAATTTTCCTCCAGATATAGATTTATTGATCCCGGCATTACAAACAAATGATGAATGTCAAAATATCCAATTTGAAATTCTCAAATTTCCTGATGCTAATTTGCGTTTTCTCCGGGATGAACTTGTTAAACAACTAGTAAATATTAAAAAAGAACCTGAGAAAAAACTAGTTTTGGTTATTCGGGGGTTAGAAAAATCTATAGGCGTTTATGGTGATTATCCGCCAATTTTACAAGACTTAAACTTTGTCCGCGATGCTTATAAAAGAACTGTTCCTCATCCAATATTATTTATTCTGCCAGATTATGCCATTACCCGTTTAGCTAAATTTGCGCCTGATTTTTGGGCTTGGCGTTCGGGAATATTTCGGTTTAAAACTCCAGAAATAACTAGAGAAAATGCTATTGCTCAGATAATTAAATTTGATAAGATTGTCGATAGATTAGAACCACTAGAGAAGCAAGAAGAACGCATCGATTTATTACACCGTCTATTGATGGAATATCAGCCAACTGGAGAGCAGATTACAGAGGTAAATAACCGCAGATGTAGTAATATTTTACATGAGTTAGGGCTTGCCTATATTAGTCAGCGGAAACCTGAAGAAGCGAGGCAGTATTTAGAAAAAGCAGAAAAAATTGCTGATAGTCTTCAGGATGTAAATCTCAAAGCTAGTATTTTGAATTCATTTGGTGATTGTTACTCAGAGCAAAGAAAGTTTGAAACAGCAATTATTTATTATCAAAAATATTTAAGTATTGCCCAAAAATTAAAAAACAGTAGTGTTGAAAGTTGTGCTTTGTTTAATTTAGGTACTGCTTACTTAAATTTGAGGCAGTTTTCACAGGCTAAGACATATTATCAACAGTGTTTAGAAATCTTTGAAAAGTTAGATGATCGCTATTCTCAAGCTAGCACTTACCACCAGTTGGGAATTCTTGCCCAAGAATTGGGAGAATATGAGGAAGCGCGGCGCAATTATCAACTAGCTTTGGCTATCAAAATCGAATTTGGCGATCGCTATTCTCAAGCTAGCACCTACCACAATTTGGGAATGCTTGCCCAAGACCTGCGGAAATATGAGGAAGCGCGGCGCAATTATCAACTAGCTTTGGCTATCTGTATCGAATTTGGTGATCGCTATGAACAAGCTAGCACCTATCACCAGTTGGGAATTCTTGCCCAAGAATTGGGGGAATATGAGGAAGCGCGGCGCAATTATCAACTAGCTTTGGCTATCAAAATCGAATTTGGCGATCGCTATTCTCAAGCTGGAACCTACCACCATTTGGGAATGGTTGCCCAAAAATTGGGGGAATATGAGGAAGCGCGGCGCAATTATCAACTAGCTTTGGCTATCAAAATCGAATTTGGCGATCGCTATTCTCAAGCTAGCACCTACCATCAGTTGGGAATGGTTGCCCAAGAATTGGGGGAATATGAGGAAGCGCGGCGCAATTATCAACTAGCTTTGTCTACCTGCATCGAATTAGGCGATCGCTATTCTCAAGCTAGAATCTATGGACAATTAGGACTGCTTGCAGAAGCACAGACAGATGATGCAGAAGCGAGGGTTAATTTGCAGAAAGCGTTAGAGATATTTGTTGAATATAAAGATGAATATAGGGCAGAAATTACGCAAAAGGCGTTAGAGAGATTACCAAAGCCCGCCTCCGAATGAATTCTGAGTCTAATAACGAAAGTCGTCTTTAGACAACTAAAATAAATTTCTAGTCCGTTAAAACGGACTTTAGTTATTAGCCCTGAACTAAAGTTCTGGGCGGGTGGTGGTAGAGTTCCAGCATTATCGGCTGGGGTTTCTGTATAGGCTTTTAAACTCATCCCCATCTCATTCTCTCTTTCCTCTGTGTTCTCTGCGGTTCAAATAGGTCAAAATCTAAAGAGTAAGCAATAAATGCGATCGCCTTTTATCCACAATGCAAATTACCCAGAGTCTCCACACCGCTATCCTCGTCACCGACTTAGAACGCGCCGAACACTTTTATAGCAAAGTATTGGGATTAGCCAAAATAGATAGAACTCTCAAATACCCCGGTGCATGGTATCAAATTGGCAATTATCAACTTCACCTGATAGTTTCTACCACAGTCCCCACAGAAAACCAAAATGAAAAATGGGGACGTAACCCCCACATCGCCTTTTCTGTTGTTGACTTAGACAGCGCCAAGGAAGAATTACTCAGTCAAAATTATCCCATACAAGCCAGCGCTTCTGGACGCGCCGCCCTTTTCACCCAAGATCCAGATGGGAATATTATTGAATTGAGCCAGCAATAACTTTTTCTTGTGTAATGAAAATCATCGCCTACAGTTACACTGATCCTTTGTTAGAAGTTGCTAGCGATGAAACTAACTGGGGATGGGAGATAGATCAGGTTTATCAAGATTTGGGGAAGCGTACCCAGTTACAACAATTATTTACAGACTGTCAAACCGAAGCAGCAGCTTATCTTCTAATTCGCCGTTTAGAAGAATTAGGGGATAGTGTAGAACAAGTGAGCGATCGCCTCAACCAACTAGAAACAATGGGGGTAATGGTCATTGTCACCGAACAACCATACACCTCAGAAAATGCCCATCTGCGCGTCGAATTGCTAAATTTGCTACACCAAATCCAGCGCCAGCAACGCAGTCGCCGCATTAGCCAAGGACACGCCCGCAATCGTCTAGAAACTGCACCCCCACCAGGTAAAGCACCCTATGGCTACCGCAGAGGTAAAGGCAAATATACCATTGACCGCAGCACTTCACCCGTAGTCAAAGATTTTTTTGACAACTTTTTACTCTATGGTTCCCTGCGGGGAGCAGTTCGTTATTTAGCAAAAAAATATGGTAAAAAAATATCTGTGACAACTGGGAGACGTTGGCTAACTAATCCAGTTTATCGGGGCGATACAGCTTATCAGAATGATGAAATTATCTCTAATACTCATATTCCCATAATTTCTAGAGAAGAAGCCGCTCAAGTTGACCGAATTCTCCGCCGTAACAGTCGCTTACCACCTCGCACCGCCAGTGCTAACCGTTCTCTTGCTGGGTTAGTTGTCTGTGCTGAGTGTCAATCACATCTGAGAGTTACTCGCGTTACCCAGCGTCACCAAGACAAAGAGTATCTTTATTTACGTTCTATTAGCTGTCCTCAAAACCCGAAATGTCGTGCTATTGCTTACCAAGAAGTTTTGGAACAAACCATTGAAACCGTTTGTCGGGACTTACCGCTAGCGGTTGCGGGGATGAATTTTCCCCAATTGGATGCCATTAAAAATAGTTTAGGGGATGCGATCGCCCGTCAACAAGAAATCCTCTCTGCATTACCCGCTTTAACAGAAACTGGAATTTTGGATCTAGAAACCGCCAAATTAAGGGCTTACAAACTCCACACAGAAATTTCTGCCCTCCAAGCAAAGCTGGCGACTCTCCCACCGGTGAACTTGCGTTCCGTCGCCCAAGCTGTTTCAATTCGGCAATTTTGGCTAGACTTATCAGAAACAGAACGACGATTTTATTTTCGCGAATTCATTCGGCAAATTGAGATTATTCGCCAGGGTAAAGAGTGGAAATTGCAAGTTATTTTTATTTTTTAGTAGTTGCGGGAGATGATAAGGGTTTTACTTTTGCCTTTTATATTAGTGCCTTCTGCTATATCTCCGAAAGCCAGTCTCCAAGATAGATTTATCGCCTTGGACTGCACCTTCTTGACAAATGTGCAATTTCCTTAACCTCTTACAGATGACGCCCGCCGTTCGCGTAGCCTCTCGTAGAGAAGGCATCGCAGAACTTTTCGGTCTAGTGAAATTGTATCAAATGAAAAACTCCCTCTGACTTGTGGGAGTCACAGGGGATTTCTGAAAGATAGATGCACTATGTAGCTAGTTTGGTTGAGTGCGTTAGCTTTCAAGCTTTGCACCTATTATGCGAACTCAACTCTCGGTGATACTAAGCGCTGACTGTTGCTTGCTTCTGCTTTTCGGCACGCTTCTTTTTCAAGAACGCTCCAAATCCTAAAGCCGTAGCAGAGCCTAAAATGGTGAAAGGTTCGGGTACAGCTTCTATGGTGGCAGAGTAACTACCTTGGCTGCCGATGGAATTTACAGTAAAAAGTCCATTACCCACAGCTACTCCGGAACTGTTATAAAAGGTTCCCGAAAATGGCTCGGTCGCAGCTAATGTAAAACCGCTTGTGGCTAATCTGAGAACGTTGAACGAATTATTAATATCAAACTTCAGACCATTCGCAAACTGAATCAAGGGATTTGATGCGGTACCTGTATAGGAGGTAGCGGTCCACGAACCCATGGTAGAAGATGATCCGCTCTTAACGAGATTAACATCAGATACAGTAGCGCTTGTTCCAATTAAAGAAGTGAAGCTACCAGTTGTTGTAGTATCAACTACGGATGTTAAAAACTTGATTGTGTCTGTTGCAGGAGCCGCCTCATTTGGGTTGGCAAATGTAGCAGATCCAGAGATATTAACCGTACCATAGATCGAAGCTGCCTGAGCAGGCGCAACAGCTAGAGTACTGCTTAAAATCAAGGCACTACCAGCAAAAGCCGCTCCACCGCTGATATATTTCTTGAAATTCATCATTTGTTTTACCGAATCTAGTTATTGAGATGTTGGTTAAGTAATTATGGCGAGACACCATCTACAAGCTCTGTTAACGAACTGCAGACAGTAGCAAAATCAAGATTTTTCAGCTCTAATCCCACCTTTTAATGTGGCGAGAGAAAAATTAAGGTGATTTTTATTATCAGCGATTTTGCTTACTTCCTCCGTATCATCTCATGCATTTTACTAAGAAATATAAAGTTTAGGTAAAATAACTTGAAATTTGTATAAATTACTTAGCTTGTATTTGCTGTTATATTGCTGAAATCCTTATAAAAAGTGGGTTTTTAATGATTTAATAGCAAAATTAAAATAACGTAGTCACAATACTTACAGACAGTACTGAGTCTTTACAGTTCACGAACTGACAAGCCAGACTCCTACAGTTTTTAACTGTAGGAGTTATGCACTATACAGCCGTTGCAATCTGCGTTGAGTTTGTAGCCGAGGGCTGTTTGATAAGTCCACGTTTTACTCGCTTACCGGATGGTTATCACCATTCGGGTTTTTCACCGAAAGTAGCTAGCACATCACCACCGAGGAACTTATCACCCTAATCTTTAGCAGAAGAAGCCGGTGGTTTACCCGCATTCCGCACATTCACAATTTTATTGAGTAAATCAAACCAAAAAGGCGCACCCATAGCAATAGCGATACCACTCAAAATCCAACCAGGAATTGCCGTTAAAACTCTAAAAATAGCGGAACCCTTCTTTTGATGTGGTTTCCAGTTAAATTGCTGTTCTAAATTAACATCATTCCAACCAATCGGTAGAGCAATTTCCGTCAAAACCTGATCAGTTTCTTTTTTAACCTTTGCTAAATCTACTGATGAGTTATTTTCCACTATTTGCCCGGCATTAGTAACAATTGCACTACGTATTCCTGTATCTTTTGATAATCTGCCAACAATATGAAATGCATCTGCATTGGTAATAACAGCTATGCTCAGGCCAATTAAAATTGCTACTCCTTTAGCATTCCGCTTGTAGACACCAGAGGCTCTTTGCATTGAGTTATCAAAGGTTTCTTCAAGTTCTTTTTTTAAAATATATATTCCTTCTTCTGTGGTTTTAGCTTTCCTCTGGGCACGCTTGGCCAAAATAGACATATTAGCTACTACAGATGGGGGCAATTTTTTACTGAATTCTTCAAGCTTTTTACTGAAGTATTCAAAGGTTTGATAAGCTTCGCTATCTTTATCATTAAATTCATTTTTAAATTCCTCGTGAATATCACTACCTGTATTAATTAATTGAACAACTTCATTAATATTAGGTCGCAAACCCCTGAGTGAGATAGTCTGTTCAACATTGTCAAAAATATCTTTTCTTAAAAATTTCAACCTCTGCAATACTTTGCCAATATTTTCATCTTCTGGCATATCTAATTCAAAAGTATCTATATATTTATCCACAATGAGTGCCATGCGATCAATGCTAGTAATCAAATCAACTTTCTCTTTGCAGAAATCTTCAATAATTTTTCCAAAGCCTAGTTCAACTTTCTCTGTAAATTCTGCATAGATACTATCGGAAAATTTAGTTAAGTTGTCATTTGCTTGATTATTTGCATATTCCCGTAGTTTTAACAGTATTTTTTGTATTTCATGTAACTGTTCATCCTTAAAATTCATTAGTCTTGATTCAGTTAACTTTTGCACAAGTGTGGGAATTCCTAATGTCTCCATAAGAGTGGTAGCAAAAGTTTCAGCAGGGATGTAAGATGGCGCACTATGCTTTTGAGTTTTAGTATCTCCCTCTTGATTTTCTGTATATCCAAAAATAGTTTTAGTTCTTTTTTCTCCAGATAAAGATAATTTGACTGGAAGAGATGATAAGAACCAAATAAATTTGCGAGGTAAGGTTGTTAAAAATCCTTTTGCTTCTTGATTTACACTTTTAATTAGAGGATGTTCGTACAAGTCGTTTACAAGCTTGATTACACTAGGGTCTTCTGACTTTGTTGCATCACCTGCCACCAAGATTTCAATTGACTTTTTGAGGTGGACAGCACGCCATTGCAGTATCGTAGTAATCAGTTCCTGAATTTCTGAGGCTAGCAAACTTAAAATTAAGTAAATAAAAATTAAACCAATGGCTACATCTAAGACAAAAGGTATGCTCATTTACAGACACCTGAAGGAGATAAATTAACTAGTTTGTATTTGTAATATTTGTATCATCTATCCAGCGGAATAGTTGTTAAATTATTTGACAAATAAGTAAGAAAAACTCCCCTGCAAAAAAATCTCACTGTTCAGAGGCAATTGAGTTAATTTGGGATCTAGCAATTGTTCAGAAAATAAGTTGTTCCTGGGTGAGAGCATTGGAGATTTGCTAGTCGTCTCTATGTAATCAAACCAGCAAGTATAATGATGATTATAGTAGAATATGCCAGAAGGAAGCTTTATTTGGAGTCATCTAGAAAAACAGCATCGCGCGGTTGATCAATGGGTTGATTGGGTATGGCTGATAGTACTGCTTTTGGCAGCAGTGTTACTATTTAGCATCAATCTTGGGGGACTGCCGCTACGAGATTGGGATGAAGGTACTGTGGCACAAGTGGCTAGAGAAATTTGGCGTGCCCCATTGGGTTCAATGCATTGGCTTTACCCAACTTTGTCCGGTGTAGCGTACCAAAATCAGCCTCCCCTAATGCATTTGCTAATTGCTTGGGCTTATTCCCTGGGCGGTGTGAATGAGTGGACAACACGTTTACCCGGTGCAATTTTAACAGCAACTTCCGTACCTTTACTGTATGGCATTGGACGAGAGATATTTCGCCAACGTTGGGCAGCTGTTTATAGTGCCTTGATTTACCTGACTATGCTACCCGTAGTACGTCACGGAAGGTTGGCGATGTTGGATGGTGCGGTTGTCAGCTTTTTGATGGTGATGATGTTGTGTGTGTTGCGATCGCGCCGGGATTTGCGTTACTGTCTTGGCGTGGGCATCGGGTTTGGGTTGATTTGCCTCACTAAAGGGATGATTGGCCTTTTACTTGGGGCGATGGCGATAGTCTTTCTCTTTTGGGATACACCACGACTACTCACCAGTTACTATCTTTGGATAGCAGTGATCATCGGCAGTCTGCCTGTAGCTTGTTGGTATGCTGCCCAGCTACTGCACTATCGTTACGACTTCGGCCAAATTAGCTTGGTAACTCAATCCCTCAACAGTATTGGTACAGTTGTCACCGAGAAGTCAGAGCCACCTTGGTTCTATTTCATAGAAATTATCAAGTGGACATGGCCTTGGCTATTATTTTTACCGCAAAGTGCCCGCTTAACCTGGGAAAATCGCAATCTTAGCTGGGCAAAACTGATCATCGTCTGGAGTGGCGTTTATCTAGTGCTAATTTCCCTGATGAGTACCAAATTTTCCTGGTACTTATTTCCGATTTACCCTAGTTTGGCCTTAGCTTTCGGTGTCCAACTAGCAGAGACAGAAAATTTGCCTATACTCTCATCATCCTATCCCCGCGCCTGGGTAGCTGGTTTGGCAATACTGGCTGTAGTCGCTTCAGGTGGTAGCATTTATTTCAGTTGGGATAGTCCACCAAAAACCGACTTACAGATGATTTTTGCCGCAGTAGCTTTGACTATGACTTTATCAGCTATTTTGGCAGAGCGAGGCGACGGGCAGTTTCTGAAGATTTTATTTTGGGGAAGTTATATTTCCCTGCTGCTGTTGATGAAATCTAACTACTGGGTTTGGGAATTAGGTGAAGCTTATCCAGTTAAACCAGTTGCGGCAATGATCAAGCGGGCTAATCCAGCAGACAGGGAAATATACACATCTTTTGCCTACCATCGTCCGTCATTAGATTTTTATAGCGATCGCACCATTATTCCCGCTTCTCTTGGTGAATTGCAATATTATTGGCAGTACAATGGGCAACCCTACTTCCTGCTAAATACATCTGCTTTAGATAATCTCCAACTAGAGTCAATCAAGCTAGTTGATCAAGCCGAAGGTTGGAAGCTGATTACCAAAGATACCAGCCGACTGTAGAGTGCTTCTGGCAGTAATTGGTAATGGGTAATTGGTAATTACCCATTACCCGCTCATCTCAAAGATGGGACACAGTGTCTTAGGAGTATTTTTTGATATAATATTGCCAAATACTGCGAAAGAGGCGATTTATACCAAAGTTTAGGCTTACACTTATAGAAATTCTGTTCCTGCTTCTTTAACTTTCTCGGTTCCTGGAACCATTTGATAATCGTAACCAGTGTTTTCTTGGGTGATAGCAATCAGACTAAAAAAAATTGCACTGCCCACAGCCAAAGCTACCACAGGACGTTTGAGCAGGGCAAAATCCCTGATAATCCTGGCTAAAGGTCGGCTTTGACGACGTAGTACCGAAGAGATCATTATCTGTTTCCAGGTAAACGGATCGCGGACGTAATGACCACTTTTACAGACTACCAGGCGTTCCTGGCAATAAGGACAACTAAACAAGCCGATGCAAGTCCTGACTGGCTTTGTCCTGGTATTTCTTTGGCAAATTGGGCAAGTAACATAATGATTATCAAAGGTGTGTATATTCATCTACCTCGTCCGCCTAGTCCATTTACTCGCTCTATAACAATAGCTATATTGAATTTTGCTCAACACTTAGTATACTGCTCAGTATGGTCAGTCATTAGTCATGAATTACACATACATTTTTATGGCTACTAAGAAGAGCTACATGGTCGTAACAGGATTATAGCTAGATTTCAGTGAGGATAAATCCTCGTTACTGCTTGCCACTACCGTATCAAATAAGACTACAGCCCAACTATTTTCTTTACAGAAAATACTGTCTGCGCTCACCCGGATCTACTAATGATCCTTGACCATTGACTATTAATTCTCTCCCATTTAACCATTCTCCCCACAAAAACTGTGAGTAGTTGCATTTTTTTACCAACCCTTTGTAAATCAAGCCAATCAAGCATACTTGTCTGGTTGCTAAATAATGGCTCACAATGAGAAGTAACAGATAAAGATTTAAATTTTTTCTTACATTTACCCTGCACACCGCCTGTTAATGACTCTCTTGCCTCCCACTCAATTGAGGAAGGTAACGGAACTACCTGCTTTTCCCACACCTTCCGCTCGTTTAACCCACCTAATTAACCGTATTCAACCATCCCCAGAAACAGTTGTGCTATTTTTAGCCATTTTAATTGGCGGTAGTACTGGTATGGGCGTGGTCACCTTTCACTATTTGATCCAGCTAACTCATGACCTAATGCTGGAAAATTTAATGGGTGAGATTGGCGTCTGGGGTGCTTGGTCTTTAGCCTGCGTTCCCACCCTAGGTGGACTTATCGTTGGCTTAATGCGCTGGCGCACTCAAGACTTTGGCCCTGGACTTTCATCTCTGATCGCCGTCTCTCAAGGAACAGAGGTCAAGCGACAACTGCGACCAGTGACAAAAATGCTGGCCGCCGCTGTTTCCTTAGGTAGTGGTGCTTCTTTAGGACCAGAGGGGCCAAGTGTAGAAATTGGCACAAATTTTGGGGTGTTGTTGTCTGACGTACTACAGGTTTCTCAAGAGCGACAGCGTTTGCTTTTGGGAGCTGGTGCTGCGGCTGGGTTAGCTGCTGGATTTAATGCTCCCATCGCTGGAGTATTTTTTGCTTTAGAGGTAGTGATGGGAGCTACATCTTTTGCTACTTCTGCTGTGAGTGTGGTGCTTCTAGCCGCGGTGGTGGCGGCGTTAATTGCACAAATTGGTTTGGGGGCACAGCCTGCTTTTGCTTTACCTGTTTACCAAGTCCGCAGTCCCCTAGAATTACCCCTTTATCTTGGGTTGGGTTTAGGCGCAAGTCTAGTTTCCCTAACTTATACCGAATCAATTCGGTTAGCAAAAGCCTGCTTTGCTGGGCGGCTTCCGGGGTTTGGTTTTTTGGGACCAATTCCTCAGCCAATTCATCCGATTATTGGCGGTGTGATTGTTGGTGTAGTAGCTTTGCAATACCCGCAAATTTTGGGCATCGGTTATGGTACTGTGCAAGCCATGCTTCAAGATCAGGAGTTTTCCCTGAATTTGTTAGTTGCCCTGCTGGTGGTAAAGCTACTGATGACGGCAATCAGTGCTGGTAGTGGTTTCGTTGGTGGGTTATTTGCACCAGCCATGTTTTTGGGTGCGTCTTTTGGATCAGCTTATGCCAAGATTTTGGCTCTAGTAGTCCCGACTATTAGCGAGCAGATGGCTGCTCCCCCAGCTTACGCAATGGTGGGAATGGCTGCCGTTTTGGCTGGTAGTGTCAGAGCACCGTTAACATCAATTTTAATGCTGTTTGAATTAACCCGCGACTACCGCATTGTTTTACCTTTGATGGCGGCGGTAGGTTTGAGTGTGTGGCTAGTGGAACGAATTAAGCCAACCTTTAACTCCAACTCAAATCTACAACAAATTGGTCTTTCTGGTTTGAAAGACGAACAGGCGGAAATTGTGCAGCAAATTTTGGTAGAAGATGCTATGCAGTCTTGCCCGAAAAAACTGCCTGCAACTCTAGGGGTGTTAGAAGCAGCTGTGGAAATGACACGCGATCGCACACGAAGTGCTTTAGTAATTGATGATGCCGAGCAATTAGTTGGTATCCTTTCTCTGGAAGATATTAACCGCACCCTTTCCCTTTGGCAAACTTACCCTAATTCGCCTCCGGATATTCATGATAATTTATCCAGTCAAACTCTGATAGATATTTGTACCACGGAAATCCTTTATGCTTGGCATGATGAACCCTTATCTGAGGCTTTAGACCGCATGGCCGTGCGTGGTTTACATCAATTACCAGTGGTAGAGCGAGACAACCCTGATCGCATTTTGGGTTTACTAGAAAGAGAGCAAATTGCCTTAACCTGTAATTTGGCATTCACTCGTAAAGCACTACGCCGCTATTTACCAGTTTTACCAACAACAGATATAGTTATTAGTCCGTAGGGGTGGGTTTAACCTATGAATATTATGGGAATAAACTATATCTCATTCCATCCGCCCGTAAATGGTCAGCGGTCAGTGCCCAAGATAAACAACTGACAACTGACTATATTATTAAGCTGTAGCTTCTACGGTTTCAGCATCTTCCCTGCCTTCTGGGTCTACCTGCCGCAGACGAATGTGCTTTTTCCCTAAAGTGATCAGAAACTCATCACCAGGTTTGAGATTCATCTGTTTCGTATAAGCTGAACCTATCAGTAAATTTCCATTCGATTGCACACTAATTCTATAGCTAGCACTACGTCCGCCACGACCATTGGCACTAGGCGTACTGTCCAACTGAATGCCCTCAGCATCAATTAGGGCATTTAAGAATTTCATCATATTGACGCGCTCTATCCCGTTTTTGGTAACGGTATAGTAGCCACACTGTTTGGCTTTATCTTCTTTGCTCTCGCTCTCTAGCTCCTTGACTTTTTTGAGTAGTTCTTCACCGACTAGGGGGTCTATTTTTTTCTGTTTAGGCATCAACTTAGGTCGAAAATGAATGTTTGAAGTGGTTGAATCGATTTTATTTTAGCTGAGGTCGAGCTAATAGGAACAAAATCCTTTAGTTTTGATCTCAGCCTGAACAAGTATATTACACTCATAGGCGAAATTGTTGCGCGATTACCAATATTGTCGAGACATTTTATAAAATAGAATCAAAGCAATGCTGATAGCTATATATAGTTGGTGAATTACTGCTAGACTGTATTTGTTTAAGTTTTTTAACGTAACGGGAAAAAGTTGTCAACTTGCTGAGGATGATCATTGGGACACAGAACTATAAGCAAAGCTGATCCCTAGTTATTAGTTATTAGTCATTGGTCATTGGTCAGTGACAAAACAACTGACAACTGACAAATAACCAATGATAACTGACAAATGAAACTAACGACCAGAGGACACTACAGTGTGAAGGCGTTGCTAGATTTGAGTTTACAGCCAGGATATGATCCTGTATCTGTAAGAGCGATCGCCAATCGTCAAGATATCCCTGCGCCTTATCTAGAAAAGCTGCTAATAGAAATGCGTCGTGCTGGATTAGTAAAATCAATTCGCGGCAGCGTCGGTGGATACCAATTAGCACGAGAGCCTGCACAAATCTCTATAGGACAAATTTTAGAGGCAGTCGGGGAAACCGTCGCTCACTTACCCCATAATGCAACTACACCTGCACAAGCTGAAGATTGGGTAACATTTACCCTTTGGCACAGACTCAACCAAAAGCTCAAAGAAGCTTTGTTCAGTATTACTCTGGCAGATCTCTATTACGATGCTCGTAGCTGGCAAGCATCCCTGGGTGAAGGAGCTAGTTTTGTTGTTTGACATTGGTCAAGAGTCAGTGGTCAGTAGTCAATGGCAAAACAACTAACAGCTGACAATTGACAACTAACTCATAACTCATGACTAATAACATCTATATCTTAATTATTGCGGCAATTTTAGATTACTTAGTTGGTGATCCTTGGGGTTGGCCTCATCCAGTGCGAGTTATGGGGTGGTTAATTTCTCGCTTGAGCAAATTTTCTCAGCAATATTGTCAGAGTTCTCTAACACAGCGCCTAGCTGGAATTCTGCTAGGCTTGTTTTTAATAATTGGTAGTGGTTTCTTCGGCTCTTTTATCATTCAAAGTGCCAGACGCCTGCATCCCTGGTTGGGAATTGCTTTAGAAAGCATTCTCCTAGCTAGTTGTTTTGCTCTTTCGAGTTTGCAAGCAGCAGCTACAGATGTTTTACAACCTTTAATAGCAGGACATCTGGAGGAGGCGCGTCATATTTTAAGCAATTATGTTGGTCGAGATACAGAAAACCTTTCAGAACCAGAGATTTTGCGAGCCGTGCTGGAAACTGTTACAGAAAATGCCACTGATGGGGTAATGGCTCCGCTTTTTTATGCAATTGTGGGTGCGTTTATACCTGCTGTGGGAGCCGCTCCCCTAGCTCTAGCATATAAAGCTAGCAGTACCCTGGATTCAATGGTGGGCTATCGGGAAGCACCCTATACTTATTTGGGGTGGTTCAGTGCGCGGTTAGAAGATTGCTTAACTTGGCTCCCTTGTAGATTAACAGTTATAAGTCTGGCACTGCTATCAGCTAAACCCCTCCATGTTTGGCAAATTTGTCGGCGGGATGCACTTACCGATCCTAGTCCCAATTCTGGCTGGAGTGAGTGCGCCTATGCTGCTGTTTTGGGTGTGCAGATGGGAGGTACAAATTGGTATCGCGGGGTAGCGAAACCTAAACCACTGTTAGGAGATGCGATTAATCCCATCACGCCAACTGTCATACAGAATGCTTTACAACTGACTCGATATTCCTTTTTCCTGTGGTTGGGGGTAACGGCTATTTTATTAGTCATTAGTCATTAGTCATTACCCATTACCCATTACCCATTACCCATTACCCATTACCAGTATTTATGTCTGCCAAAGTAATTGAAATTCTCTCATCAGAAGAAATTCGTCGTACCTTGACTCGTCTGGCCTCTCAGATAGTGGAAAGGACACGCGATTTGTCCCAATTGGTACTCCTCGGTATTTTTACTAGAGGTGTGCTGTTAGCTGAATTATTGGCGCGTCAGATTGAGAATCTTGAAGGTATCAACGTGTCTGTAGGAGCCTTAGATATTACATTTTATCGTGATGACCTTGATAAAATTGGATTACGGACTCCAGCGAAAACCGATATCCCTTTTGACCTCACAGGAAAAACGGTTGTGCTTGTAGATGATGTGATTTTCAAAGGACGAACAATTCGCGCTGCTTTAAATGCGGTTAACGAATACGGTAGACCAGAGGTGATTCGTTTAGCCGTGTTGGTAGACAGGGGCCATCGTGAGGTACCAATTCACCCAGATTTTGTTGGCAAGCAGCTGCCTACCGCTAAAGAAGAGATTGTTAAGGTTTATTTACAAGATTTAGATGGACGAGATGCGGTGGAGTTGATTGGGGATTAATCCCATTTCACCTGATAACGATCTTTGGATTTCAAACTGGTGATATGGTTCGGGCTATTTTACCTAGTGGAAAGTTTGCCGCCAGTCATGTTGGTAGATTGGTTGTCCGTGCAACTGGTGTTTTTGAGATGATGACTTCAATTGGTAAAGTGAGTCCTGTGAGACATAAGTATTGTCGGCTAGTTCATCGGATTGATGGTTATAGTTATGTCGCATAGTCTAGTTTTGTCCACTGATTTAAGGACTAGAGGTGTGGCGATGGCGCGTATGTTGCCGAGGCTTGCTGGATACAGCAAGCCTCCGCCGTGCCAAAGGTACGGTGCAACCATCCTTTTAGAATAGTTGGGCAACAGCACCCGCATAGCGATCGCTAATTTAAGAAATAAAATGTTTGACTTCTCTTCTCTTCAGAAATATTCTTTCTAGCTAGCAACTTGGTATTAGGTGTCTATGAAGTTGTGATCGGTAAATAAGAAAAGCAGCCAAAACGAACCAGCGCTGGTAATATAGATAAAATATTTTCTTTTGTAACAAAAAAATATATTGCTGCCTAAGCTAGTGTAGCCTATGACTCTGTTGATATATCATGACTAAAAATTTCAGACAGGTTCGATACTATTCATTTAAGTCAAAAAATTGGCTGGCATAAAGCTAATTACCCAGGTAGTCTTGGATCTTAAAGCGTTCAGATTCAGAAGCTATACTCAACCGGGTTAATAAGATTCATTTTGTTGTACAAGGAATAAGAAAGTCATCATGTCTAAAGAAACCGTTCAGGAATTTTTCAAGGCTGTTGAAAACGACAAAGCCTTAGCAGATAAGCTGAAAATCGCAGACAGTCCCGAAGTTGTAGTCCAACTTGCTGAAAAATCTGGCTACAGCTTCACAATTGAGGAGCTAAAGGCTATTTATGCAGAAGAGGGGCTGACTCAAGAGCAGTTAGATGCCGTGTCAGGAGGTAGGCCGCCGAACTGCACTAGCAAGGGTTGCTACGATAGAGGATGAAGCCCCTGACCGCTTTGACCCATAGCGACCATACTAAATTTCCAAAAACTTACGGCTCATAACTTAACCCTCTTTTGTTACTTTTCGGAGAAAATATTTACCAACCTTGATTTTGGAAGAGCAAAGCTTAATGGCAAAAAAACTTCCTCCACGGTTATAAAAGCTATCTGCACCAAAGATTAGCTTTTAGCTTTTCACCAGAGTAACGAAAGAGGGATTTAAGTTGAGATATTTTTGGGGCAAACACTTTACTCCCACGGGTAATATTTTGTGACTTTCATAGGACTAAGTAGATAAGCGTAAATATTTGTCGTTGGGATAGGCAAGAGGGTTTTAGACTATTTCAAATTTCTTTACAAAGTTATTTTTATTTATGTCTTTCTACTTAACTACCCATGTTCAAGGGAAAGCCGTGCAGTTGTAGATCCAAAGTTGTTCCTTGAAAAAAAACATTGCTATTCTCTTACTTTGAGCATTAGTCAATAATATTTAGCATAAATGTATCAAAAAGTCCAAATTTCTTCCCTATCTCTTCAGTAAAGACATCTGAGAATGACCGTATTAGCGATGCATATACCCTCATCAAGACGTCCTAGTTTAAATTTGGTTGATAGCCCATTTTTTATGCTGATTCAACAGATTAAAACCAATTAAAAATACTGAAGTTCTAATTTTATGTTTAATAAACCGACCTTTAAAGAGCATTTTCATGTCGAAATTATCGAACCAGACACAGTTTATCTGCTAACCGAGTCAACCCATTTCGCTCTCAGCGGCCGTCTCCATTGCCAGTTAGCTCCTTTATTAAACGGTCACTATACTACGGATGAAATAGTCAACAAGCTAAAAGGACAGTTCTCCACCGCCACAATTTACTGTGCTTTGATGCTCTTGCAAGAGGGTGGTTACATCACGGAAGCTGATCACACACTAACCCCAGAAGTTGCTGCTTTTTGGCATTCACTAAATATTGATAGCAGTGTTGCTACAACCCGCTTACATGAAACCAGAGTTTCTGTGACATCCTTCGGTGGGATACCTATAGAACCTTTTGTTGCTGCCTTACAATCTTTGAACATCAGCATCAACAACAAGGCAGACTTAGCCGTGGTACTTACGGATGACTACCTGCAAGTGGGGCTGAGTGCTTTTAACCGAGAAGCATTGAGTAAGCAGCAGCCCTGGATGCTGATCAAACCTGTGGGTAATATACTTTGGATCGGGCCAATTTTTCGTCCTGGTAAAACAGGTTGTTGGGAGTGTCTGGCTGAACGTCTGGGAAGCAACCGTGAAGTTGAAGCTTTCGTTCAGAAAAAGAAAGGTATTTCAGCACCGTTTCCTACTTCTCTTTCTATCCTTCCTTCCACCTTGCACACAGGGTTGAATCTGGCAGCAACGGAAATTGCTAAATGGATTATCTGTGGAGAAAACGAAAATCTGGATGGCCAAGTAGTCACCTTTGATATGGCGTCGCTAAACCTGCAACACCACACCCTAGTGCGACGTCCCCAATGTCCCTGTTGCGGAGATCCAGAGTATTTCCGCCGGCAGGAACTTAAACCCCTGATTCTTAACAGCTGCAAGAAGCAGTTCACCACAGATGGTGGACACCGGAGTGTCTCTCCTGAGCAAACCCTGAAAAAATATGAATATCACATCAGCCCAATTACTGGGATAGTCAATCAACTGGCGCGGACTTCGGAGGACGGAGATAGCCTAGTTCACGTCTATTTTGCTGCCCATTTTTTCAACGAACCAGCCAACAACTTGCAACAATTACGCAGGGTTTTATGTAACAAAAGTGGTGGGAAAGGTAAGACCGACCTACAGTCCAAGGTTAGTGGCCTTTGCGAAGCCCTAGAACGGTATTCTGGTCTCTACACAGGTAATGAACGCCGGGTAACAGCAACCTATGCCCAAATGGGAGATAAGGCCATTCATCCCTATAGCTGTATCCACTTCAGTGCTGCCCAGTACGAAAAACGCCATGAATGGAACCAGCAAAATTCAGACCTAATAGAGGTGCCGGAACCATTTGACGAAAAGCGGGAAATTGAATGGACACCTGTTTGGTCACTGACTCATCAAACATTCAAGTATCTACCCCTAGCTTACTCCTATTACGGTTCTGAGCTTCCTAAAGGCCATCGCTTCTGCCATACAGATTCCAACGGCTGTGCCTCTGGCAATAATATAGAGGAGGCGATTCTTCAGGGATTTTTGGAGTTGGTAGAGCGTGATAGCATCGCCTTGTGGTGGTACAACCGGATAAAAAGAACCAGTGTAGATTTAGCCAGTTTTGATGAGCCATATTTGTTAGCGCTGCAAGCCTATTACCAAAATCAGCAACGAGACCTCTGGGTGTTAGATATCACCAGCGACATGAATATTCCTGTCTTTGCAGCTATTTCTAGACGCAACGATCAAGCTGAAGAGGAAATAATGCTTGGTTATGGTGCCCACTTTGACCCAAAGATTGCCGTTCTCCGGGCAGTGACCGAAATGAACCAGATGACGCCCTTAAAGAATATTCTTTATGATGTCATTGATAGTGGCAAAGGAAAAAACGATCGCCATCTACTAGACCTGGAAAGGTGGTTCAAGACAGCCACCTGTGAGAATCAGCCTTACCTAGCCCCAGATCCAAACATTGCCCCGAAAGTATATGGCGATTACCCCCGTCTCTGGAGCGACGATTTGAAGCAGGATGTGCTCAAATGTGTAGAGATTGCAGCAGAACACGGTCTGGAAACTCTCATTCTCGACCAAACTCGTCCCGAAGTTGGTTTGAGGGTAGTTAAGGTAATTGTCCCTGGGCTGCGCCATCATTGGCCTAGATTTGGCCCTGGTCGGCTTTATGATGTGCCTGTTCAATTAGGTTGGTTGCCAGCATCGCTCACAGAAGAGCAGCTCAACCCGATACCTATATTGTCATAATCATGCAAAATTGCTGTTGAACCAATTAGAACTGGAAAGTAATCGATGACAATTAGCCAGTTATTTGGGTGGACTCCTACTAAGATTTGGTTTAGCCAGAATCAGCCTGTTTTGGAATGGTGTCATCTGGGCCGTGCTTCTTTTACTGAGCCGTTCTTTGACCAAACGGTAGAGCGGTGTTTTCGGGAACGACCCGACATTTTGCGTCAGCGGACATCAATTGAGGCTTTAGAAAAGTTACAGACTATTAGCCCAGGTCTAGCACCAACAGGTTTTATTTTCCATCTGTCCCGGTGTGGCTCGACACTGATCTCACAAATGCTGGCTGCTTTGCCCCAAAATCTGATGATTGCTGAGGCTGGCCCGATTAATGCTATTCTCAGTACTCAGTTCTTAAACCCTAGTATTACTGATATCCAGCGCCTCAGTTGGCTCCGAGGGATTGTTAGTGCTTTAGGTCAGCAACAGCAAGGTGAGCAACAGCATTACTTGATCAAATTCACTAGCTGGAATGTCCTCAATCTACCCCTAATTCAACAAGCCTTTCCTACCGTTCCTTGGATTTTTGTTTACCGTGAGCCGGTTGAGGTGATGGTTTCATTATTCAAGAATCCACCAGGATGGATGGAGAATTTGACTAATTTACAGTTTGTGGCTGGTTTCCTTGGTTTGGAGACTGGGGAAGTCTCGCTGATGCCAGCTGAAGAATACTGTGCCAGAGTCTTAGCACGTTTTTGTGGCACTGCCCTAGAGTATCGAGATACTAATACCTTAATGTTAAATTATCGGCAATTGCCGGATGCAGTCTGGTCTAAACTCTTAAACTTTTTTCAGGTTGCCTACTCATCAGCTGATCTCAATTGTATGCAGGGAGTGTTGCTTTATGATGCCAAAAATCGCACTAAGCAGTTTACAGGAGACAGTATCGGCAAGCAACAAGTAGCCTCAGAACTAATGCGTCAGATGGTCAAACAATGGGTAGGTGATCTATATGAGCAATTGGAAGTTATCAGTTTGTCCCAAAGGATGGCATCTTGATTTATGGAGCAGTTCGTCCTGTCTTTCAGAAAAGATATTTCCCTAATCGAAGAGCCGGAAGGTGAGCAGGTTATACTCCAGAGTCCTGACTGCAAGTTGACTTTTAAGCAGGTGACATCGGGATTGCGAACAGCGCTGAATATTCTCGTCACCAAGGGAGCTACAGCACAGCAACTCATGGACTTGGTGCAACAGAGCGATCGCATTGTGGGAAAGCTAAAGTGGTTTTACCACCTACAGAAGTTCTCTGAACTAGGTTGGCTTTGCCATTCAGTGTTTATAGATGATATCCCACTGGCGATCGCAATTCCCATAGCTTCTGATAATCAATTTCCTGCTAGGGATGTAGATATCCAGTGTCAATATACCCTGTCTCGCTTTGCCTACTGTCACCAAGTTGAGCAGCAGATGGTGCTGGAGTCTCCCCTGTCCCAAGCAAAGGTGATCTTGCCCAATTGGAGAAGTGCAGCCTTAGTTGCCAAACTCGCTAAACCTCAAAATTGTCACAACCTTGCCACTGAAATTTCTGGGATTACAGAAGAAATAGCGCAGCAGTTTGTTGCCCTGCTTTTGAACACACAGATGTTATCTCAAGTGCAGCAAAATGGTACTCTTGAAGAGGCAGAAAACATTACCCTCGCACAATGGGAATTTCACGATCTGCTGTTTCATACCAGAAGTAGAAAAGGGAGACACAATAATCCCGCTGGTGGAACTTACCGTTTTCTAGGCAAGATTGAAACCTTACCTGCTGTCAAACCCAAGATGTCTGCTGACAGTATCGATCTCTATAAACCTGATCTCGAAACCCTCAAAGCAGTAGATCCCCCCTTCACTTCTGTTTTGGAACAGAGAACATCAATTCGTAACTATGGACAAACCTCCCTTAATGCCCAACAGTTAGGGGAATTCCTCTATCGTTCAGCCAGAGTTAGAACTCTGATCAAAATGGAGCCAGCACAAATCAGTAGTCGTCCATATCCTTGTGGAGGTGCTATCTATGAACTAGAAATTTATCTAGTCGTTAATATCTGCGAGGATATCCCCTCTGGTCTGTACCACTATGCTCCTGAAGCCCATCAACTTTGCTGGCTTTCT
The DNA here is from genome assembly GCF_014697195.1 of Cylindrospermum sp. FACHB-282. Lineage (GTDB taxonomy): Bacteria > Cyanobacteriota > Cyanobacteriia > Cyanobacteriales > Nostocaceae > Cylindrospermum. Next base: position 48,576 of record NZ_JACJRJ010000016.1, on the reverse strand, counting down.
GGCAAAACTGACCATGTAGAAGAACTTTTAAAAGGAGCCAGCCAAAGTACTGGTAGCCCCGATCCACCACAGGTGCTGATGATCATTGCATCTCGATTTCAAAGGCTAGCTTGGAAGTATGAATCTATTGCCTATGCCACCATGCTGAAGCATGTAGGAGTGTTGTATCAAACCATGTATTTAGTAGCGACAGCGATGGATCTTGCCCCTTGCGCTCTTGGCTATGGTGACTCCGATTTGTTTGCTAAAGCAGTGGGAACCAACTACTATGCTGAAACCTCAATAGGAGAATTCATTCTCGGCAGCAAAGATCCCAATTATCAGGAAAGTTAGTTATGCACTCACTTGCAAGTTTATTGAGTCCTTATGATATAAATAGCTTTCTCAGCGAATACTGGACTCAAAAAGCTATATTTATTTCTGGTGGGGGAATTAAAAAGTTTGAAAACCTTTTTTCATGGGATAAGCTAACGTATATATTAAACTTCCATGAACTTAATGATTCTTCCCTGACGCTAATAAAAGAAGGAAAAATTTTAAGAACTTTTAGCAATCAACTAAATGAAAAAAACAGTATTATCAAAGCTTTACAGAATGGGGCAACTCTTAAGCTTGACAATATACATCAAAAAACTCCTGAACTTGATGAATTTGTTTCCCATCTGAAGCAAGATATGCCAAACTGTGAAATGCATATAAATACCTACTGTTCATGGCCTGATAAACAAGGTTTTGATTATCACTATGATACTTATGAAGTATTTGTGTTGCAAATAGAGGGTAAAAAGGAGTGGTACGTTTTTCCAGATACATACATTAAGTATCCTGTTCAATATACTATATCAGCTTCATCAATTTTTACCCTTGGAGAACCTTACTTAACCCGTGTTTTGAATCCAGGAGACCTTCTCTATATACCACGAGGACACTTACATTATGCTGTAGCTTGTGAGGAGCCATCTTTACATCTAACACTGGGAATTCGCTGCCCTACAGGTATTGACTTTCTCCAATGGCTAACTCAGAAATTACGTCAAAAAGAAGAGTGGCGTCAGAGTCTACCATTAGTGAGAGAAAATGTTTCTACAACTTATGGCGAGCATTTGGAAAGCTTGTTCCAAAACCTAATTCCTTATATTTCTAATCAGGATATTCAAGCAGAATATCTAGACTCTATTAAGAAGTTAGAACAACCAACTAATGCATACTCTCTCCCCTATCAAGCAGGATTTAACATTTTTCCTCAGGGAATTAATACTATATTTAAAAGACCTGGCTGGCAGCGAGCAATAACTTCGATAATTAATGAAAATGAGTACAAAGTAAGAGTTGGCAATAAAGAAGTTATTTTGAAGCCAGTAAATGAGGGCTTTGTGCAAAACTTATTCAGCCATGAAAGTTTTACTGGTAGTGATGTGGTAAGTTGGTTGCCAGGACTTGACTGGGAATCGGACGTTGTTCCTATACTTGCTTACTTAGTTATGGAAGGAATAATTTTTGTTGACGCAATCAATAATTGAGGTGCAAAGTGTTTGGGCTGTAGATAGCTGATCTGATATGGTTAGGTTAAGTAAGACAAGCCACCTGATTAAACAATTAACAATTAAAGATGGTTAATTTACTGGCAGTAGACTTCGATTTTTTCTTTCCCAATTATGCCGATAATCCTCAACATTCCCACTGGCATTTGTATGACTGGACATATGAAGAAAATATTTCCGAATTTCGGAAAAATGAGCTTTGGAAAGCTAGAGCAAGTGATTTTTTGAATAACGATTTACCTTTGCCTAAAATAGTAGATAATTACCTAAATTTTTGGGACAGGTTTAAGTTTGCTGCTGACTGCGTTTTATATTATTCAGACTCCAACGTATTTAGTGCTCATGTAGATGTGGTTGAGGATGTAAATTGCGTCTATTTGTTTGATGCTCATCATGACTGCGGATACAACAAATCTTTTGGGGAATTTATTCAGCAAAAATCTGTTGCTTGCGGAAGCTGGATGCTTGTTTACTGGCGAAGAGGTGCAAAGCTGAAGATGCGATATCCTCGTTGGCGAGTCAAGGCTTTTGAATCAGAACCAGAACCAGCTTTACCTGTAGACAGACGATTTGATCGGGGAAGAAAAATGGATACGGTTTTTCATAAAGTGACGCTTTGTCGTTCTGGCCCCTGGGTTCCTCCTTGGTGTGAGACTGAATTCTGGAACTTTCTGGATAAAGCGCCAATAGCCAATAAGATTTGTCTAGAAAAGTCTATGGAAATCAGAAAGTTTGAGTTAGATATGTGACCCCCCTTGCTCAAAATATGCCATCATTCAGCAACGCCAATTCTCTATAGGCGCGAAGAGACTCTTCTATACTTCTGTCTACGGGCGGTTCGACGAGATCGAAATTATTGTAACTATCATAACCGCGAGCAAGAATAGCTTTGGGGCGCCGACCGATATCTTTTACTGAGGGTACTGTATAGCGAACTCCAAAACCAACGCGCTTTTCATCAGAATTGTTTGGTTTTGAACCGTGAATAGTGCGGACATTATGCAGCGACATTTCCCCAGGATTGAGAATTACAGGATTTATAATTAAGTTAGTTGCTTCTTGACTCTTAACATCGAGAGGAATTGCTTGCTCATGAGTTAATAAATTATCCTTGGCAAATGTCTCAATGTTGGGCAATATTCCATTTAGATGCGAACCCACAACAACATATATACAGCCATTGGCAATTGAACTATTACTTAAAGCAATCCATGCAGTAACTACTTGCGCTGGGTCTAGCCACCAGTATTTTGCGTCCCGATGCCATTCAACATAAGCAGGATCATGAGGATGTTTTGAGAATATGGTTGTATACCAGATGAGTATATTATGACCAAGGATATCTTCAACTGCGTTTAACACTTTTGGATGTGTTGCTAAGTCGTATGCCCAACGGAAGCAAAGATGCATTTGCATACTGATCTCTACTGGTTTTAGCTGATCTCCCAGAGAAGATTCTAATTGATTACTTAAGGCAAGATATCGTGCTGCTTCATCAGAAGACAATATAGGAATTGGGGAAAAAACACCATCTTGTTTGTAGTTATTTAGTTGATTTTCTGTGAAGGTTTTAGGCATAGAAAATATTTTGTGGCAGCATTAAGTTAATGATTTGTAGTTAATACAATGTTCTTTTGGTTAGTCAGCCAACTAGACAATAAATTTTTGTTTGAGGCGAAAGTATACAACTCAGCTTTCACTGATGGACTCAGAATAACTGGCACTCTCTGCAAAATGAGAACTTGAGCAATCCTCTAGTTTAATCAATTGAGCGATCGCCTTGCTGCCATCAAAGTTTTTACAAATCGTAACGGCTTCAATCACTGCTCTGGTTATCGTCAACTGGGGAACGACGCTTACGAAAAATACCCGTCATGCTGATGCGTGTAAATAGCATAGAGTTAGTCTAGATTGTGCTTTGCTGGAGGGAGATTGCTGGCTGGAGAGTATCATCAGGCTAAAAATCCTTATATACTTCATGCCGAAAATTATATCTGTTTGTTGACCTAGTTGAAATTGGCTATTTTGGTAGCAGATAGATATGAATCGACGTGAATTTTTCGGCTGGGTTAGTTTGGGTGCGATGGCGCGGAGCGCCCGTTGGAAGCGATCGCTACTTCAGCCCCTACTCATCAAAAGTCTGGCAGTGCTTCGATAATTCTCTGATCGCAGCACTCTCCTTTCTCCCGACAAAAAAGGCGATCGCTTCTTCCCAAGCCGATCCAGAATAATAAACCTCATGATTCTGACATTTTTGGCAGTTTAACTAACCACTTGGCAGGCTACCCAGTATATTACTCCAGGTTCGGGTAGCATATTAAACATAGCTCCAAGGGAAAGAGGATTGCCTTCATCATACTTCGACAAATCAATTATGGGGTTCTTTGTTGAGATTGCACCCACCTTAAAGATGCCAGAATTCCATTTGAGTTCTGGGTAATACCAACATGAATAGTTGTAGGCAGCTTGTCCTTGTGAAACCGACTTAACAATCTTACTTTTAACCGATTTCTCGTCTCCAGCAAGTAAGTGATTATAAATAGGCCAAGCCGCTTCGTTAGTAAGAATATCTCCGTCATTAACAAAGAAATTTACGGTGAAACCCTTTGGAGGGAAAACTGTGTGCGTAGGCGAAGCCCACCGACCACCATGTCCTGATACGATGTAGTTCATTGTTGTTTCTTCTGGTCAAGAATGAGTGGAATTTAATTGTGATTTTTTCTTCATTAGTTTAGACGTTTCCCCACCCAATTTGTGAATTTTTCGAGTTACGGGCAAATTTTCTCCCAAAAAATCCAACCTCAACCCCCAGAACGCTTCTGCCCTCTACCTTTGAGTCTCTGAAAAATCTTCTCAATTTCCCCACGAGCCGGATACAACAACTGCTGACTCAAATTTGATTTTTAATAATCAAGCTTGTTTAAGCTGCGACGTTTGCGAGCGGATGCGATCGCTCTAGAAGACAAGTATCTTATTTCTAGCTTGTGGCTAGTTATGTTTCCTGAATGCTTACGGTAGTAGTACAGGGGCTTTTGAAGATGGTGCACGGCTGTGACTTCTGAAAGTCTCAAACAGAGGTCATAGTCTACAACTGCCCTGAATGTCTCATCGATGCCGCCGATTTGCTCGTAGACACAGCGGCGGATCAGGCGAAAGTGAAAGGTGATAAACTCGATCAGTAGGTGCTCTGGAGAATAGGGAATTTTGCAACGGTGTCCTAGCCCTCTGTCTTGTCCATTCTCGTCAATCTCTCGATAGTCAGTGTAGACCATACCGACTTCTGGATGTGCGTTGAGGATTGCAGCCGTCTCTTCAAGGGCTGTAGGTGCGAGTAAGTCGTCACTGTCTACTGAACCAATGAAAGTCCCGGTTGTGGTAGCAAACGCTGCTTTGATTGCAGGTGCAAAGCCTTGATGCTCCGCTGCAATCACCCGCACCCGGTTGTCAGATTCCGCATAACCATGGGCGATATCTAGGGAACTATCATTGGAGCCGTCATCCCAAATCAGTAGCTCAAAGTCACGCCATGTCTGGGACAGAACACTTTCAATGGCCGCAGCTAGATATTGCTCCCGGTTGTAGACGGTCATGACGATGGAGATTAATGGTCTCATACAATAGTTGTTAAAGCGATCGCACCTGGGGAATTTCAATGATGATGTTGCCTGTATTTTACCAAACCCCTGCCTTTTCTGATTGAATCAACCGCCGATATGGCCCATCCACCAGGGACATTTCTTTATGAGTGCCCCGCTGCACGACTTCGCCTTGTTCCAGAACAATAATTTCATCACAGTCGCGGATAGTACTCAAGCGATGGGCCACAATAATGCAAGAACAGCCCCGACGCCGCAGATTATGGTCAATAATTTTTTCTGTCTCTGCATCTAAAGCGCTGGTGGCTTCATCCATGACGAGGATGGCCGGATCATTGACTAAAGCACGAGCAATTTCTAGGCGTTGGCGCTGTCCCCCACTCAAATTGGTAGCACCTTCAAGTAAGTTCCCTTCATATCCTCCCGGTAAAGCCAGAATAGCTTCATGAATTGCTGCCTCAGTGCAAGCTCGCATTAGCTGAGAATTGGGCACTGTCTCATCCCACAATGTCAAATTATCTCGCACGCTGCCGCCATACAAAAAGATTTCCTGCTCTACCATCGAAAGTGAATTAGACAGTACTGCCCTAGAAATTTGGTTTCTGGGAATACCATCAAAAAGAATTTCTCCAGACCAAGGTTGGTAGAGTCCCGCTACCAGTTTGGCAACTGTTGATTTACCAGATCCGCTACCTCCTACAAGGGCTACCCGCTGTCCCGGTTTCAGCTGAAAACTCAGGTCTTTGATTAGAGGAGCATCCACCCGCGAGTAGCCAAATGTGACATTTCGGAATTCCACATATCCCTTGAGTTGAAAAGATGAGAGATGGGCATTCTGACGTGCTAATTCTGGATCCGTTGGGTTCCCCAAAACATCATCAAGGCGATTGATATCTCCTTCTAGTTCCTGTAGGATGCTGCCAGCCTTTACTAGGGAGTTGACTGGACTCTGAAAGCTGGCCATTAAACTTTGGAAAGCAACTAACATCCCGATGCTGAGGTGTCCATCCATTACCCGTAGCCCCCCAATCACTAAAATTGATAGGGAGGTTAAACCAGTGAGGAATGCAGGTAAAATTCCTAGTAATTGACTGGTGATTCCTAACTCTTGCTGACCGTTAATAGATTTTGCATAGTAACCAGACCAACGGGCGAAAAAATCTGACTCCAGGGCTGATGCTTTTAGGGTTTCCATGCTCTGGAGTGCTGCAATTTCTATACCAGCAACTTTGCCCCGATCTTGTAGCATTCGCATATACATATCTGTGCGCCGCCGTGAAACCCACTGTAATGTCAAGATATTAATTGCAGCAAAGCAGATACCAAGTGCGGTGAGGACACTATCATAAGCCAACATAACTAGGGCATAAAATATCACCATGACGATATCAATTACAGTTCTGGCCAATTGCCCCGATAAGACTTCAGCGACTTTGGTATTGATACTGACGCGATTGCTGACTTCTCCGGCAAACCTTTGGGCATAAAATCCTACTGGCAAGCGGAGAATATGGTAAAGAAATTGACCGGACATTTCTACGGATAACTTGATATTTAGCTTTCTGAGAAAACGCCTTTGTAGTAATGTCAATAACCCCTGGATGACCAAGGTGATTGTCATACCTAAAATGAGTGGGCGTAACCAGTCTGTGCGGTTTTCCACGAGAATGTGATCAACAAATACCTGGTTGAAGACTGGTAAGGCTAACCCCGGAATTACCAGAAAAAATCCCGCTAGTACACAATAGAGGATGGCGTCCACAGAACCCCGCAAGCGATCGCCTAATGACAGAATCAAGCTGGGTTTGCGCCCCCCTTTTTGAAATTCTGCTCCTGGTTCCATCACCAGAACAATCCCTGTATAGGCTTCATCAAATTCTTGAATTGACACTCTCCGTGGCCCTGTGGCTGGGTCGTTGAGATAAACCCAATCGGAATTGAATCCCTCCACCACTAGGAAATGATTAAAATTCCAAAATACAATGTATGGAGGACGCATTTCTCGCAATTGCGCCAACTGCTTTTTAAAACCTTTTCCTTGCATGCCGTAGTTTCTGGCGGCTTTGAGAACATTAGAAGCTTTGCTACCGTCACGGGAAACGCCACAATTTTCACGCAGTTCTGCTAGGGGCACAATTCGCCGATAGTAAGCCAAAATAATTCCCAAAGCTGCTGCTCCACATTCCACAGCCTCCATTTGTAGCAGGGTGGGAGTTTTTACACGAGAGGGAATTTTGCCTTGGTTTACCGTGGGGGCTTTTTTGATCAAGGCATTGAGGTTTTCAATTGCGGATACTAACTTCTGAATCAATTGCACCATACTACAGCCCTGAATCAGTTTTAATTAATTCCAGTAAAATCTCTGAGAATTGGCAAGAGATATGTAATAGGTGCTTGTTCTTCGACTTTGACCCGCACACTAGTAGTTGTCCCAGCAGAGATATTTAATTTTGGGCCCTTGGAAGAAGACCACCGATAACCGCTAAAGGTGGATGAATCTATTGCCATTTCTGCCCGCACTTCGATTTCTCCTCCTCCGCTAGGCATGAGTTTTGCAACTAAGTCAGGATTGCCAATTACAGAAGCTGCTCCTTCTTTAGTCACAGGTAGGGGGGAAACTGAAGTAATTTTGCCGACAATGCCTCCAAAGCGTTCTCGTTTGGTAGTATCGGGGGTAATTTGTATTGTCATACCTGGTTGAATCTGTTTACCATCCTTGAGGTCAAAGTAGGAGACAGCAACTATTGAGGTGTTTTTTCCCCCGGTGTTGAGTGTTCCTATGGGTGTACCTGGGGTAGCGAATTGCCCCTGTGTTGCTGTAATTTCTAGTATGCACCCACTACTAGGGCTAACAATCTGGCTATTCTCTGATACTTGTGTTTGCAGTTGAGCGATCGCCCGATTCAGTTCTTGAATTTGATTGATTCTGACATTGAACTCTGTCAAATCCTCTTGTTTTAGACGCTTGCTCCTCGTATCCAGTTCTTGTAATTGAGCTTGCAAATCGCCCACAGAACTCAGATTCCCTAGGTATCGCTGTTGCGCTTCCGTTTCGCTCACGTCTAACTGCTTTAGTTGCGCTTTAATTTCATATCCGGTTTGCAGTCCCTGTTTATATTCTTGCTCTGCTTGTAAAACGGTGTCTTTAGCTATTGCTCCAGCATTTAAGAGTGCTTGGCGCTTCTGCAATCTATCTTTCAGTATAGGTGCAAGAGCTAAGGTATCCTTTAGGCGCTGCTGCAAACTAATGCGCTGTTGTCCAATGGCATTTAAGCCTTTTTCATAAAATGCAGGTGTCAGGGACTGAGTATCCCGCAAACGTTGATTTAAGCTAGCTTTAGAAGATGCGATCGCTACTTTTTCAGTTTCGGTGCGTTGTTGCTGAATCAACCTCATATACTGCTCTTGTGTCTGCAATTGCGCCAGTTTTGAACGCTGCAACTGCAATTGCAGCTTGAGTTCCTTAGGATCAATTGTCGCTAGTACGTATCCTTTTTCGATGCATTCACCAGTCTTAACATTTACACTCTGCAACTGTCCTGATATCGGCGACTCAAAAGAGACAATTCGATCCGGCCGAATTAGCACCCCTCGTCCTGTCACCGTGATGGGAATACGTCCAAAAATACTCCAAATTAACCCAATCACCACTAAACCCCCCAGTGCAGCCAAGGGTATCCAATCCTTGGGGCTGACCACCTGCATTAGCTGATCCAGTCTTTCTGGAGACGATAACCGCTCTAGTGATTCCTTACGAAATATACTGTCTTTATTTTCAGCCATGAACGATTTATTTACCTTAAATCTATATATACCCTGATAAATATTAGAGACTATTTGTCAAGTTTCTAGCGCCTAAAATCAGTTCCCTGAGAAATTTATTATTTCACCACATCAGACTTTTATTTTTGTTCGCCCAGGGTGCCCTAGGCTCTATGAGAAAATTTTGAATTTTGAATTGTTTAAAGTTGTCGTTGAAGACGTTTAATCATCCAATCGAATCTGGCTCCTGCCAATGCTGTATTATCCAAAATATCTAAATTGAGTTCATCTTCAACTTCGATATCTTCTGCTAAAAGTTGGTCTAATTTATAAGCCAGTTTGCCAAAGCCACGCCGGAATAGTCTGTCTCGCAGACGATCCACCAAAACTACAGCGATTGCTCGATAAAACCGCGCCATAAATCCTGTATCTTGCTTCAATTTGTCAGCTAATATTGACTGTGGTAATGCCAGCAATACAGAAAATTCTGATGCCTTAACTGTAGCAGAAGCAATTCCAGTTTCCACGAAAGACATTTCTCCTAAAATTTCACCCTTTACGGATTTAGCAATTTCTTTTTGGGCAGTTTCACCCTGTTGGGAAGAAACAAATATTCCCAATGTTCCATCCAATAAAATATACACTGCCTCAACAGGTTTTCCTTGCTCAATCAACACTGTACCCGCACTTACTTTCTGACTTTTTCCCTGAGCAATCATCCAATCAATGTCCCCATCATTCAAAATAGCAAATACAAACAAAACTTTTCGCAGTGGCTCTCCCGGAAGCACATTGTTTTTGGCTAAGAAATTAGAAATACTCCGTAACTGCTCTGATAGCGAGACAGAAAGCATTTGATAAAAATGAGCAGCAAAATCTGTATCTTGCTCTTGCTTTTTGAGTAACAGATGTTTTGGTAGTGCTAACATCCGTGATTTTTCTAAAGCTATAACAGTGCTAGAAGAGGGACGATTATCTACAAAAGATAAAGTTCCTACAATCTTCCCAGGAGATATGCGGTCAATTTCTTGCCCATCGTCTACACCCCCTGCTTGGGAAACTAAAACAGTTAAGGCTCCCTCTAGTAAAATGTACAGTTTATCAATAGTCAATTGACCCTCTTGAATGAGGATTTCACCAGTATGGCACTCTGTTAATCTGCCTACACTCAGCATCCAATCAATGTCGCTTTCCTTAAAGCCAGAAAAATTAGGAAAATTAGCCAAAATTTGTCTGAGCATAGTATTCAGGATTTTTATGAGGTTAAATCAAATTCATAAAATAACTTCGGATTATATAGTGACATCTTTTGCACCCGATCCGGCCAAGATATCGGCAGTGCGTTGAAAGGAATAATCAACTCTCTCGACTATCCCACTATTTTTTTACACAAATATTTTTATAGTGCAAATACTGAAAACTTAAGTTATACTTACAACTATCATTACTTGACTTCCACAAGCATTAGTATCAATTGATAACAGCAAATATTCTTATCCAAGAGTAAGTTCGCCTATGATATCATGTCAACATGAATACTAACTATTACCGTATAAAATTAAATATAGAGTGATAGCCAATTAACAGAACTTAATATGATTTGGATAAAAAAACTTCTACATTTGAGAACACTTCCTCTCTCACTAGGATTATCTATTATTTCTGCTATGCCTGGACTGGCTCTGACTGAATTGCAGAGGAGTTTAACAGTTTCCAGGGGAGTTCAGAACTGGAAGATTAGTCAGAATTTTATCCCACCGAATCGGGGAACACCCAACACGACTGCTGGAGGAGGAACCCGTAGCTCCTGCGGTCAACTGAGTACAAAGGTGTTAACTCCCTTAATTCCTCAAGAAAAATTAGGTTTGACCTTTACTGATCATCCAACATTTTATTGGTTTGTACCGCAAATTAATGCACAGACTGCGGAATTTTCACTACTAGATAACCACGAGAATATAGTCTACGAAACGACTTTTGCACTTCCTGACAAACCAGGAATTATCGGGTTTACTCTCAGAGCAAAAACGCCAATTCTGGAAGTTGGTAAACAGTATCACTGGTATTTAGCGATCGCTTGCCGTCCTGGAGAAACAGAAGACAAGCAAATTGTGCAAGGATGGGTAGAACGAACCCAACCAACTCCTGAATTATTGAAAAAGTTAGCAACTACAGATCCAAAGAAACTTTCAAGAGTTTACGCCACATCTGGTATTTGGCACGAAGCTCTTAATACTTTAGTGCAGCAACGTTGTACCTCTCCCAAAGAGCCAACAATATTGACTAATTGGCAAGCATTATTAACCTCTGCAGGGTTAAAAAATATAGTTTCAGAACCCCTGGTGAATAGCTGCACCCTCAAAACTAGGTAATTTATGTGGAGCCAAATCAAACGAAAACTTTGGCAATGGCGAGGTATCTGCGTCGCTGCTCCGACCATAGGAGTATTTGTGTTGATACTTCGCTTTACCGGACTATTGCAAATGTTGGAATTGGCAGCGCTGGATCAAATGTTTTTGCTGAGGTCTCAGGAACCTGTTGACTCACGCATTGTGATTGTAGAAATTAACGAATCTGATGTCCAAACACTAGGCAAACGCCGTCAGTGGCCCCTTCCTGATGGGATGTTGGCACAAATATTAGAGAATTTGAAACAACAAAAACCTAGTGCTATTGGTCTTGACCTTTATCGAGATTTACCAGTAGATCCTGGTCATCAATCGTTAGTTAAGGTGTTTGAGTCTACACCAAATTTAATTGGTGTGCAGAAAGTAGCCGAGAGTATCGATAGTTCGGCTGTTGCTCCCCCACCAGTGTTAAAAAAACTTGGACAAGTTGGAGCAAATGATTTTCCCCTAGATGGGGATGGCAAAGTTCGGCGCAGCTTGATTTATTTAGCCGATAAAAACGGCGATAATGTGTTTAGTTTCGCTTTTAAACTTGCTTATCTTTACCTCAATGATCGAAAAATTCCTGTCGGACAAACAGATGATTTTTTAGTTAAAACAGGTGATGTACTTTTCCCCATATTTAAGACGAATGATGGTGGCTATATCCGGGCTGAAGACCAGGGTTATCAGGTACTGTTAAATTATCGTAGTTCCATTCAGCGCTTTCAACGCATATCCGTTATGGATGTGTTAGATAACCGCTTCCCCAAAAACTTAGTACCTGGGCAGATTGTTTTAATTGGCCCCACATCTGAAAGTCTAAAAGACCTATTCTATACACCTTACAGCAGCACTATCTTAACAGCGCCCAAACGGATGGCTGGAGTAACTATTCATGCCAATGCCATCAGCCAAATTTTAAGCGCTACCTTAGATAATCGTCCTTTAATTAAGACTTGGAATAAGCCACAGGAATGGTTGTGGATTTTTGGTTGGTCATTGATTGGTGCAACGTTGATTTGGCAACAAAGATATAGTGGTAGTTCCAAGAAGCGAGCATTATTACCTCTTGTTAGTATTTTACTGTCGGGATGTTGTCTAGTCGGTGTTAGTTATCTGGCTTTTATGATAGGTTGGTGGATTCCAGTAGTCCCACCATTAATGACTTTGATTGGATCTGCACTCGGCGTCACTGCTTATGTTGCTCGTACAGCAGGGGAAATCCGCAAAACTTTTGGTCGTTACCTTACTAATGAAGTAGTTGCCAATTTGCTAGAAAATCCTGAAGGTCTTAAACTTGGTGGGGAACGGAAAAAAATTACTATGCTAACTTCCGATTTGCGAGGTTTCACAGCTACTGCTGAAAGATTACTTGCAGAAGAAGCGATTAAAATTATTAACCTTTATCTGGGATATATGGCAGATGTGATTACCCAGTATCAAGGAACTATTGATGAGTTTATGGGTGATGGTATTTTAGTTTTGTTCGGTGCTCCGATGAAGAGAGAAGACGATGCTACTAGAGCCATTGCTTGTGCTGTGGCTATGCAGTTAGCAATGGAGCCTGTAAATAAAAAAATCCAGCAACTGGGATTCCCTCCCTTGGAAATGGGTATTGGCATTAATACGGCTGAAGTGATAGTAGGTAATATTGGCTCTGAGAAACGTACTAAATATGGAATTATTGGTCATCAAGTCAATTTGACTTATCGCATTGAATCCTATACAGTTGGCGGACAAGTTTTTGTTTCGGAATCAACTATTAACGAGGCTGGTTCAATAGTTAAAATAATGGGAAAAAAGGAGGTACAAGCAAAAGGGGTGAAGTTACCCATGATAATATATGATGTTGGTGGCATTGCTGGGGAGTACAACCTTTATCTTGCACAAGAAGAAGAAGTATTTTTTAATTTGCCGACAGCGATTATGCTAGAATATGCGGTTTTAGATGGTAAAGATGTGGATAGTACTGCCATTAAGGGGAAGTTAGTAAAGCTTTCAGCAAAGGAAGCACAAATATACTCTGATTCAACTTTAGTTTTACAACCTCTAACTAATATTAAGCTGAATTTCTTTATGCCTGATAATGCAGCAGCTAGTGAAGATACTTATGCTAAGATATTAGACAAAAGTGCAGATAAAGATAGTTTTTATATTCGCTTTACTAGCATTCCGCCAGAAGTGGCAGCTAAATTTACTATCATACGCAGCTTGCAAACATAAGTCAGATTTCCACCTATTTTCTTGGCGAATAAGTAGGTTGGCGTAAATAATTCGAGGTTGATAGTGAGGGCTAAGAGCCACTTATTACGAGCAAATTTTATAGCGTTTCCTAGTCTGCTGAGGTACAAATCTCTGCGTACCTCTGCGCTTTACTTTGCGTCCCTTTGCGTTTCAAAATATTATCTGTACCTCACGTAACTCTTAATCGCTATAATATTTTTTACTCTACTTAGTTAACGCAGATATTTTTTTGAAGTTTTTCAGTTAGTTAATGAATTTTTTGCCAGACAACCGTTGCAAATATAACCCCAGATGAGTGATTTTCAGATACTGCTCGAAGGTAATGCGTTATTAATATTGGACGAGCCACAAACAGTTTGGCGCATCGAGTCAGGTGCGATCGCACTTTTTGCTGTTCCGATTATAGAAGGGATGCAGGGGCCGCGCCGTTATCTATTCAGTGTAAATCCGGGTGAGGCATTGTTCGGCATAGACCAGGAGGGTACGGACTATAAGATCCTAGCGGTATCTATGGAAGAAACCGTGTTGTTGCCGCTAACAGCAGAGGACTGTGTGCAATGGATAACCCTTGAGAAAGACGAGGCTCAAAAGCTCCTGGACCTGGTGCAGATTTGGGTGAAGCAGATATCTTCTGTATGCGATCGCCAGTTAATCCCTCCAGTAATTGACAATGTGCAAACTTGGGAAATTATCCAAACCATTCTTGGCCAACTGCACAGCGATTTTCTGGCAATTCTAGCGCGGCTGGAACAGGAAAAGTTAACTGCAAAACAGACTCAATTTCAAGAACGGGAAAAACTAAACCATCAGGTAACAGTCCGCGCCTTAGGAGAGTTGGCATCAGTCCTCAAACCAAAGCAAGCTGAACTCATGCAGTCCGGTACACCCCTGCTGATAGCCGCAGGTGCTGTGGGAAGGGCTTTAGGAATTACCATTTGCCCCCCTGCCCGTTCAGAAGACCTGAAACGGATTAAAGAACCACTAGAAGCGATCGCCCGTGCATCCCGAATTCGCACCCGAAGGGTATTACTCAACGACCAATGGTGGCAGCAAGATAGCGGGCCCCTACTGGCATACACTAATTCTGATAACCGTCCTGTAGCAGTCTTACCAGCAGGGGTAGGAAAGTACGAAATATTTGACCCAGAAAATCATACTCGCACACCAATAAGCAATGGTACTGCTAGGCTCTTAGCTCCCTTCGCCTATATGTTTTATCGACCCCTACCCGATAAAAACTTAAAGGCCTTCGACTTGTTTCAGTTTGCCTTTAAAGGACAGATTAGAGAACTAAATGTCATCCTGCTCACAGGTCTGGCCGCTTCCTTTCTAGGAATGTTAGTACCCCAAGCAACCTCCATCCTCATCGATTCAGCCATTCCTGATGCTGACCGAAGCTTGTTAGTGCAGATTGGCTTGGGTCTACTAGCTGCCAGCTTTGGCACAATGATCTTTCAAATAGCACAAGGATTTGCCAGCCTCAGATTAGAAAGCAAAGCCAGTTCCAATACCCAAGCAGCAGTCTGGGATAGATTATTAAACCTGCGAGTATCCTTCTTTCGCGAATATTCCATTGGGGACTTACAATCTCGCGTCTCTGCTATCACTCAGATTCACAAGAAACTTAGCGATACAGTGTTGCGGACAATTTTCACGAGCTTTTTCTCCTTACTAAACCTGGGACTATTATTTTTCTACAGTTCTGGGTTAGCTTTAGTTGTAGTCGCCGTAGCACTGGTGACAATCATCATCACCACCATCTCCGGTATGCTTACGAGCCGAAAAATGCGTCCTCTAGAAGAAATAGAGGGAGATATTTTAGGACTCACTGTGCAGATGATTGGTGGAGTGTCTAAACTCCGAGTTACCAACGCCGAAGACCGCGCCTTTGCCCACTGGGCAAAAAAGTATAGTCAGCAGCTAAAACTCAAGTTAAGTACCGAACTAATTGAAGATTTATTAGCCATATTTAATACAATATTGCCAACCGTCAGCTCGATAATTATCTTTTGGCTAGCAGTGATATTGATTAGCCAAGCTCAGTCACAAGGAACCACAGGATTATCCCCAGGTAAATTCCTAGCGTTTAATTCCGCCTTTGGCACTTTTATCAGCGGTGCAACTGACCTGAGCAACACCATAGTCAGCATATTGGACATCAGCATTTTCTGGGAACGGGCAAAACCCATCCTTAACGCTAAACCAGAAATCGACCTGAGCAAAACTGATCCAGGTCGGTTAATGGGTCAAGTCAAAGTCGATCATGTGACATTTCGCTATCGGGTAGCTGGCCCACTGAATTTAGATAATATGACAATTCAAGCAGAACCAGGGGAGTTTATTGCCTTGGTAGGCCCTTCTGGAAGCGGAAAATCAACGATCATTCGGCTCTTGTTGGGGTTTGAAACAGCCGAAAATGGGACTATATACTACGATGGCCAGGACTTATCAGGGTTAGATATCTCGGCAGTCCGCCGGCAAATTGGTGCCGTGCTGCAAAATGGTCGAATTAATAGCGCCTCGATTTTTGACAATATTTCTAGCGGCGCCTTGGTGACCATGGATGAAGCTTGGGAAGCTGCACTGATGGCTGGGTTTGCCGATGACATTCAATCAATGCCTATGGGGATGCATACAGTGATTTCTGAGGGAGGTTCAAACCTCTCTGGTGGGCAACGACAGCGAATGTTAATTGCTCGGGCTTTGGTGTTAAAGCCAAGAATCCTGATTTTTGATGAAGCTACCAGCGCTTTAGATAATCGTACTCAGGCTATAGTCAGTGAAAGCTTAGATAAATTACGGGTAACACGGATAGTTATTGCCCATCGCCTCAGCACCATCCGTAATGCAGACCGAATTTATGTGATTGAAGCCGGTCGAGTTGTACAGTTCGGCAAGTTTGAGGAGTTAGTCAATCGCCAAGGGTTATTTGCCACACTCATGGCCAGGCAAATGGCTTAATTTTAACTTTATACTTTCAGGTCTCAAGACACCGAGTTGCCTTATGAAGATAAAAAAAAACGAAATGTTCTATACCAATCATTAGCGATTTTCTACTACAGTGGACGGGCTATAAACTTGGTATGGACTACTAGCCGCTCCCTGACTATTCTTCTGGCGGCTTTAACCTTAGTGGCTGGTCTTGTACCTGGGGCTATATCCTACATTGGTAAGTTAATTGTTGATGCGGTAGTCATTGCCTCTCAAGTTAATCTACAGAGCAATGGTTTTGTCAATATTAGTCAACCTTTATTGTATGTAGGATTAGAAGCGATCGCAGTAGTTGTATTAGCAGGCTGTCAGAGGGGACTGATCATTTGTCAGTCGTTATTGCGGGCACAACTTGGTCATCGAGTGAATGTACTGATTTTAGAAAAGGCTCTGACACTGGAACTCAGCCATTTTGAAGACTCAGAATTTTATGACAAATTGACCAATGCAAGACGAGAAGCATCAGTTCGTCCCCTTTCCCTAGTAAACCGCACCTTTGGGTTAGTGCAAAGTGCCATTTCCCTGATCACCTACAGTATTTTGCTAGTGAAGTTTTCAGTTTGGGCAGTGGTGGTGCTGATTTTGGCAGCTATACCCGTATTTATTGCAGAAACGAAGTTTGCAGGAGAAGCCTTTCGCCTGTTTAGTCGGCGTGCGCCAGAAACCCGCCAACAGCAATATTTAGAAAGTCTGCTAGCCAGAGAAGACTTTGTCACAGAAGTCAAACTCTACCAACTTGGGGAAATGCTATTAGGACGTTACCACAACCTGTTTGATCAACTCTACGGCAAAGACCGCGATTTGACTGTGCAGCGGGGACTGTGGGGATATCTGCTGAGTTTAGTGAGTACCCTTGCCTTTTACATAGCTTATGCTTGGATTGTGCTAGAAACCGCGGCAGGTAGGATTTCTTTAGGAGATATGACCATGTATCTCACCGTGTTTCGCCAAGGACAGTCTACTTTCTCCAGTGCCCTCACTTCTATTGGCGGGATGTATGAAGATAACCTATATCTATCAAATCTCTACGATTTTCTCGAAGAAAAAGTACTAAAGCCTTGGGGTCAGGCCACCATTGGTTTAAATCCCCAAGATGGTATCCGTTTTGAAAATGTCTCATTTACTTATCCCCAAAGTTCCCAGCCTGCGTTAAAAAACATTTCCCTGCATTTGAAACCTGGAGAGAAACTGGCAATTGTCGGTGAAAACGGTTCCGGTAAGACTACCTTAATCAAGCTACTTACCCGACTTTACACTCCAGACTCTGGGCGGATTTTATTAGATGGTTTGGACTTGCAGGAATGGGATGTAGATGTGCTGCGGCGTCGCATTGGTGTGATTTTTCAGAACTTTGTCCGCTATCAATTCACCGTGGGAGAGAATATTGGCGTGGGTGATGTAGAACATCTAGAAAACAAAACCCGCTGGCAAACTGCTGCCAAAAAAGGCATGGCCCAACCTTTTATTGACAAATTACCCCAAAGTTTCCAAACACAGCTTGGTCGTTGGTTTAAGGGAGGACAGGAACTTTCTGGGGGAGAGTGGCAGAAAATTGCCCTGTCTCGTGCTTTTATGCGAACTCAGGCAGATATCTTGGTGTTGGATGAACCAACATCGGCAATGGATGCTCAAGCTGAGTTTGAGATTTTCAATCATTTTCGCGCTCTTACACAAAATCAAATTGTATTATTGATTTCTCACCGTTTCTCAACCGTACGGATGGCTGACCAAATCGCAGTTATAGAAGGTGGCGTTGTGGCAGAACTGGGAACTCACGAAGAATTGTTACAGAATGGAGGACGTTATGCGAAGTTGTTTTTGTTGCAAGCCGCAGGTTATCAGTAGTCGGGGTTTCATTCAAGTTATCGAAAATTGGTGGACTTTTGTGCGATTACATACGGTGGGCCGAGTGCCCAGAGATATTTTCACAAATGATTTCGGTCTGTTATATAGAGTGTCAATTATGAAGCTTCCTTTGATAGCGACAATTATTTTTATCGGTTTATGTTCTCCATTGTTCATTTTTGATCCTTTAGAAAAAGTTCTAGCACAAGCACCAAAGCCTACACCAGAAGAAGCCATCACAGAGGGAGTGATTCTGAATAATCAGGGTGAATCTCTGGTTTATACAGATTTGGTTGGTTTAGATGAATTGCAAGCAGGTTTAGAGTTATTTCAACAGTCGTTAGCTATTTTCAAAAAATATGGTGCTAAGGCTGGTGAAGGTAACAGCCTTGTGAATATTGGATACGTCTATTTGCGGAAACAAGAATATCAAAAAGCGTTAGATTTGTTTCAACAGGCTTTAGCTATTCACAGAGCAACACGGGATGGCTCTCAAGAATGGATATCTCTTTCCTACATGGGTGAAGTTTATGTCAATTTAGCTGACTATCCTCAGGCGCTAGAGTATTATCAACCAGCTTTAAATATTCTCAGAAAGCTGAAAGCCTCTAACCCCAAAGACTCCAGCTATTCTACCAGCGAAAGAGTTATGCTGGCTGATATTGGGGCGCTTTATTTTCGGATGGGACAGTATCAAAAGTCCCTGGATTTTTATCAACAAAATTTGGTAATAGAGAAAGCTAATAGTGATTACATCGGCGGTGCACAAACACTGAATAATCTAGGTGTAGTTGCCGTCAATTTGGGTAACTATGGTCAGGCGCTGGATTTTTATCAACAAGCATTAACTACTGTTCAAGACTACTGCTATAAACAAAAATTAACTTGTTTTTATGGGACAGAAGCAGCGATTTTAAATAATCTTGCAGGGGCTTATTTTAGCTTAGGTCAATATCCAAAATCCTTAGAATTTGCCGAAAAATCTTCAACTATTTACAAAAAATTTCGCACTGGCGAATTTAAAGGAACAACCAAAACAGAAATTGATTTACTTTACAATGCCCTAGGTGCAAATTCCCAAGTTTTGCAACAAGTTGCTAGTCGTGCTAATGTTGGCGATGCATTTGGTAAAGACTCTTTTCAGTTTCAAGGTGAAGCGCTGAACCTGAATAATATCGGGCAAATTTACTTTGCTCTGGGTAAGTATGAATCGGCGTTGAACTTGTATCAACAAGCTTTAAGTATATACAAAGAAAACAAATACAAACCAGGTTTAGCGGTAACCCTGAATAATATAGCGCGTGTTGACAACAATCTTGGCAAGTATGATCAAGCGATAGAGTTGAATCAACAAGCTTTAGCTAATTATAGAGAAATAGGCGATCGCACTGGTGAAGGCGTAACAATTAGCAGCCTAGGACAAACCTACCACAAACAAAGTCAGTATGACAAAGCATTGGAGTTTTATCAGCAAGCTTTAGCAATGCATCGAGAAGTTAGCGATCAAGTCAGTGAAGCCGCAACACTTAAATTTTTAGGAGATGTACTATCTGCACAAAATCAGCCACAATTAGCGGTCACTTTTTACAAACAATCAGTAAATGTGACGGAGAATATTCGCCAAAATTTGCGCGTTGTACCTCTTGATATTCAACAATCCTACACTGATACTGTTGCCGAAAGATATCGCCGACTTGCTGACTTAATGCTCCAGCGAAATCGTGCAGCAGAAGCGCAACAAGTACTGGATTTGCTAAAAATTCAAGAAATGAGCGATTTTTTCGGTAATAAGCGCCCAAACCCGCAGAAATCAACGGTCAATACCCAAGAGAATAATTTTCTCAGCAATCGAGGTGCAAATTCTCAGAAAACAACAGTCAATTCCCAGCCACAGCAACTACAAACATTGCCTCTACTACCCCAAGAGCAACAGATTTCTCAAAAATATAGCGCCATTCAAGATAAAGTAATTACCCTGGGTAAAGAACTCACAAACCTACGAAAAACCCCTCCAAATACACGCACATCTATTCAAGAAAAACGGATTGCCGAATTAGTGAAACTTGAGCAAGAAAGTAGCGCTGAGTTTAACAGATTTATCAAAAGTCCCTCTGTGGTAGCGCTGGTGCAGCAAATATCAGCAACATCAGGACAAGAAAATTTGATTTTACGACAGCTAAATTCTCTCCGGGATAATTTGCGGCAGTTAAACCAAAAAGCAGTGTTACTTTACCCCTTAGTTTTAGATGATAGGTTAGAGTTATTAATAGTTACTGCGGATGCCCCACCAATTCATCGTACAGTGCCAGTTAAAAAAGAAGAATTAGAGCGGGTAATTCTTGAGTTTCGGCAAGGGATACAAGTCCCATATAAAGATAGTAAAATCCCAGGTAATCAACTGTATAATTGGCTAATTAAGCCAATAGAAAATGACCTAAAGCAAGCTGATGCTAAAACAATTATCTACGCTCCAGATGGCAAATTAAGATACATTCCCTTAGCAGCATTATATGATGGTAAAAATTGGTTAGTGCAGCGTTTTACCATCAATAATATCACTGCTGCCAGCCTGACAAAATTAGACCACCAGCCCCAAAAATCTCTGCAAACTTTAGCTGCGGCTTTTACCAAAGGAGAGTACACAGTAAAAATAGCCGAACGTCAAGAAAGTTTTAGTGGTTTGGCCTTCGCTAAAGTTGAAGTAGAAAACTTGGCAAAGACGATTTCTGGAACAAAGATACTTTTAGATCAAGATTTTAATACCCAAGTCACAATTCCCCAAATGAATGATTACAAAATTGTCCATTTGGCAACTCACGGAATGCTTGTTAGTGGAGATCCAGAAGATTCGTTTATTATGTTTGGTGATGGGGAACGGGTTACTCTGCGAAATATAGAAAATTGGTCTTTACCAAATGTAGATTTAGTAGTACTGAGTGCTTGCCAAACTGCTTTAGGTAATAAATTAGGTAATGGGCAAGAAATTCTTGGTTTAGCATATCAGATACAACTAACAGGAGCGAAGGCATCTATGGCTTCATTGTGGTCTGTTTCTGATGGCGGAACCCAAGCTTTAATGAATGGATTTTATACAGCATTAAAAGCAGGCAACATCACAAAAGCGGAGGCTTTACAAAAAGCGCAAATTGCCTTAATAACAGGTGATAATTCAGTACTAGTTAAAGAGCAAGGTACACCAGTAGGGGAACGCAATCATCATAGCAGTCAATTTACCCATCCCTACTATTGGGCCTCCTTCATTTTGATTGGTAATGGGTTGTAGTTCAGTTGTGGGGTGGGACGAAAAGCCCGCCCTTGTGTACCTTACTATGATGAAATGTACTGTAAGTAGGTGGGCTTAAATAAATATAATGACATCTTACATTTAATTACGCCTGTCTACTTAACAGGGTTTTAGCTTTAATAAATATTGCTAATTTGCAATATTTAAATCTTACTTTTGACTGTATTAATGGTTTCCAATAATTGATTTGCTGTGAAAGGTTTAGATAAAAAGGCTTTGATACCCATATCATAAGCTGCATTCACTTTATCACTTGGAGCAAGTCCGCTAACGGCGATAATTCTCACCTCTGGGTTAATTTTTTGCAACGTGCGGATGGTGGTAAATCCGTCCATATTGGGCATAACCATATCGGTCAAAACTAAACATATTTCATCCCGATGTTCTACGTACAAAGCTATTGCTTCAATGCCATCGCAGGCGGTTATGGCTCGATAATTATGGCTTTCTAAAGATGTTTTTGTAATGTCTCGTATGGCAGATTCATCATCCACAACTAAAATCAGTTCACTGTTGCCTTGAGGCAATTCTACTTCTTGTTCTTCGGTAATTTCCGTTGCATCTTGTGCTGGTAAATATATTTTAAATTGGCTGCCTCTTCCCTCTTCACTGTAGACGTTGATAAAACCGCCATGACTTTTAATAATTCCCAGTACTGTAGAAAGACCAAGACCAGTGCCTTGCCCTAGTTCTTTGGTAGTAAAAAATGGCTCAAATATCCGATCTAATATTTCTGGAGGAATACCAATTCCAGTATCATGAACAGTAATGACAACATAAGCACCGACTTTAGCATCAATATGCATTCGGGCATAATTTTCATCAACTAAGAAATTTGCAGCAGAGATTGTCAAAGTTCCGCCGTTGGGCATGGCATCACGAGCATTTACACACAAATTCATCAGCACTTGATGCAATTGGGTGGCATCGCCAGATATAGTCCAAAAGTCTGGTGAAATTTGAGTGAAAACATCTATTGATTTGGGAAATGTCTCTTTAATAATTTGCTGAATTTCAATGATCAAATGCTTTAATTGCAAAAGGGTACGCTCACCCTCCAGTCCACGAGTAAAAGACAGTACTTGCTTAACTAAATTTGCCCCACGTTTAGCGTTGGTAATCAATATTGGTAAAAGTCGCCGCGATCGCTCATCATAGACTTGGGACTCCAAAAGTTGAGCCGTCATCAAAATCGGTGCCAGGACATTATTCAAATCATGGGCGATCCCACTAGCTAGAGTGCCAATACTCTCCAATCGTTGAGCGCGGAGAAATTGGGCTTCTAGTTGTTTCTTGTGTGTAATATCACTACTCACTACCAATATGGATTGTGATTTTTGTCCGAACTCGCGCACCAATGTCCAACGGCTTTCAACTATGATTTCTTTGCCACATTTTGTTCTCTGATATAGCTCTCCCTGCCAAGAACCATTTTTCATCAGCATCTTCACTGCTTCTGGCAATTGAGACAAGTTTTTTTCTTGCCAAAGTTCTCGTATATTTTTAGTAAGGGCTTCTTCTTTTTTCCAACCGTATAGACACTCAGCAGCTTTATTCCAAAATAAAATTTGGTCATCTAAGTCACGCACAAAAATGGCATCGGTGGCAACATCAAGTAAAGCAGCTTGTTCACGGATTTTCTGTTCTGTTTGTTTGCGCTCAAGGGCATAGCGGATGGAACGTTCTAGCAAAGGCGCTGTCAACTGGCTTTTTTCGAGATAATCTGCTGCTCCTGCTTTCATCGCTTCCAAGTCTATTTCCCGGTCTCCCTGGCCAGTTAGTAAAATGATGGGAGAAGCACAGCCATTGCTAACTGCCTCGTATAACAGTTCCAGTCCATTATGCTGGCCCAAACGGTAATCTACAAGATAGATATCATACTTGTTACCAGCGATGGCATTTTTGGCTGCTGCGTAACTATTGACCCATTCCAACTCACAACTGGCTACTTGAAATTCACCAAACCAATCACGAGTTAAAATATAGTCATCTTCATCATCATCAACTAAAAGAACTTTGATTGGTCTGTTGTCCATAATTACCTCCCACAGCTTCTAGGGGCAGTTCTACTATTTCAAACCAGTATTTTCCTATAGTCTTCATCACCTCAACTAAGGAATCAAAAGTTACTGGCTTAATGATGAAGGAATTTGCGCCTAATTTGTAGGTGTTATATATATCTTCCTCTGCCCTTGAGGTTGTTAAGACTACAACGGGAATCTGCCGCAGTTCTGGGTGACTTTTAATCTCTTTGAGGGCTTCAACACCATCTTTTTTGGGCATATTCAAATCTAGCAAAATTAAACCCGGACGTGGTTTACTACTCATGTCGGCATATAACCCTCGGTGACACAGATAATCGATCAACTCTTCACCATTCCTGACGATATGTAGTTCAATTGACAATTGACTTTCTGCCAATGCCTCACGAACCAACAGGCTGTCGTCTTCGTCATCATCAGCCATCAAGATTGTGACGGTTGTTTGCCGACCCTTCACTATGCATTATCTCCCTTGCAATAGTTATTACTATGAATTAAGTATTAAATAGCAAAAAATTACTGGGCACAGTTTTCTAATTAACCTCATTTTGGGGTCTAGTAGTAATCCCCCTCCAGGAATAAAAATTAGAAATGGGAATTAATTGGTAGTGTAATCATAAATGTTGCTCCTTGTCCGGGTTTACTTTGTGCTGTAATAGTACCGTGATGACGTTCAGTAATTTTTCGGCAAATTGCTAAACCGATGCCAGTGCCTTCGTATTCACTGCGGCTATGTAGACGTTGGAAAATATTGAAGATCCGATCAAGATATTTTTCGGCAAACCCAATACCGTTATCTTCGATAATTATTTTACAAAATTGTTCACCAACGGCAACTTTATCTAATTGATTGTTTAAAAATTGACTGTATATTTTGACAACAGGTGGCTCTTCTTGGCGGTGAAATTTGAGGGCATTACAGATCAGGTTTTGCAGCAACTGGCGCATTTGTAGGGGATCGCCTTGAATAATGGGCAGGTTCCCGACCTCCACACGTGCCCCAGTTTGTTGGATACGTACTTCTAAATCTGATAATACTTCTTGGGTAATTTTTGCCAAATTCACGGATACAAAAGGCTGTGCTCTAGTAGTGACTCGCGAAAGTGCTAATAAGTCTTCAATTAAGGTCTGCATTCTCAGGGTGGCATTCTGCATCCTTTCTAGGTAGTCACAGCCTTGTGGGTTTAAGGCTTCACCATTGGTAGCTTGGAGTCGCTCACCAAAAGTTTTAATTTTACGCAGTGGTTCTTGTAAATCGTGGGAGGCAATAAAGGCAAATTGTTGCAGTTCTTCGTTGGAACGGGTGAGTTCTTGCCGCTGATTAGTTTCTTGTTCTAGAATTAGGCTCTGAGCTAAGGCGATGCCGATTTGATCTGCCAGTTGTCGCAAAAGATCAATTTCCCAGTTAGTCCACTGACGGGGATGCAGACATTGGTGGGCAATCAACAGCCCCCAAACTTGATGTTTGAGGAAAATCGGGACGACAAGGTTAGCTTTGACACCAAATTGTTGCATAAATTTGGCGTGGCAAGATTCGATTTGTGCTTGCTTGATGTCGCTAACGGCACTTATTTCACTTTGGCGGTATTTCTGGATGCAATCTTCCCCAAAGCAATGGTCGGTAATTTGCTGCCCTAGGACAACGGGGAAACCGGGAACGACTGCTTCTTTAACTGCCAGGAAAGAACCATTGGACTGTAGCCGCAAGATTAATACTCGGTCTGCTTGTAGTAGTTTTTGTACCTCGGTGACGCTGGTTTGGAGAATTTCATCGATTTGTAAAGATTGACGAATATTCAGGGTGATATCAGCGAATAATTGCGATCGCAAATTTTGCCGTAATAATTCTGCCTGGGCGCGTTTGCGTTCGCTTATATCCATCATCGCGCCAATCATCCGCACTGGTTTACCTCCATGGTCATGGACGACATAACCACGATCAAAGATGTGGGCATAACCGCCATCACTACGTAAAAACCGGTATTCATTCGACCAAAATTGTTGACCGCTATCAATCACAGCACGCAGATCAGCAACAATTCTTTGTCGATCTTCTGGGTGCATATGTTCACGCCACCAAGTCACATGAAAATGTACTTCCTCTGGGCTGTAACCAAAAACTGTCTGTATAGTTTGATTCCACCACACCTGATTATTTAGCAAATCCCAATCCCATAAAACATCATTAGTCGCACGAGCAACTATCTGAAAACGCGCTTCGCTCTGACGCAGTTTTTCCTCTGCCACTTTACGTTCTGTGATGTCCGTATCTACCCCACACATCTGCACCGGCATCCCTGAGTCGCGCAAGACTACGCCTTTGCTGGCAAACCAGCGTATGCTACCGTCGGACAAAACAACTCGAAATTCAATGTCATATTCTATCCCGTCCCCAATAGCTTGTTGATGGGAGCGCTTGACAAAATCGCAGTCTTGAGGATGAAGACACTTGAGGAAAGCTTCGTAGGTGTCGTTCAAAGTACCCTCCTCTAAGCCAAAAAGGGCTTCGATGTTACCTGACCTAGTAATTTTGTTAGTCTGGAGATCCCAGTTCCAAATGCCCATACGAGCAGCGTCTAATGCCATCCTGAGTTGTGCTTCCCATAGTTGCGCTGGCTCAGTTTTTTCCCGTAATTCCTTAGTCATTGGTTTTTTAACCTTAACCCTTGACTGCCTGTAGAGCTTTCAATAATTCTTGTGCTGTGAATGGTTTGGGTAAAAAAGCTATGCTTCGAGATGTTTGATTAAAGGGTATTTGTTCGCTTGTAGCCAGTCCACTAACAGCAATAATTGGCAATAGTGGATTCATATTTTGCAATGTGCGAATGGTAGTTACTCCATCCATATTGGGCATCATCAAATCGATAATAGCTGCCCTAATTTTATCTTTATTTTGAGAGTATAATGCTATTCCTTTTATGCCATCGCTAGCAGTAATTACTTTATAATTATAGCTTTCTAAGGAAGTTGTGGTTATTTCTCTAATAGCCGCTTCGTCATCTACCAGCAAAATCCATTCTCCATTACCAGTTGGCATTTCTATATCTTCTAAGAACTGGGTGGCAGGTGTATTAACTGTTGGCAAATATACCAGAAAATTTGTGCCTTTGCCTAAAGCACTTGACACGGTGATAAAACCACCATGTCCCTTAATAATTCCCACGACTGTTGATAACCCCAGTCCTGTACCTTTACCAAACTCTTTGGTTGTAAAAAATGGTTCAAAAATTCTATCTAAGATACCACCTTCGATCCCAACTCCTGTATCAGTCACCTGGATGACAATATAAGAGCCAACTTGGGCATCTAGATGCATTTTGGCATAATTTTGATCAATTAAAATATTCTCAGCACATATTGACAATGTTCCGCCTTTAGGCATGGCATCACGAGCATTAAGGCACAAATTCATCAGTACCTGATGTAGTTGAGTACTGTCACCACAAACAGGTAACAAGTCTGGCTGAATTTTTGTATGTATGGTGATCGATTTGGGAAAGGTTTGTTCGACAATTTGCTGCATTTCCAAAATCAGGTGCTTGATTTGAACTATTGTGCGATCGCCTTCAATTCCCCTAGCAAAGGACAGCACCTGCTTAACCAAATTAGCACCACGTTTGGCGTTGCCTTCAACTATTGACAGTACCTGGTGAATCTGGGGTTCATGTAATTTATTTCTTAGCAGATGTACAGACATCAATATTGGCGACAATACATTATTTAAATCATGGGCAATGCCACTGGCAAGAGTGCCGATACTCTCCATGCGTTGAGCGCGTAAAAATTGCTTTTCTAGTTGTTTTTTCTGGGTAATATCTGTGTCAACTATCAGGATAGATTTAGGTAGTAAACGCTCATCACGTACCAGTGTCCAGCAACTTTCAACGATGATTTCTGCTCCTGATTTTCTGGTTCTCTGTAACTCACCTTGCCAGGAGCCATGCTGCAAAACGGTTTGATAAATTTCCCGGTGTTGCGGCAAAGGTTCGTTGTCCAAAAGTTCAGTGACATTCTTGCCGATAGCTTCTTCTGCCTGCCAACCATAAAGTTTTTCGGCGCTTTTGTTCCATAATAAAATTTTGTTATCCAAATCTTGGACGACAATTGCATCTGTAGTAATATCCAGCAATGCTGCTTGCTCGCGGATTTGTTGTTCTACCTGTTTGCGGGCGGTGATATCCTCAAAAATATACAAACGCCCGAAATATTGAGCCTCATAATCCCGAATTTGTGTGGAAAAACGCCGGATGATGCGCCCATCATTAAAATAAATTTCGTCTTCCACAATGCAGCAATTTTCTTCACTTTGTAAAGGTTGGTACGATGCGGCAAAGGCAGGAATATCGGCTATAAATTTGAGACAGTCGGAAATGATTTCTTGATTTTTCAATTCCTGGCTTTCCATAAGCTCTTTCAAATGTTCTAGTCCCCAAATCTCACAAAAGCGCTCGTTGAAATAAAGGATGTCATCACTGCGATTATCAACAACATAAAATGCTAGTGGAGAGACGCTATTCATGGAGCTTAAAAGTGCTTCTTTCCAGCGTAATTTTTCTTCTGCTCGTCGGCGTTCGCGCCGCGCGGCAAGGCGATCAGTAATATCCTCTATCACATAGGCGAATTGCTGACGATTACCATTATTTTTGGCAATTGCTGAGACTGTTACTGATAGCCACTTTTGTCCTTGGGGGGTTTCGTGAGAATATTCAAATTTGATAGGTGATTGGCTATGCTCTGCTTGACGATAGTAATGAATCCACTGGCTTAACTGCTTTTGTGCGACACCCAGTTCTCGCGCTAGGCGATTTTGCATTGCATCTGGGGTGAGTCCCAAAAATTTAGTTGTGGCGGGGTTATTAGTAATATGCAGAATGTCATTTTCTACCAATTCCACAATTCCCATCATCATCGGCGCACTCTCGAAGAAACTATGGAGGGTAGATTCACTTTGGTACAAGGCTTCTTGTGCCTGCTTATACTCCCTTTTGATGCTGGCTAGTTCTGCTAAATTCCGCCGGATTTCTAGTTGTCTGATTACCAAACGGCTGATAGATTGCATTGCTGACAACTGTTTTGCCATGATTTGACGTGGTACGCGATCTATTACACATAGAGTGCCGATTGTTTCTCCGCTTGGTAATATTAAAGGTACGCCAGCGTAAAATCTTACATAAGGTTCGGAAGTGACTACTGCTTCTCTGGCAAATTTCTCATCGGCTAAGGTGTCAGGAATAATTAAAACATCAGCTTCAGCCATGCAAAGTGGGCAGAACCCCATAGATATAGGCATTTCCTGGACATCCAATCCCACCTTGGCTTTGAACCACTGACGGTTGCCATCTATCAGATTAATTAAGGCAATTGGTGTGTCACAAATCTGCGCGGTTAATAACACCAAATCGTCGAATACTTGTTCTGGTGCAGTGTCGAGAATCTGGTACTGATGTAAAGCTTCAAGCCTCGCTGCTTCTTTGTTACACCCAAATGATTTCATTAAATTTTTCCTAATATTGTTAAATTACTACTTGCCTTGGTGTTGCTAGCAGTCTCCTAAATTCAGACATCAATGAAGTTACTATCAGGTTACTCAATCATAGTGAGCAAGCCGATAACTTTATCATTCAATTATAGTAATAAGCCTTAAGGAGGATGACGGCAGGATTTATGCTGTTACGTGGATTAACTGTTATTATACAATAGTAAGGTAGTTATTAACACTTGTTGTTACAGATGAAAATTTCTCCACCACAAAAAAAATCAGGCTATACTTTGATTATAGTATTAAACGGTTTTGTATCAATTTCATGATGGGTAAGGAAGAATGCTGAATGGGATATCTGTCTTTATTACATAGAAAGACGTAGATATATGAGCGATGTTCCTGACTTCTTTACACAAACTTAATGAAAGACTGATAGCTGCGGATAAGCGCGGCTAACTGCACAATATAAACACTCAATATCAATTCATTTAGAAATCGGTTATGACAATCACTCTTGCTTCTCCCACAAAACCAAGGTCTGAAGATAGCTTTGCTATTACTTTGGCGCCATTGTCTCTGGAGGAAATTTACGCTAAAGCAGAAGATCCCGCTAATGGTGCCGTGGTGGTGATGAGTGGAATGGTTCGCAATCAAACCGATGGTAAACCTGTGGTTGCCTTGGAGTATCAAGCTTACGAACCGATGGCATTACGGGTATTTTATCAAATTGCGGCTGATATTCGCGATCGCTGGTCTGATGTGAATCGGGTAGTAATTTATCACCGTATTGGGCGTTTGCAAATTGGGGAAATCAGCGTTTTAGTGGCTGTGGGTTGTCCTCATCGCCGTGAGGCCTTTGATGCGTGTCAATATGCAATTGATACCCTCAAACACAATGCACCGGTTTGGAAAAAAGAACATTGGTTAGATGGTTCTAGTAGCTGGGTGAGTATTGGCGCTTGCGAAGCCCAAGGGAATAATTGTTAAGTTTTGAAACGTTGTAGATCAGTCTAGATGACTACAGTTGTTGACGACGATTGAGTATTTTTCTTCCCAGTCTCGCCAAGGACTTTGCTTAACAGAAACAGTTAATTTTAATTAAAAAAATTTAACTTCGTGAAACAACAAGTTTTGTTGCAATTGTTTACATAGATAGTGGTTAACTATTGCAGTTTGTGAATGTTTTGTATATTCATCAGGAATATGCCTTTAGACTGAATTTCAAAGTAGAAAAATAGATATCAGGACAAACGCAAATGAATTCGGTTAACTTATTGTGCCACGAATTTGTAGTTGCTGTTTCCTTTGTAGCTTGTATTGTTGGGCTAGTATTACTGCGGGACTGTAAGCAACAGCAAACTGATGGGGAAGAAACAGAGCAAATTCTGTTGAGAATGAGCTTTAGTTACTGGCTCGTTTACTGTGTTGCTTTTGGGGTTGAGAAGATGCTTTTACCCGACTGGCAAGGTTTGACAGTGTCTTTAAAAATAACCACTGCCTTGTCATACTTTTTAACTTTTTCTTGCATCCTCAGTTTACCACTGCACAAATTTGCAGTTCACCAAATCGAGGAATAGTCAACAGTCAGCAGTTAATAGTTGAGGGGTTTCATTAAAGTTATCCTTTCATTGGCGGTTGCTTATCCAAAATCTACTCGTTAGATGGGTAAACGGGGTTTTTTATATCCTGCTTGCCCATAACGACGACTAGAAACACCTTTTAACGCATTAACCATTTGAGAAACAGATAACTTAGGTGGATACTTAATCAGTGCGTGAACGTGATTCCCTTCACCATTAAACTCAAGCACCTTTAAAGTTTCATGGCGATCGCGATCGCCATCTCCAGATCATCCTGGGGCAAATTGGTGACAACAAATACCTCTTGCACTGTTTTCCCCAGCCGTGCAATTACCTTAAAGCCTCCCCGAATGGGTACAGAAACACGCAGTTGCATTTTCGGACAATGACCTCTTACCCGTCCAATCACTCCTGGGGTCACAGTTTGAATATCATCCTGCTGACACAGACGTTCTAAAATGGGTATGAGACCAGGAATGTGGGTTGAGTGATTCCAAACTAGTCTGCCATCCGTGGTTCTGCCCATGATTCTTAATTTAAGCTGCTTCTAGAGGTGCCATTGTCAAACCTGCTCGACGCAGCTGTTGGTGGTACAGTTCCGCAGTTTCTTGCGGCCCGACCCAAACGATCGCTTGACCTTCATAGTGTACCTGGTTAGTGAGATCCCATGCGCGATCGCCACTCATTCCCGGAATATACTTAAGCAAACACTCAGCGACGTGTTGAAATGTATTGAAATCGTCATTCAATACAATCACTTTGTAATTTGGGTAAGGTTTACGGGTAACTTGGCTAGACCGTTCAGGAGCTTTAGTTGGTGCTGTAGCCATCTCGTAAACATCTACTGAAAGTCTTATAACCATAGAACAATAAGTCAAGAGGGTTTTACAAAACTACATTATAAATAACTAGTACCCCTGGGCAGAATTCAAAATTCTCTGATTCAAAATTCCCAAAGCTGATGATATGAGCTTTTCGGTTATTTTGAGTGGTTGGTGTATTTACCCCGTACTGCACTAGTTTAGCCGATTGTCAGTGGTCAAGGGTGGGTAGCAACTGACCACTGTTGTGGGAGGGGGGAAACCGGCTCCTAGCGCCAATCATCCCAATTTTGGTTAAAGATGGAAGTATCGGGGAAAGCAGTCGGGTTGCCATTTTGCTCTAACAGCCGTTTGAGAGCTTCCAGTTGTGGTTCTGGCTTAGGTAAATTATCTACCAATTCGTAGGGTGCGACCGCATTTTTGATAGCAAAAGCTGCCACAGTTCCCGCCGCAGCACCAGCAGACCATTCAAAAGAATGAACCCGATAGGCAGCAGAGGCAATGTGACTAGTCGCAATGCTTTTACCCCCCACAATTAAATTATCTATTTTTTGGGGAATCATTGCCCTTAAAGCAATTTGAAAAGGATAAGCAAGTCCTGCACCACGCCTTTCACCCGCCCGTTCCGTATTACCAGGGGCTTCTGCTGGGCTGTTGGTCATACAAGGATGAAAATCTATGGCGTAGTGACCAATACCCACAGCATCAGGGAAAATAGTAGAACGAGTCCGCCGCAGAGCTCTATCTGGGGATGTTTCACCCGAAATTACCGATGTCGCCGTAAAACCTGCCAGTGATGCTTTTAAACTGCGATACATATCTGCTGGTAGAGTTTTGCGGTAAAACTCATCGTTATAGTTACGGCGAGAAATATCAATTTCCCAGATACTAAAACCCTCTGGTTGTCCCCAACTAGGACGGCCAATAATGCGGCGTCCTTCCCGCATATAGGGATATTTCGATAAACCATGGGCCGTCCCCATTGGAGACTTTAGCCCAGATAAGTAGCGGTTATTTGTTTGGGGCTGCTTCACACCATTCCCCAGTTGAGAATCTGTAGTCCCAGCGAACAGCCAATAAAAATAGGAAAGAGCATTTTCCTCACCTTTGCGGAGGGTATCAGTGCGTAGTCCCCCCATCCAACCCCCAGGCTGTAACTGTCCAGAGGCTTGCAACTGTTGGCGGCTGTAAATTAGATTATCCTGGGCGGTTCCTGGACGGTAGTCGTTACCCCAAGTCCAGTTTTGCATGGAGATATCCCCAGGTGTCGGGGTACTAAACTTAACGCCACCAAAGGCTGCTGGTTTCCCCTGCTGAGGACTCCATATCCGACGGTAGGTGAAAACTAAATCAAAATTTGCCAGTCGCTTTAATTCATAACTAAAATATGGCGCGTATTTTAAATAAAATGGGGGCATTACCTGCTGTTGTGGTTCCTTTGTTGCCTCCATTGCAAAGGTGTAGGTAAAGCCTTGGGTGCAATAGGGGTCATTTGTGGTGCTGGAAGCCGAAGGTTCTAGGTAAGAACGGGCATCAATGCCTAGTCGATAAGGAACATCAGCTAGGGCGATAATTTCTCCGGTTTCGCTGGCGTCTACAACGTACCAATTAGCGGTTTTGTTTTTAACTGGTTTAGGAACAAAGCGGATAATATTTTTGCTAAACCGAGACGAGTTTTCGTAGCGATATGCGTCTTCGATGGTTTGAGATAAAGGAGAAGTGTTCAGGGGTGGTGCGCCTTTAACTGGTTGATGTTGAATTGCGATCGCGCTATTAATTATTTTACCATTTGCACTAATTGCTAAGTCTTTAATTACGGTGTTTGGGAACCACTGCAATTTACCATTGCCCTTTTTTTCGGCATCTTTGAGCATTTCGCTGAGAATGGTGTGAGCATCGCGGGGGAGAAAGCAGGAGTCGCTTACCCAACAATCACCGGGGTTAAATTTCCCATATTTGCGCTGAATCCGGTTTCGCAATTCTAAATATCCACGAGAATAGAATTTGAGTTCACGTTGGGTTGGGCGTTCGTCTAACGCAGATGTGCCTTGAGAAGAAATTTGACCCCCTAACCAGTCGGTAATTTCCGTTAAGCAAACTGTGCGCCCTGCGAGTAAACCTTCATAAGCTGTAGCGACACCAGATAATCCCGCACCGACAACAAGAATTTCACAGTTGACAGTTTTACCTGGGGGTATGAGTGGGGCTGCTGTAGTGGCTAATGGTGCTATGAAGGTAGCGATTAAGCCAAGGCTGATAATTGATTTTGGGTGACAAGCCTTTGTGTGTCTGCGCTGCATGGTTTGAGTACTCTTGCTACTATGTCAACTTTGTAGACGGTAGCATCTGGGAAATGTTCTTTACAAACTTTACTGCGTTACAGGATGCGATCGCTTGCTTGACCCCAACCCAACATCAGCTCACGCCTTAACACTAGCAATTACTTCACCAATATCCTGGGGAGTTGCACCTTAGATAGATCAGATCAGATCCCCGACTTCTTGAAGAAGTCGGGGATCTATTTGTGGAATATGGATACTTTGAAACCGCCCCTGGAATAACACCCCAGAACGATTAAAACGCCTATTAATCGCCTTTGTGTAGGAGAGTGACAGGGATTTCATGGCATCAGACAGGGTTTCATCTCTCAAGTATACTAAAAAATGATAATGATTCGGCATTAAACAGTAAGCAACGATATCTACTGCATTAGTGATTAGATGTTCCTTTACCAACCGGAGAAAATAAATATAGTTCTCACGCTCAAAGAAAATCGTTTGGCGATTGTTCCCCCGATTGTAGACATGGTAAAAGTTTCCCATTTTCAGGGGAATTCGTCTTTGGGGCATAGTCTCATAATCTCAGATGTTGTCTTTAGTGTTCCCTTTTTCAATCGATCCAATCAATCAATCAGATCCCCGACTTCTTCAAGAAGTCAGGGATCTAAGAGAATTCTGTTATAGATTGGAGAGAGGCAAGCCGCTGCAAAAACTGACCAACGGATTAGGGAAGGTTGTTATGAAGAGCAGGAATCCAATAATCTTCGCTTTAGCGTTAAAAAGTGCCATCGTCTTTTCACCCATGCTGCTATCTGCTGGTATTGTCAGTGGACAACCCACAGCCACCCCATCTCAGGTAATATCGAATCAAGAGCGGGAAGAATTGGCGCAACTGCGAACCGAAAAGCAAACTCAACAGCAAGTCGAATCTGATTTTCACCGTGCTTTTACTCACACAACTGCCCTGTTCAACGTCTGGTTAACTATATTAAGTCTGTTTACCCTGGCGGTGATTGCTTCACTTTGGCTACTACGACGGGTGATAATTCGCGAAATTGTTGAGCGAGCCATGAAACAGTTACAGGGAATGGAAAACTTACAAAGTCAGCTAGCTGTTGTTAAGCAAGAAGCAGAAAATCTTATTCAAGAAGGTAAAAATATAAATCATGAATTGGAACAGGAAGCTAATGTTCTGAGACAGAATATAACAAGGGAACAACAAAATTTATCTATACTTACATCTGAGTTAAATCAAGCAAAAAGCCAATTTTCAGCAACATCAGAAAGTGCCATCAAAACCTCTCAGCAAAAAATCAGTAATTGGGAATCTGAGTTATCTTCTCAATTATCTGAATTACGGTTTTCTGCTCAACGAAAAAAAGATTTAACTCTAGAAGTTATCAGTAGTTTAGAATCTGAGTTATCCTCTCAACTATCTCAATTACATTCGTCTGCTCAAAGCAAAAGAGATTTAACTCTAGAAAATCTCAGTAATTTAGAATCTGAGTTATCTTCTCAACTATCTGAATTACATTCCTGTGCTCAACAGCAACGGGATCTATCTCTGGATAATTTCCGAAAATTAGAATCGGAATTAGCATTTGAATTAGCCGAATTGCAAATTGGTGCTGAAAAACAAAAGGATATGGCTATTGCAAATATAGAAAAATCCCAGTCTGAGTTCACATTTCAATTTACTGGCTTGCTTGCTGACACGCAGCAGCAAAAACATGATATTCTGGAAAATTTAAGAAAATTGCAGTCAGAATTTGCTGCTCAGTTATCTGCATTAAAAGTTGATGCTCAAAATCAAAAGAATGTCACTTTGGAGAATCTAGAACAATTAAATCATCTCTTTAAATCGCAAATTTCTGAATTACAGGGTGATGCTTTCAATCAAAAAGATAAAATGATTGATAATTTAGTAAATCTCCAGTTAGAATTTTTGGCTCAACTCTCAGAATTACAGTTAGATGCTCAACAACAAAAACAGCTAATTATTGAGAATTTAGAAAAAGCTGGCTGGGAATTTACCTCTCAATTTTCAGAGTTGCAAGGAAATGCTCAACAACAAAAAATTATCATTTTGGAGAAGTTAGAAAAATTAGAAACTGAGTTTGTTGCTCAACTTTCAGAGTTACAGATAGATGCTCAACAACGGAAGGATTCAATCTTGCAAGAATTAGCTGAGATTACATCTGTATCTATTCTAGAAGATGCAACCCCAGAAGTTGAAGAAAAAATTCACTCACTAGAATCAGAACCAGAAATTGCTGCGGAGGAATATGTGAAAGAGGGAGATATCCTATTTTCGGAAAAGCGTTATGCTGATGCATTCGCCACTTATGAAAAAGCGGTGAAAATCAAGTCTGATGATGCGGTGATTTGGTTGAAACGTGGTATAGTTCTAGGGAGATTGAAACGCTACAAAGAAGCGATCGCATCTTATGATCAAGCTATTCAAATCCAGCCGGATTATCATCAAGCTTGGTGCGATCGCGGTGTGGCTTTCGGCTATTTACGACGAGATCAAGAGGCTTTTGCTTGCTTTGACAAAGCAACCCAGGTTAAACCTGATGATGCAGTTGCCTGGTTAAATCGCGGTCTTTCTCTGGTAGAGTTGGAAAAATACGAAGATGCGATCGCCAGTTTTGACAAAGCACTGCAATTTTCACCTAATTCCCCCAAAGCCTGGGATAAGCGGGGTTATACCTTGGTAAGACTAGGACTTGATGACGATGCGATCGCCAGTTTTGACAAAGCACTAGAAATTAAGCCAGACTACGCCAGTGCATATTACAACAAAGCCGCCTGTTATGCACTGCAAAAACAAGTTGATTTAGCTGTAGAAAATCTCCAAAAAGCAATTCAACTCAATCCCCGATATCAAGAAGAAGCTGCAACTGACATAGATTTTGATGAAATTACCCAAGATCAACGCTTCAGAGAATTAACTCAAAGCGTCACCTCTTGATGCTATGGGATTTGCAACTGTTTCTCTAGACTCTGAAGTAAAACAGATTTGGCTGAGTGAATAAAAAAGTGATCACCTTCAATCATTTGTAAAGAGAAAGAAGCGATCGCCTGTTCTTTCCATGCTAGCAACTCATCATAACTCACTTCTTGGTCTTGCAAACCGCCAAAAACAGTCATAGGACAATCAAGAGTCCCTTGGTGAGAGTAAACATAAGTGTCCAGAACTGCAAAATCTGCCCGCAACAGCGGGAGGAAAAGCTGCATTAGTTCCTTATTTTCTAGCACTGCTTTGGGAGTCCCATTGAGAAGTCGCAGTTCCTCCAGAAATTCAGCCTCTGGTAGGTTGTAAATAGGTGGTTTTCTAGAGGGGATTTGTGGAGCGCGACGTGCAGAGATAAATAGGTGCAATGGACTTAAACCATATTTAGAACCCAGGAGACGGGTTAACTCAAAGCTGATTAATGCACCCATGCTATGACCAAAAATAGCAAATGGTTTATCTAAGAATGGTATGAGATTTGCGGCTATTTCACTTACCAGAGTCTCTAACCGCGTCATGGGAGGTAATTGTATCTGTTTTCCCCTTCCCGCAAGTTCTACAGCACAAACTTCCACCGTCTCAGGTAAACCATTAGCCCATGTGCGATAAATCATGGCGTTACCACCTGCGTAGGGTAAGCAGAATAAACGCAATTTTGCCTGGGGATGAGGTTGGAAGCAGGTAATCCAAGAATTCGATGGTGATTTATTGGTCATAATGAGACTTGGAAGCCGATAACACAGTCCG
Organism: Cylindrospermum sp. FACHB-282; assembly: GCF_014697195.1. Taxonomy (GTDB): domain Bacteria; phylum Cyanobacteriota; class Cyanobacteriia; order Cyanobacteriales; family Nostocaceae; genus Cylindrospermum. Next base: position 10,936 of record NZ_JACJRJ010000016.1, on the reverse strand, counting down.
GTTTTAATTTTTCCATATATTCGCTGTTAATTCTATGACAGGAATGGAACCTTTGTTGCTCAGTTTCTTTAGCAGCTATCCTTGATTTATCAGGCAAAATTTGGTTATGCAAACAATAGATAAAAAGTCAACTAAAAAAGCTTGGGCTAATGCTGTTGCTCAAACAGCAACAGAATTCCCCCCCACTCAACTACCAATTCTCGCTGGCAAAATCCCCGATGGCTTACGCGGCACACTTTACCGCAACGGGCCAGCACGGCTAGAACGTGGCGGCGTCAATATAGGACACTGGTTTGATGGCGATGGGGCAATTCTCGCCGTTCATTTTACCGATACTGGGGCTACAGGAGTTTATCGCTATGTGCAAACTGCTGGCTATCAAGAAGAAGTCGCAGCAGGTAAACTGCTTTACGGTAACTATGGCATGACTGCACCAGGAGCAATTTGGAATCAATGGTTAAAACCAATCAAAAACGTCGCCAACACCTCAGTACTAGCCTTACCAAATAAACTGTTAGCACTGTGGGAAGGAGGTAAACCCCATGCCTTGGATTTGCAAAATTTGCAAACCTTGGGTGAAGATGATTTAGGGGGGTTAACCCAAGGCTTAAGTTATTCTGCCCATTACAAATGCGATCGCCAGACAGGAGAGATTTTTAATTTTGGGATCAGCCCTGAAATATCTCGATTAAATGCCACACTCAATGTTTACAAAAGCGATTCCACTGGCAAAATCATCCAAAAAGCAGCATATCAATTAGATGGAGTACCACTGATACATGATTTTGTCTTAGCTGGCCCATATTTAGTATTTTGTATTCCTCCAGTGCGGTTAAATATTCTCGAATTAATATTGGGAAGAAATAACTATAGTGATTCCCTACAATGGGAACCGACAAGAGGAACTCAGATTTTGGTGATTGATCGCGACACACTATCTTTCGTTAGTCGTAGTGAAACCGAACCTTGGTTTCAGTGGCATTTCGCCAACGGTTATATAGATGCAAGCGGTGCAGTGATTGTAGATATTGTGCGCTATGCAGATTTTCAGACTAACCAATATCTTAAGGAAGTATCAACAGGTGAGATTCACACCAAGGCTCAAAGTAGACTTTCGCGGCTTACTCTTCAGCCTCAAACGGGCAAAGTTAGGGCAATTGAGCAACTTTTAGACCAACATAGTGAGTTTCCCAGTGTCCCACAGCAAAATGTCGGGAAAGCCTCGCCGTACACATATTTGACCGTATTCCGCCCAGGAACAGATATTAGCCAAGAAATATTAAATACAATCGCTCGTTTTGACCACAAAACTCAAACCCTCACCACCGCAAATGTAGAAGAAAATTGTTATCTTTCAGAACCCATCCATATTCAAGATCCCCACAATCCTCATCAGAGTTGGGTAATCACAGTTGTCTACGATGGCAACTCCCATAGTAGTCAAGTTTGGATATTAGATAGCGATCGCCTCAACGAAGAACCCGTTTGCAAACTCGGACTACCCAAGGTGATACCCCACAGCTTCCACGGCACCTGGAAACCTGCTTAACCAAATGGGGAAATATTTCTTTTATGCTTAAACCAAGCAATAAAGAAGTTTCCCCTTGGTAATGAATTATGATTAATTTGCTAGTCAAATCCTTGTGGGTTTCAATCTATATGATGTCCTACAAATCTCGCGTTCTTGAGGTTGCAAGCGCGGCATCTCTTAAAGCCGTAAAAGTCGAATGCATTAAGCCCTTTGTCGCCGCGTACCAAACATCGAATTCCCTTTGGCGTAGCGCTGACAATTGTTCCCGCCCCGATTTATGAGCTACTTGGTCGATGGTGTAATAATCCAGATTATCTAGCATCCGGTTAAGGCTTGTGTATCCCGCAGTGTGTTCTGACGGAGATCCGGTCATGACTTTTTTGACGTTTAGTTCGGTGTCCTTCTTAAAGTTCCCGTACCTTTGTGCATTCGCGGGATCTCCTTTCGGAGCAGTGCGAAAATCCGGGTGATCTCTCTCTTTTTTCAGTTGATTTGCTAGAGTTTCGAGATGATTGACGGCCTTTATAGCGGCTTCCTTTTCCTTTATTCGACTCGGCTTTGCTTGGTTAATCTGCTTGTTCATCTCTGGTATTTGTTCTAATGCCAGGGAGTCTAATGCGTTGAAGATGTGTTCGCCTTGATTACTGCTAGGTACCATTTTATTACCTCGAAATATTAGAATATATTGTTGATAAAACCACCATTTCTACCTGGGTTTGCTTCATTGACAAATGAGATGTGCAAATAATTTTGCATTACTACTTACCAGATGCGCCTTACAAACCCCTCAAGCGCCGAACAGCCAATGTTCTATTTATTCAACGCTTTAGTCCTATTATGCTTGCCTCTTCAATTCAATAGTTGAGTTAAAATCAGGACTCTTAAAAATCAGTTAAATTCAGTTAAATTCAGGTATACAATAAAATATGAATCATGCTCAAATGCTTGTTTAGACTATAGAGTTAGCGCGTCTCAAACCCTATTGACAGGTGGAAACAAGGCAGAGTCTTGAGTTTGGGAGAGCCGCCGCCAACACAGAAACCATATAATACTGGCTTATGATTGTTCCCTATTAGACTTGTATGCCTTACCGTATTCTCTCTTAGTCTTTTTGAGAAATCAAATAGGAATCCTATATATACAATGGTAAATATAGCTGATATACATTGCACTGATTAAGCGTAATTCCTAATGACCACTTCACCCCGTCGCTATCACATCACCACCTTTGGTTGCCAAATGAATAAAGCCGACTCAGAGCGCATGGCTGGCATCCTAGAAGAAATGGGCTTTGAGTGGTCAGAAGACCCAAATCTGGCAAATGTGATTCTCTACAATACCTGCACCATTCGGGATAATGCCGAACAAAAAGTTTATTCATACCTGGGTAGACAGGCAAAACGCAAGCACGAACAGCCAGATTTAACTCTGATTGTTGCCGGTTGTGTTGCCCAACAAGAAGGAGAAAGCCTTTTGCGGCGCGTGCCAGAATTAGATTTAGTCATGGGGCCACAACACGCCAACCGTCTGAAAGACTTGCTGGAGTCGGTATTTGACGGCAATCAAGTTGTGGCAACTGAGACAGTTCACATTATCGAAGATATCACCAAGCCGCGCCGGGATAGCAGCGTTACCGCTTGGGTAAATGTGATTTATGGCTGTAATGAACGCTGCACCTATTGTGTAGTCCCCAATGTCCGCGGTGTGGAACAGTCCCGCACACCAGAAGCTATCCGCGCGGAAATCGTGGAATTAGGAAATCTTGGTTACAAAGAAGTTACTCTTCTGGGTCAAAATATTGACGCTTACGGCCGAGATTTGCCAGGAGCAACACCAGAAGGACGCCACCTGCACACTTTGACAGATTTGCTATATTACGTCCATGATGTACCAGGAATTGAGCGGCTAAGATTTGCTACCAGTCATCCCCGTTATTTCACAGAAAGACTGATTAAAGCTTGTGCAGAGTTGCCGAAAGTGTGCGAGCATTTCCACATTCCCTTTCAATCTGGGGATAATGAACTTTTAAAGGCAATGGCGCGGGGTTATACTCACGAGAAATATCGCCGGATTATTGACACTATTCGCCGATATATGCCCGATGCGTCCATTAGTGGGGATGCTATTGTCGGTTTTCCTGGGGAGACAGAAGCACAGTTTGAAAATACTCTGAAATTGGTAGAGGATATTGGCTTTGATTTGTTGAATACTGCGGCTTATTCACCCCGTCCAGGTACACCAGCGGCTTTGTGGGACAATCAGTTGAGTGAAGAGGTGAAAAGCGATCGCCTGCAACGGCTCAATCATCTGGTAAATGTCAAAGCAGCGGAGCGATCGCAACGTTACTTTGGACGCATCGAAGAAGTGCTAGTAGAAGACCAAAACCTCAAAGACCAAACCCAGGTGATGGGACGCACTAGAGGTAATCGTCTGACTTTCTTCACTGGCGATATCAACCAACTCAAAGGGCAATCGGTAAAGGTGAAAATTACCGAAGTTCGTCCCTTTAGTTTAACTGGTATACCAGTAGAAGTAAGGCAAGCAACCCTGGTCTAAATAGTTCTATTACTAACCAATTTAGAGACGTTGTTTGCAACATCTCTAAATTATGGGTGATTTATCGGTGATCATATAGCAGTCCTAAATCATTTGTGTTCACAAATCAAATAGGATTGCTATATAATTGTTTTTTGAATTTTGAATTGGAGCGTACTGAGAGACATAATCTCAGGTTTTTTCAATCGATGCTGAGGAAAAAAACATAAAGCTGCACGATAGTCTATCTATCTAAGGGAGAGAATATTTTTCTCATTTTCTCTTAAAAGGACGATATTTATCTCAAATAATCATTATAGGCATAAAGACACAATGTTTTTATTTGTTATTGATAATAATTAAACCTTTAGATGGATGCAGAAAATAATTAGCTGATGGTACATTCTAGATCAGAGGGATGGCAAACAAAGAAGAAGTGACTTAACTTTAATATTTCTCTTCATCTTTTTTCGACTCCACCACTTTTTTAATTTAATCAGGAGAGGATTATGAGTATAGAAAATCGGATTAAGGCCACTGCTAAAAATATTGAAGGTAAAGTTCAAGAAGCAGTGGGAGACATTACAGGAGATCCCGAAGCTAAAGAACAAGGGCAAGTGAAACAAGCGGAAGCACAGATACTTCACACTGTTGAGAATGTGAAAGATAAAGTCAAAGAAATTATTGACTAAGTTTCATTATTAAAGAAAGTTTAGATAGTCATTCAGCTATCTAGACCTTCTAATTTCAACCAAATAGATAATACATAAATCAAATAGTGTTTGATGCATAAATTTTACTTTGGACATGAAAATGCTTCAGCCTCAACAAGTTCATAAACTTCTGTTAAGTGTTAGCCTAGTTTTATTGATTTCAACTGGCCTAGCCTTTGGTTTTGCTTCGGAAGATAGTTGGGCTGCAACTTCATTTACACAAGCGCATACTCAAATAGCAACGATAAATAGAGCAGAGGCGATCGCTAAGAACATTGAAGGCAAAACTCAAGAGGCGATAGGCAACATTACAGGTGATCCTAAAAACCAATTTATGGGAAGAGCCAAGCAAGCCGAAAGCCAAATTCGTAATGCAGCAGAAGATGTAAAAGACAATCTGCGATTAACACCAAGAGCCAAAGCAGTGACGACAAACGTTGAAGGTAAAACCCAAAACGCTATTGGCAACATTACAGGTAACTTAAAAGACCAAGCCGTGGGAACAGCAAAACAAGTGGGTGCAGGGATTCTCCACACTGTTGAAGACGTGAAAGATAAAGTTAAAGAGATTATTAACTAAGTTTCATTTTTCCAAAAAGTTTAGCTAGCTTGATTACTATCCACTTCCGCTAGATAAGGGATGAAACGCAAATGGAATTACTTTGGTTTATCTTAATTGGCCTAGTTGCCGGATGGCTAGCGGGACAATTAGTTAAAGGTGGTGGATTTGGCCCTGTTGGAGACATCATAGTTGGTGTGATTGGCTCGTTGCTGGGCGGTTATCTCTTCCGTACTCTAGGAGTTTCTGCTGGTGGTGGCTTGCTTGGTAGCTTGATCATCGCAACTATTGGTGCAGTCGTATTCTTATTTGTGTTGCGCTTGATCAAAAGAGCTTAGTCAATTGTACTAGACAGAGATGGCGAAAAGCGCGATCGCGCTTTTCGTGGAAACTTGCGAAGTCTCTTTAGAATCCTTTGTTTTTTCAAAATTACTAAAGCCGGGGTATTTCCGGCTGGATTCAGCACTCATACCAATTCATGAAAACCCTGATACATATAGATTTCTCCTAGGGACACGGCATTGCCGTGTCCCTACTAAAGTATTTGTATCAAAATTAAAGTGAAATGGTATCAGGACTCAGCGCTCCTGCTTGATTAAATTATCTAATTCTTGCTGCATCTGACTTTTCACGAGTTGATAACAGGCATTAACATAAGTGCGATCGCTCGCTGCTTTTGAGCCGTAGCGTTCAAAGACAATGGGAGGGCATACCCGCGTGTAGATAGGCATCGGCAAGGGGATATTGGGCAGGGGGCCAAATGCTAATCCCCAAGGTAGCCCTAAATAAATAGGAAAGACTACGGGATCAACCCCAAACAGCCAAGGCATCCCCCATTTGTGGAGTTGCTGCATAATTTTGTAGGCGTCAGCTAGGACAAACAGGGTATCGTGAGCACCCCAAGAAAGCACAGGCACAATCGGCACATTTTCCCGCAGCGCTAGCTTGATAAACCCCCGCCGTTCAGCAAAGTAAATTTTGTCACGCATTTGATGGGGTCGAAATACGTCTTCTGCGCCACCGGGATAAACTAAGACGCTAGCCCCAGAACGCAAAGCAGCATAGGCTACTTTTGGATGAGCCATGATGGCTCCAGCCTTACCAGCCACTTCTGCCATTGGGGGAGATACCTCCCAAACTTTGGGATGCATCAAGCCATAAATTGGTCGTTCTGTACCATAGCGGCGTAACCAGTCGTACATCATCATTGATGTGTCAGGAGAAGCTAGCCCCCCATTGTGGGAACCGACAAAGAGGACTTTTTCCTCTGGGATATTCTCCCAGCCACTGGTTTGGACTCGAAAATAATAGTGATATAAAAAACCCAATATAGGCATCAGAGATTTGATGAACTTTGGATCTCGCTCATCCAAAGACCAACCGGGTTTTGTGTTCTGGTAATGTTGCAGTTTTAACATCGAGGCATTTTATCAGGCTTGGGAAAAGTCATACAATCCTTTCTGTTGGCGTTTCAGGACAAACCTAATATTAATTCTGCAATATTTTGAACACTAGGGTAATTGAGTCTCTTTCAAAAAATTAGCCTAGATTGAATTTGGAATCAATGTCAAATGATATTCTTCAAGAAGCCGACCAGCATTTACGGCGGCTGTATTCGGAAAAGCTGTGGGTAGTGAGTAATTTTATGGTTTATCTGGAGGAAAAAGAAGAAGAGGACTCAACCGCACTACTTTTGAAGATCCCTGGCTTTGAACAAAAACCTAGAGAAGGTGTTGGGGGTTAGGTCTATGTGGCAATGTGGATATAGCACAGCACAATAAATTGAATTACAGGAAATATTCATGAACCGCTCAAAAATAGTTGCCTATATTACTGGTGCGATTTCTATACTTTTAGCGATCGCATATTTGATTATTGTCCAAATCCTCGACTACCGGGACATGAAACCCGCACCCATCAGCCAACTTAACCCAGCAAATTACATATCTTTGGTAAGCTTCTCTAGGACAGGCGCTGCCAACCCTAACCCATTTGTTAGCTATCCTAGTCAGAAATTATCTTGACAAAACCACTAAAATCTGTATCTGCTCAGATTGCCGATTCATTATTTACTCTTTTCCTGAAGAAGCGATCGCCAATCAGTAATCGCCTTCTCCGTCCACAGCCAATTGTGAGCCAATTTATCTACTTGGAAATCTACCGGATTATCCTGAATTACCAATTGCCGCAGCTTAATTGCTTCAGTAATATATTGTGCCCGCTTGGCACCAGGTTGATTATTTGCAGATTTATATAAACCCAAGGCTAACCCAGCATAAGAAGTTAAAGCATCTTTTGGCACTATCTTCTTTAGAGCTACTGGGGCGCTAGAAGCCATATTTTGCGGTTTGAGAGCTAAATTCAAAGCCTTGAACCAAGAATCATTAGCCCGATTCAGATTGCCTTCTGCGTAGTAGGCAAATCCCAAAGCGTTGATATATTCCAGGGAATCTGGCTGATCTCTCACCGCAATTTCCCAATAACGCCGGGCGTCATCGATACTGTATTTTTTGTCCCCAATTTGCACTAACTGCCACGCTAATCGCCCCCGCATAAAGTTGACCGCAGGATCATCAGCTTGCCTCTCCACAACGAGATCCAAGGCAGTTTGAGCAGATGCCAGGGCCCCCCGGCTGAGTAATTCTTTCACAGCTTCCAGCCCAGGTTGCAAGTCCCCCTGGCTCATTTTTTCTGTAGCGGTGGCGGTGACAATTCCTGTCGGGGCTGTTTTCAGGTCAATGGGTGGCCTTTGAGGATTAACTAGCGACTCCGTGGGAATTTGGGGAATGTCAGACAGTGGCGACCAAGATCGACTTTGCCACCACCAATTTACACCGAGGAGAATGGCGATCGCACTCACTCCCACAACACCCAAAATCTGCAACTTTTGGCGATCGCTCCCATGTCCTACTGGTGCTGGTGGTGAAGTTGGCAGACGGGGGCTTTGCCAATCTGTGCTGAAATTCTCAGGGGCTTGACTTGACCTAGTCGGAACTTCTCGCCGCAACCCCAATTCCTCCTCCAAGACAGCCATCTCCTCAGAAACCTGCCTTTCCTGGAGACCATTTTCCCTCACCTGTTGCACCAGTTCCCCCATTAGCGGAGGTTCTTCAGTAATCGCTATTTGCTGATCTAACTGGCGAAACAAATCTGAAACTATGGCACAATCTTCATCATAGCTGGGATCATCATACTCAATTTCATCTACCAGATCGCCCCAAGTCTCTTCCCCTAGCCAGTCTACCTCAGCCGAATCCCGCGCCAAATTAGAGGAAATCATTGCCTCCATATCTAAAGGCAACTCCGAATCATCTGACACAGCAGAGTACATCGCCGCCGGGTTTGGTTGTAAAGTAGACTGATAGCTATTTAGTAACTCCACACTGGCGACTAAGGTATTTTCCGGGCTGAGAAAACCCTCAAATTCCCGCTGGAGATACAAAATCGGTAAAGCCCAGTACATCTGGTGAGAACCATAGGCAGAAATTAAACCCTGACGTACCCGACTCACACACAAATCTAGGGGATATCCCTGGCTCAAGTTGCGGTAAAACAATTGTGTCAACGTCAGCGCCACTTCATCAGGAATCCGTTCTGACATAGCCAAAACACCCCTGAGTCCCCGTTTTACCAGGCTTTCCGTGAGGTTGCGTTCCCCTGAGTCCCCAGATGCATCAGAATTTGCCCTGTAAGCCCCCAAGCAGGAGTTAAACACAGCCATTTGGATATTATTGTTTACCAGCAAACCAGCCAAATCATCCCCACTCAGGGTTTCCGTTAAGCCAGTTCTGTTACTGACCAGATAAATTTCACCGCCATTTGGCCCTAAATTACTATGCCCAGAGTAGTGCAAAACGTGGAATCTGCCTTGTTCTAAGGCTTGGGTCAATTCTTCTCTTCCTGGCTGGTCTAGGATGGTGAGTTCAATTTCTGGCAGATGATGTTTGCCTTCACCAGCACGTGATATTGGTCGGTGCAATTCTGCTTGGAGTTTGATAGCTTCCTGTTTTTGCTCCAGACGGACTTGATCTGTGGGTGAAGCAATCACCATCAAAACTTTTACCCCACCGGATTCCTGTGGTGTGGGGAAGTTCCTTGATTGCAAACGCGATGCTGTCAGAATTCCACTTTGGTAGCGAGAAAAAGTGATATAAGGGCCAGTAGCTAAAGGGCGATCGCCTGCGTGCATCACTTCCCAAGGCAGACGAGCTAACCTAGTGTCTTTGAGTCCCAAACGCAAGCGCAGTACCTGCTGTTGATTCTGGGCAATGCCTTGGGCAGTAATCCAACTATCTCTGAGAGTACCTTGAAACAGTGCGTTATAAAATTGCTGACCCAACTCCACCAAGTTAACCGAATTCCTGGCGATCGCATCACCCTGCAAAACCGACTTTAACGGGTCATTCATCAAATGTCCAGCAGCCGTTAACCACTCAGCTACAGGCCAAGTAACCAGTTCTTCTGCCAATGGCACCCCAGGCGCGACTTGTTCCGTCCGCACCAAGTAGTCATTTTGCCCTACTGGGGTTACGGAAATGTGAAATTCCTCTGAAGATACCATAAATCAATACTTTCAGCTATTCAAACCAGATAAATGCTTAGTAAATGCTCAAATATTGTGGTTTTGTCGGTTTAAGCATTTGTGTGAGTACAAAAGTACCAATTATACGCTCCCTTGATGCTCAAACTAGATGCTCAGTTGAGTCATTATGTTCCCTTGCCACTGCTGAAAGTTTTTACTCAGGTAATATATCAAGTGTATATCTAATTCCATCTATCCTTACTGGCTCACACGACCATAGAGCTAGTCCTAAGCTGACAATTTTCTAGACAAAACTATACATATATTGACTTTTGTCAATATATGTATTTTAGTTGAAAAAATCAAATACTCGATATATAATTCCCATGTCCCAAATATTGAATAAGACTGTTGCTGACGCGAAAGCCAAGCAATGATAGTGATAGTCTTTTTGAGAATTTTAAAAAAAAAGAAAGATGGCGTTGGGCTACAGCGTGTAAGTCTACTGAGGGATAACCGCTCCCATGCTCCCGTTGAAGTAGAAAGTAAAGTCTAGCTTTGTCTAGGTTTTATATAGCAGGAAAAGTTAAATTCCTGGGTCACACTTGTCAACTAATTTGAAACGCGAAAGTTTCAAGTCGATTTTTGACTCCTTATCCGGATCAGACTGCTGGTCTCTAGAACAAATTATTGGTAGATGCACCTTGATCTTCAACTCCCCCCTTTGGCTAACACCCACTGGGGGGTTTTTTATTTGGTTAACCAGCAGCAACAACTGTGACACACCCAGATTTGTCCGGAACCTGCTACTTAAACCCAGAACAATTAATTAGTAGATGCACCCTGATAACTTAACTCCCTCCTTTGGCTAACACCCACTGGGGGGTTTTTTGTCTGGTTAACCAGCAGCAACAACTGCGACACACACAGATTTGTCCGGAACCTGCTATTTAAACCCAGAACAATTAATTAGTAGATGCACCCTGATAACTTAACTCCCTCCTTTGGCTAACACCCACTGGGGGGTTTTTTATTTGGTTAACCAGCAGCAACAACTGTGACACACACAGATTTGT
>NZ_JACJRJ010000015.1 GCF_014697195.1 Cylindrospermum sp. FACHB-282 | reverse complement strand
ACAATAAATATTCCTTACATGTCAAGTGCAGTAAGGCTTATAAAAATAATTTGATACACTTAATTACATTTTTTAATCTTTAAATTTAATAGTTTAGCATAACAGGTACTGAAGAACCATATTTTTTGTTAATTCCAAATTTTTCAACAATTTTCTTGGGATAATTGGTAAATAAAGTCACCTCATTTCCCTGCTCAATTAATTCCCGTGCCAAATCAAATGCATGGAATCGACCATGAACCACAACAGCGATTTTAAGTTTCATGAATTAATCTTTACAGGTTGACAATACTGTTATGACATAGACCGGATAAGGATTCTAGATTTTAGCTTTTTTAAGGATGGGGTATTTTATTCGGTCTGGACTGTGTGATATCTGTTAGCAAATTCGAGAAGACTTAATTTGAATTGCTGGGATCTAGAAATTTCCTGGAAAACTGAAACAGAAGGCTGAGAAAAATTAGATGCTAACGAGGTTCGTTCCCTGGTTTCCATTTAATATTGCAACCAATACTCGGCTTTTGCTCACTTATCAAAGGTTTACTCCCTAGTACCGCTTCAATGGCTGCGCGTAAATCTGCACCCGTTACAGGTTTGTCGTTACTGGGACGGCTATCATCTAATTGTCCCCGATAAACCAGTTGGCGATCGCTATCAAATAGAAAAAAATCAGGTGTACAAGCTGCTGTATAAGCCTTTGCTACTTCTTGAGTTTCGTCGTAGCATAAGGGAAATTTAAACCCAAGTTCCGTTGACATTACCTGCAAAGATTCTGGTGCATCATCTGGGTGGTTTTTTGCATCATTGGCACTTATGGCAATCATCCCCAAATCACTTGTGCCGTAATCTGTACCTAACAGCGCTAATTCTGCTTGGATATGCTTGACAAAAGGGCAATGCCGACAAATAAACATTACCAGCAATGCTTTTTTGCCTGCAAAAGTAGAAAGCGAGATCGTCTTTCCAGATACTACTTCAGGTAGATGAAAATCTGGCGCTTTAGTGCCTAACGGCAACATGGTAGAAGCAGTTAAAGCCATAGATCCCCCGATAAACTAAGCTTTGCGGCTTTGGCTATTATTTGTTGTAAAGATAGCATAAAGTTTCCCATAAATATAGAGACGATAAAATTAATTCCTGTCTCTATATCTTTGAAGCGTGGCGCTACAAAAAGTTGAATTGGTTGATTACAGATTTGCCAAAACACCGAAAATACCTTGTCCTGTAGCCACTTCTAATATTATCAGAGAGACAAAACCAATGATGGCTAAAGGACGTTGAGCAATTCTGCATCAGGAGTGAAACCAGTGCGATGCCTTGTTCGTCTACATAAACCTTTGGTTCAACCGCAAAGTTGTTGATTTTACCCTGATTGTCAACCATAGAACCGTTGATATTCATGGGGTTTTCTCCATTTTGTCTCTTACGTTAAGGATTGCAACAAAGATATTAATATTTGTAAAACCAGCGCTAATAGTCATTAACTGCTAGACTAATTGAATTTGATTTTTAGCCAAAGATGATAGAAACGGGTCAAGCAACTGAATTTCGTTACACAGCACAGCACAAGCCCAACCAGTTGATTTATGGAACTGGGCAAACAGCGGTGATTACAGGGTGGACGGTGAAAGCTGCGATCGCAAAACACCTGCAACCGCCAGAGTATGCTGTAATTGGGCAGTTATACTCACCCACCAGGGGGATAAACTTACTAATTCGCAATTTGCTACATAACCCCCATGTACGCTTTTTAGTGGTTCTCAACGCCACAAAGGAAGACAAAAACGCTGGTGCATGTCAATGTTTACTAGACTTTTTTCGTAATGGTGTTGAAGAAAGCATCAGCGACACAGGGCGCAAATCTTGGGTAGTTCGCTCTGCTATTCCCGGTTATATTGATATTGATATTGATATTAATGCTTTAGAAAAACTGCGGCATTCTGTAAACTGGCTAGAAGCGAAATCAATTACAGAAGCAGTTAATCAAGTTAAATCTTCTACCCAAAAAGAACCAATTGAACCTTGGGGAAGTTCCCAAGAGTTTCCCATGTCTTCTGTTGAACCAACAGTTTTACCAGGGCCACGCTACGGACACAGAATCGAAGGTAAGACTATAGCGGAAACTTGGGTAAAAATCATTCATCGAATTAAGACAACGGGAACAATTCGCCCAACTGGCTATGATGGACAATGGCAAGAGTTAATAGATTTGATAGCAGTCGTTACAGATGAGCCTGCTGATTTCTACTTTCCTGAACCGAATTATTTACCAATTGACCGCAGTTTTATTCAAGAATATATTTCGCAAATTTTAGATGATGCTCCTCAACAAGAAGGAGTTAAATATACTTATGGTCAGCGTTTACGTTCTTGGTTTGGACGTGACCAAATTCAGGAAGTAATTAATAAATTAGTGGCTGATATAGATTCAGCTAGGGCTGTAATGTCTTTATGGGATGCTAGCCACGACGCTAATGACAGTCCCCCATGCCTTAACCATATTTGGGTAAGAATTGTTGATCATCAGTTATCTTTAACGGCGACTTTCCGCAGTAATGATATGTTTTCTGCATGGCCTGCAAATGCTATGGGATTGCGGGAGTTGCAAAAATATATTTGTGATGCTATTACTCAAAAGTCAAACCATATTTTGAAGATGGGGCCATTAATTACCATTAGTCAAAGTGCCCATATTTATGATGACTGTTTTGAGAATACTGAAAATGTAATTACATCCCAATATACAAAAATTTGTCAACAACGAGATTACGCTGATCCTGCGGGTAGTTTTGTGATTACTGTGCAGGATGGCAGCATTTTTGTAGAACATACAACTCCTGGTTCTGGAGAAGTAGTTAATTGTTATTCTGGTAAATCTGCAAGTCAACTTTCTCGGCAAATAGTAGCAGATTGTCCTGGGTTGCAAGTCGAACACGCGATATATTTGGGTGGGGAGTTGCAAAAAGCTGAGATTGCTTTATCGAGTAAACAAGAGTTTATTTATGATCAAGATAAACCTTTAAAAATATATAGCAAGCACCCAATAGTACAATATAGTTAATTAATTAGATTATTGTTAATCATCTTCTCCCTATAATTCTTGCAACTATTCCTGATGTAGCCCTCTCTATAGCTATAGCTACTGCTACGGTAACGCTACTTCCGGTAGTATTACCAAAATACAAATAACCTACAATACCCGGTATGCCTATAATAAAAATAGATGCTAATCCTAGTTGCAAGTCTTTGATCAAAGATTCTCTACTAGTCTGAGACAGTAATCTAAAGAACTTTGATCTGCTGGAACTTGAGGAGTATGGAGAGGCTGGTGATTCATTTTTGAAGAAGACTATAGTACAAAACTTTTCTTTATATTTGAGTTTAATTACATCTCTGGAAAAGTTTTGCACTGGTATTAATAATTCTCCTTCTGCCCAGCCTGGATCAACTTTTGTGGATATATTAGATAGTCCACGTGAAACTATTGATACTTTTGACAATATCAAGGCTGAAATTGTGCAATCTTGAGGCATTTTCAGCTTTTCATAAGTACCAATTAAAGCTATATCTCCAGGCTTAATTTCAATTGACTGTCCCTCATGTAAAGTATCGAGGTTAGGCTTGGCTATAAATGTTTTATAAAATCCACCTACTCTTAAATCATAGCCCATAGGTGTTATGCAATCATCTGAACCGTCCAGAATCAACAGTGGTTTTATTTCATTCCACTGGCCTGCATCGTAACATAAAATATTTTTCAAATCCGTATCTGTGAGTATTGACATTCTCCAAACCTCCTAGCACGTAGCTCAAAATTTTATAAGTCAATTTTCTGCTTTTGAAGGTTAAACCCTAGCCAGAGTTACAACTCCTAACTGATCTTGGTATTTACCCTTTCGTGCTTCGTAATTCACAGCACAGGGCGCTCCTTCTAAAAACATTAACTGTACTATGCCTTCGTTGGCGTAAATGCGGCAGTCAGCACTAGAAGCATTGGATAACTCTAAGGTTAAGTAACCGCGCCAAGCTGCCTCCGCAGGAGTTACGTTTGCAATTATACCACACCTTGCGTAAGAGCTTTTACCTATGCAAATTACTGTAATATTATTTGGTATTTCTAGCCTTTCAAGAGCAACCCCAAGTCCATAGGAATGTGCTGGAAGGATGAAGTAACTACCATTTTCATCTGTATGGAGTTTTGTTTGCTCCAAGTTTTCAGGATTAAAATTCTTCGGATCAACTACTGTGCCTGGAATATGCTTAAAAATACGGAAATCGTTGGGTGATAGTCTGATGTCATAGCCAAAGCTGCTAAGACCAAATGAAATTATAGGTAATTCTGCAAGATGACGTATTAAACTTGGCTCAAAAGGCGAAATCATACCCTTTTGAGCCATTTCATTAATCCAGATATCGTTTTTAATCACAATTTCACGGGTAATTCAATTTGAATTACTAGGATATCGTGAAGTGGTGCATTATTGACCAATATGGTTCGGCTGGCTTTTTG
The DNA here is from genome assembly GCF_014697195.1 of Cylindrospermum sp. FACHB-282. Taxonomy (GTDB): domain Bacteria; phylum Cyanobacteriota; class Cyanobacteriia; order Cyanobacteriales; family Nostocaceae; genus Cylindrospermum. Next base: position 117,189 of record NZ_JACJRJ010000015.1, on the reverse strand, counting down.
ATCTCGTGAAGATACCCCAAGCCTCGTTAAAAAGCTACCGTGTACACACAAATAATCTAATTATCCCAAATTCTATTTTGTAGGGTGTGTTGTGACGTTTCGTCTAACGCACTATCTTAGACTTGCGGTGTTATGTCGGGGAGACGGTGCGTTGGGAACTCACCCTACATGAGGTTTTGCATTTTAGGGTCGATGACTGCGACGGATTTCGGTGATTTGATCTGCTACATCTAGTAGAGACTTTGGCATCTCTGGCCCGGTGAGAATGATATCGACATTGGGAGGACGTTTGGCTAGAAAGGCTAAAACTTCAGATTCGGGAATTAAACCAAAGTTAATGGCTAAACTTAACTCATCTAAGACCACGAGAGAATACTTACCTTCACACACTAGTTTTTGTGTATGCTGCCACAGTTGTTGTAGAGCTTGGTTTTCGGAATCATCTAGCTGTGGTGTATCAATACAACGGGGCAAATCACAACGAATCCAATCTAAATTTTGTCCCAGTTGCATGGGCCGGTCTTGTCCTTGATGAATGCCACCTTTGAGGAATTGCACGACTAACACGGGTGTACCTTGTCCGGCGATCCTCAGTGATTGAGCCATGACGCTGGTGAAAAAGTTACGATGGGTGCTAGTGAAAACTTGCACTAGTCCTTCGACTGGATATGGTAAGCTGAGAGTCGAATTTACACTTGGGGTTTCTAGCTGGGCAACCATAGGGCGTAGTTTAAAAAGTCACTATAGAATAAAAAACTTTTGCTGGAAGTTGCGATCGCCTCTGGCGGGCACTCTGTGCCATCGCCTATGGCGGGCAGTCCGTGCCATCGCTCTCTCCACCTCTATAATCTATCTGCTTTACACAGGTTTAGTTGATTTCTTGATTTGCCTTCTTAGTCAAACACTAGGTTTGTTCTGAAGTCAAGAGTTGTTTGGCTGGAAATTTTCGTTTTTTATAGGCAACATACGTACCATCGCTATGGGGGTGCTGTTGCCCATTGCCAAAATAAGAATAGACAATTGGCATTTTTCATAGCTTAAAAAAGCTGGAGTAGCAGATGGAAATCATTATTTGTGAGATTTCCTATTTATTTGGACTAAACCGAGTTATAAAATAGTGAATTTGAGACAATGAGGGGTGAATCGTTGTGAAATTGGTGATTCTAGGAGGTTCAGGAGCGGGGAAAAGCACTCAAGCACAAAGGCTTTGTAGATACTTTGATATTTCTCTGATTTCCACAGGTGAGACTTTACGGGAGGCGATGTCTAAGGAAAATGCCCTCGACGGCTACAGCGAATTGAGTGATTTAGGTCGCTACACCCAGCCTTATGTGGAAACAGGGGAATTAGTCCCAGACGAAATGATGATTGAATTGATCAGAGTTCACCTCACAAAGTTCGATGTTAACTCTAGCTGGGTATTAGAGGGCTATCCCCGGACTGCATTCCAAGCGGAGGAGTTGGATTTTTTGTTGGATGATTTAGGGCAGAAGCTAGATTGGGCAATTTATCTCCAAGTACCAGCAGCGGTAATGGTGAGCCGTTCCTTGGGGCGATTGCCTCCGGCACTGCGCTCCGCGCAATCGCTTCCTGATGACCAACCGGAAATCGTCCAGCGTCGTGTAGAACTATTCTACGATCGCACTGTTCCCATTTTAGAATATTACGACCGTCGTCGCCGCCTATTGACCATTAACGGTGATCAGTCCCCAGAACTGGTACAGCAAAACATTCTGACACTGCTCTCCATCCCTTAGCCAGTTTGTTATTCTGCTGATAAGTGTCAAGGAAAATGCTTGTTTTCGGATATCATGGCAGATGAGTTTCTTGGCACATAATTAAGCAAATACTGAAAGTGCCTCTGTGACTGGCATTGAAAGACATAAATGCTTACGTATTTTAGATAAAAATTTTGAGGCAACTCCAATGGTTTGGCAGCGCCCAGACGGTAGGCAATCTTACGAACTGCGTCCCATTAGCTTTCACTCCGGTTTCACCCGCTATGCAGCCGGTTCTGTTCTCGCCAAATGCGGTGATACTCAGGTACTTTGTACCGCCAGCATAGCTGAGGGAGTACCCAAATTTTTAGCTGGAACTGGCAAAGGTTGGTTAACTGCTGAATATCGAATGTTGCCTTCTGCCACACAACAAAGGCAAGAAAGGGAATTGTTGAAATTATCAGGACGGACGCAAGAAATTCAACGTTTAATTGGCCGCAGCCTCCGGGCAGCATTGGATTTTGAGGCGTTGGGAGAACGGACGCTGACTGTGGATGCTGACGTATTGCAAGCCGATGCTGGCACGAGGACAACAGCGATTACAGGCGGATTTGTGGCCTTGTCTCATGCAATATCTCAATTATTGCAGCAGTCGGTATTAAAGCGATCGCCTCTGCGCCGACAAATAGCCGCAGTTTCTGTTGGTTTATTGCAGGGAGAGCCTTTTTTGGATCTCAACTATATTGAAGATGTAACTGCATCAGTTGATTTCAACGTGGTGATGAATCAACACCTAGAAATCATCGAAGTTCAGGGAACAGCGGAGGAAGGCAGCTTTAGCCGTACCCAATTAAATCAGCTGCTGGATTTCTCAGAAAAAGGCATTCAGCAATTATTAATCGCTCAAAGGGAAGCTGTCCCCAATTGGGAAGAGCTATTTGTGGGGAATTAAGGTCACTCAATGCCAGGATTTTGGATTAACCTATGCCTTAGCTCCTCTGTTCCCAGAGTGACTCAGGAGATAAGAAGTTGCAAGTGGCGCGATTTTAATCCTCCGTTGCAAGATATAAGTCAAGACAGGGCCAAGAGAGTGAGGATTTTGGGTTGTCAGTATTAATGGCGGTAAAATTGCCACCAAAAAGAAAATTAGAGCAAACGTGGATTGTACGCTGTTTTGCCGCAGTACTGCTTTTCGGGCAAATCTGCCTGCATTTTCTGCAAGGAAAGACTTATTACCGTAAAATTCTGGAACATGCAGTAACTGCCGGGCCTGGTTCTATGGCTCCCGTGTTGCTGGTGAGTGGTTTTGCAGGGATGATTTTTACCATTCAGACAGCCAGAGAATTGGTGCAATTTGGTGCTGTCAATTCTGTAGGAGGTGCCTTTGCTTTAGCTTTTTGCAGAGAACTAGCGCCAATTTTGACTGCTAGTATTATTGCCGGACAAGTAGGTTCTGCTTTTGCCGCCGAAATAGGTGCAATGCGAGTCACAGAGCAAATTGATGCACTTTATATGCTCAAAACCGATCCGATTGATTATCTCGTGTTGCCGAGAGTCATTGCTTGCTGTTTGATGATGCCCTTGATGATGATTTTTGCTTTAGTTATGGGCATCACTGGCGGAGTTTTTGCCGCGTCACAGTTTTACCAAGTTGAGCCAGAGACCTTTTTAGACTCAGTTAGAGATTTTTTAGCACCATCAGATTTGTGGATTATTGTCCTCAAAGGGTTGATTTTTGGGACTATAGTGGCTGTCAATGGTTGTAGTTGGGGGCTAACTACTCAGGGAGGAGCCAAAGAAGTAGGACAATCAGCAACAACAGCAGTCGTCACTACTTGGGTGTCAATTTTTATCATGGATTTTGTGCTTTCTTTGCTAATGTTCGAGCATCCCGCACTTTAAACCAATGTATCAAATTATATCTGCCCCCTACAAGAAAGCAAGAAAGCCTTCTTCATTAGCGGTTAGTACAACTGACTACTGACAACTGATCACTAATAATGATAAAGAACCTCTAGGTTAATTTTTTCCCACCTAATTGATGATGTTAAAAGTTTCAAAAGTTAAAAAGGGAGCAGGTCAGAAGTTCGGTATTGTATTGCTGGAAGCAGGCAATATAAAGCCATGAACAAAACGGTTGAAGTTTTACCAGATCAGCCAGCGTTGGTAGCGCGATCGCTAGAGTTGATCTTGTCGAGGTTAAAAACTGCCATAGAGCAGCGGGGACAATTTACTATTGCTTTATCTGGCGGCAGCACACCCAAGCCGTTGTATGAAGCGATTGCCAATCTTGATTTGCCTTGGGATAAAATTCACGTATTCTGGGGGGATGAACGCTACGTACCACCAGATCATCCCGATAGCAATGAACTCATGACGCGTCGTGCATGGTTAGATCGTGTAGCTATTCCAGCGGCTAACATTCACGCCATACCTACTTTAGAAGCAAATCCAGAGCAGTCGGCTGTTAAATATGAACAGCATCTCCAAGAATTTTTTAATTCTGCACCTGGAAAGTTTCCCGCAATAGATGTGGTATTGCTGGGAATGGGTGATGATGCACACACCGCATCTTTGTTTCCTCACACCGAAGCGCTCAAAGTAAGCGATCGCTTAATTACTGTGGGTAACAAAGACGGCAACCCCCGCATAACCTTCACATACCCATTGATCAACGCAGCTCGGAGTGTAATTTTCCTTGTTGCTGGTGCTAACAAACGACCAGCCTTAGCGCAAATCTTCGCACCCGTAGCGGATGACTTCGCTTATCCATCCCGGCTAATTAAACCCCAAGGGGAACTTTGGTGGTTGCTAGATTCAGCAGCAGGTTTGGAACTAAAACCTTAAATCTCTCATCAGCAGTAATTGTTAGAATCGAAACCTAGAATCGCTCCGCTGCTTGCCAGTACTATTTTACGATGATCTTGAACAAAGGCTTAAATCCATGATCGTCTGCCCTAATTGCAATCATCCCAACCCAGACGGCGCTGTTCAGTGTGAAGCTTGCTACACGCCTTTACCAGCTACCACTAACTGCCCCAGCTGTGGGGCAACTGTGCAGGCAGATGCTGCTTTCTGTGGTCAGTGTGGCTATAACCTACACTCAAATGTCGTCGCTGCAACCGTTGCTCCCGACATCGCCGTAGAAATACCGCCCTTAGTTTCCCCTGAGCCACTTTTCAATCTTGTAGAACCCATCGCCCCTGCCGCTACTTCAAGCTTACCACCCACAGCAATGGCAGTTGCACCAGCACCAGCACCAGAAATGCCAACCATTGCTGTTGCACCCCTAGCCACTGGGCAGGGAATTCCGACTCCACCAGTACCAGCACCAGCACCGGAACCAGTACCAATGGCAGCTGCTGAACCGGAACCAGCACCAGTACCAGCACCAGTACCGGAACCAGAACCAGTACCGGAACCGGAACCAGAAACAGAAACAATAACACCAGCAGAAGCATCCACCCTAAATGCTGCAAGAACGCAATTGCAGCAAGTGATGGCGCGGTTATTCCACGTCCAAAGCGACCGAGAAATTGAATTACCGCAAAATCTTTCTGTGATTCATATCGGCAAGCCCAATGACCGAATTCCCCCTGATATAGATGTTTCAGGATTTCCCAATTCAGAAATTGTCTCGCGGATTCATGCAGATATTCGCGTTGAGGGCGATGCTCACTATATAGAAGATGTGGGTAGTTCCAACGGCACTTATATTAATAATTTGCCGCTATTACCGGGGAACAGACACCGCTTGCGTCCAGGCGATCGCATCAGTCTAGGTAAAGGAGATATGGTAACATTCCTCTTTCAACTTTCTTAGTTGATGCTGACTCAAGGGTGAGACTTACCTAGAGCGCGATTACACCCCGGATTGCTGTTTCTAACGTAGAAAGTTGGACTTTGGACGGGCGGCGGTTGACTGTAGTTTTCCGTCGTCACGCCTAGGGGCAATTCTTCCTATTGCTGACTAACTGCACTGTGATTAAAAGTCGATTAGGATGGATGAAATAGCACCAAGGCAGTTGCGGTAATTACTTCAAGGAAAGTGACATCATGAGGGAACCAGGAAAACATTTTCAACCCTTGCTCGCCAAAGAAGCCCCGCCAGAAGTTGAACGTATGGGACTAACTTGGCTGATAGCAGCTGCTTTCACCACGACTATTTTGTGGCAATTACCAGCAGGCGATTACATTTTATACCCATTCACTATCCTAGCAACTTGGTTTCACGAAATGGGTCACGGCTTGATGGCTCTGATGTTGGGGGGAAACTTTCAGAAATTAGAGATTTTTGGCAATGGCTCCGGCGTAGCAACTTATACGATCCAAACATCATTGGGGCCAATTGGCCCGGGGTTAGTTGCAGCAGCTGGGCCGATGGGGCCCCCAGTTGCCGGGACATTTTTGCTGTTAGCTTCCCGCAGTTTTACAGCAGCCTCCCTGAGTTTGAAACTTCTAGGGGGTTTTTTGCTACTGTCAACATTAATTTGGGTGCGTTCTGCCTTTGGATTTGTAGCCATTCCTCTGCTAGGTTTAATTATCCTGGGAATCGCCTTGAGAACTCCCCGTTGGGTACAGGGGTTTGCTATTCAATTTCTGGGTGTGCAAGCTTGTGTGAGTACTTACCATCAACTAGATTATCTATTTAGCTACAGTGCTGGGCCTCTGGGACTCTCAGATACAGCGCAAATGCAGCGTTATTTGCTATTACCTTACTGGTTTTGGGGTGGGTTAATGGCGATCGCATCTCTAGTAATTCTAGTTCAAAGTCTCCGCGTCGCCTACCGTTCTGACTAAATGACAACTCTCAAAACCTTGATTGCTGAATTAGATACAGAATGCGCTCTACTCAGGCATCCTCTAAAATTTAGAGTAAACGTTGTTCCACAACCTACTTCACTTTCTACAAAAATTTCTCCTTGATGCCGTTCCACACTTTTTTTAACAACTGCTAAACCCAGCCCAGTACCAACGATATTATCAATATTTTGACATCGATAGAAAGGCTCATAAATTTTTTGCTGTTCTGCTGGTGGAATGCCTATTCCTTTATCTATCACCTGAAAAACTAAAACTTCTGGCTCAGAATTTAAAATCAAATATATCTTACCTCCAGCAGATGAATATTTAATAGCATTTAAAAGCAAATTACTGAGGATAGAATACAGCAGTTTTTCATCTAAATTTGCACGGAAACACTGACCATTATTCATAAATTCTATCAGATGTGGTATTGTCCCAAAAAGCTGTAAATCTTCCACCAAATTTAAACAGAAATTTTCTACATTGATCAATTGAGGTTTGTAATCTAGCTTACCTGCTTCGGCTCTAGTTAAAGTCAATATATCTGTTAACAGATGATTCATTAATTTGGCAGAAGATTGAATGCGGTAGAGATTTTTTAATTGCTTCTCATCCACTAATTCTCCAAGAATTTCCCCCAATAACTGAGATGAAAGTAAAATTACACTTAAAGGTGTACGAAATTCATGAGAAATCATCGAAAACAACTGAAGTTTTAATTCCCCAATTTCTTTTTCTTTAGACAGAGAGAATTCTAAAGACTCAATATGCTTACGTTTTACCCATTGACGATCTAGGACAACGCATAAACTACAAATTACTAGAATACTTAAAATTATCCCGACTATTTCCATCAATATTCTTAAGCGAATACTGTTTTCAGATTCCTCAAGTGAATTCAGCAAGTAACGTTGTTCTTCAGCTTTAATATCTGCCATCACAGATAGAATTTCTTCTCGAAGTTTAACGCTGCGTTCGGTAATATTAGTTTGCACCTGTAATGCTGTTTTATCTTTTTCATAAAGTTCTATTGATTGCTTGAGAAGAGCTAATCTTTGATTTACCAATGAATTCAACCGGGCAAATCGCTGTTGCTGACTCAAACTAAGATGTATCTGCTTTTTTAACAGCATCAGTTCAGACTGCATATTGATAACTTCACTTGGATAACGGTTTAAATCTTGTTTACTCCCCAAAAATATTGACCCTCGCCGCGTCGATTCTACAACCGTCATTGCCGCAAAAAAGTTTGACAAAGTATTAAGAGTTTGGTAAGTTCTCTGTACCCTATAAGCCCCCTGTTCGATTTCATTTGTGTTCTTAAATGAAGCGAAGGTGATTAATCCAATAAGCAACAGAGTTAAACCAAACCCTCCAGCAATCCATTTTCCTTGGAGAGACCATTTCATAAAACACCTTCTTAATAAAGTTTGTGAAACAAGAGCTTGTTTTATCACTGCCTATTCTATACAGTCGCACTGCATAGGTGATAAAGTTAAGCCGATATTCCGCAGGTTTTTCCCAAGGGAACAAGGAATAAATTATGCGAATTCTTGTGGTTGAAGATGATACTCAACTAGCGGAGGTACTGACAGAAGCTTTAAGCAGACGCCAGTATGTAGTAGATGTTGCCAAGAACGGTGAAGCCGCTTGGAACTCAGCAGAGTCAATGAAGTATGACTTAGTGGTGCTGGATGTGACACTGCCTAAACTAGATGGTATAAGGTTTTGTCAACGCTTACGTACCACTAGCGCCAGCAATCCAGCATATCGAAACTCCGGCGCACCCGTGCTAATGTTAACAGCCCGTGATACTGTAGCCGACAAGATAGCTGGGTTAGATGCAGGAGCAGATGATTATGTAGCAAAGCCATTTGACTTAGAAGAGTTAATGGCTCGGATACGTGCTTTACTTAGACGCGGTAGTTCTGCAACCTCAATGAGTTTGTCTTGGGGAAAACTGTACTTAAATCCAAGTACCTACGAGGCTACTTACGATAGCTACCCTCTGTCATTAACCCCGAAAGAATATACAATTTTGGAATTACTGGTTGCTAATGGCAGAAGAGTGTTGAGCCGTTCTAGCATTATTGAGCAGGTTTGGTCAGTAGACGACTCTCCAGTAGAAGAAACTGTTAGGTCTCATATTAGATGTTTGAGGCAAAAGCTTAGAGTTTTAGGTGCGCCAGAAGATTTTATTGAAACAGTTCATGGGCTGGGCTATCGCCTCAAATAGGAATAACTTCCCTTTGGACAAAGTTATAATTTTGTCCAGTATTTTTTTCTGCACAAATTCTGCACAAATTCTACACGGCTATTGCATATATAGGTTATATGCTCTTATTCGGATGTGATAAAGCTAAAAATTTCAATCACTCAATAAGAAGGGGAATTGTGGATGAAAGAGAAAAATACATATCATGGATGGGTGATTGAATTAATACCATTATCTGAAGGTTACGCATTTAAGTGTTGGATGCCAGATGAGCAAATAGGAATTAGCAATAACCATATTTATCCTGGACTGTATCAGGCTGTTAGGGCAGCGAGGAAAAGGGTAAAACTGGAGTCTGCAAGTTTAGCACTTATTTGTTTCTTAAATGAATCTTACGAAAATTGCCATCTTAGTCACAAAGAATGTTCGGCTCTCACAAGTTCTATCTCTGACTTTACTACCTCAGCCAGTTCACCTAAAATTTGAGACTCTTAAACTTAGCAGATGAATAACCAAATTCTTTGTTTCTACAAAAACACAACTAGTAAAATTCAAATTGCTTGCATCTCAAACATTGCTAATTGGCGCTTCGAGCAAGTAGTGTTTCCAGGAGAACAACTTTTATTTGAAGCTGCTCCTGACGCTGAACTCAGAATCGATACTGATACCAAAACAGGGGCAATTGTCACAAATAGAATTCTTTGCTTAGATATCCAAGTATTAGAGTGATTATTAATTATTTAAGTAAATATACAGTGTGTCGAAAATTCTACTTAGAAAATGCATTCAGAACTTTTTGTGAATATCAAAAACGATTCTCGCGGCAGCGGTAGGTTTTACAGTGTTTAACTGTCAATCGGCTTCTCTTCGCTAGCGCCCCCCAGGCAAGAGAAGCACACTGACAAAATTGGTAACAATTCGCCAGATGTAACTAAATCTAAAATAATTGTCGAAAAGTGTCCGGAAATACAAAAAACAGGGCGTCTATTGTTACACCAAAGAACTAAAACATCATGAATATCAAACTTGACCAAAACACCCCTGATTATCTGGCATCGTTATTTATCTCTCTAATGAAAGAGGGCATCACCGCGAATCAAATCATGGTGGGTATTGTTCAACTAGCAACAGACACCCAAGATTTAGATGGCATGACTGCATCAGTTGATTGTCTCCGTTGCCTGCTTGGGACATTGCCCATAGATACCAGTGCTGAGGGTGTTTCAAATTTTGTAGCGTCTTTAGCAACAAAGGGTGTCACCACCTTAATGTTGCTGGATGCCTTGGGTTTTGCCTGCCATCAGTGCGCTTTGGCGGACTTTGCAGCTATCATTCACTTAACTTATCAGGAATTGGAAGCGGACAAATTAATATCGAAAGTGCTAGGGGAGTAAGAAGTAATGACAAACAACTTAAATTTGTTAGTCAAATCTAACCAGTGGATAGACTCATCAAGCACTATGGTTTTTCTGTCGCATTTATGGCCAGTTGTAGCGAAGCGGTGACTGAGGGCTGCGAGTTGACTCTTTCACCCAAATTAGGGCAGTTCTACAGCACTCTGTCAACAACTGGCGATGGGGTGGGAGTACAGAGGCATGGGGGCAAACCATTCCTCGTTTAACTTTTTTACTATCCCGTTATCCCTCTTGATATCCCATTAAAACTGCAATAGAGAAATTTGTGATGCCAAATTGCCAAAACCTTTCTGTCTTTATTTAAAGGTGCCGAAACTGAACCCAGAGCCATGGTTTGGGGTTCGCCAGTAGTGCTTCTACCCACCTTCTCAACTTTTTCTGAGCAATATTTCCTTAGATAAAAAGCCCATGCTGTAGCTCGCATTTGCGGTCAGCATAGGAGTACGTGCCGGAGGGGATGGGATTGCATTTGGCTTTAACAGCCAACAGAAAGTATTTTTTGATACACTGAAAATGTGGTGCATTTTTGCCGCTAGTTTTCAGTAAATCAAGAGATATCCGCTAATGAAGTCAAAAAATCCTGCCAAAGCTTTTTATGAAGTCGTCACGAAATCTGCTGATACAGGCAAAGACATACTGACAAATATCACATTTTTTGTTGGGGCAGGCTTTTCAAAAAGTTGGGATATCAACTCTCCTACGGGCAATGACCTTTTTACTTTTCCGAAAGAATTTATCCAAAATTCTCCATCAGAAATTAAAGATTTATTGACACAGCCTGGTTATTCAAGCATTCAAGATACGTCTCCTGAGAAGTTTAAGGAGTTAGTTTATCAATTAAATATGCAGCTTAAGTATCCTGGCATTAGAACACGTTATATGGATGAAAATAGTATTAATATTGCACTTGACGAACTCAAAGCGCTGACACAGAAGAGATTTGAACAAATTACATCAATTAATTATTTTGATGACCAAAGAGGTTGTTTTCCCTTGCCGACACAAATAACTGAACAGCAGGAGAATATCCTAAAGTTCTTTAAATGGTTAAGAACCCAACAAAAAGAATCTTTTGGTTTTTCCACTGGGGTTCATGTTGATTTTATATCAACTAACTACGATTATGTAATCGAGACGATTTTAGATAATGTTATCGATTCCGAATGTGTCCTAAGAAATACCTACCGGGGCATAACTCCTAATCTAATTTGTGGTCGTAAAAATAAGAATGTTATTCATGATCATTGGGCAATTGATAATATTCTCAAGATAAATGGCGGTTTTGAAATTATAAATAATCAAAACAATTATCATTTAGATTACCGCCAACGCTCATTTGAAGAGATTAAGCTGAAGCCACCAGAACTGATGATGCCATCAAAAGAGCAGAATTATACTAATCATTATTTTTCTTCGGTGTTTCCCAAAGCAGTTCGCCTTCTCCATGAAAGTCGTGTTTTAGTAATTGTGGGGTATAGCCTTTCTGAAGAAGATGCTTTATTGAGCTTTCTAATTAGACAATTTGCCGAAGATTTACGAGATGTCCATGGCAAGTATATTTTTTATATAGATTACACAAATGAGGATTATTTAGTTCAAAAGCTGCGGAATTGTTTTAAGTATATAAATTTTATAGATGTTGATAATGTATTTGCTTATTCTGGGGGCTTTACAGACTGGATTGAGCAGGTAATTGCATATAAAAGGACTGCTTAAATGATTAAAAATTAACAATTAAAAAATTAAATAAAAAACAGGTTTTAATTGTTAATTTTTAATTGTTTACGGTTCATTTTCCTCACAGAACCCGACATATCGCCCATGCCATAATTTGCCGCTTTCTGTTAGTCCTTGTGTTCGCACCGTAATTTTCACGCCTCCGGGGTTGGCTCCATGGCGACGGACTATTTCTAGCATATCTTGCTGTGTAAAGCCCGTTCCCACTAACCCCATTGGTACTAACTTCCCTTCCTTTTCTTGGGCTACCATGATGGCGCTAAAAGGTCGGCTGGGGTCATTTTTGGAGGTTAAGCCAGTAATTACCAAGTCTAATTCGACGCAATACTTTGTCCGCACAATTGCCAATGTTCGGGTATCTTTGCCGCCTATATAAGTACAGTTTTTGAGTAGCCAAATTTCCCCTTCTCTAGCTTCCAACTGCTGTTTAGATGCCAGTTCGGCTTTTTCCTGGCTGGTACGGGCTGTAGGGACTACCTCAAAAAAATCTGCTTGCAAGCATTTGCCAATTTCTTCGCCCGCTGCAATTCTTTCTGCCTCTGTGACGGTTGTCAAGTCTTTTCCTGAAAACCACAAACTCTTAAATATGGCATAAACGGGCGTTGGGGGAATATTTGCTGCTCCTGCGGCTATATTGACGGTGGCTGCTTGAGAACCTGTACGATGTTCGCTGAGAGTGACTGAGCGGTAGTACAATTCGCCATCCAGTACAAAAGATCCTAATTGGGTTGCAGCTTCTAATAATGCTTGGTTGATTTCAATTGAGGGTTGCTCTTTAATTCTCGTGGAGCGTGACTGGTAATAAATCTGTTTTTTGGTAGCAATGACAATTAACCTATTACCATCGCGTTTCGGCTGTCCCCAATAGTCGGGTGAGTTAATGTAGTAGGTGCGGCTTGATGCATCTACCGGCTGCATGGTAACAATGTGTCCTGGCTGCAAATGAGGTGGTAAATCTTTTACAAGAGTCAGGGTTTTCTGAGTTTTTGTGGTTGTTGCATCAGAGTGAGTTGAAGTTATGGGGGAAGTAGTTTTTTCTCCTGTTTCTAGCTCAAATGCTTTATTCCAAAACCCTAAAGCCATGTCTGGGTATCCTTCTGACTCGGCGCATATTGCTAGGTTAACAACTTTAGGTAGAGCAATTCCCCGACCATAATCTGCAAGATATTGGATAGCTCCCGCAGTACCCATCAAGTGTAAAGAGCGTTGAAGAATGCGGTTATTCCAGCGTTCTCGGATTTCTGCCGGAATTCTCTTGTTGGTATTTCGCTTTGATTCAATGTATACAGTGATATTCATAAATTTTTATCAGGGTGAGAGGGATGGTGTTGACTGCTGGTATCAAAGGCATGACTCACTCTGGAACAGTATATAGTATATATGTACTGCTTAATTTAATTGTCGAGATGATTTTTAATATATTTGTACTATCTAGAGACAGCAGTGAACTCCTCGTTTCTAGGTTCTACTTGTCCATGCTCTTAAAGCTGTTCTGTACCGAGTAAGGGAGGCAGAGCCTCCTAATGAGCATTCCCAGTCAGAGACTGGGAACGAGAGAACGAGAGAAACGAGACAACTTAAGGTTGGGGTTGGGTGCGGATTTCGTTGGCACAGGGACGAGCTTGTTCAAAGTCGGTCATGTTAGCCAAGGTTGTATCAGCGATATTGCGGAGAGCATCGGCTGTAAAGAAGGCTTGATGTCCGGTGATGAGTACGTTGGGAAAGGTTGTCAGGTGCTGGAAAACATCATCTTGAATGATTTCATCGGACAAATCTTCAAAGAATAATTCTGATTCTTGCTCGTAAACATCTACACCGAGATAACCAATTTGACCGGACTTTAACCCCTCAATGACTGCTTGGGTATTAATCAGCGCGCCTCGGCTAGTGTTGATAATCATCATACCGGGTTTCATTTTGGCGATCGCATCACTGCCGATTAAGTGATGAGTTTCTGGAGTCAGAGGACAATGGAGGGAGATAATATCGGAGTTAGCAAATATCTCCCCTAGTTCTACATAGGAACCACCCAGCGCTTCTATTTCTGGGTTGCGATAAACATCATAGGCGAGGATGTGACAACCAAAGCCTTTCATAATGCTTGCCAAAATCAGACCGATTTTGCCGGTGCCGATAATTCCGACTGTGCGTCCATACAGGTTAAATCCCAAGAGTCCCTCTAGGGAAAAATTGCCTTCCCGGACGCGGTTATAAGCACGATGAATTTTGCGATTTAGGCTCAAAATCAATCCTACAGCGTGTTCTGCTACTCCATAGGGTGAGTATGCAGGTACACGGACAACGGTAATTCCTAACTCTGCGGTGGCTGTTAAGTCTACGTTGTTAAATCCGGCACAGCGAAGAACTATCAGCCGAGTTCCCCCTGAAGCGAGAATTTTTAAAGTTGGGGCGTCAACTTGGTCATGCACAAATACGCAAACCGCCGGAAATCCTGCTGCTAAGATGGCGGTGTCCCGATTTAGACGGGGTTCAAAAAACACTAACTCGTGTTGAATTGGGGAATTTGCAGCTGACAAAAACTGCCGGTCGTAGGTTTTTGTGCTGAAAACTGCTACTTTCATGGCAAAACCTCTGGCTTAAAGCTGCATATTTTCTTGTAAATGATAGCTTGAGGTTTTGAGGTGCTGATGCATCTTTTATCTTTACCAGTGTTGGGGATTGGGGTTGCTGGGGAATTGCGGAATTAAAGCAAATATTTAGGATTCAGGATAAAGGGCGGGCAAGATGCCCACCCCACAAGAGTTATATTAAATGATGTTATGCAAATTATAGAATTTTCAGCTTACCTAAAATAGATTAAGTAGGTGATATAAACTAATGCACATTAAACGAGTCATTATCAAAGACTTTCGCTGCTTCGAGCATCTGGAAATCAACCTAGATCCTGACATAAATATTTTTGTCGGCAATAACGGAGCGGGGAAGAGTGCATTATTAGATGCGATCGCAGCGGCAATGTTTCCGTATGTGGCTCAAATTCAGGAAATTGTAGACAAAAAGTATCCAGAAGACTCGTTCGTTTTGCAACGAGACTTGCCAGCAAAACAAAAGGGCAGTAAACGAAAAATTAAATCAGAGTTCACTGTATCAGCTACGGATTTTCCAGATTGGACAATAGTCTATAAAAAACCTCCTGTTGACGATGATAATAAAAGGATAAAGTTAAATCCCTTTGAATTTCAGTTATTAGAAGGAACTAAACAGCTTTATTCTGTGATACGAAGCAAACTACAGAAATACCCAAAATCTGAGCTTTCTATTATAGCCTATTATAAAGGCGATCGCTATTTAACTAACATTGGCGATATTGAAAATATTTCTAATCAATCCTTTGATAGATTTGATGCCTTAAATAACGCCTTTAATCCAACAGCTAACTTCACAGATTTAGTTAACTGGTTTTTCGTGCGCGAGTTTCAAGAATTGAGGGAGGGAAAAAATCAGAAAGATATCAACTTTGAATTTCCTGATTTGAAGCAAGTACGAAATGCTATTTCTACTATTATTGCACCGAATGCTCGTGTTTATTTCTCACAGGTAACATCTGCTAAACTGATGGTTGAGTGGGAAACGGAAACAGGAGAAACAAGAGAACTTTTACTAAGTCAATTAAGTGCTGGTTATCGCAATATGCTGGCTTTAGTGATGGACTTTGCTCGGCGTTTAGCCCAAGCGAATCCAGATATGGAAAACCCGTTAGCAGCAGAAGCCATTTTGATGATTGATGAGTTAGATTTGCATTTGCATCCAACTTGGCAACAGAAGATTATACCTGATTTAAAGAAGGTATTTCCCAACACTCAAATTATCGCTACTACTCACAGTCCCGAAGCTGTGACAACTGTAAAGAGGGAACAGGTATGGCTGCTGGAAAATTACCAAGTCAAGGAATGCCCATCACCTACTAAGGGGATGAAGAGTTCAGATATTGTTAGATATGTTTTAGGTTTGAATGAGTTGCGACCAGATACAGAAGAATCAAGGACGCTCACAAGGCTTTTTGAAGCAATTGATAATGGTCAATTAGAAGAAGCAAAACGACTGCGGGAAGACTTGCGAGATTGGGAATCATTTGATTCAGATATGACTAGGGCGGATATGCAAATTCGTCGAATGGAAAGGAGGGGTGTAGTGTGAAAAAGGTGCTTAAATCCGCAGAGCCAAAAGAACTTCAACAGTATAGACAGCGATTTTCTTTTCAGGTGAAGCGATGGAGTGATTTAAAAAGTAACCGAGCAACATTCAATGCAATTCGTATTACCTTAGCTGCTGATCAAAAAGGACTTTGTGCCTATTGTGAAATGTCTCTTCATGATAAAAATCGTTCTGTCGATCACTTTATTCCTCGTAACCAATCAACACCGGAAAAAAATCATGATCTAGATTGGCAAAATATGCTGGCTATCTGCCTTCCACCTGGTGGAGTAAAAGATGATGATCTACAGAACTCACAACAACTACCGCATAATTCACCTTGCTGTGGCAAAAAAAAGGATGATTTTATCCCTGATGGTCGATTGTTAAACCCGCTGGAACTGCCAAAATTACGGTTATTTAAATTTAGTAGTAAAGATGGAGAAATTAGACCTGATGAAATGGCTTGTATCGAGGCTAATATTTCTGTATAACAAGTTCAGTTCACCATTGAAACACTTGAACTCAATGTTCAAAGATTGAAGGATCAAAGATTGGTCATAATTGAGGAAGTTACTAAAGAGCTTGATGATGAGACAATTGATCTAACTGTTTTGGAGGAGAAAGTTGCAGCAGAATATTTTGGTGACGGTGCAGGTAATTGGCCTCGGTTCTTCACAACTTATCGCTGGGTGTTAGGTGAAGGTGGAGAAAAACACCTTACCCATATTTCTTATTCAGGATGATCTCGCTATTCCTGAAGTTCTGCGATGAGGTTGAGAATTTGGCGGTAATACTGTGTATTTCCTTGTTGGTGATAGAGTTCGGCGGCTTGCTGAAAATCTAGGAGCGCATTTTGCTCACTTCCTAAATTCCGGTGGACATCTGCCCGCACAATGTAGGCTGTAGCCCAGTCAGGTTGTAGCTGCAAGGCTTGATTTAGGTCTGTTAACGCTCCTTCTAAGTTTCCCAATAAAGAACGGCTACGACCCCGGTTAAACCAGTCTTCAGCTAGACTTGGATCAAGGGCAAGTGCTTGATTGTAATCTTCTATTGCTTGTTGATATTCTTCTAGGGCATAGTGAGCATTTGCGCGATCGCTATAAAATGGGGCTGAGTCAGGATTAATCTGCAATGCTTGGGTGAAATCTGCGATCGCACTTTCATATTCTTCTAAAGCATAGCGGGTAGAACCCCGGTTGTAATAAGCTTCTATCAAATCGGGATTAATCTGCAATGCTTGGCTATAATCGGCAATTGCTCCTTGTTCATCTCCTAGCAAGCGGCGAGAATTACCCCGATTGCAGTATGCTGGAGCAAAGTTAGGGGCAATTTCTATGGCTTGGGTGTTATCTTCAATTGCACCGGGGAAATCTTGCAAGGCTTCGCGGACAATTCCTCGCCCATAATAGGCAACGGCTAAGTTAGGATTAATCTGCAATGCCCGATTATAATCTTTAATTGCGCTTTGATAGTCTCCGAGAGAACGACGAGCCGCCGCGCGATCGCAATATCCCTCAGCTAAATTAGGATTAAGTTGCAATAGTCGGTTGCTATCTTCAATTGCACCTTGATAATCTAAGAGTCGGTGACGCGCATTCGCCCGAAAGCCGTAAACTACAGCTAGGGTGGGATTTTCTTGCAACGCTTGGTTATAATCGCTGATTGCTTGTTGATAATTTCCCAAGGTGCTGTAAACCAAACCCCGCTCATAGTATGCTTGCACATCATCAGGATTTAATTTCAGGGCGGCGTTAAAGTCTGCAATAGCTCCATGATAGTCTTGGAGGTGAGCCAGAACTAAACCCCGGTTATAGTAAGCTTCCCCAAAATTGGGGTTAATTGCTAATGCACGGTTGTAATCGGCGATCGCCCTTTGATAATCTGCTAGAGCGTAGTAAGCATTACCCCGGTTATGGAAAGCCTCTGGTAGGTTAGGATCTAGCTGGATTGCTTGGTGATGATTAGCGATCGCTTCCTCATATTTCCCTAAAATATAGAGAATATTCCCGCGATTGCTGTAAACTGCGACAAAATTAGGATACCACTGCAAAGCTTCATGGAAATCTGCAATTGACCCTGGATGATCACCCCCATCAAAACGCGCTAAAGCCCGGTTGTGGTAAGCTTTAGCCAGGTCAAAATTGATATTTTGAGTTAATTGATGTTCGATAGCTTGGTGATAATCTGCGATCGCCTTGTCATACTCAGACAAAGCAAAGTAAGCTTGACCCCGATGGTAGTAAACCAAAGACAGACCCGGATTTAGCCGTAATGCCTCATTATAATTGGCGATCGCCCCTAAATAATCCCCTTGCAAATCTTGATTTAATCCCTGACTTAAAAAATATTCAGCATTCATATAACTTATTTGGGTTATGAGTTTATGGTGATTACTCATCCGTTAGCAAAACACAGAGGATAAATATTGAGAAATGCGGTAAATATCCTTGATTTTCATCAATTTTTGTTTATCCCTAGTTTTCAGATCGGCTCTCAAATGGATATCATAATTTATAAGACTTACTTTCCTGTACAAACCTCCCCACTTTTCAGGCTTTTTTGATGCATCTCTTTACCCATCCTAACCGTAGTGTGCGTTCCCTAACGCACAATCTATAGAACGTTCAATCAATAAAATCGATGATCATATTTACCATTTTTTGTCAATGCGTAAGTCCTAATTTAAACCACTAGTGTCAAGAGAGATTACACCTTCAGCCATCAAAATTATCCAGGCATAAGCAATGAAATATCCTTGGTTAAAATTTATAACATTGATCATATTCACACTCTTCTTCAATCTTACCTACCATCAGGTTACATTAGCCAGCACAAATCCGCAGCTAAATCCTAAAACCACTTCTGACTTAGTCATTTATTCCAGCTACTCACCAGCAGCCATAACACCAGATAACTCTCAGCTAGTTGATATCCAATCAATCAACAAAAAAATTGTCCTTGATATCCGCTATGCCACACCCAACAACTTTTTGAAAAAAAAGCTATATACAGACACCAGATGCATATTGCGAAACCTAGTTGCCAAAAAGCTCTCACAAGTTCAAGAAGAATTAACTAAAAATAAACTAGGATTAAAAGTCTACGATTGCTACAGACCATTGTCAATACAAAAACTAATGTGGAAAATGCTACCAAATGAAAACTATATTGCTAATCCTAGCAGAGGTTCTCGACATAATCGCGGTGCAGCAGTAGATTTGACACTGGTAGATAGTAAAGGTAAAGAATTAAAAATGCCTAGTGAATTTGATACCTTTACCCCAGCTTCCAATAGAAACTATAACGGTGGCACTCCCGAATCTCGAAAAAATCGGCAATTACTACAAGACGCCATGCAGAAATATGGATTTGTCGGACTACCAACAGAATGGTGGCACTTTGATGCATCAGGTTGGGAAAAATTCCCAGTAATTGATGCATCATTTAGCGCAATTCCTCGTGCCAGCAATTAGGTCTTAATATCAACTGCCAACAAATATAAGTTATGCTACTTATTGTTGGCAAACCATTTTTTAAACCATAAGCTTTCTCCTTCTCCCTACAATTTGCTTCCCAAGAATTTATGATATTTATTAGGGGAAAGTCTTTTTAATTTCCGATGGATCTCGTCCATCAGTGAAAAGGATTATAGCTCTAACCCAAACATTAGGATAAACCCAGCCTAGCCACCCGTTAAGGCTAGGGGCAAAATACCTTCCTTGTGATTGATAAAATACTTGTTTAACAACTATAACTGCATCCTGAACAGAGTTATTACCCTCCTTCAATGTGACTTCCATCTTAACCCAAACTTCTTCACCTTGTGGAACTTCCTGCCAAACTTCACAAGCATCTTTTACTGTGAAACTGCCATAAAAATCTACGGGCTGAAGACTGATTGGATCACATTTTTTTAATTTATCAATAGCTGTATCTTGTTCATTCATTTGGCTTTCTTAAGCCTAGTAAAAAATTGATAAGAGATTATACCAATTTCCTATGATTTTTTTACTTAAAATTTAGTCGCGTAGGTTGGGTTGAGGAACGAAACCCAACAAAAATCCTGTTGGTACTGAGTAACCATCCTGCGCTTTACCCAACCTACAATTTTATCACCTAAAATTCACTTTCTGGCACTAATAATAAAGTACAACATCTTTAACCCGCGTAGGCGGGTTTTGCCTGTGTAGCCGCGACTTCTAGTCGCTTCAAGTCGCCCAAACTTCAATTCCTGACAAAAATCAAGTACAACATCTTTAACCCGCATAGGCGGGTTTTGCCTGTGTAGCCGCGACTTCAAGTCGCCCTTCAAGTCGCCCAAACTTCAATTCTAAATCACTAATATCCTTCAGATGAGCCAACATCAACTCATCTCGTTGATGCCAAACTCCAAATATCTTTTCCCTACCATCATCAAGAGTTTCTGAATCAATTTTATAAACCTCATTTACCTGCTTCAGCTTCAAACCCAACAAACTTAACAATCGGCTGAGAATTTTAATACCCGAAACACTTTCCTTACCCCTTACCAAATCAATTCCCAGCGCCCTTTTAATGTGTTTACTACTCTGAACAGCAGCATTTTTCAGCCAAATTAAATCAGCATCCTCTTCCTTAAATACTCTGCCCAACTCCAAAAATTGCAGCATTCCCAATGCTATCATTGCCTCAACCTTCAGAGTATAAGTTTTTAAATCTGGCAGAAAAACCTTACCATCACCCCAAGACAATTGCTGATGCCATTCTTGCTGATCTCTAACATAAAAATACTCACTTTCATGAGTCAGATAATAGTGGGTTAACAATTGTCCATAATATCTTTTATCATCCTGCAACTTCAGCAAAGGAGTAACTTCAACGCCATACCGTTGTCTCAAAATATATTTATTAATTTGATTGCGTTCTCCATCACTGAGAGAATGTTTAGCTAAAAACTGCTCATATTCCACATAATCAATATCCCTAGCCTGAGCCACAGCAGTCGCCGCCGCTAATTGATTTTGCTGCTTAATATCTTTAATTTTGCGTTTAATTTCTTTAGCTTTTTGACGATTTTCTGACCAATCTTTCTGGACTTTGACAATTTCTAATATTAACCTTTTGCGGGTTGCTACATCTTGGGGGTCTGCCGCAAAAAACGCCAGACGTAAATCTCTAATAATATTATTGTGAACAGCATTACTCCGCATCCAAATTTGATGCCCATCAGTAATTAAACCATCTTGCATTGATTGACGGTAAAGGCGAATAGAAGCATTTACTCTCGCTGATAACTTTGCCCAAGTTCTTAAATGAATTGGGTCATAAACTAAAGGTAAATCCACATCTATTTTATGTAGAGGACTGAGCAAAGCTAAATTTTCTTTTTGATTTTCTTGATACCAATAAGACAACAAGCGATAATTTGTACTACCACTACCAATTAAACCAATACCGCGTTTAGCACACCAGACAACACGCGGCACATCATCCCGCACTCTGGCTAAAGCTTGACGTGCTTCTGAGTCAGAAATTACCCCTTGAAAAATCCCATAAACCCGGTCAAAATGTTGGACATCAATACTAATACCCGTACCTAAGCTAGGCGTAACAAAAACAGTATCATATTCAGTAATTTTTTGATTAATAGCTGCTATAAAATCAACCGCAGCATGACCAGGTGTATTAGTAGTGTGGCTACTAACTACCAGAGTATTAGGAAACTGCCGCCGCAACTTTTGTAAACGCTCCTTTAAATAACCTTCGATAGTTTCACAACTATACCTTCCAGTGCGACTATCGGTAGTTACATAACATTTGCGTCCTGCAAGTAAATCCAATTCCAATTGATGAATTAGCGGCGTTGGGTTCGGTGAATCATAAAACGTCACATCCCAACCTTGCTCAGGTTTCCACTGATTAACAAGTACCCAAGGCGTTAATTTAATTCCTGCTAAACCCTGCAAATATTCCAAAGAAACATCTGATAAATCAGCATCTTGGGCAATTACTAACCCCCCAGTTGTCAAAACTGTAGAAATAAGTTGTTGAAATACCCTGAGAATTTTGACACGCTTTTGTTTACAAGTCTCACTATTCAGTAAATGCCACAAAGATTGCTCAACTTCATCTAAAATAACTATCGCCCCATGCCAATCTTCTGGGTTAAGTCTCCAAATCGAATCAACGCACAAACCAAAAGATTTTGTAATGGGTAATTGAAATTTTGTAATCGGTAATGTGGGTTCATCTTCCAAAAACCATTGTTCTTTACCTATCCCCCAATTAATCCCAATCTTTTCACACAAAAATCGCCCCAACAGAATTCTGTGAGTAATTAATAAAACTGGCTGATTTCTGCTTTTCGCTTGCTTAACAACAGTTTGCAGTCCTGTAGTTTTACCTGTTCCTTTTGCTGATTTAACTCCCACTAATCCAGATGTAGGGAAACGAATCTCTTCTAAATAAGCACAGTTGACGGTAAGCGCAGCGGGAATAGTTAACTCATTATGGGGTTTAGTTTGGGCAAGGTAAACTTCTAAATCAACACTTTGGCGATAGATTTTTTCAAAACTACTTGCCCCTTTGCTAACAATAAATTCATCAACACCTTTTTCCATCCCTGGAAGTTCAATAACTTTCACAGGGCAACTTTTCTGCTGGAATAAACAACCCAGTTGGGAAATGGCATTATTGACGGCGGCAATTTTCTTAGCTTGAGTTTCAAAATCAAAGCAGATATAAAAGCTGCGGTTTGTTATAGCGAAAACAGCTAAATCAGGTATCAGTTGACGACGGGTAATTTTGCCAAATTCATCTTTAACAACTCGGTAACCGCTGGTAATTCCCGGAATAGCAATTGCTGCATATCCTTGTGTTAACAGTGTTGCCGCTTTTTTCACACCCTCGCAGATGATGAGGGCGATGTTATTTTCCATCACCCATTGCCAAAAACCTTCCGCTTCCCCATCAGCAGAAACGGTGATATTTTCAGGTATGGCTAAATTGTAACGTTGGGCGATTTGCTGCCAAATTTGCAGCGTTACCCGCAGACAAAACACCCGTGTTGGTGTGCTGGGAGGATGTTCGTATTTAATAGATTTGCCATTTTGATTTTGTCGGGGTTGGCTTGGCTTAAAGCATCCCCATTCCATCATTTGCCAATTATTTAGGGGGTCTAGTCCAGAACACCACCAACCACCTTCTGTAATATGAGCATAACGCTGCAACCACCCACTTTTCACCATTCCGGTGTTGGTGCGGGGGAGTTGTTCAGAAATCAGCAAGTATTCATAGGCATTTGCCCCTTGGAGCGATTTAAAATTAAGTTGGCTCAAGTGTAAATCTATACCACTACTCTTGACTAATTCTTCAAGGTGTTGGGGGTGTAAATAATGCAGATGCATGGGCTGAGGCGCTAAGGGAAGACAATGAAGTTAAAACCTTAGCACGCATTTTCTGATTTTTTAATAAAAAATTGGTCATATTGGCATGATGCTTTTGTTACATCGTTGTGTGATATACTTCGGTTAACACACAAATAGGTTATTTCGGCTGTTGAATGGCGGATGTGATAGGTTCCTATTGTAATATTTATGCGCTATAAAGTTTTATTTATCAGTATTTTTATCTTTTAGTAAATAGTAGAAATGTACTGCTAGCTTTAAACAGCAGATTTTGTCAAGGTGTAATAGCCATCTGGACAAATGTAACAAAAATAACTAAAACTTTTTAGAAGTATTACAAATATATATCGCTGGTCTGATTTTAATCTGAGATAATAAAGTATCCTCAAGATTGTGTTATTGTCCACATCTTTTCAATGCTTCGTTGTCGATTCACCTAAAACTAGATAGCATTTTGGGTTTTCTCGCTTCGTTGATTATTTTTTTAACAAACCACAAAGAACGCGAAGGACACGAAGGGAAGAGAGAAATTCCTGTAGGGTGCGTTCCCTAACGCACGAATTAATATTTTCAATTTTTATTAATTAAATGGGCGATTAGAAATCGCGTCTACACAAACAAAACCCACCTCCGTGGGTTAAAAACCTCGAATTTTTCATTAGTTGATAAACCTCAATCCTGTAGGGTGGGTTCCCTAACGCACGAATTAATATTTTCAATTTTTATTAATTAAATGGGCGATTAGAAATCGCGTCTACACAGACAAAACCCACCTCCGTGGGTTAAAAACCTCGAATTTTTCATTAGTTGATAAACCTCAATCCTGTAGGGTGGGTTCCCTAACGCACGAATTAATATTTTCAATTTTTATTAATTAAATGGGCGATTAGAAATCGCGTCTACACAGACAAAACCCACCTCCGTGGGTTAAAAACCTCGAATTTTTCATTAGTTGATAAACCTCAATCCTGTAGGGTGCGTTCCCTAACGCACGAATTAATATTTTCAATTTTTATTAATTAAATGGGCGATTGCAAATCGCGGCTACACAAACAAAACCCACCTCCGTGGGTTAAAAACCTTGATTTTTCATTAGTTTATAAATCTCAATCCTCTAGGGTGCGTTCCCTAACGCACGAATTAATATTTTTAATGATTTACAACTTTGCGTAATGACTCACTGAAATAAAGAATTTCATAATTAGGTGCAAGTTCTTTTTGCAGTTGCTTCCAAAGACTAATTCCTTCTTCCTCAAAAGCCGCTTCTTCTTCAGCACTGAAACCTGGTGAGTTAGCAGGATCTTCCCAGTTCAATTTTGCATTAAAAATTTCTTCCCATTTTTCTAAACGGGTAATAGTTTCTTTACTTAATGGCAATATTTCCGGGTCAATATTTCCAACTTTATCAGAACTTGCCCACCATAGCGGATAACATCCATAATCAGCCATGAGTTTGATTTTTTCTGCTTTATCCTTCTTCGTCAATTCCCAACTCCTGACATAATTCGTTGATATTTTGCGGTTTTAAAGTTCTAGATTTTCCTCTTTCTAAAGCAGTTAACAGACGTGCTGCATTTTTAGGTGAGCGAAGTAAATAAGTTGTTTCCAATAAACTATCTAGTTCATCAGCAGCAATTAGGGCGACGTTTTCACCGTCTTGTCGGGTAATAATCACCACTTCTCTATCTGTAATTACTTGTTCGCAGAGTTCAGATAGGTTGTTACGAGCATCAGTCAAGTTTGTCTGGTGGGACATGGTGGGATTTTTCCTAATGCTGCGGTTGATTTTGCTTTAAGCTGTCTGTCTTGTATCATGTTCTGCACTTCCCCAGGCTTCAGGTAGAGGGTTAACCCAGGAGATAGGGACAGAAACAACATCTAGACTTTCACTATCTTGAAAAACTTCTAGAATATATCCTGGCTCTGGCTGAGTTTTGGTAGGATTTACATGATCTAACACAACTCCCCTATTGCCAGCTTTTACAAGGCTGTTAGGAACATCCTGCTTCAGTTCTACCCACTGAAATAAGCTAGCTGTTGTCATTGTTTAATTCTCCTGTGACCTATCAGTTAAGCATTATATCTAAATGTTGGGTTTCACTTTGTTCAACCCAACCTACTGGCTAATTCTGTATGGTTTTATTGACATTTTAATACTAGCAAAAGTAGCTTTTCTGAAGCGTCTTTCTTGGCTTCTTTTTTTGAACGACCAATTCCATCTGCTTTTAAATATTTTCCTCTAAAGTTACAACTAGCTCTGATAGTAAATATTGGTGTATGAGCTTGACCCTTTTGTTCTATATCAAAATAGTCTGGTGGAGAAATTCCGTATTTGGCTAGCAATTCTTGTAATGTAGAAATAGGATTTTCTATATTTAGACTACTTGTTTCTACATGGTTATAATTATTTGTTGTGTAGGGATTCCTGATTTTATTAAAATCCAGTAATTTAGAGACAATTTCTCTACATTTATCTAGTCCTTGATCTAGATAAATTGCTCCTATTAATGCTTCTAAAATATCAGCTAGTACTCTGTCAGTAATTTGTTGTCTAATGCTTGTACTCGGAATAATTACTATTGAACTGAGGTTGATTTGTTGAGCTATAAGAGCTAAATTTTTGTCTTCTACAAGTTGAGACCTAACTTGAGTAAACCATCCTGGTTGATCTACAGAATAATGTTTTATTAAATATTCGGATACTAAAAACCCTAGTATCGAATCTCCAAAAAATTCCAGAACTTCATATTGTCTAGTGGTAATTGCTCTTCTATATTTGCTTAATTCCTGTGGAACAATACCAAATTTGATTTGAATCCATTGGCTTAACTCTCTGTCATTCATAGACTTTTATATATGGTTTAAACACAATAAAAAAATAAGAGTAGCTCAAAAAAGAGTACTCTTATATCATAATCTGCTTAAAGCTAATAGTTAACCGTAAATCTACGCACCGACTGATTCCTTCGCAGCGTACAATACCTCAGTTGTAATTTCCTTAAACCCACGCTCACGGGCAAACTTTTCAGTGTTGCGCTTCACTTTACCGCGCACAAAACCAGGGATTTTGTTGAGTTCTGCTTGACCATCTTTGCTCCAATTCAAATCAGAATCAGCAGAAATTCCTCTACTAATTACTTCCTTGGTGTCGTGTCCACCAAAGATTTCTAAGAGGTGATCTTCCATTCCTAAAGTGAAGGAATTGTAGATTAAATCTGTGATTTGATTTGTGCCTTCGTAACCCATAAATGGTTTGTAACCAATGGGGAAGTTTTGCACGTGGATTGGTGCTGCAATGACGCCGCAGGGAATGTCCAAACGCTTACCAACGTGGCGTTCCATTTGGGTACCGAAGATGGCGGAGGGTTCAACGCGGGCGATCGCATCCCCAATTGCGCCATGATCATCTGTAATCAGCACTTCGTCGCAATATTCGCTCACCTGTTCGCGGAACCAGTCAGCATCATATTTGCAGTAAGTCCCAGCCCAAACAACATGAATCCCCATTTCCCGCGCTAAAATCTTGGTCATGGCCGCAGCATGGGTATTATCCCCAAATACCACCGCTTTCTTACCAGTCAAGTTCTGACAGTCGATAGAACGAGAGAACCAAGCCGCTTGAGATACGTGGAGAGTTTGCTCATTGATGAACTCTTCATAGTCAACTTCCGCACCTTGGGCGTTAACCACCTGCTGAATCTTGCGAATACAACGGGCTGTTTCAACCACACCCATCGGGGTAATATCTATATAAGGTGTGCCAAATTGCTCTTGTAAGTACTGGGCTGTGGCTAAACCGAGTTCACGGTAAGGAATCAAGTTAAACCAAGCTTTCGGCATTTTCTTCAAATCGTTCACCGAAGCACCTTCAGGAATTAAAGTATTTACCTCAA
Organism: Cylindrospermum sp. FACHB-282; assembly: GCF_014697195.1. GTDB lineage: Bacteria > Cyanobacteriota > Cyanobacteriia > Cyanobacteriales > Nostocaceae > Cylindrospermum. Next base: position 89,862 of record NZ_JACJRJ010000015.1, on the reverse strand, counting down.
TCCCCAAATCAGCCATTAGCCGTTTGAGTTCGGTGCAGTCGTGATTGTTGTGAAAACCGAGGGTGGAAGTACCAATGATGTTAACGGAAGGCTTTTCGGTTTTACCTTCTGGTAGTTCCCCCCGCTTCCGGGCTTTCTCAATGTAGTATTGGACAATTTGATGTAAAGTGCGATCGGCGGCTTGTAGTTCGTTGTAGCGGTAGTGGTTCACATCCGCTAGCATTACGTCCCCTTTCGCTTCCAGCTGCGCCCGTTCGACAAAGTTGTGCAAGTCCTCTTGCAAAATGCTGGAAGTGCAGGTGGGAGTTAAAACAATCAAATCTGGGTGTTCCTCGGCATCTTTGCGGGTGATGTTATCTACCACCTTTTCTTGGGAACCACGGGCCAAAACGTTGCGGTCAACGACGCTGGTTGTCACCGGGGTAAAGTTTCTCTCCCGCGATAACATGGAGCGCATGACGTTAAAGTAGTCATCGCCAATGGGAGCGTGCATGATTGCATGTACGTTTTTAAATGAACTAGCAATCCGCAAAGTGCCGATGTGGGCTGGCCCTGCATACATCCAGTAAGCTAATTTCATGTTTGTGTTCTCCCTTCTCAACTGAAATAACTATAAGTGCTTGATTAATTAAATCGTTTCTGATTTTCTCAAACCTACTGGCTAGGAAAAAATAAGGTTTGTTGCGGGTTGTAGAGGAGGCGATGTGGCTGAAACCTAGTTACTGCTGGGGATGCGGCTATCTATTTAAACAACATTTATGTTGTTTTTGTAAAAAAATCTTAATATTCCCATAAATTTGTTTACCAATCTCTATTTCCCTAGTCGGTTGCGTTTTCAGCAGTCACGGTCAACCGCAAAAATAGAGCGAAATGATATAATAAGTGTACACTAAAATGTACACTTATTGATATGCCAAAGTACCTCACCATTACGGAAGCTCGACGACAGCTGTTAGATTTACCGGATGGGTTAAAGGATGAGCCAGTAATCATCACTAAGCATGGTAAACCGGTGATGGCAGCAATTAGCTTTGAGCAGTATGAATCTTTGTTAGAAACCCTAGCAACATTATCTGATCGGGATTTTGCCTATAAGCTACAGGAGAGTATAGCCCAAGGAAAACGGGGAGAATCCATTAGCTGGAAGGATGCAAAAGCTAAACTTGGACTCTGATACACCGCAACCAGGTAATGTAGAGTTTGAAATTCGGTTAACACCTCTAGCATTAGAGATGTTGGCAGATATCAAAGATCAACGTCAACAGCAAGCTTTAAGCTTACGCATCGACAAGCTGAAGACAGATCCAGAAAAGCAAGGAAAACCTTTAGTTAACAAGCTTAAGGGTTATCGCAGTGTGAGGGCTGTGGGTCAACGCTACCGGATTATTTATCAAGTAGAACTTGATCAAGTGCTGGTTTTAGTCGTTGGTGTGGGACTGCGAAAAGAGGGCGATAGAGCGGATATTTATACTTTGTTGCAGAAATTGTTAGAGGAATAAGTGGGTAACCTATTGTTAAGTAGCTGGGCATATTCCTCTTCTGTCACTTTCCCAAGATGAAAAGATGTAACCCCTACCACACACGAGTTTTACGGCTAGTGAAACCAGAAGCCAACGCCGTAACTGCACTCAGTCCAGCGTTGGGTAGTTTACCGAAAAATTGGGTCTAAAGCCCCGTCCTTCTAGGACGGCTTTATATTCTATAATATTATTTTATCTGCAATATTCCATGATAAAATATACAGATGATAGTAAGAGAAGCGAAGCTACTAAAGGGGACTAAGGAGCAATACCAAGCTCTTGATGATGCCATTCGCGCTGCCCAATTTATTAGAAATAAAGCAGTTCGCTATTGGATGGATAATCAAGGGGTTGGTAAAGCTGACTTATATAAGCTGTGCAAAGACTTAGCAGCCGAATTCGACTTTGCTTTGAAGTTAAACTCTGCTGCGCGTCAAGCCAGTGCCGAAAGAGCTTGGGCTGCTATCTCTAGTTTCTATAAGCGTTGCAAAAAGCAGGAAAAAAATAAAGGTTATCCGAAATTTCAAAAACATTGTCGTTCTGTAGAGTACAAAGTTTCGGGATGGAAACTTTCAGATGATTGCATGAGCATCAATTTCACTGATGGATTTCAAGTTGGCTCTTTGTCTTTATTCTGCAATAACGAAACACGCCTTGACCTTCACAGACTTAAGATTAACCGTGTACGAGTAGTCAGAAGAGCAGATGGCTATCACGCTCAATTCTGTTTTGATACTGACCGCAAGGAAGTTGGGGAATTCACTGGTAACGTTGTTGGATTGGACTTGGGGTTAAAATATTTCACCAAAGACCAAAATGATAATGCTGTAATTTATCCCCAATTTCTGAAAAAGTCAGAAGGTCGACTTAAAAAAGCTCAGAAGCGGTTGAGTAAAAAGTTTGTTAAAGGTAAAAAACCTCAGTCAATCAATTATCACAGGTCGCGGAAACGATTAGGTAGAGTTCATCTTAAAATCCAAAGACAGCGTAAAGATTGGGCTATAAAGCAAGCCCGATGCGTAGTTCACTCTAACGATGTGATTGTCTATGAGGATTTGAAGATTGCGAACATGGTCAAAAATCACCATTTGGCTAAGTCTATTTCTGACGCTAGTTGGTATCAGTTCACTCAATGGCTAGACTACTACGGAAAAATCTGGGATAAAGCAGTAGTAGCGGTATCGCCTAACTACACATCTCAGGACTGTAGCCATTGTGGACATAGAGTAAAAAAATCACTTAGCACCAGAACTCATTCATGCTCATCCTGTGGGGTTGAAATATGCCGTGATACGAATGCGGCGATTAATATCCTGAAGAAAGGTATGAAGATATTAGGATTTGAATGGCAGAGCAACAGTACCTTTGGGCAAAAGGGATCTGCCTCGCAAGAGGGAAAGCATAGGGAGAAAACCACCAATACTATTGATAGGAAACTTGATATAGCAAGCGGATTTCTGTGAACTATGAATTAGAATCCCCGTGCGTTCACGCCGGGGAGTATGTCAAACTTCTAGACAGCTACAGATTTACCAGTAGCAGGAAGCATTGAAGGATCAATTGAAATCCCTAACCCCTCAGCTACACGACGACCATAGGAAACATCTGCCCGGAAAAAGTGGCAAATTTGACGCATTTGGATATCTTGCCTTGCTTGACCGAGACTGCCGATAATGTTTTTAACCAGACGCTCTTGTTGCTCAGGATTTAGTAACCGATAGAGATCACCAGCCTGGGTGTAATCGTCGTTTCCTGGACGATGATTGTAACGATCAATGGCAACATCACCTAGATGTAGGGGTGGCTCTGCATAAGATGAAGTTTCTTTGGGCGTACCCTCAGCACTATTCGGTTCATAGTTGAGAGCGCTACCGCCATTGTTTCCTAATGCCATTAAGCCATCTCGCTGGTTATGTATGACTGGACATTTGGGCTGATTGACGGGTAGTTGCTGATAGTTACCACCCAAGCGATACCGTTGAGCATCTGGGTAAGAAAAGAGGCGGGCTTGAAGAACTTTGTCTGGAGAGAAACTAATGCCGGGAACTACTGCGCTAGGGCTAAAAGCGGCTTGCTCAACTTCGGCGAAATAATTCTCAGGGTTGCGATTTAGCTCTAAAATTCCGACTTCGATTAAGGGATATTCTTTTTGCTTCCAAACTTTTGTTAAATCAAAGGGGTTGTCTGGATGTTTTGCGGCTTGCTCTTCTGTCATCACCTGAAGACACATCCGCCATTTGGGATAATCTTTTTGAGCGATCGCATTAAACAAATCACGAGTTGCATGGTCGGGGTCTTCTCCCTTAATCTTAGACGATTCCTCATTGGTTAAGGTTTGATGTCCTTGCAGCGTCTTGAAGTGAAATTTGCACCAAACTCTTTCCCCTTGAGCATTAATCAAACTGAAGGTGTGGCTACCAAAACCGTCCATGTGTCGATAGGTTTTGGGAATTCCCCGATCTGAAAACAAAATCGTCACTTGGTGGAGTGATTCAGGACTGAGTGACCAGAAATCCCACACTGCATTATGGTCTTTGCAATTGGTTTGAGGATTACGCTTTTGGGTATGGACGAAATCAGGAAACTTCAGCGGGTCGCGAATAAAGAAAACAGGGGTATTGTTGCCTGCAATATCCCAGTTGCCTTCTTCAGTGTAAAACTTGAGGGCAAAGCCTCTAGGGTCACGCTCGGCATCTGCTGAACCCTTTTCTCCTCCAACCGTAGAACAGCGAAGCAGGACTTCTGTTTTTTTACCAATCTCTGAAAAAAGTTTGGCTTTAGTGTAGCGGCTAATATCATTAGTAACAGTAAAAGTACCGAAAGCCGCCGCACCTTTGGCATGGACAACCCGCTCAGGGATTCGTTCTCGGTTGAAATGAGCCAGCTTTTCCATGAGATGGAAATCCTGCATTAATACAGGGCCACGCGCTCCAGCGGTGAGTGAGTTCTGGTTATCAGCAACGGGGATACCGTCAGCAGTTGTCAATTTTTGAGGTTCAGTCATGGGTAAAGAAGCTCTCCATTAAGTGACTTAGATTGCCAAAAGTGTACTTTGGGCAGGTGAGATACGGGCGCTCATTTATCAAGCAAATTAAATCATAGTCATATCGACTACGTAGATAGAGCATAATCGATATGACTATGATATGCAACAAACTTGTTTTGTATGGGAGCAGGTGAGGGAATTCGTCAAACAGCTAATTTGGCGCGATGGGCCATGGCAATCAATCCATTTAGTAGCGGACTTATGCATTGACAAAAAATGCTAAATATGGAATCTAGTGGTGCGCCACACTAACTTTGATGGGTGAATAAGTTCGTAGTCAGGACTTTAGTCCTTGCCTTGAGCGCTTCAGCGCTGACTACAAACCCAGCAAAGTTGTCTTGCTAGACCACTAGTGTTATTCATTAAAAATCTTAATCCGTAGGTTAGGGAACCCACCCTACGGGTAGGATGCGTAAAGAGACGCATCAGAACACCATAGGGAACCCACGCTAGGGGTAGGATGCATCCCCTGACGCATCAGAACACCATTAAAAAAGCCCAAAATTAGGATGAATTTCCAAAGGAAGTAAGTCCTAGGTTAGTTTATTCGGATAAATTAATTGCTGGGTTACGGGGAAAGAAACCTCTAGGCATAAGCTTAAACCCTATGCGGTGTGTTGGCATTACGGGCCAATCTTCTGGACGGGGAATATGAGTCATGCCCATTGTGTACCACAAAACGACATCTTCACCCGTTAAAGACTCGTTATCGGCGATGTATTTTGGTAACCCTTGTCCGGCTTTGGTTTGGTTGGGATAATCACCACCTGCATAGAGTTCGCTGGGTTTGTATTTTGTTACCCAAAGATGATGAGTGGCAAATTCAGCTTTTTGGCGGATTTTCGCTCCTTCAACTGGATAAAATATGGAATTCCCTCCTGGCATTAGCATATATCCAGGCGCCATCCCTAAAGCGTTCTTTTCATCTGCACTGGCAATCATCCATTCTCGACTCTGTTTCATGTCCAAATCGCGAACAGCAGCGGTTTCTGTTGCTAGTGGGGTTTCTTCTACTACAATGGCATTTCCTAAAGGGTTTTTCTCGTTGATGGGTAAGGCTTTGACATTCATTTCCATCACAGAATTCGCCTGACCATCTACATCCATATCTAGGCGATAATTAAAAAAGTGCTGGTGATTTACCCCAAAGATATTTTTGGCAATTAACCGACCATAGGAATTATCATCAGACTGTTTTTCAGCCGTTGTTCCCTGTGTCAATACAATACCCGTTAACTCATTCTCAACTTCTAAAGTGCCATCTTGGTGAAAAATCCAATTGATGCCGTAATCATAGTTGTCAATTGCTGCTGTCATCTTGATGACTAATTCACGACTACGACGCACATCATTACGCTGGGTGTTTAATTCATAATGCTTCCAGAGGATGCCGTTATCTCTCTCGTAGATGCCAATAACGTTTGGCATTGTGTAGGGTTCACCGTCACTATTAGCAAACACTGCATCGAGTAAAACGCCATTTTCTGGAATTTCTTTACCTAATTCCATTTTGTTTGCTAACAACCCAAGGCTGTATTCCCCAACATCAAAGGCATTTCTAAATGTCCAGTTAGCCGCGGGATCGCCATAAGGTACTACCATTTCTGATAAGCCGGCGCGGTAAAGAATTGGTCGGTTTTTGTCTCCGTTGTTGTAATTCACTAAGTACAACACCAAGCCATCACGGGGATGGATTAAATAACGAAATTGCCAACCTTGCCAGCTAATTTCATTACCGTTAATTTGAAAGCTTTTCCCTTGAGGTTGGAGAATTGTTAATGCTTTTAGTGGTGAAAGTAATTTGCCTAAAGACTGAATATCATAGTCCCAGTTTTCTTGAGAAAAAGGAACTACACCGTTATCTACAAAACTGGCGATTTTACCCTTGTTCAAATCCACTGTTGCTAAAACGCCTTCGATGGGACTACCGTAATAATTCCAGCGTTTGCCTTTATAGTAAGATAAGGCGCGACACAGACGATTACCTGCGGTTTCTTCTTGTTGACTCAGGATTCCCGGCGCCCAGCAACTGATTTGAACTTGATCGAAATCTGTAATTTCCCGCTTTTCCATGGCTTTTTGCCATTGGGGATGAGATTTGACTACCTCCCCTGCCAATTGATAGTCTAGAGGGAGTAAAGCGGGTTGAGCATTAGGGATCTGTTGCCAATAACTTAAGGTTTTGGTTTTTAGATCAACAATTCCCTCAAAAGTTTTATTTTGTGATCGCTCATAGATTACCAGAAAAACCTGGCGTGTAAACGGTTTACCTGGTGTAAAATTTAGAACTTCTTTTTTATCTGGTTCTTGTAAGGCAATAATGGGGAAAGCTGCCGTTTCGCTCAAGGTATTTTGTTTTTTGACTACCGCAACAGCCGTACTAATTTCTGCCTCTGTTAAGGAAGTCAAAGGATGGGAAATAATAGGCTGTTGAGCAGACACTAATCCCATCAATCGAAGTGAGATAGAAATTAAAACAATGATGGCAATAGCTAGCGCAAAAAACAGTCTCAGCCTCTTAGTCATCACTTTAGATTTTTACAACAATGTGTAATTATCTATTTCCTAGCTATGGCTCAGAAACCGTATGATTAAGTGACTAATTCTTCAATAAATTGCCCACAGTATCAGCTATTACCCAATAACCAAACGGCGCAAAGATTCAGCACGACGTTTAGCAATGGCGTTATTGGGGTCTAATTTGAGCGCTTCTTCATACATTTCTAGCGCCGGAGCATTTAATTTTTTCCGCTCGTAAGCGTGACCAAGATTATTCAGTGCTGTTACGTAGTCGGGTTTATGTTTGATGGCTTCTTTGTATTGACGAATAGCTAGATCATATTGCTCTTGGGCAAAGTAAGTATAACCCAAACCATTGTAAATGGGGGCAATTTCTTCTCCTTCTTCGACCGCTGCTTTAATAGCTTTTTGAAACAGTGGGATTGCCTGGGCAAATACTTTTTTTTCAGAATAAATACTGGCTAACTCATAATATTCTTGAGCCGTGCCTTTGTCTTTATCCAGCTTTTTTCGCAACCGTGACAAAGAGCTTTCAAGCTTACGAGTTTTAAATATTTCGCGGAAAACAATCACACCTGCAAATGTGAGTATGGCGACGAAAATTGAAAGATAAACAACCGCTAAATTTTTATCCATTGCCTACGAATACAAAATACAAATAAAAGGTGCTTCTATTTTTATGATCAGATTTTTGTCAGTTGTTTTACTCGACTAATGACCCTTCGGGTTCGCCAGTTGCTCATGGGGAGCCACTGCGTTGGACGGGTTCCCCGGCTTAAAGCACGTGGCGTGGAAACAAGACGGTTCTGCGCACTGGCTCACCAATAACTAATGACCAATGACTATTGACCATTGACTAATCCCCAATATTGGGCGCGTTCTTTGAGCCAGCCGGATTCGATGTAACCAGCGATCGCATTATTCACCCGTCGTCTTAACTCATCGTACTGCAATCCCTTGGGCATGACTACAGACAAGGGAAAGGTTGATAGGTTGGTTGGCAGTAGGCGATATTGGGGATATTCTTGCACCCAACCACTCAGAACGCTAGTATCGGCGGCAAATGCATCGGCGCTGTTGCTTTCGATTAGCTCTCGCCCTTGGGTGTAGGAATTCACTCCCACCAATTCAGCCTTCGGTATAAAATATCGAATTTGGGCAATAGTGCTGGAGTTGTTGAGTACAGCAATTTTCCGGTTAGCCAAATCCTTTAACTGGTTAATTGCAGTATCCTTTGTAACTAAGCTTGTGCCATCAAAGTAGTAAGGAACACTGAAATTAACTAAGCGGGAGCGGGACTCGGTTGCTGTAACTCTGGCGATCGCCAAATCAACTTTTTTGTCTAAAACCACAGAGAGGCGATCGCCATTGGCTACTGGTTGCAACTTGACAGCATCGGCAAAGCCTAGCAAGTCAACTGCCAAGCGCTTTGCCAAATCAATCTCTAAGCCTTGTAAATTGCCCTTAGCATCTCTAAATCCCAAAGGGCGTAAGTTATCCTTAACGGCCATTGTTATATAGCCCTGCCGTTGAATTTCTGGCATTTGGGCGGCAGATGCAATCCATCCTCTCCCCAGCAAGAGGAAGTACAAACACAAAATAAGGGTAGCGGACAATATCAGATGTAACCGATTAATTCCTGACCATCTGTTACATCTTTTATTCATCCGTTGCCACCTTTATCCTTTATATTGACTTGCTAATTCAGCGACTTTGCCGAAGCTAGCGGGATCGAGGACTGCCAATTGTGCCAACATCTTGCGATTTAGTTGGATATCAGCTTTTTTCAAGTTGCCGATCAACTGGCTGTAACTCAAGCCATGCTGTCTGGAAGCTGCGTTGATCCGGGTGATCCAGAGACGACGGAAATCGCGCTTCTTCTTTTTGCGATCGCGATAGGCACTCCGTAGGGCCTTCATTACCTGTTGGTTAGCGGTTCTAAACAGAGTTGAGTGAGAACCACGAAACCCTTTAGCTAGTTTGAGAACTTTATTGCGGCGTTTACGAGCTACATTACCGCGTTTTACCCGGGTCATAACTTAATTTCCTAACTTAATTCCTGAAAAATTTACAAATATGGCAGCATCAAGCGCACGTTGTCTGCGTCAGTTTCATGTACAAGGCCGGTTTGGCGTAAACCGCGCTTTTTGTTAGAAGACTTGTGCTCTAGAAGGTGGCTTTTGAAGGCTTTGCGACGCACAATTTTACCGGTGCCGGTGGCACGGAATCGCTTCGCAGCTGCTTTACGGGTCTTGAGTTTAGGCATGGTTTGGCTTTAATTCAACACGATCCATCATTATATACTATGAGATTTCGACAAACATGGCTGAAGACACAAATTTATTGGCTAAGAGTCGCGCTGACTTTGGGGTCTAAAACAATTTGCGAGCCAGATTGATTTACATGGTAAGTCCAAGATTGCTGCTTAACCTTCACAATTACTTCCCAGCCTTCCACGGGGTCGAATATCTGGGTGCAAATTTCACCAAAGCCAAAAACGCAGGGATTACTGAAGGTTTTTTGTGTAGCTTCAGTGATTTTTAAAGCATTACTTGGTACTCCAGAACGCTTTGAGGCATCGGTCAAAACTGCTTTGGCGATTGCCTTTGGCAATTGGTTAGTACTAGATACAGTGACTTTGGGATCTAAAACGATTTGCGAGCCGGATTTATCCACATGATAAGTCCAGGATTGATCCTTCACCTTGACAACTACTACCCAGCCCTCGATGGGGTTATATTCCTTAGTGCAAATTTCCCCAAAATTGAAAATGCAGGGATTACCAAAGGTCTCGGATGTAACTTGAGTAATGGTTAAATTAGCAATTCCTACCCCAGAAACCTTAGCAGCATCCTGTAGCACTGCCCTAGAAATAGCTTTTGGCAGTGTGTTTTGGCTATTTTGGGACAATTGCATCTGTTCTGCCCTGGGAAGCGCCACACCAGTTTTGTTGCTAGTGATGCTGAGTCCACAAGCTAGTAAGCTGCTTAATGCCAGAGTTAAAACAACGCTTTGAGGAAAGAATTTCATCTCTTACACCTGGAACATAATAGTTAATCTGACGCTGTATTCAGAAAGCTGTTTCCAGTCCTCCCAACATAGGAATAACAAGATCCCCGACTTCTTAGAGAAGTCGGGGATCTGAAAAGTGTCTGAGTTTTACGCTTACCGAGTAATCCTATAAAAATGCTAGTTAAAAACCCAAAAAGTTTTTAGGTTTGAACGTGTTTATAAATTGCAGGATTAACCACATATTCAGGAAACTGGCGCTTTAATGCTGGAAAAACGGGACAAGGGGCTTGATCTTGCAAATTTTCTGGTTTACTCCAAGTAAAGGGCGCTTTTTGGGCAGCCGACATCCACAACAGCCGCTTTGCTCTAGTCATGGCCACGTAAAGTAAACGGTACTCTTCAGCGGTTTTTAGATGCTTTGCTTGTTCCCAAGCTTGGGTAACATTGGGGATGTTAGATCCATTGTGGTGGAGAGCAGCGCGAATTTGGGCGCGGGCTACTTCTGATAAAGTAAAGTCACCTAAAAACTGGCTTTGGGGAGGAACCCAAAACCTACCAGGAATTAAGTTTTCGTGGAGAAATGGCAGAAAAACATAGTCCCAATCCAGCCCTTTGGCTTTGTGCATGGTAATAATTGTCAGTTGACCGGCACGGGTGTAACGCGCTTCTGAGTCTTCTGTGTCCACTGGTTCAAAGCGTTCGGAACTGACGATTTCACTCAAAGCCGACAGCATCGCCCCCATGGAACTATTACCAGCTATTTGTTGATTTACCCGTTCTGCGAGTTTGTCGGCGGTTGCTAATTCTGCCTGTTCGTACTTTAATGCCAAGGCGAGGAAGAAAATCATCTGAGATAGGGGCAGTTCTAAGCAGGCGCGGAGTAAACTACGACATAAGCGGGCGGCTGTTTCGACTGGCTCTAGTTGGGTTGGTGCTAGGGGCCCAGGATATAAAAATTCTTCTGGTAGACTGGCGAGGGTGTTTAGGTCTTGGGTGGGAATTAATTGGCGCTGTACCAATACCTCTAGGGCGGCTTTGAGATAATCGGGGGAGTGGGGGCGAGAGCAAAATTGCAGTAATACTAAAATCTCTTGGGGAACACGAGAACGACGTTCGCTTTCTTCCACATCAAAAAGTCTGATTTTATGCTCTTTGCATACAGGTGCAAGATTCTGGGCTAGCCATCTTCCTTGGCGATTTTCCCTAACTAAAACCGCTGCACAAGACTCAGGATTTTGAGTAAATAACTCTACTACTCTGTGTCCCAGTAACTCAACTGTGTGATGGATATCGCGGGGAGTGTAAAGTTCTAGCCCCCGTCCTACTTGGTCTGGGTTAGCATTTTTTTGAGGGTCATCAGGGTCAACAGGACAAATTTTCTGGAGTTCAAAAGGCTTTTGTCTGTTATTTGTGGCGACTGATGGCAGACTATTCACACAGAGAAGAGCAAAGTTAGCCGCTTCAATGATAATTCTTGTACTGCGCCCTGCTTGATCCATTGTTGCCAATAGTTGATGGCGATCGCACTTTTGACAAAATTCCCGAAAATAAATCGGATCAGCCGGTGTAAAAGTCGAGTTAATTGCCTGATTGGGATCACCAACTCGCACTAAATTGAGTGAGAAATCATCAAAATTATCCCCATCTCCCCCATTACAAGCCAATATTTTTAACAATTTCGTCTGAAGAGGGCTAGAATCTTGGGCTTCGTCTTCAAAGACGGCGAAAACTTGGTTTTGTTCAATACGGCGGGCGTGATCATTTTTGAGTACTCGCAAAGCGGCCACAATCATGTCGTCGTAGTCGATGAAGTCACGGGAGCTCATTAAATTTTGATATTCTTCATACAACCCCGCGGCTACCCTTAAAATTCCATATTCATCTGTGGTTTGCTGACTCCACTCCCGGAGTTTTTCTGGCGATGTATCAGAACTTTTGGCTTCATGAATCACGGTATAAGCCAAATCTGGCAATACTTCTGTCCGTAGCACCGACTGACGACGTAGTCCTTCTGTCTCTTCACCATCAAATTGATTACCAGCCAACAGCCGAGAATAAGGCTCCGGATTCTGAGCAATCCATTGTTCTACAGCATTTCTAATCAAGCGGTGGCTTTGGTTGGGAGTGATTAAGGTGACATTTTCTAACTGCAACCGGGATAAGTCTGGATGGCGGCTGGCAATGTTTAATGCTAGACCATGGAGGGTATAGACAACAAAACCTGTTTGCGGTAAAGATAATTTATCTCGTAAGGTTTCGCGGATTTTTGCTTTAATATTGGCAGCAGCGGAGCGTGTAAAGGTGACAACCACCAGCTGAGTTTGGGAATTTCTCCGGGAATTTTCATACTGACGGGCTATGGCAATTGCTGCTGCATCTGCCATGCCCTTTGATTTACCAGCACCAGGAACGGCAGAAATAGCCAGAGGACCAGATTGCCAATCAGCCATCTGCCTTTGTCCAGGACGCAAGAGTTGGCGAATTGCGTCAATCTTCTCCCGCAGCACAGAAACCCGCGATTGCTGAGATAATTCTAAGTGGAGAGATTCTGGAGGGATAAGAGCGGTAATTTTCGGGTCTGACATAGAGAATTTTAGATTTTAAACGTAATTCCTAAACCGCAGATATGAATAATCTTCGGTTATTTTCTTTGTTTATCTGTGGTGAAAAATCTTCAATTACAAATTAATAGATGGCTAATAACTCAATAATGACAAATCGCCGACTTTCTCTACATTATCTGGGTTTGGTTGGGGTGATTGCCCTTGGTGCTATCTTGCGTTTTTGGCATCTAGGCTTAAAACCTCTGTGGATGGATGAGGTGATTACTGCCATTTTCAGCTTGGGTAAAAATTACCATGATTTGCCTTTGGATGTAGTCTTTCCTCTGAACCGCGTGCAGGAAATTTTTACTTTTCAGCCTGGGGTGAGTTGTGAGCAAATTGCCGCAAACATTGCTACTCAGTCTACCCATCCGCCGCTGTTTTTTTGTGGAATGTACAGTTGGTTAGGGTGGATGAGTCCTTTGGGGACAGAGTGGATGGCAAAATTGCGATCGCTCCCGGCTTTATTTGGTGTATTGGCGATCGCCGCAATTTATGGTGTCAATCGGATTGCTTTTTCCCCAAAATCTGGAATCATCGCCGCGTTGATCATGGCAGTTTCCCCCTTTGCCGTTTATCTTTCCCAAGAATCAAGACACTACACCCAACCTATGCTAATCATCACTTTAGCATTATTCTTGCTGATGCAAATTCAGCGAGATATCTTCGAGCATTCTCGAATCAGGTTTTGGGTTTGGCTGTTATGGGCAATTATTAATAGTATCGGTCTTTATGTTCACTACTTTTTTGCTCTCGCTTTTATTGCCGAAATCGCTACACTACTTCTGCTGATGTATTGGGGTAGGGCAAAAATAAAACAGCTTCGCCAAATCTGGCTAGTACTAATCCTCTCTACCAGTGGCGTTGTCATTAGCTTCCTTCCCTGGTTGTTGGTGACATTGAGTCATGTTAACCGTTCAGAAACCAGTTGGTTACCATCTCCCACCATCGTTGCACCTCTATATCAAACTCTAATTAACTGGGTGCTAATGGTAATTGCTCTCCCTGTAGAAAATCAGCCCCTACCAATTGCCGTGATTTGTGGCTTGTTAATGGTGATATTTGCTATTTGGCTGGGTAGGCAAGTATTCTCAGGTTTAAAGCTGCTGTGGTCACAAAATACCACTCATTCAGCCACACTAACGCTTTTAAGTTTTACTATTTTCGTTTTGTTACAATTTTTTGCTATTGCCTATTTATTTGGCAAAGATATTACTGTCGTTCCCCGCTATAACTTTGTTTACTATCCCAGTTTTTGCGCTCTACTAGCAGCCAGTCTAGGGAAAATTCAAAATGCAAAATTCAAAATTCAAAATTCTATATTAATTTTTTTGCTGGTTGGGATGATTAGTTCTATTTTTGTTGTTTCTAACTTGGCGTTTCAAAAGCCCTTTCAGCCTGAACAAGTCGCCAAGAATATGAATATAGAACCAGCAGTACCCCTAATGCTAGTGGTGAAATATAAAAGTTATCAAGATGTGGCATTGGGATTAAGTTTTGCTTTGGCAGTAGAGAAAATCAGAAATGATGATCTAAAAAATCCGGTTCGGCACAATTCCGCTATAAATGCCGATGGTTTGGCTTTTTTACAGGAATCTCCTGATTTTTTTGCTGTGATCAGCAAGCTTTCTCCACAGTCCACACCAGGAATATCTCAGTTAAATTTGTGGTTTGTGGGGCCAGGAATGAGACGGCGGGACTATCCCCCCCAATTAGCACTTGCTAGGCAAACTAGCTGCACTATAGACCCCACACAGCACCATCGCATTGGTGTTCCCTATCAGCTTTATCGCTGCGCCAATGTTCTGTAACTAATATTGGGAATTGGGAAAAAAAATTACCCATTACCCATTACCCATTACCCATTACCAATTACCCATTACCCATTACCCATTACCCAGTTATTCGTCAATTTGCCAAACATCCTTAGTCAAGTTTTCATCAAGGATTTTCTTAGGACGGACAATCACAATAATTTTCCCTAGCAGGGGAACTTCTGGGGCAGTTTCAAACCACTTAAAATCTAATTCACCTGCTTTGTCAACTACAAAGTAGCTGGATTCATCCCATTCTCGTTGTGCCCGATCTATAACTACGAGGACTGGGGTTGGCTTGTTTTGTGACTGCAACGGGAAGATATCGCTATTGGCAATAATTACTACTGGATCTTCGGCACCCAACAGCACTTGCCAACCTGGTAACGGTACCCAAGCTTGTTCGCCGCTAAATTTGACAATGCGAAATGGTTCAATTTCAGTAATTATTGGTACAGCTTTTAAATCTTGTGGTGTTAATGGCAACTCACCAACCAAAGGTAAGATGCGGGGTAATTCTTCTTCCGACTCTAGGCGGTAAAAGGGTAAGGTTGGGGCTGGACGCTTGGGTGTGACGGTAAAATCAAGGAGTAGTTCTTCGATTTTTTGTCTAGCTGTTTGGGTGTGAGCAAAGCGCAAACCTTTGGCGATCAGGCGCGATCGCTCTTGAAAATCTGAGTATTGGCGTGCTAATTTCCAAGCTTGATAAGCGATCGCATCTCCTGGATGGGCAGAAAACCCTTCTGGCAAGATGGAGAAATAAGAGTAATCTTTAATTCCTTTGGCTACATCTCGCACCTCTTCAATGCCGAGTTTATGGACAAAGGTCAGTTCAGCCGCTGCGGCCCGGTCTTCTTGGGCGAGCAAACGTAGTTCATATAATACCTCGCTGCCGCGTGTGCTGTAGTGCGATCGCGCTGCCTCTGAGGCGCCAAACTTTTCTAAAGAGCTATAAACTTGGGAGCCAACAGTCAACTGATTTTGTAGCAGTGGCTCAAATCCAGTAGCTTCAAAAATTTCTTGGCCATTGTAACCAGCTTTTTGCAGATAGGCGATCGCTACTCCCCATTCCACCCAGTTACCTTGCTTCTGCCTCAACTTGATCAGCAACTCTTGTGCTAAATCATTATTAGTAGGATCTTCGTGATTTTGGGTGTTGGGTGGTAGATCAGTCATAAAATTTCTCAGATGTTTGGAAACCCAGTGGCTACACAGCCCTGGCAATAAAAACGTCGTTAACAATTCTGGAGTAAGAGCTTTAACTTATTTTAATCTTAATAAGTGCCCGCACAAAATTACTCGACTGCCAGCTAAAATCTGGAGTTATCAACAACTCTTAGCAGTCACCATCGTAAACTAAGGTAGGGAATACCGCACAAATTATTTATCAGACGGTAGCAATAAAGGAATCTCAAACTAAACCCTAGTCGTCAGTAGTCATTAGTCAGTTAAAAGTTGTCCCCAATACAAGCTATACACAAGTTTTCCGTAAGGAGTGTGAATATTTATTGATTTACGCCCAGTTACCAAAAAAAGGCAGAGGGCAATAGGCAATATATTTTTGGACTCTGCCACAGGGTTTAAAGTCCCTAAATTTATTTACAAAAATGGTAAAAGGATTTTTTCTCGCGCAAAGCCCTTTTAAAAAAGGCGTTCTTGTTTGAAAGCTCTACAATTTATTCATGGGGCTTCCCTTGTGCCTTGTGTCTTCTGGCTTTTGCCAATTCATTTGGTGGGGATGGCATCAATTTTCTTGGGTTCGGAATTTGGGCAGGCAGCTTTTTCTGCTGTGATATTCACTTTTAGATGGGTGAAATCCGCCCTATTTTTCATCTAGAAGGCTATTCTTAACTAAGCTTGGTATGTAATATAACAAAACGGTGAAAATTTCCAGCAGTTATCTTATGAATAATCCCAATCTCGAATTTAATAAAGCCCCCCGTCCGTTAATGACTCTCGAACGACCGAAAAAACTCAAAATCCTTGTAGTAGACGATGAGCCAGATAATCTTGATCTGCTTTATCGCACCTTTCGGCGGGACTTTCAGGTTTTAAAAGCTGATAGCGGCATCAACGCTCTAGAAGTATTGGCAGCAGAAGGAGAAGTGGCAGTTATTATCTCCGATCAACGGATGCCGGAAATGAAAGGTACAGAGTTTCTGAGCAAGACTGTACCGCAGTTTCCCGATACGGTAAGGATAATTCTCACCGGGTTTACTGATATTGAAGACTTGGTAGAGGCAATTAACGCTGGGCAAGTCTACAAATACATTACCAAGCCTTGGGATCCTGGGGAACTGAAGGCTGTAGTGCAAAGAGCCGCAGAAACCTACGACTTGCTTAAGCAACGGACAGAAGAATTGCGCCGGGCCCATGCCCAAATGGAACTGCTGAATGTTTTGGTGGATTTAACCCAAGCAGCTTCTAGTTTAGAAGAGACTCTAGCACCCATTGCTAAGGCTTTTAGTGAAACTTTTGCGGCGGATGGCTGTATTTTACAACTCATAGAGGGCAATGCCCTGGTTGCGACTCAAGGAACTTACAGCGAAACGGGGACAATAGAAAATTGGCTAGCACAAGACCCCCTGACCCAAGATGCGATCGCCACTGAGAAAATCCAAATATCCTTGAATATACCTAAAGATTCTAAATTAGATGGTATTAATCATTATAGTAATAATGGTGTGCAAGCACATCTAATTATCCCTATTAGCTACCGTTCGGAAATTTTGGGGGTGTTGTCACTACAGTGGAAACAACCCTGCACTTTGCGAGAAGACGAAATCAAGCTGATTCATTTATCAGCAGAACTAGTAGCGATCGCCCTTACTAGTAGTCGTAACCATCAACCCACTGTGTAGTTATTTGTCCTACCATTGACTAATGATCAATGACTAACGAAATTCGCGCTATTTTTAACCGTATTGCTCCAGTGTATGACCAGTTAAACGATTGGTTGAGTCTGGGACAACACCGAATATGGAAAGAAATGGCAGTAAAATGGAGCAACCCCCAACCAGGAGATACTTGCCTAGACTTGTGCTGCGGTAGTGGAGACTTAGCCCTCCGTTTGGGACGGCGTGTCGGCTCAACAGGACAGGTATATGGAGTTGACTTTTCCCCAAACCTCCTAGAAACTGCCAAAGAACGCTCACATTGGCAATACCCCCAAAGACCTATTACTTGGGTAGAAGCCGACGTGTTAAATTTACCCTTTGGCGACAACCAATTTGACGCCGCCACAATGGGCTATGGTTTAAGAAATGTTAAAGATATTCCTCGCAGTCTTCAAGAGTTATACCGTGTCCTCAAACCTAATGCCAAAGCTGCGATTTTAGACTTTCATCGACCCAGTAATGAGCAATTTCGCGCCTTTCAGCAGTGGTATTTGAACCATTTCGTCGTCCCACTAGCAACTAATTTAGGCGTCAAGGAAGAATATGCTTATATCAGTCCCAGCTTAGACCGTTTTCCCATCGGAGGAGAGCAAATAGAGTTAGCGCGTCAAGTTGGTTTTGCATCTGTAACTCACTATCCTATCGCTAACGGTATGATGGGAGTGCTAGTGGTCAGCAAATTTTAGATTTTAGCTAAAACAAAAAGAAGCCTCTCACTCACCCCCATAGGGGAGTGATGAGATGAATTTTTGGGCGGTAAGAAGTCCCACCCCCGATCAATAGCGACTATCACTCGCTGAGGGAGTGGGGTGGGCGACGAATCGCCAAGCTTTGAACTAGGGTTCTTAGCGCTTCAGACATCGGTATATCCAAGCTTTGTGCAAACTCCTTCAAAAGTGCCAACTCTCTATCATTAAGCCTTGTTTCAACTCTGTTTATTCTAGACATATTTACGACGATTCACCGTAACCATGATATGCTTAAGTAGTGCAGGTTTAATCAAATTAATAGCTAACGGCTTCCTGCACTCTGTACCTTGAAAACTCAGAGTATGGGGTTCTACCCAGTAACAGATACTTATGTTTGCTTTCTGTGGGTAGGTAAAACTCTGACAGTACATAGGTTGAACATATTTTGTACTTGTTCAATTCTGCGGAGGGGCATCTCGTGGAATTAAAATAAAGCTCAGTTAATGTCCGACGGGATACCGGGAGTCTCTGAGAAGCCTACACTTTATGCAAGCATAAAGTGTAGGAGTATGTCACATTGGCTAATAGGTAATGGCTAATGGTTTTTTCCAATTACCTTATTTCCCAATTACCTTTTTTCCAAACGCTTATCCCCAAATCCTAATCCAAAATCCAAAATCCTGTGGATTGGTCTCATCTTTGGCTTTATGTATCGGCCCCTGTTCTGGGTGGAATAATTGGCTATTTCACAAACGATATAGCCATAAAAATGTTATTTCGTCCCTACAGGGCATTTTATATTTTCGGACGAAGAGTACCGTTTACCCCTGGATTGATTCCCCGCAACCAGGAACGTCTAGCGAAGAATATCTCCGATACAATTATGGGGTCACTGTTGACGCCAGAAGAATTGCAAAAACTGGCGCGGCGTCTTTTGGAAACCGAACGAGTCCAAGGAGCAATTCTCTGGTTATTACGGCTGGCTATCGAACAAATTCAAGTTGATAAAAACCAGAAAAGCGCCAAAATTGTGGCGGGAATTTTGCGTGATTTGTTAGGAGAATCTTTGCCACGACTCCTCAAGGTTTTGGCGCGACGGGAAGATTTTTTGGAAGTGCAGATCAATCAAATTTTTGACCTGGTATTGCTGGAATTTCAACTGAGTGAAGAACAAGCCACGCGGCTGGCAGATTGGTCGTTGGAGGTAGTGCTACCACCGGATATACTGCGACAGGCAGTAGTTGATTTTTTGACTGATCGCACAATTCAAATTATTGATGAAAGCTTTCGGGAAAAAACCAGCGGTACTTACTGGGTAGTGGCAAATTTATTTGGCTTACGCAATACGCTGACGCGACTACGAACATTTTGCTTAGATGAAAAAGAGGCTACGAACAAACGCTTGCAAGAATTGAGTCAAGATTTGCAAATGCGCGATCGCCTCAAGAAAATCCTGCAAAATTTATCTTTACAAAACTTGCCAATGGGGACAGTACGCCAACTGCGAAAAACCACCAGGGAAAGCGTCCGCCATTACTTACAAAGCAGTGGCAGCGATGTGTTACAAGGATTAACCGACTCCGTTGACTGGGAAAATATTTCTGTCTTGCTTTTAGATCGTCTTAGTACTTCACCTGTTGTCAGTTCTTCCTTAGAAGTCGTCAGTCAAGAGTTAGCTCTAATTTTAGAGCGCTATTTGGAAAGAGATTTAGAAGTAATTGTGGCTCAGGTGATTCCGATTTTGTCGATAGATCAAGTGATTGTTGATCGGGTGAAATCAACTTCACCTGCTGATTTAGAAGCGGCAATTGAGGGAATTGTCAAAAATGAATTGCAGGCAATTGTGACTTTAGGCGGTGTTTTGGGTTTTGTTGTTGGGTTGTTCCAAACAGCATTTTTACTGTTGAACCAATTATAATTTTGGTTCTTCAGATTCCCCCTAAAAACAATCTTTATTGAGGCTCTGCTTCATATTCGTGAACATAATAGAATGTTTACAAAATTTGCGCCAAATCTAGCATAAATCCAGGCAGTACCTCTTCTCCTGATAAACTAGTAGGCGATTGCAATATCTCAACTTCTTGCTGTGGGCGATAAATTTCTACCCGTTGGTTTTGAGGATCAATTAGCCAACCTAAACGTACACCGTTGTCAATATATTCCTGCATTTTGCGTTGCAGTTTTTCCAAATTATCTGTAGCGGAGCGTAATTCGGCCACAAAATCGGGAGCTATGGGCAGAAATTTGGCTGGATCTGGATTGAGGGCTACTAATCTGTCTCGTTTCACCCAAGAGGCATCAGGAGAACGATCTGCACCATTGGGGAGTTTAAAACCTGTAGAAGAGTCAAAAGCCAAGCCTGTACCATCAGCATCTGTCCAATTACCTAAGCGCTGCGTTAGTCGGCTATTCCGATTTCCAGTTTCCCATCCCGTTGGTGGCATAATAATTAATTCTCCCTCAGCCGTCCGTTCTAGGCGCAAATCTCGATTGTGCTGACAGAGTTGTAGAAATTGTTCATCTGTTAACTCAATGCTGGGGTGGAGGTTGAGGATTAGAGCAGTCATATTAACCTCTTAATCTTCCTAAATTTAGTCTAACATTTATAGTCGTCAATTATCAGTAAATAGAATTTGGTTTCATTCTTCCTCCAGATTTAGTTAAAAGTCGTTTATTTTATGTTCTTTAAAATCTGTTATTAATCAAGTAAAGCTAAATTCGATTCAAGTTAGCCGCGTTATTTTTTCAAGAATTAGTTCTCAAAATAGGCTGTTTAGTTGCTGCTAATTTTTCTAGCAGAATAGCAGCTTGAGTAGGTGCATTATAACTGTTAATTTTGGCTTTCAGCAGTTCCGCCCGATGTCGATATTCAGGTGAGGCGAGAATTCTTTTCACGGCTTTTTTTATTTGTGTTGGTGTTGGTGTATTGGTTTGCAAATTAATTCCCACACCTGCCCACTCAATGCGGGTACAGATTTCTGGTTTCTCTTCAGTTTGACCTGCTGCAACCATCGGTACACCATTTGCTAGGGCAATTTGTACACCGTTGTATCCACCGTTAGTCACCATGACATCTACATAAGGTAACAGATGGTAATGAGGAATAAAAGGTTCTAACCTGACATTTTTTGGTATTGAATCGAGTTTCAAACTATCAACTGGTTTACCACCTGTAGTTGCCACAACTAAGACGTTTTCATCAGCCAGTGCTTGAATTGTGGGGAGAATTAAGTCATCTGCCTGGGTTGATACAGTGCCTTGGGTGATATGAATAACTGGCTTACCACTTTATTGTTTTTATTCTGACTAACAGAATTTTGTATCCCTTACGGGAGCCGTAGGCTCTATTTTGCATTTTGAATTCAAAAAAGGTCACTTAAGATAATGTTCGTGAGCGAATGTGAAATAGATAATTTTAAATTTTGAATTTCCTATTACTTACTAGCGGTTAACTTGGGATAAGCAATGCGTTTGTGATGAAATTGCTGCCAAACATCTACGAATATTTGAGCAATTTTTGACATTTCGTCCCTTGTCAGTCCAGAATCTAGCAGCTGTCCATCTTGCCATCGGGCCCGGAGAATATTGTTCAGCATTGTTAAAGCTTGTTCACTGCTGGCGTCTTTGAGCGATCGCAAAGCTGCCTCACAGGAATCAGCCAACATGACAATGCCTGTTTCTCGCGACTGGGGAATTGGGCCATCGTAGCTAAAATCTGCCTTGTCTACTTTTAAACTGGGGTCTTCCTTAGCCATTTGCTGTGCTTGGTGATAAAAATAGGCGATCGCCATCGTTCCCTGATGTTCGGGAATAAAAGCTTGAATCGCCTTTGGTAAACTGTGTTTACGTGCCATCACCAACCCTTCAGTGACGTGCTTTTTGATAATTGCCGCACTTTTCCAAGGGTCATTAATCTCCGTCTCATGTTTATTCGGCCCCCCCATTTGATTTTCAATAAAGCCTTGGGGGTCATGCATTTTACCAATATCGTGGTATAGTGTCCCAGCCCTTACCAGTTCGACATTACATCCCAGTTGTTTGGCAGCAGCTTCAGCCAGAGTAGCGACAAACAGGGTATGTTGAAAGGTGCCCGGAGTTTCAGTAGCGAGTCGTTTTAACAAGGCGCGATTGGGGTTCGCCAATTCTGCTAATCGGATCGGCGTGACTAAATCAAAAAGTTTTTCCAGATAAGGACTCAAGCCCAAAGCCACAATACTCCAAGCTAAACCGGATAAGGCAAAGAACACCGCTTCTTGAAGGACGAGATACCAAGCTGAACCAAATGCCTCACCGATCAACATCTTCAAAAGCAGATAAATACCGCCTTGAGTTAAGGCAATAGCAACACCCAATAGCGCTAATTCCTCACGCGATCGCAGCCTTTGGGCTACACAACTGCTCAAGATGCCTCCAGCGGCACCAGCCAAAAGCCAAATCTTCCCGATTTCCAGACTAAAGGGTAATATCAGCAACAGCAGCATCACCACTGTCAAACTCAAAGTAGGTCCGTAGAAGCTACCCAACAACAAGCCCAAGGCGCTCCAGGTAGTGTATGGCACACCCATCGCTAACAGCCCAGGGGTACTCACAGTCAGCAGCAATACCAACAGGCGATCGCGCTGTCGCCAATGACAGTTAATTCGTCGTTCTACCCAAACAAAAATACCAATTGCTGAAGTAATCAAGGCTGCCAACCCTAGCAACCCCAGCCAATTCACCTCCCGGCGAATCAGGTGATAATGCTCCAACACCGCAAAGTTCCAGAATGTAATTTTCTCACCCTTTTTGACAATTATCTCTCCTTGGCGCACCTTGATGATTACGGCTGGCACCCCGGCAGCTGCCTGTTGCGCCCGTTGTTTTGTTTGCTCTTCATCTTGCTTCAAATTTGGCTTGAGTACAGCCAACAACAGTTTGACTGCCAAGGGTTCGGCGTCACTGGGTACAAGCATCTGCACCTGTAGGCTCACGGCATCATGTAAAATATTCGGCGGTAGTCCGTAGGAGATGCCTTGGGTAAGAATTCGCTCTAAACTCTGGTGGATTCCCGTTTTTGTTTTTCCCCAGTCCTCATCTGATAAATCCAGGAACACAGTTGACTCATAAACTGTTTCTGGGCTGACAGTATCCAGCTGAATAAGTTTGGCGATGGCTTGGGAGTATCGTTTCCGGGCTTGAGAAATTTGGGCAATTACTGAAGACAAGCTTTGTTCTGAAGTCGTGTTCCGGTAAGCTTCTAGTTCCGCCACTATTTGAGTTAAGGGATTGTTCTGAGTACTGTTAGCGTAGCGGGGCATAGTCCGTGCTGATTGGGAAAAATTCTCCTGTGATTCTTGATTCTTCAGCTTTGGGAGTGAAAAGCCTAACTTTTGCTTTCTACTATTTTCTAAAGCTACTTGCATCTCTTGCCATTCTGAGTGAGAACAAGGGCGGAGATAACGCTGGCTAGAGATGGACAAAGCTAAAGTGTCAAAAAAAGGAAAAGGCCCAGCAGCGGCCCGAATTTCATTACCATCATCCAGAAGTCGTTGCAACTTTTGGCTGATTTGTTCATTTATTTCCCCATCAACCATCAGCACGGGGATGGAACTTTGGCTAACGGCTTTGCGCTGGGTTGTTGTTTCTTTGTGGTCTTCTATACTAGCTGTATAGGGTGCTATAACCGTCTGTGGCGCAAAAGTCCCCACTTTTAACTGGGGTTGATTATATGATTTATGCCCGATAACCCCTGTGAGAGATACTACGGCGAATACTAAAATTACTGAGGAACGCTGTTCATGGATCCAGCCGAAAACAATTGCATTAATGCCACTGTTAGGGTTAGCCGATCTGGATGGTTGCTTTGGTTTTCGCTGTCCGCCTGTGTGACTATTTGTTGATAAATACAGAAGTATATTCTTGAGGACAGCCAATGGATTTTTCCGCCTGGAGCTTTTACTGCTAGTACTATTCCCAAGCAACTTACCTTTACGCCATAGAACTTTGTACCATCGCCGCAATTGCCTTAATTGTTGGGTCAAGGACTGCAAAAGTTGCTGAGTTTTCATTACCTCTGGCTGTAGTTGCTTACCTTGATATCTGGTTAAAAGGATTAACCGAAAAATTGAGTATAAAAAATTACTAGTTTTAGTAGCTGCTGCCTGGATTAATCCGATTGTTGAAAATTGAAAATAGCCTTAACGTGAGCGGATGACGCGAGGGGCTGCAAACACAGAAATGGTTGCGGAATCAAAAGATGTGGTAGATCCTTCTTGTTTGCCAAGATTATACACCCCTGACCATACAGCCGCGAGTGCATCAGCTAATTCTACCATCTGGTAAAAGCTGCTCAGTTTCTGATATTGGGAAGAATTTGTAGGCGATAGCCATATCTGCCAATTTGCGGGAATGCCTACTGTGCTGTTATATGCCCCTGATAAAGCGCCAGTTATTGCACCTGTGGCTTGTGAATCGTCGTTGTGAGTAGCCCGCAAAACTGCCAGGCGGAAATCTTCTAAGGTACTCAGAAAACAGTAAAATGCGATCGCAATGACCTTACTCAGCTTTTCTTGCCGACTTAACTCGGCTTGGGCCCTTTCTAAGCCAGCCCTCTCATTTAACAAAGTATTGACAATTAATAGTTGTTGTGGTATAGAAGTTGATGTGTTTCCGAGAAACGAAATTATCTGGGGGATGAGGTGGAGTTGGTCAAGTTTTTCGGTGAGGGATTGAGCTAGAGCATATCCTACTGCTAGTGTTGCATCCCTAACCAATGGGTCATTTTCCCAGATTGGCGCTGCTTGCAGCAAGTTTTCCCGTAGTTTAATCTTATTTTCGTGATAAAAAAGTGCCACTGGTAAGGTGGCGAAAATTATTTGTGCCGAAGAGACATCAGTTACTTGCAAATCAAGGGTTGCTTGTTGCTGACGCTTTAACCAATCATCTAAATCTAAACAGCCAAATTTAATTAAACTTTCAGTACTCAGAATCACCCTTGTGCCAATACTACAGGGACAAGGGATCTGTTTTTCACCAACCTTGGCTAAACTTTCCCCTAGGAATGCTCCAAGTATTGTGCCTCTAAACCGACTTACGAGAGAGTAGCGCATAAAATTTAGGATTTTAGATTTTAGATTGAAGAATTTCAGCCAAAATCTAAAATTGGCTGATCACTGAAAGTCATAACCAGCCTCTATGTTACCTCTATGTTAATTTATGCTTACCTAGGTACTTGCTCTTTCATCTTTTCTGAGATAATCAACTAAAGCTTGTAAGCCCAACAAATAGCTTTGGACACCAAAGCCACTAATTTGGCCAATGGCTACCGGGGCGATGAAAGAATGATGGCGGAAATCTTCTCGGCGGTAGATGTTACTTAGGTGGACTTCTACTGTAGGCAAATTCACAGCAGCGATCGCATCTCTTAATGCCACACTTGTATGGGTATATGCCCCCGCATTGATTAAAATTCCCTGATATTGCCCTAATGCCTCATGAATACTATCTACTAAAATTCCTTCATGATTTGACTGCACAGGAATAACCTTCGCCTGTAACTTGATTGCTGCTGCTGCTAAAAGGCGGTTAATTTCCGGCAAGGTCAAGGAACCATAAATTCCTGGTTCGCGCTGTCCTAGCAAATTTAGGTTGGGCCCATGCAGTACTAGAATACTTATTGGTGGCAACGTCAACTCCAGCATCTTGAGAATCTTAGCGACGGCGCGAGCGATCGTTTACAGGAATCGGAATCAGTTCCGGTTCCGGCTCAACCTCTGGCCCCAGTAAGGCTTCAATTAGCTTGCGTGCTAATTCCTTAAGCTTTTCCAGTACCTTTTCTATATAGTCCATTGAACTGACCGCTCCTGAGATACTACCTCAATTTTTGATTAACTCTCTTGGCAGAAACTGGGTATTTTTGCACCTTTGGCTGAAGAAAGGCGTTGACACACTGCCTTTTTTGGGGCATGAACCACTTTTAAAATTTGGTCTTGTGTTCTCCCTTACCTATAAGAGTATCACATTAGCAACCTACCAGTTAGTCATTAGTCATTAGTCATTGGTCAAGAGTCAAAAAACTCGCTGATGATGGACTTTCGACTCTTGACGGTTGACATTAACTGGCCTTACGTATCTTTTTTTTTCGTGCTGGTCGTTGGCGACTTAGTGGAAGACTTAGTAGTTGACGACTTAGATTTAGAAGTCGTTGATTTACCATTGGTCTTGCGCGGAGATTTGGCGGTTGAGGCTTTAGCTTCCAGCAATGTCAGCGCTGTAGACAGGGTTACATCTTCCACCTTTTGACCTTCTGGAATGCTCACATTAGTTTTGCCATGCTTAATGTAAGGTCCATAGGGCCCATCATAGATGTTTATTGGTGACCCCTCCTCAGGATGGGTACCCAATTCCCGTAAGGCAGCCTTTGACTTGCTATTTGTAGAGGTGCGTCCCTTTTTCGGTTCAGACAACAACTCTAATGCACGTTCTAGAGAAATTGTCAATACATTGTCAACAGCTTTCAATGAGCGATAGTCTTTCCCTTCCTTACCCTGGTCATGAACGACATAAGGGCCAAAGCGTCCTAAACTGGCTTGAATTTTGCCACTGGTTACTGGATGAACTCCCAATGTTCGTGGTAGTGCCAAAAGACCAACAGCCAAATCCAGGGTGACATTTTCTGGTGTGACACCTTTGGGTAGAGAAGCTTGTTTGGGTTTGGGATTTTCGTCGGTCTTGTCACCTAACTGGACATAGGGCCCATAAGTACCGATTTTTACATAAATCGGTTCACCGGTTTCGGGATGGCGACCAACTTGGTCAGGCCCACTGGTTTTTTGCCGCAGTATTACTTCTACCTGTTTGGGATCGAGGTCAGCTGGTGTCAGGTCTTTGGGAATGGAAGCGGTAACAACACCGTCACCATTTTCGACTTCGATGTAGGGCCCATATTTACCAATACGGACTTTAGCATCTAAGTTTTCCAGTGCTACTGTTCTGGCAAGAGTTGCATCAATTTGGCTTTCCTGTTCCTTAACCAGGGTTTCTAGACCTTTCTCTCCCAAATAGAAATTCCGCAAGTAGGGTAACCACTCAACTTCGCCATCAGCGATGTCATCGAGAGTTTGCTCCATCTTGGAGGTAAAGCTGGGATCAACAATATCGGGGAAATATTTTTCCAGCAGGTCGGTAACGGCGAAGGCGGTGAAAGTGGGGATGAGGGCATTACTCACCAATTGGGCATAACCCTTGTCGATGATGGTGCCGATGATGCTGGCGTAGGTACTGGGACGGCCAATGCCTTCACTTTCTAGGGTTTTGACGAGAGTGGCTTCGGTGTACCTGGCTGGGGGTTGGGTTTCGTGACCAACGGCTTCCAAGTCATTACACTTGGGATGATCCCCAACTTTCAGCGGCGGCAAAATTACTTCTTGGTCTTCCAGTGCTGCTTCAGGATCGTCGGAACCTTCGACGTATGCCCGTAAAAAACCGGGAAAATCAATGCGTTTGCCAGAAGAACGAAAACCCGCGTCTTCAACTTGTAGCTGTACAGTGATTTGTGTTTGCCGAGAGTCCGCCATTTGGCTAGCGACGGTGCGCTTCCAAATTAAGTCGTATAAGGCAAGTTCCCGACCGCCTAAACCAGTTTCTTGGGGAGTGCGGAAGCTGCTACCTGCTGGGCGAATGGCTTCGTGGGCTTCTTGTGCGCCTTTAGATTTGGTTGTGTATTGCCTTGGTTGGGGGCTGAGGTAAGGTTTGCCGTAAAGTTGTTCTACACAGTTACGGGCTGCGGCGATCGCCTGCTCTGACAAATGCACCGAATCTGTACGCATATAGGTAATATACCCTTGCTCATACAACTTCTGGGCAATACGCATCGTGTCTCGTGCCGAGAGGCGCAACTTGCGGTTAGATTCTTGTTGCAGGGTCGAAGTTGTAAAGGGTGGCGCAGGTTTGCGCGTTACTGGGCGTTCTTCGATGTCCGCTACATTCCAGGTTTTCCCCGTTAGACGTTCTTTGAGAGCGACTGCTTGTTGCTCTGTCAATAACACGACATTGCGCCCAGCGGTAATTTTTCCCGTCGCGGGGTCGAAATCGCTGCCGGTCGCGATTTTGGTTCCTCCCAAGTTGACCAACTGGGCGCTAAAGGGGGTTTTTTCCTGCACCAAGCTAGCTTTTAAATCCCAGTATGTACCTTCATGGAAAGCACGGCGTTGGCGTTCTTTGGTGACTAAAAGCCGCACCGCTACAGATTGCACCCGCCCAGCGGATAATCCCCAGGCGATTTTTTTCCATAGCAGGGGAGATAGGGTGTATCCTACCAATCGATCTAAAATCCGCCGGGTTTCTTGGGCACGAACCAACTTTTCATCAATAGTGCGGCAGTTTTTCAAAGCTTTTTTGATGGCTTCTTGGGTAATTTCGTGAAACACCATCCGCTTAGTCGGTACTTTTGGCTTGAGCAATTGGTATAAATGCCAACTAATGCTTTCACCTTCCCGGTCTTCGTCAGTTGCCAGGATTAATTCATCGACATCTTTTAGAGCCTCTTTGAGTTGGGTGACAATTTTCTTTTTATCCTTGGGGACTACATACACCGGTTCAAAGTCGGCGTCTATATTTACCCCGAGCTGCGCCCATGTTTCCCCTTTGACAGCAGCGGGAATTTCGCTTGCTGACTGGGGTAAATCACGCACATGACCCATAGACGCTTCTACCCGATAGTCTTTTGGTAGGTAGTTGCGAATGGTACGAGCTTTGGTCGGAGATTCGACGATGACGAGGGTTGACATGGAAATTTCAAAAAAAAGAATAGCTGCAAAGCTAAACAGTCAAATTGAGATAATTTCAGCGAAATGTCAAGATAAAACGTCACCCTGAGGGCGGTGATTTAATCCTCACACAAACTGCCCGTTAGGGCGAAAATCCGCTCAACTCCAGGCGCAGTTCTTCCCAGATGTCTGGGGAAGTAAACGCCGGGTGTGGAATGCCAGCTATTTCAATCTTTAACTTATCTAGCGCATAATTGGCGAATACAGTTTTCAAAATACCCCTGAAGTGTAATACTGTGATACCTTCTGTCGTTGAGGACTGGGGGATAGGAGAAATTCAAATTTATAAATTATAGATTACCTCACTTTCCCCATTTGCCACTCCCTCTCTTACCTGAACCCATAGAGGTTGTGCCAAAATTAAATCAAACTTGAGAGTAAAAGCGAAGTAGGGTTTATACCCATCCCGTAGAGACCAAACTATGGAACTAATTCGTCAAGGTGATGTCATTCTACTGCCTGTGCCATAAATTGAAGGACAAAAGATACCTGACTTAACTTTGGCAGCAGCGGAAGATACCGGACATCAGCACCCCATTCCTCAGGGCTTTGTTGTCCCTAGAAGCTGGATGAAAATTAGTCTTTTCCACATCTTAATTTTTAAGACTGATAGATGAATGCAATTTTGGTGAAGAACAATAGATAGAATAAACAGAGTTAGCCTTAACTTCTGATCGCCAAAACCTATACATCTCATGGATTTTGCTAATCTTGCATCCCAGTTAAATGCTGGAACGATTTTACCAGAGGGGATTGTAATTATCACCCTCTTAGGGGTTTTGATTGTTGATTTGATTTTGGGGCGCACATCCGCACGCTGGATTGGATATCTAGCGATCGCAGGTTTACTAGCTTCGATTGTCGCCCTATATTTCCAATGGGATGCTACCAATCCCATTTCTTTTAGTGGTGCCTTTAATGGTGACGACCTCAGCATTGTCTTTCGCGGGATCATTGCTTTGTCTGCTGTTACCACAATCCTGATGTCAATTCGCTACATTGAGCAGAGTGGCACCGCTTTAGCAGAATTCATCGCGATTTTGCTAACTGCTACCTTAGGAGGGATGTTTCTCTCCGGGGCTAATGAGTTGGTGATGATTTTCATCTCACTAGAAACCCTGAGTATTTCCTCTTATTTATTGACAGGTTATACTAAGCGTGACCCACGCTCTAACGAAGCGGCGCTGAAATACCTGTTAATTGGAGCTTCCAGCACAGCCGTATTTTTATACGGTGTATCGCTACTATATGGTCTATCCGGTGGACAAACGGAATTAAATGCGATCGCCAACGGTATTGCCACAGCTAAAGTTGGTCAATCATTAGGTTTGGTAATTGCCCTGGTTTTCGTAATTGCCGGTATTGGCTTCAAAATCTCCGCCGCACCTTTCCACCAGTGGACACCAGACGTTTACGAAGGTGCTCCCACCCCAGTAATCGCCTTTTTATCTGTCGGTTCCAAAGCAGCTGGGTTTGCCCTAGCTATCCGCTTACTGACAACAGCCTTCCCCCTCGTCGCTGAGGAATGGAAATTTGTCTTCACGGCCCTCGCCGTTCTGAGTATGGTGTTGGGTAACGTAGTTGCCCTAGCACAAACCAGCATGAAACGGATGCTAGCTTATTCATCCATTGCCCAAGCTGGGTTTGTGATGATTGGCTTGATTGCTGGTACTAACGCTGGATATTCCAGTATGCTATTTTACCTGCTGGTCTATCTGTTCATGAACCTGTGCGGCTTTACCTGCATCATTCTGTTCTCCCTGCGGACAGGAACCGACCAGATAGCCGAATACTCTGGTTTGTATCAAAAAGATCCACTCCTAACATTGGCGTTGAGTATCTCCCTGCTTTCCTTGGGTGGAATTCCCCCACTAGCTGGGTTTTTCGGGAAGATTTACTTGTTTTGGGCCGGTTGGCAAGCCGGTCTTTACTGGTTAGTTTTGCTGGGACTAGTTACCAGCGTCGTCTCCATCTACTACTACATTCGCGTAGTTAAGATGATGGTAGTCAAAGAACCTCAAGAAATGTCCGACGTAGTCAAAAATTATCCAGAAATACGTTGGAATTTGCCAGGATTTAGACCTTTGCAGGTAGGGTTGATAGTGACTTTAATCGCCACTACGATAGCAGGGATTTTGTCAAATCCGCTGTTTACCTTAGCAAACAATTCAGTTGCTAATACTCCCATGTTGCAAGCAGCAATAATTGTCAACACTCAGGCAAGCATAATTACCACTGAGCAACCAGAAGCTTTGTAGGTTGGTAATGGGTAATGGGTAATGGGGAAAGTACTTCTCCTCTGCCCCATGCCCAATTACCCATTAAAAGTTAAAAGTTAAAAATTAAAAATTAAAAGTTAAAAGTTAAAATAATAAAGAAGTTGATGCTTGGTGTTCTAATGGGTAGGAATAGTAATCAGAAACTCCGAACCCTTTCCCAGAATTGATTTTACCTGTAGAGTTCCCCTGTGTTTTTCGACAATGATTTGCCGGGCAATTGATAATCCTAACCCTGTGCCTTGACCTATGGGCTTGGTGGTGAATAAATTGTTAAAGATTCTTTCCTGAGTTTCATCTGACATACCCACCCCATTATCTTGAATCCGAATCATGACATGATTTTTATCTTCAGTGAGAGCAGTCTGAATTTTAATTTGATGAGGATTTGCCTGAATATCATGGAAACTCCGCCCAGAATTGGATTCTTCTAAAGCATCAATCGCATTAGCTAGCAAATTCATAAATACCTGATTTAGTAGTCCGCTGAAGCATTCTATTGGGGGTAAATTGCTGTAATTTCTGAATACTTGAATATCCGGACGGGCTGATGTTGCCTTTAAGCGGTGTTTGAGAATCATCAGGGTGCTGTTGATGCCATCATGAATATTGCAGGAAGTTTTGCGATCGCTATCTGCTCTCGAAAAGGTTCGCAGACTAGTGCTGATATTGCGAATACGCTGAACACCCTCTTTCATGGAGGCTATCAAATTAGGCAAATCGGTACGTATATATTCCAGATCAATGGCTGCGATTTCCTCGTGAATTTCTGGAACTGGCTCAGGATAGTACTTTTGATAGAGGTCGATGATGCGAAATAAATCCTGTATATAGTTCGTCGCAGGTTGTAAATTACCAGCAATAAACCCAACGGGATTGTTGATTTCGTGTGCTACTCCAGCTACAAGATTGCCCAAAGCAGACATTTTTTCCTTCTGTATCAGCTGGAGTTGAGATTCTTGAAGGTCATTTAATGCCTGGGAAAGTTCCGCAGTTCTTTCTAATACTCGTGTTTCTAAACTTTTAGTTAAATTTCGCAATTGCAGATGGGTTTTAATCCGAGCTAATACTTCATCCTTTTGAAAGGGTTTAATGATGTAATCAACTGCGCCTAAATTTAGACCTTTTACTTTACTTTCTGTATCAATAATGGCAGTCATGAAAATTATGGGAATATCACTAGTTTCCGGATTTTCCTTTAATCTTTTACAGGTCTCGAAGCCATCTATTCCTGGCATCATTATATCTAACAAAATTAAATGCGGCTGTCTAGATTGAACCTGCTTGAGAGCTTTTTCTCCATCAATCGCCGTAGTCACTTCAAAACCTGCATCTATCAACAAATACGAGATAATTTCTAGGTTAGTAGCGGTATCATCAACTACTAAAATTAAACTATTTTCTTCTTGTATATTATTCATCTTCATTCCTGCCAAATTAATTTTTAATTATTTTTTTTGTTCATTTTATTAGTCTTTTTAGGTTAATTTACTGGGCTATTTAAGGCAATATTGCTAACTATTCTGGTTTGGGACTATGATTTTATAGAGATTAATATCAGTATTAGCTATAGCCACATAAAGCTAATGGCTCGTGGATTGTTTTTATTCGCGTTTTTTACTCCTATTGCCAGGTGTTGCCACCTTATAGTTCCCAGAAACTCCCACAATAGAACAGTTGCTGGAGAAAACTTACCAATAATGGCTGCGTCAATAGACCCCTGGGATAAATATCTAATACCAAACTGGGACATTGCACAACGGTTGACTGGTATGAGTTTAAACAGTATCAACACCACAGCGATGGAAGTCAAGCAAGTCACCAGAAAGACAATTTAGCTATCGGTATCATGAAACCCACTGCTGTTCCGGGCGAGTTGCTTGAGATCACAGAGAATGATCAGTGATTATTTTATCAGAATGTTAGGGTCTAATACCCATACCCTACAGCAACGCCCTTAGCCATGAGGTCAACTTAGAGCCAGGGCGATTAGAAAGATACCTCCGGCTCCCGTAAGGGATACACGGCTATACAAACCTTCGCGTAGCGTCCTGTAGGGATAGTCCACCGACCTGGACTAAGGAAAAACTAGATGTTTGAAACCCATGCAGGTGTCCTTCCCGAAGAGAAGCAGCTTTGCCTCTTGCCTGTGTAGTTGCGGTTTCTATCCGCCGATTTAAGCTTAAGTTGACACCAATGGCTAAGAGCGTATGTCTTCACTCTTGCTACAGTCGGGTGATGTAACAGTTTTCAATTTTGAATTTTGAATTTTGAATTTTGATATGTCTTCACTCTTACTACAGTCGGGTGATGTAACAGTTTTCAATTTTGAATTTTGAATTTTGAATTTTGATATGTCTTCACTCTTACTACAGTCGGGTGATGTAACAGTTTTCAATTTTGAATTTTGAATTTTGAATTTTGATATGTCTTCACTCTTACTACAGTCGGGTGATGTAACAGTTTTCAATTTTGAATTTTGAATTTTGAATTTTGAATTTTGAATTGTTTATGTGTTATCGCCAATTGCCTATATGTGTCGAAGAAACCATTTGCAGTATCTGGCAAATCTGGACACAAGGCTTTTTGAGCTTCTGGAAGCTTGTACCAGGGGATCGTGGGGTAAAGGTGATGGACATAATGATATCCACGGTTATGAACTAAAAGGTTAGTCAGAAAACTAATGTTTGACCTGGTTCCTGACTGAGTATTAAAATGATCCCGTAGTTCTGACCAATATATAAAACAGGCAAAAGGCCATAGTAGAGGAATAAACCAATACAGAATTAGTAGATGGAAATTGCCTGAAAGATAGAAAGTGAGAATAATCAACAGCCAAAAAATAGATAATTTAAAACCATTCTGGAACGGACGATAGTCCAAAAGCTTTAGCTCATAATATATTCCCGTATGTAAACCAAGAAAAAGATAGAAGGTAGCTAATCCAATTAAGGGCTGAATAAACCAGATAAAGAATAGGTTATTATTGGGTTTGTATACCCCTATTTGTTCATAAAGCGCAATTGAATAATCTTGCTTTTTGCCTAAATATTTATGATGAGGTAAATGATGTTTACGATAATTGGCAACTGTGCTAATGACAGGAAAAGCGTAGAGAAGCTCTAAGTTTTCGTTCCACTCTCTTTTTTTAAATAAGTTGTAATGTGATGCCTCATGGGTTAGTACTTCTCCGAGAGCAAATTGAAATAAGCCAATAATCCAAATGGAGAGGAAATAAACAAATATATTATTTGCCCAAATGCTGAAAGCAGCTACCAAAAAAATCGCACTCCAATCTCTGAACAAAGCTAAGGACGCTTTGAAGTTGTTCTGTTCTACAAAGTCACTTGGCTTGAGTTGTGTCATAAAATATCGCATCCAGCGCTATGGAATTGGCCAAGCGCCGGGAATATGTCAAATTTAATAAATGTTGTTTGAGACTAGTACCGCTTTGCTTGACAGAGTACTAGCCTGCAAAATATCCCCTAACTGAGTTTTGAATATATCTAGATAATCGAGGCATAACCGGATGCTCCTCCAGTCTAAAAGAGGATGGACGTCGTAAACCCCTATCTTAAGGTAGGGAAGTGGTTTGTCGTCGCCTATGTCTAAGATGTGAATGATCAATTTTGCCATTGTGTACGTACTACAAAAAACAGCACTTTTAAGAAGTACCAGCAGTAAGTTAATTTACTTGACACCTTGGCTATACTTAAGTTTAGACGAAACGGCTAAACAGCTTAAGCACCTAGCGAAAGCAGCAGGTACTAATTTTTATAATCAAGCTAATACGGCTACCCTCGTACCCATAGAATTTCCAGCAGATACTAAGGCTAATACTGAAAGTAAACCTATAGCCAAAGTAATTTCAGCCCTAGAACGCATTGAGGCTGATGATTACTTTGAGCATATGTGCAGTGCGGTAAAAGATCATCTGCAAAATAATCGTGATGCGGATGAAGATGAGATCGAGTCATCTATTGATAGTCTCAAAGCCGAGAAAGAGGGAGCAAATAGTCAATTAACTCGTTTTTTGAACTTCTTAGACGATGAAGCATTAGCGAGAGTGAGATTGACGATTACCTTTCGGATTATGCAGGCGATCGCAGAACATAGCCGCACCCATCTGCAACCCGGACACCAAATGTTAGCCGAATATGTGCATCGAGTCACCAGTCTGTTAGCAGATGTTAGTAATGCCTGTAATAGCGCAGTATCAAAGGTTTCCTTGGGTAGCTGTGGCAGGTAGGTGGGTTTTTAGCCAATTAGAAACCACTTTTAGCGATCGCTATTTTATGGTATCCAGCGAACTGAATCTTCTCAACACCATCTTGATGTAAGCGGGATTTTTTTTACAACGCAACTTGGGGTTTGAATCCCCAATCCCTAGTTCAATTGTCTGATTTTTACATTCTTTCCTCACTTTTTTTAGCTTGTATCTTGCAGCACCGTACCGTGGTAAGATACGTCTGGCACAAAAAATCAATACCCATTATCCATAGATTCACTGCTCACATAGCTAAGTTTGGCTGTGTTTGGGTACAAAATCGTTTGACTATCCCATCTAAGCCTAAAGGAGTTGATTATATTGTGGACATCTTCTCTCAAGCAATTCAAGATAATCTAACCACCCTCGCAATTATCGGTTTTTCGGCAGGGATAGCAGTCTTGTTTGTGGCCTTTTTGTTCTTTTTGGTATTTTTATTCAAAAAAATGAATGAATTACTCACACATCGCTTCTTATCTTCTCAAGGGAGAAAAATCTATGGGCAAGTTTTTTCTCCTTACGAAAAGAAGTTAGGAATAGTTACTAGTTTGATATTTCTTGACTTGACGCTCCTAATTATTCCTAAGCCAGATTGGCTCAAATATTTAGAAGTTGCTCTTGGTTTATCACTAACTGTTGCAGTTGGCTGGTTAGGCTCTCGCTTGTTTGACAAGTTTTTTGATGCTTACCTGCGAGAATCTGCAATCAAGGGAAAAATCAATGGTGAGTTGTTAGTAGTAGTTAACTTTTTAGCAGACACAGTCATTTGTGTTACCATCATTCTAATTTTTGCTCAAATACATCAAATCAATGTATTGGGTTTAATAGCAAGTTTAGGAATTGGGGGATTAGCCATTGCTTTTGCTGCTCAAGAAACTTTACAGCAATTACTAGGCGGAATCGTCATTTATATTGATAAACCTTTTGTAGTTGATGACTATATCGGCTTACCTGATGGCACATTTGGTAAAGTTGAATCAATTGGTTTACGTTCTACTAAAATTCGTAATTCTGGGAAAGGGACATTAACTATAATTCCTAATAGTTCTCTGACTCAAACAAGCATTGAAAACTTCACAGTAGCCAGAAAAGTTGTTTCCCTAATTTATTTAAATTTCTATCAAAACATTCCTGAACAGGAAAAAGCTTTGATTCG
This sequence comes from Cylindrospermum sp. FACHB-282, assembly GCF_014697195.1. Taxonomy (GTDB): domain Bacteria; phylum Cyanobacteriota; class Cyanobacteriia; order Cyanobacteriales; family Nostocaceae; genus Cylindrospermum. The sequence continues at coordinate 53,257 of NZ_JACJRJ010000015.1, read as the reverse complement.
TCAAGTAATTTTAGAAAGTACCAAAGATTTATTTGGAATCGACTCTCGCAATACCGTGGTAAACTTCAAAGATGTTTTTCAAAATGAAAATTCTAATGTTACCCAAGCTCAAATTAACTTTTTTATTCTTGGTTATGGTGAAATGGGAATGGATATGCGCCATCAGTTATTAGATATGGCCAAACAAAATATTACTCTGCAACTGAAAGAATACGGCATTTCTTTTGATATCGAAGAGAAACCAGTCAATATTGATGCACCCATTACTATCTAACGACAATGGAAATTCTGCTAACGAATATAAAAAAATGGCTTCTTTTGGATGAGGAAACACGTAAGTTTTTTATCTTACTGGGAGTAAACTTCGGCTTATTCTTTCTGTTTATTATCCTGTCTTTACTAATTGGGAAATATACTGCTCAGATTATAAGCACAATCATTCGGAGATTTTCGCCCCAACAAATAGCAAGGATTTATGAAAGCTTAATTACCCCCCTAGAAAAAGTTCTTCAAGTTACAGGTACTTTATTTCTGATTAGCTTCTGTTTAAATTTTATTCAAATATATGCAGGATTTTATCAATTTTTAAAATTTTTCATCAACTTAGCAGTAGTTATCAGTTTGGCTACATTAGCATCAGGCTTATTTAGGCAAATGTTACGAATCTACGGAATTGATTTGCTTCGGAAAATTGGTCTAGAAGTTGATGAATTACTGCTGGTTTTTGAAACTATTGCTAATACCATTATTGGGTTTATTTCCGCTTTGGCATTTGCTCAGAGCCAGAATATTAATTTAATTGGGCTACTTGCTGGTTTAGGTATTGGGGGAATAGCAGTTGCTTTTGCGGCTCAAAATACCTTGGAACAGCTTTTAGGAACAATTGTTTTGTATCTAGATCGTCCTTTTGTTCCTGGAGAATATATTCGGATAAATTTAAGTTCTCAAGGTATATTATTTGCCCGTGTCGAAGCTATTGGTTTACGTTCGACTAAGTTGAGAACTCCTGCTAAAAGTACCCTTGTCATTGTGCCAAACTCAATGATGGCAAATGCGGATGTTGAAAATATTACCAGGGGAAAAAAGGTAATGGTTTTGCTTTATCTTGATTTTCCTCGAAGCTTAGACAAATCCGAACAAGCATTGCTCGAAAAAGTTGTTAAAGAAAGTACCGGTTCTTTATTTGGGATTGATCCTGATAGTACAAAAATTAACTTATACCCTCAAGAAGATCAGCCGGGAACTCGCGCTAGGGTGAGTTTCTTTATTCTGGGTTCAAATGAAAATTCGATTGACTTCCGGAAGCGTTTACTAGAATTGGCGAATGAAGGTATCTCTAAAAAGCTGATTTTTTATGGCATAGATTTCACGATGCAAGAACCAACACTCTATGTGGATTCACCTGTGACAATTTAAGTTTGCCTTAAACTATTCAAAATTCAAAATCTGCCTAGGGCAGGCTGCGCGAACAAAAACACTTGTTTTTATTCCCTTCGGGTTTCATTAAAGTTATCCAAAATCTATTCGTTAAATGCGTCAACTCGGTGCGCAGCGCGGCGTCACCCAAGATTTTGTGTGAAAAAGAGATTATATAAGCCGCCAACAAGCGTTGGCTTACCAATTTTGGACAGGTTTTTTCCAAGGGACTAGTAGTCTGTCAAGAACTAATTGACGGGTAAATAAATCTTTTAGTTTTTCTTCTTCCTTCTTCCTTCTCTTCGAGACGCTTCGCGAACGCGCTCTACAGCCCTTTGGGCAAGAGCCTACGGCACGCTTCGCGAACGCTGCGCGCGAGCGTCCTTCGCGGTTGGTTTCTTTATCCGTCAAAATTTATTTGACAGACTACTAGGACTTAACGGACAGAAAATAGCAAATATGGGGTATAGTTTGTGTCGTTAAAAATCATGATTCGTGCTGGGCAGCACCTACAGGTAGGATGGGTAAAGAGACGCATCAAAAAAACCTGAAAAGACGGTAAATTTGTCAAGGAAAGTAAGTCCTAGGGACGCTAGGCGAAGGACTAAGGGGGAGGCGAATTGCGGATTTAGCTAACTGTTGCTCCCTAGATTTATTCGCTTGCAGTAGGAGGCGTTGGAGCCGATGGCGATTGAGATTGTTGGCGAAAACGACGTAAAGACGCCCTTAACTTGCTTTGACTGGGAGATGAAGCTTCCTCACTGCGTCGCCGCCTATTGGATCTTTGTGATCTAGTTGATGAATTGGCAGCTACTCCTTGAGGCTGTGTCCGGTTTGCTGTAGGAGTTTCTGCCCTCTGACGACGAAGCCGACGAACAAGTGAAGATTCTCTGGGTTTTGTTGCCGCAGGGGCTGAAGATGAAGGTGTAGACTCTCTCCTCCTCCTGTATCTAGTTGTATTAGTATCTTCGGAAGCAGCCCTTGTATTATTACTAATTGCTGCTATTAACCGCCGTCTGCGTCTTGGTGCACCCTCTTCGGTTGAATTTGGGTTTGCAGCCGTAGTTTGAGTTTGTCTAGCTACTGTTTCTCTTTGTCTAGTACGTTCTTGGGCTTCGCGATGACGTCGTGAGCCTCTAATAGCGTAATCAGTGGCGATTGAGACTCCTTGTCTACCACCAGATGCAGGTTTTAACTTCCAGTCACGCGCCTGTCTAATGGTCTCTTCATCTAATTCGCGGTTCCCACTGGAGCGAGCAACCCGGACATTAGTAACATTACCTTTTTCGTCAGTATCAACAGCCACTTCCACTCTACCTTCAATTTTCCGTCTTCTTGCAGCCTCTGGATACTTAGCGTTGCATTCGCGACAAGCTGCTCGACCATTGCCGGCAGAATTACCCGTATTATTACTGTTTTCTGATGGAGTTTCTATCTTGGGATATCTTGGTGCTGTGGCTATTGAGGGAGCATTTCCTGGTTGATTGCCAGTACCTGAGCCTGAGCCAGTACCTGAGCCTGAGCCTGTACCTGAGCCTGAGCCTGTACCTGAGCCTGTACCTGAGCCTGTACCTGAGCCTGAGCCAGTACCTGTACCTCTAACAACAGTAGAAGGCCCGTTTCCATTAGATTGATTTGATGCGATCGCACTATTGCCCACAGTGCCCTGGCTGGCCCTAGTTTCTCTTAACCCCCTTAACAGCTCTGTGAGTTTTCCATTAGGTTGTGCTACAGGTTGAGAAGACGGAGTTTTAGCCACTGAGTTAGACTCGCTTCTTGATGCTGATTGTGACACAGGGTCAGGTTTTGTAGTTACTTCCGGCTTGAAGGATGGAGATTTTGGCGAAAAAGAGGCTGTTTCAACTGGTTTTGGTTTCTCAATTACTTCGCTAGTTTGGTTGGATGATCGTTGAACTGGCGGGGTTTTTAGATTAGCCAAAAACTTTTGTACTGGCGCAGTTGACGCTTCTACAGGCTGTTGTTGAGATTGCAGTGCAATTTCACTACCTCCAACTGTTCCTGAACCTCCAGGGGAACCACTTGCAGTGAGGATCTCTTGGGGTGGTGGTTCAACCAACTCAGTTGGAGCATCAACTATTGCCACCTCTATCGGCTCATTTTCTGCTTCCGGCGCGATCGCTAAAAAATTGCCTATACCTGAAGCGAATACGCCAATGTGTAGGATTAGCGAACCCATCAGACTATAGACCATAAAAGATCGGAGAGCCGCAGCTTCTTGGGATCGTTGCTCAAAAGCAATGCCGGAAAAGCTCATAGCTTATTGCTACCTATTATCACTAATTTAGTTATCCTATGATACTTAGATACAAATATCAAGGGAGAAAATTTTTAACTCCTGACATTGCTACATACCAGTCTAAAAGGCATTTTTATCTGGTAGTGACAATATCTTTTCTCAAAAAGCGATTTGATTATCTCAGATTTTATGGTAATAACAATATCATTAACTTGAAAAATGTTCTCATCTTAGCTAATCTCTTTTTTGAGAAAGACTGGCAATCTTGCTCCCTGTTCTAGTAGTCTCACAGTATATTTTATGGGAATTAAAAATCTGTTTACGGCAGGCGGTGTCGTGATGTGGCCCCTGCTGGCATTTTCAGTATTGGCAGTGGCATTGATCATGGAGCGTGTGCGGTTTTGGGTGATTATCAATCGCCGTCAAAGCCGTGTGATCCGAGAGGTATTGAATCTATATCGCCTCGATAATGTCGTGAGTGCTGTGGATAAACTGCGACAAAATGCAGATTTGCCTTTGTCGCGAATTTTTCTTGCCGCTTTAGAATTAGAAGAGCCGACTCCGGAGGAATTTCGTCTAGCATTAGAAACTGAAGCACAAGCTGAGATACCTTCACTCAAACGCTTTCAAAATTTCTTTGACACAATCATTGGTTTGGCCCCACTGCTGGGACTTCTGGGTACGGTGTTAGGGTTGATTGCTTCTTTTGCCTCTCTAAATCTTGGCGATGTGGGAGGTACGAAAACAACGGGTGTAACGGCGGGGATTAGTGAAGCGTTGGTATCTACGGCTTCAGGATTGGTAGTAGCTATTTTTACCCTATTTTTCGCCAATAGCTTCCGAGGACTCTATCAGCGGCAAATGGCACTCATTCAGGAATATGGCGGACATCTAGAATTACTTTATCGCCGTCGCTATGAACGAGGAGGAGAGAAGTCTTATGCGATTACCAGATGAACCAGATATTCCTGTGCAGATTAACATCGTGCCGATGATTGATGTGATATTTGCAATTTTGACGTTCTTTATCATGTCAACACTATTTCTCACACGTTCAGAAGGATTGCCTGTAAATTTACCGAAGGCGGCAACGGCAAATCAACAGCAGGTAGCGACAAAAATCACCGTGACTGTAGACCCACAAGGACAGGTGAGCCTGAACCGCAAACCAACTACCATTGATGCTTTGAGCGAGGAAGTGCGTATTTTAGTTGGTTCTAACGCCGAAGCTTTGGTGATTATTAATGCTGATGAAAAAGTAGAACACGGTCAAATAGTGAAGGTAATGGATCAGGTGCGTCAGGTGAAGGGGGCAAAATTAGCGATCGCCACTCAACGCCAATAGTCTATCTACTGTTAAGGCAGTTTGCGGTTGAGTAGACCACACTATAGAGACGTTGCATCCAACGTCTCTACAAAGGTTTTAAAATCAAAGTTTTGAAGTTGACAATTCAATGTTGATCAGCAATATACAGTTGTTTGGGCTTGTGGATTTTTGGCGCTCTCCCAGCAAACGCCATATCCTCAGAGTGTTTCCAAAAAAATTATTTCGGATTTTACCGTTGATACTCAGTTTGATCTTAACTGTAGTTGTGGGCGGTCAAAGTATCAGTGCTCCACCCAAATCCACGGAAATACTTTGGGATACCTATGGTGTGCCCCATATTTACGCTCAAGATGACCGCAGTGCTTTTCAAGCCTTCGGCTGGGCACAGATGCAAAGTCACGGTAACTTACTTTTGCGGCTTTATGGTCAAGCGCGGGGGCGTGCTGCCGAATATTGGGGAGAGAAATACCTAGAATCAGACCGTTGGGTGTTAACTACCGGAGTTCCAGAACGCGCTCGTTCTTGGTATTTGGCACAGAGTCCCAGTTTTCGCAGATATCTTGATGCTTTTGCCAAAGGCATCAATGCTTATGCTCAGGAACATGGGGATCTGATAGACGATGAAGTTGAGGTAGTACTGCCAGTCAAGCCAGAAGATGTACTTGCTCACCTAAATCGGGTACTTCATTTTACCTTTGTCGTCAGTCCAGAAAAGGTTGCAGGTATTAGTGAGCAGGAGCCAAAAGCAGGGTCTAATGGTTGGGCGATCGCACCTTCACATTCTGCCAGTGGTGCAGCGATGCTACTTGCCAATCCACACGTCCCTTGGTCAGACTTATTTCTGTGGTACGAAGCCCAACTGACCGCACCAGGTATGGATGCTTATGGGGCAACTCTCCTGGGGGTTCCTGTATTAGCGATCGCCTTTAACGATAATTTGGGTTGGACTTATACAGTCAACACCTTTGATGGTTGGGATCTCTACAAACTCAAATTAAAAGGTAAAGGTTATCTTTTTGATGGTCAAGTTCGGAACTTTGAAACCAAAACCCTGCCATTAAAAGTTAAGCAACAAAACGGTACCCTAATCGATCAACCCCTAGTAGTCAAACATTCTATCCACGGGCCTGTAGTCACACAGCAAGAGGGAAAAGCCTTAGCATTGCGGGTTGTGGGTCTTGACCAATCAGGAATCCTGCAACAGTGGTGGGATATGGCGCGGGCAAAAAACCTCAACCAGTTTGAAAAAGCACTCCAACGTTTGCAACTCCCGATGTTTACCGTGATGTATGCAGACCGTCAGGGAAACATCATGCACCTGTTTAACGGTCAAGTACCAATTCGCTCTCAGGGAGACTTTGAATACTGGACAGGTGTGATTCCCGGAGACACATCTACCACCCTATGGACAAAAACCCATCCTTATCAGGATTTACCCCGCATCGTTAACCCTGCCAGCGGCTGGTTACAAAATGCTAATGACCCACCTTGGACAACGACGTTTCCAACAGCCATCAACCCAGATAACTACCCGCCCTACATGGCACCACGGTTTATGGATTTTCGGCCCCAGCGTTCGGTGCGGATGCTGCTAGAAGACGAAAAAATCTCTTTTGAGGAAATGATTGCTTACAAGCACTCAACCCGGATGGAACTAGCGGATCGGCTACTTGATGACTTGATTCCCATCGCTCGCCAGCAGGGAGGAGAATTAGGACGACGAGCAGCGGATGTTCTCTCAGCTTGGGATAGACAAACCAACGCCGATAGCCGGGGGGCAGTACTATTTGCCGCTTGGGCAGAAGAAATAGATTTAGAGCAAGGGTTTAGCATCCCTTGGAGTGAAAAATCTCCCCTGAACACACCCGATGGTTTAGCCGATCCTCAAGATGCCGTTACCAAACTCCTAGCCGCAGCTAAAAAAGTAGAAAAAGCTTATGGAGCGCTAGATGTGCCTTGGGGAGATGTTTTTCGGCTGCAATATGGCAATCTAGACTTACCTGCCAATGGTGGCCCGGGCTTTCTGGGAATCTTCCGCGTACTCAGGTTTGCACCTACTGCTAATGGGCGTTTTCGCTCAGTCCTGGGTGATTCTTATGTAGCGGCCATTGAGTTTTCTCAACCAGTAAAAGCCAAGGTACTTAACAGCTACGGTAATGCTACTCAACCCGGTTCACCCCATATTGAGGATCAATTGCCACTGTTTGCTCGTCAACAGCTAAGAGATTGTTGGCGCGAGCGATCGGATATCCTGGCCCATTTAGAACAACGCCAGGTTTTCTAACCCTAACGCCAGCAAGGGTGGAGTTTCTCTGCCGTTCTATAAGAGTTAACAAATACTAACAAGTTATAGCAATCCTATTTGATTTGTGAACAGTTTTTTTTTAAACGAACCGCCAAGACGCCCGCGCGCAGCGATGCCCGTTGGCGTAAGCCTGCCGTTAGGCATAGGGCTGTAGAACGCCAAGGGAAAGAGAATAATCAGAGAGGTTGCAAGTTTCACAAATGATTTAGGATTGCTATAGATTTGAGCTTATTTCTTGCTTCAACTAAGGTAAAAATCCTCCCTCTCGCAGTGCCTTAATGCTATCTTTAACAGCCTGGATCACATAATCAACATCTTCAGCCGTATGGGCTGTAGATAAATAACCACTTGCACCCAAAAGATGAACACCTCTATACATCAAGTGATAACGTAATAAATCCAGACTCGCAGATATAGAAGCATTTCCCCCAGAGCTAGATTCTTCCGAAGCAGCAGGGCCGAATAGTGAGCCAAAATTCGTCATCCGCAGCGGTACATTATCTTCTGCAAAATAAGCATTCAAAGCGGCAACGAATTGGGAAGTACGATGATTTAACTGCTCTTGCAGGGCACTCCCCTGAGTCTTCAGATGCTGAAGAACTGCCCGTGCAGCCGCCATTGCTAATGGATGCTTGCAGAAAGTCCCCGCAAAAAAAGTCTTGTTAGCACTTGGGTAAGAAGAATCTGCATAATTCCACATACCACCGTCAATTGCATCCATATAGATAGATTTGCCAGCAATAATGCCAATTGGCATCCCACCACCAACAATTTTTCCATAAGTGGCAATATCAGCCTGCACACCAAAATATGCCTGTGCCCCACCTGGATGAATGCGGAACCCAGTCACCATTTCATCAAATATTAAAGGTATTTTTGATTCTGTGGTTAATTGCCTGAGTTGGTGGAGAAAAACTTTTGGTTGTAAGCCTGGCCTGCTAGTTTGTACAGGGACAACGAGAACCGCAGCCAGTTCTTGTTCATGAGCTTTGATGATTTCTAAAGATTCAGGATTCCCATAGTCCAAAACCAAAACATCTTTCACAAAATTTAGCGGAATTCCCGGAGCAATGGGAACTGTATGTAACTCTCCATCTACAGTTTGTGTTTTGACTAAAGTGCCATCAAAATGACCATGATAAGAACCCGAAAACATAGCAATTTTTTCACGCCCTGTTAACGTTCTTGCCAAGCGAATTGCCGTCATTACAGCTTCTGTGCCGGTATTACTAAATGCTACCCGCTCCATATTAGTTAGTTCACAAATTAACTCAGCCACTTCACCAACTAAATCTGATTGTGGGCCAATTTGTATGCCTTTTTCCAGTTGCTCTGTCAATACTTCTTTGATAAATGGTGGATTATGACCAAAGAGATTAATTCCCAACCCCATCATCAAATCTACATATTCGTTGTCATCAACATCCCATATTTTGGAACCTAGAGAGCGTTTAGCCACAATTGGATAGTACATTTGCTTGAGAGGCAAACGAAACTCTCCTAAATTTTTATTATCAGCTAGAACCGGGCGATAAACTTGCGAGAGTTGTTTTGATGTTTTTGTTCGCTGGTTGTAGCCAGCAATAAAATTTGCTAAATATTGCTGCTTTAATTCAACAGCAGATAAATTGTTGGGTTTTTGTTCCAGATCAATTTGTGATGTTTGTGCATTCATAAATTACCTATCTTACCTGAGCAACAGTTTTTCAACCAACAAACTTAGCTTTGAGGGATAAATCCCTCACTACGAACAAAATTGCTTTGAGGGATGAATCCCTCACTACGAACAAAATTTAGATTTAATGATGTCTACCTACTTATTCAACCGCTTGCGAGCAGAGAAATAAGTATTGCCCGGAGATTTATTAATGGCAAAATCACGTTGAGCATCATAAATACCCAGTTCAGTAAAACCCGCCTTTTCTAAAGCAGATTTAACTTCAGTAATGGAATAACATTTTTCTTTTATTACGGCATCTAAACGTTGCCAAGTTTCCTCTACCAAAGAGAATATCGTCAAGTTAAATTGAGCTATTTTGGTTTCAGAGTTATAGCTATTTTGAGCAGCCCAAGCATACTCCTCTTTAACTTTGCCAGTCAAACTACCATTCCAATTTGACTGATACTCTTCTTCAAAAAACATATAGAATATGAACAAGCCATCGTCTAATAGTGCCTGATACACGTTATGAAATATCTCGGTTAATTCTTCAAGCTCCATCACATGATTGAAAGCGCCAATCGAAACAACAGCATCAAAGGTATGTGGAAAGTTAAAGAAGCGTGCATCACCTAAGATAAATTTTCCCTCTCCTGCATTTTCCTGAGCATAACGCAGCATTCCTTCGGAACCATCAAGACCAGTTACTTGATATCCTTTGATTAACAATTGTTGTGCTAGATGTCCTGTACCACAACCGAGGTCGAGAATATGCGCCCCCGTAGATAGATGTGGTAATAGCAATTTTTCTAAGGCTGGTAGTACTTCTTGAAGTACTCCTGGTGCCCAGTCTTCATTATATACTCTTGCCAAAGGATCGTAGCCAGAATAACGAGTTTTAGAAGTCATAAAACATTTATCCTTGATGTAGAAAAATTTTCACTATTTGACAAATGTCAAAATTTAGTTAACTAGGACTGAACGGACAGAAAATGGCAAATATGAGGTATGGTTTGTGGGATTAACAATCATGATTTGTGGGTTAGAGAACGCATTAAAAAAGCCTAAAAAGAGGGTAAAATTCTATTGTCTCTAAGCCCTATAACTTCAGATAGCGACGGCAAACTATCCAAAAATCCCTGCTTTAACAGATATTTAAAATAGGTATCCAACAACTGATTATTTATTGCTGGACAAACTATCGAAGTATCTGCAAGTCCATCTAGGGTATTGTGGCAGTCAAACTGCAAAACTCCTGAGTTGGGCGTTTTTTCCTGATAATTAATTGCCGGGAAAAATGGCACAAGTGGATATAAAGGATGTGCTGAAGAACCTTTAGTAACCTTGAGCAATTCTGCTCTCCACTGCTGATAGGAAATTTGCTCAATTGGATAACCCAGCATCCGAAACTGGTTAAGCAGCATACTGGAGTTGAGAATCTGGGAATTAACCAAGTGAAAATTCTTGTTCAGAGATTTTTCTTGTTTTGATAAATAGACAATAGCTTTGCTGACATAATCAACAGGAACTATGTTGTCTTTCATCTCCCTATCCGGTAAACTTCCTAGTTGAATACAGCCGATAATTAGTCTGTATAAAAAATCATTGGGATTAAAAACACCAGTTTGGCTGTGTCCTGATATTCGTGATGGTCGATAAATACAAACTGGTAGACCTCTTTCACCCGCAATTTTGACTAACTTTTCGGCAACCCATTTAGTTTGCGAATAACCATCACTAGATACAGGAGCATCATCAAGGTTATCTTGTTCATGAGCTACTTTAGTCCCCGAAAAACCACTTAAGGAGAAAACACTAGAAGCAGAAATGAAATGTACAGGTTTGGTTTTGATGTAACTTGCCAAACGCAAAACTTCTTGAGTACCTAGTACATTGGCTGCCTTGAGAACTGAATAGGGATAAATATGATGAACCCAAGCGCCATTGTGATAAATTACATCCACTTGATGTGCTAGCGATGCAAATTTCTGCTCTTCTAACCCCAACAGTGGCTCAGATAAATTACCACAAATTGGGATAATTCTGGAAGTTAAAGATTCATGCCAAAGTAAATATTTTTCTAGACTAGCTTGCAGCTTTTTCTTACCTTCTTCAACATTTGGGCAGCGCACCAAACAATAAATATCGGCTTTTGTCTGCTGTAAAAGTTCAGCGAGTAAAAAAGCTCCTAAAAAACCTGTAGCTCCCGTTAAGAAAATACTAGTAGGTTCAGTTACAAAAGTCTCGAATTTTGGGGGTTGGATGGTAGAATCTAAAACTACTTCAGCTGGCCAATCTACTGCTTGATGATCAAAAGTTTGATTTTGCTCTATTTTATCAGCTAAACCTGCTACAGTCGGATTTTCTAACAAACTGCGTAAAGACACATCTAACTGAAACTTATCTCTTACTTGGGAAAGGAGTTGAGTTGTGAGTAAAGAATGTCCTCCTAAATCAAAGAAATTGTCATGAATGCCAATTCGTTCAACTTTCAAGACTTCAGACCAAATTTTAACCAACATTTCTTCAGTTGGGGTGCTAGGAGCAACAAAAACACCTGTCAATTCTGGCCGCACTTGGTCAGGTGCTGGTAAATTTTGCCGATCTACTTTACCGTTTGGTGATAAAGGTAGTTCTTTTAATAAGACAAAAGCAGATGGTATCATGTACTCAGGTAGTTTTTCCCTGAGAAACTGGCGCAGTTCGTTAACTGTGAAAGCTGCATCTCGGTTAGGCGTTGCATAGGCTACTAAACGCTTATTATCTGGGATATCTTCGCGCACTATAACTACAGTTTCCTGCACTCCTGGATGCTGAGTGAGTGCTGCTTCAATTTCGCCTAATTCAATTCGGAATCCGCGAATTTTTACTTGGTTGTCAATGCGTCCGAGAAATTCAATATTTCCATTTGGTAAATAACGAGCTAAATCACCAGTTTTGTACAAACGTGCCAATTTTGATTTTTTAAATGGATGAGGAATAAATTTTGCGGCTGTCAGTTCTGGCTGGTTGAGATAACCTCTAGCTAGACCTTCACCACTAATACAAAGCTCACCAGCGACACCAACAGGAACCGGATGTAAATGAGAGTCTAGGATATAAATTTGTGTGTTGGCGATAGGACGACCAATTGATGGTTGGGTTTGCTCATTCTGAAAACAGCAATGGTAGACACTGCTCCAAACTGTTCCTTCTGTTGGACCATATTCGTTAAACAGAGAGGCTTGAGTTTGTAACTCTAAATGACGGCTTACCAACTCTGTTGAACAAGCCTCGCCGGCAACAATTACGGTACTAAGTGAGATTAATTCATCAGGTTTTGCAGCTTCTAAAATGAGAGCATATAGAGAAGGTAGACATAATAAATGGGAAATGTGTTTTTGAGAAATCAATTTGATCAGTTTGTCTACTTCCCCTTGTAAGTCTGGTTGGGGAAGATGAAGAATTCCTCCAGAGCAAATTGTCCAGAAAATACCGGCGACAGAACTATCAAAAGCAAAGGAAGAAAGTAATAAAAAGCTGGTGATAGGTTCTTGGTAGTAAGCAATGCGAGCAGTAGTGGAGTGGACTAGGTTGCGATGTGATATCTGCACTCCTTTTGGTTTACCTGTAGAGCCGGAAGTGTAGATCATATAAGCCAAATTTTCGGGATTTACACTCAGGGCGGGATTGTCGTTGCTCTCCCTAGCAATGGTTTCCCAGGCTGTATCTATGCAAACCGTCTGACTGCTGTGTGGGGGTAAGCTAGCTAGTAGGTGTTGTTGAGTTAGTAAAACGGATGTTTGAGCATCCTGTAATATGTAGGCTATACGCTCTTGGGGATAGGCTGGATCGATTGGTACATAAGCGCCACCCGCTTTGAGGATGGCTAAAATACCAACAAGCATTTCTGGCGATCGCACCACACAAATTCCCACTAGTACTTCAGAACCAACTCCCAGTTTTTGCAGATAGTGAGCCAGTTGATTTGCGCGGGTGTTAAGTTCGCTGTAGGTGAGTTGCTGCTGCTCAAAGGTAACAGCAATACTGTTTGGTGTGCGTTCTACCTGTTCTGCAAATAGCTGATGGATGCATTTGTGTTGTGGAAAATCAGCTTGGGTTTGGTTGAACTCAGTCACCAGTTGATGAAAATTGCGATCGCCTAAAATTTCTAACTCACTAATCCTCATCTCTGGATTCTCAACAGCACTTTCCACCAACTGATAAAAATGCTCTGCTAACCTTTGAATATCTTCTACACTCAATAAATTGGCATCATAATGGAACTCTGCATTTAAACCATCATGATCAACTACGCAAGCCAGCTTAATTTTGAATCTGTCAATACATACATATTCCTTGACAATTTCAAAAGATACTTCCCCTTGAGAATAATTAGCTGATTCTGGCTCAAAATCAAAACAAATTGGGCAATAAGCTAAGTTATCAGCATTTTCATCAAAACTCGAAATTTGTTCCCAAACAAAACACTCCGACCACTTTGAAATCTCTTGTGCAGCTTCAGCCACTTGCAGCAAAATTTGGCTAAATGTAAATTTATCTACCAATTTAACCTGGAGTGGTAAATACTTAGCAAATAACCCGAAAGCATCTTTGAGTTCATCATATTTTCTGCCAGGATAATTTATCCCAACTATTACCTTTGACTCTCCATTAAGTCGCCACAATAAAATCTGCCAGCAAGTTAATAAAAATACAGCAGTTGAAATCTCATATTTTGCGGCTGTAGCTGAGATTTTATCTAGAAAATCGACAGAAATATTTGTTCTCAAAACTTGAGGATCAAATGCTCTATTTTCTTTAACCTTATTTGCAGCAAAAGGAACTTCTAAATTTAGGATATTAGATAAATCTTGCTGTTGCCAATATTCTTTACCTACTTCTGCATCTTCTGATGATAACAACTCATGCTGCCACTCAGTAAAATCAGCATATTGCAGCGGTTCATCTGTTAGTTGGTCGCTGTGTAAAGAACCGTTGTATAAATATCCAAGCTCTCGCACAAAGTTTTTAAGAGTTGCCGAATCGCCACAAAGAGCAGGCATCCTGATAAACAGGATATATTTATGAGACGATAAAGTAGCCAGAGAAATATGTAAAAGTCTTTTTTTGGTGAAATTATCAGATATCTGACTTAATTCCTGGAAGACTTCCTCAATCTTATCTGTTTGTTCCTGGATATTTAGCTGCTCAAAATTGTAGATATGAGCAAAATTTATCTTGTGATTGTTAATCACTTGCACTGGAATTGTCATACCAGGTAGACAATGAAAACTAGTACGCAAAATTTCATGGCGCTGGACAATATCTTCCAAGGTTGATGTTAATATTTCTACATTGACATTTCCTGTGATTAGCACAGCACACTGGGCATAATAAGCAGTGCTTTGGTCAAATTGTTGCCATAAATATAGATGCTCTTGTTGATGGGAAAGACGAAATCCTTCAAGAGTTTCTGCTAGCATAAAAAATCTCCATATTCCTATTTTAAAGGTCTTTGCTATTTAATGATTCAGCCATTCCCACTAAAATTTTTCTGGGGGCAACAAATGGTTGGCGAGCATGGACAGCTAACATATTATCCAGCATTAACATATCTCCTTTTTGCCAGGTAAATGCTATCATTTCTTGCTGATAAGCTGCACGCAGATGCTCTAAAACTGCCGATTCAATCGGAGAACCATCACCGTAATAGGTATTAGTTGGTAAGTCTTCTTCCAGAAAATTTGCTAATAATTGTTTGCTGATTGTTGGCGCTAATGTGGAAACATGAAAAAAGGTAGCGTGATTGAACCAGACCATTTCATTAGTTAGAGGGTGTTTGATAACAGCTGGCCCAACTTGACGAGTTCTTAATTTATTACCATTTTTCCATTCAACTTGAATACCTTGGCTGTAACAATATTCTTCAACCTTTTTTTTGTCTGAAGTTTGGAAGACAGTTTGCCAAGAAAGACCGAATCCATCGCCAAAGTTACGCATATACATTACTTGCTTTTCAATAAAGCGATCGCGTATTTTTGGATCAATGCGCTCTAACACTCTGCGACAACTACCAATTGGTGTTTCTCCTCCCTGTTGTGCAGGACTTTGGCAAAAAAAGAAGATTTTCAGAGGAAAAGTAGGAGAATAAGCGTGTTCATTATGGGGAAAAATACTTTGATCAGCTGGATAATCTGTTGAAGTATAAATTCTCCCACCTACTTGTGTTCGTGGTGAGGCTCGATAACGATATTCCATCGCTTCCCCACAAATTGCAGCAATAATCTGCTCAAATTCATCTATTGACTTCACCTGGAAATCCCGGAAAAGTATCGCTCCATATTTTAATAATTCTGCTTGGATAAACTCCCGGTTCTTCTTAGCCCAGATTTGTAAATCAACACCTTTGACAGCAGGTTTGATCACCAAAGGAAAATTAGCTTCTCTAGGTAAAAACTCAGTCTTTATTAACTCTTCTTCAGATATATTAACAGCTTTGCGTCTCACAGTTCCCAGATTTAGCAAACTGGATTTTTGATTTTCGGTTTTTTTCATAACTTGTCTCCTAATGGCGCTGAAGGACTACTAATAGACTTGCGCTTAATCTGAGTTAATTTCTTGTGAATAGTAGTTTGATAGTGTGTTTCTCTCTTCAGTTGCTGCTGCTTGTCTGCTGCATGGAGAAATTCTTTGAACTCATGCAATTTTGCTTCTGGGTGTGTGGCAATTTTGTCTAGAAGTGCCGCAAAAATTCCCACCATGCGGACAATAGTGCCAGAATCAAATAAGTCTGTACTATACTCCCACAAACCAAATAGTCCTTGCTCCGTCTCATTTAGCTCTAGGAGTAAATCAAATTGCACTGTTTCATTTTCAACCTTCAGGGGAATAAGCTGCAAATCTGAAAGTTTTAAAGATGATGTTTGGATATTTTCTAAAACGATTTTGACCTGAAACAACGGCGTGCGATTGAGATTTCGTTCTGGATTGAGGAGATTGACCAACTTATCAAAGGGCAAATCCTGGTGAGCATAAGCGCCTAGGGTGATTTCGCGGACTCGTTCTAGTAACTCCCTAAAAGAAGGGTTTCCTGATAAATCTGTCCGCAATACTAATTGGTTAACAAAAAACCCAATTAATCCCTTGGTTTCGCCTTGGTTGCGGTTGGCAATATCTGTGCCGATAACTATATCTTCTTGTCCCGAATACCAATGCAGCAGATACTGAAACGCCGCTAGTAGGGTCATAAATAATGTGATCCCTTGCCGCTGATGCAGAGCCTTAAGCTTGTCAACTAAGGCTTTAGGTAACACCATAGATTGTCTAGCACCGCTATAAGTCTGAACTGCTGGTCGAAGACGGTCGAGGGGTAATTCGACTAAAGGGAGCTTACCGAGATGTTGCTTCCAGTAGGCAATCTGGGCTTCTAGTGCTTCTCCTTGCAACCACTGCCGCTGCCAAACAGCAAAGTCTGCATACTGGATTGGTAATTCAGGCAATGGTGAGGGGTTCCCATGGGAGAAAGCTTCGTAAAGGACTGTAATCTCGCGAATGAGTACCCCCATAGACCAACCGTCAGAGACGATGTGATGCATTCTCAAAAATAATGTATGCTCTACCTCAGTCAGCCGCAGTAGAGTAACTTGCAGTAAGGGGCCTTTGGCTAAGTCAAAGGGCTGCTGCGCTTCCTGATGAGCCAGTCGCAGAACTTCAGCTTCTCGCTGATCTGCGGGGAGTTTCTCTAAGTCTAGGACTGGCAGATTTAAGGTTAAGGTGGGAGCAATTACCTGGAATGGTTGCCCATCAACTGTAGTAAATGTGGTTCGTAAGGCTTCGTGACGCCGCACAACTTCATTGAGACTACTCTGCAATGCTGGTACATTTAGGCAACCTGTCAGGCATATCGGATAAAAGAGATTGTAGGCGGTGTTTCCTGGCTCTAATTGGTCGAGAAACCACAGACGTTGCTGGGCAAAGGATAGGGGAAAAGAGTCAGAATTTCGGTTTTGGGGGATGATTTTTGTTGGTGAGCCTACTGCGGTTTTTTGATTTTTCAATCGTTGTAAAAACAATTGACGTTTCTCAGGAGAAAGGTCTGCAATCCGTTGGGAAAGGTTACTCATTTAAATTGCCTCTTGCCTCGCCAGTATTTTCTGTGCCTCATCTTGAGATAGTTGCTCAATTTCGGCTAAGGCTTGAAACAGTGCGGCTTCCGAAGCCTGTTCGGTGAGTTTTTGGACAATTACTACTGCCAATTCAGCTATGGTGGGTTGATTAAAGAAATTTTTATAAGACAGTTCAACTTGGAAGATTTTGCACATCTGAGAAACTAGCTGTGTGGCGAATAATGAGTCTCCGCCCAATTCAAAAAAGTTGTCGTGAATGCCGACTTTTTCAATGCTCAAAAGTTTTTGCCAAAGGTCGGATAAAGTGCCCTCGACTTCATTTTGAGGCGCAACATAAGCATTCTCCAATTTGGGGCGGGGATGAGTCGGTTTAGCAGGTCTGAGTTGGGCTAATTTTTCTGCCAAATATTTGACCGTAGACTGCCGCTGCACTAGGTGCTGAAAGTTTTGGCTGGAGACAATTACTTGGGGGACAGGGCTACTCAAGAGAATGCGTCTAAAGGCATCAATGCCTTCAGTTAAGGTGATTCCGGCTGCTAGTTTTTGTCCAGTTATGCCCTGATGCCGTGCTTCTATAGCAACTGCCATACCTAGATTTTCCCATCTATCCCAGTTAATGGAGGTAATGAACCTGTCGTTATATTTAGCGGTACTGTAGTGAGCAAAGGCATCAAGAAAGGCATTTTCGGCAATATAATCTACCATTCCCGGCACGCCTAAAAAGGAGTTAAGGGAGGAACAGAGGATGAAGAAATCTAATTTAGTGTTCTGGAAGAGAGCATCAAGTACACGGGTGCCTTTGACTTTTGGGGCTAGGGCATCGGCAGCTGCATCTGCTGTTTTGAGTTGTATCATCCCTCCTCCGGGGACGGCTGCGGCATGGATGACGCCGTGAATTTGACCAAATTGCTGATGGGCTTGTTTGAGGACTGCTGACATTTGCTCGGTGTTGGCTACGTCGGCAGTAGCTACCATGACTTGTGCACCTAAGGCTTCTAAATGTTGCAATTGGCGGATTTTGCAGCTTGTTGAATCATGTTGATGATGAGCAGATAGCCATTCTGGCCAATCGTCGCGGTGGGGAACAGCTGAACGCCCAATCAAAATGAGTTTTGCCTGTAGGGTTTGGGCTAGGTATTCGGCAAGTGCTAACCCCACACCACCTAATCCCCCTGTAATTAGATAGACGCCCTGTTGTCTGAGTCGCGGATTTTGGGCAACATTGGTGTTTAATTGGACTGGTTCAAAGGTTTGTACCCAGCGATGATGTCCACGATAGGCGATCGCCTTTTCGGTGTTTGCCAGGGTGAGTTCTGCTACTAGCCATTCTACTAACTGTGCTTCTTGGCTACTTGCTGATGCTGGCAATAAAACATCGATGCTGCGGCAGCTAATATTGGGGTATTCCAAGGGTACAACTTGACACGCACCCAAAATCAGGGCTTTCTCTGGGTAGAGTAAATCTGATCCTGTGACTTCTTGCATATTATTGGAGACAATGGCGATCGCGATCGCCATTGTGAAATTTTGTTCTCCTAATGCCTGTGTGAGATACAGCAAGCTATAAAACCCTAAAGTTTCATCCCTTTCCCAACCGTCTGGATAGATATCTGCGGTCACACTCCACAAATGAACAATTCTCTGGGGAATTTTCCCCCTAAGACGCAATTCTTTGAATAAAGCGTCGTAATCATCCCGTTTGCCGGGGTTGATTGTATAGCTAGGTGGAGAAGAATCACCACTAAATTGCTCCCCAACTCTGACGATAATCACATCCTGACCTTGGAGTTCCAATCTTTGAGCCATTTTTTCACCCAAGCCGCACTCATCCACAAACAATAAGCAACACCCTGCCGTAACTGCCTCAAACTGTGAACTAATTGGTGGTAAAGACCGTTTCCAAGAAGGGATGTAAAACCAGTCAGCAATATCCAGTTTTTTGGTGTCTGTAAATTTGCTTGGTAGTTCCTTTTGCAGTTCAATCCAGTAACCCTGACGCTCAAAGGGATAAGTTGGCAAAGGAAGATGACGGCGTTTTTCATGGATATAAACACCAGACCAATCGATTTTTACACCTGCCAACCAGAGTTGACCTAAACTTTTGAGTAAAAATTCAACATCCGATTGCTGTTCCTGGGGATGGCGAATTGAAGTCAGTACCATCAGTTCCTCAACCTGATGCTGCTGGACAAATCTACTTAAAGTCCTGCCCGGCCCAACCTCCAACAGAATAGACTTAGGTTGTTTAAGTAACTCAGCAATTCCTTCTTCAAAGCGTACTGGTTGCCGGAGATGCCTAGCCCAATAATCAGGATCTGTTGCTTCTGCTGTGGTAATCCAAGTGCCGGTGACATTAGAAATAAATGGAATTTGGGGAGAACTGAGTTGAACTTTTTGTAACTGCGCTGTAAATGGCTCAATTACCGAATCCATCATCAACGAGTGAAAGGCATGGGATGTATGCAGTTGCCGACAAGCTACACCCCTGGCATCTAACTGCTGTGCCAATTCCTCTACCGCCTCGATGCACCCAGCAACTACACATAAGCCTGGTGCATTCCTGGCAGCTAAAGACAGGGTTTCGCCCAACAGGGGTTGAATCTCCGACTCTGGAAGTTGAACAGAGAGCATCGCCCCCTTTGGTAATTGCTGCATCAGTTGTCCACGGGTAGCAACTATTGCTAAAGCATCTGCCAATGAGAACACCCCAGCAATTGTTGCTGCCACATATTCACCAATACTGTGACCAATCATCGCCTCTGGAACCACTCCCCAGGCCATCCATAACTTAGCTAAGGCGTACTCAATCGCAAACAAGACTGGTTGAGTAATTGCCGTCTGTGTCAACTGCTGTGCTGCTGTCTCGGCGCTACTGGGGTAAAGTACATCGCGCAAATCTAGCCCTAAATGGGGTTTGAGCAGTTCGCAGCAACAGTCCAGATGTTGTCGAAAAATCGGTTCTGTTTGATCAAGTTCCCGGCCCATGTTGACATATTGGGAACCCTGACCGGGAAACATGAACACAACTGGGCGATGAGTGGGGGTAAAAATTGTTGGCGGTTTTAAGTTTTTCAACCCCTTCACCGCATCATCTAGATTTTCACACACTAACATCCGGCGATGCTCAAAACTTCGCCGACCCATAGCTAGAGTGTGGGCGACATCGGCTAAATTTAAATTTGGCTGTTGCTGGAGATAATCAGCTAAATTTTTGGTGGCGGTTTCTAGGGCGGTATCCGTTTTGGCAGAGAGCAACAACAACTGCCAAGGGCGAGAAGGGCTAGAAGCTTCCAGCACTGGTGCTTCTTCTAGAATTACATGGGCATTAGTACCACCAATACCAAAAGAACTGACACCGGCGCGCCGGGGAATGCCGTTTACCTGCCATTGTGAAAGGGAAGTATTGACGTAAAAAGGACTGTTGGCAAAGTCAATTTGGGGATTGGGTTGTTCAAAATGTAAGCTAGGGGGAATCTGTTGATGCTTGAGGGCTAAGACGGTTTTGATTAAACCCGTTACCCCAGCAGCAGTATCCAAATGCCCGATGTTGGTTTTAACCGAACCAATTGCACAGAAGGATTTTTTTTGTGTACTGGCTCTAAAAGCTTGTGTGAGTGCCGCAATTTCAATCGGATCTCCTAGAGAGGTGGCTGTACCGTGGGCTTCAATATAGGTAATTGTTTCCGCTTCAACTTCTGCGATCGCTTGAGCAGTTTGAATTACCTTTGCTTGTCCTTCTATCCGAGGTGCTGTATAACTGACTTTGAAAGACCCATCGTTATTCACAGCTGAACCTTTAATCACCGCTTGAATAGAGTCTCCATCAGCAAGGGCGTCTTCTAAACGCTTGAGAACTACAATCCCCACTCCTTCGCCCCCAACAGTACCCTGTGCTTTAGCATCAAAGGCGCGACAGTGTCCGTCGGGAGAATGAATTCCTCCTTCTTTGTAAACATAACCAGCTTTGCGCGAAGAACTAATAGATACCCCACCAGCTAAAGCCATATCGCATTCACCATTCAACAAGCTTTGACAAGCTAGGTGAACAGCTACCAATGAAGTTGAGCAGGCGGTTTGAATTGTATAACTAGGTCCTTCTAGATTAAGTTTGTAGGCAACACGAGTTGTGAGGAAATCTTTATCACCAGCTATTGTCAGTTGGTGAGAGTCTATTGAGTCAATCAGGTTTTGGTTTAAACAAATGTTGAGTAAATAGCTGCTCAAACCAGATCCAGCGAAAGCGCCAATTGTGCCTTTGTATGTTTCGGAGTCGTAGCCAGCGTTTTCCAGGGATTCCCAAGCACATTCTAAAAAAAGGCGATGTTGAGGATCGGTGATTTCTGCTTCTCTGGGATTAAAGCCAAAGAAGGCAGCATCAAACAATTCAACATCTTTTAATACAGCCCGTGCTTTGACATAGCGAGGGTTTTTTAGCACCTCTGGATTTATTCCAGAATTTAGCAGTTCTTGCTCATTGAAAAAATCAATCGACTCTACGCCATTTTGGAGATTGTGCCAAAATTCATCAATATTTTTTGCACCGGGAAATCTGCCGGATAATCCAATGATTGCTATTTCTGAGCCATTTTGGAGATTTGTTTGTGTTGCTGTATTCATCTATTTAGTAAACCCGTAAATTTAGCAATGTTCTTTGAGGTATATTTTTTTTTGCAACGAACCCCAGAGCCAAGAAAAATATAGTTTTTATAAATCATTCGGTAACGAGATATTTTTCATGGATTTCATTTTTTGCAGGCGGCTTTTTTGCTGCGCTTTACCAGCAAGAATTTTGTCAGTTTCAATATCTCTTGGTTGTTGAGTTGATGTTGGCTTTTTGCTTTGACTGAAATTTTCTGCTAATGAACTAATAGTTGGATATCTAAACATATCGAGCATAGATAAATCGGTCTGTAATATTTCCCGCAATTGGCTATTTACCTTAACCATGAGTAATGAATGGCCGCCGAGTTCAAAGAAGTTATCGTGAATACCTATCTTTTCGATATTCAGAGCCTGTTGCCAAATTTGAGCAATGGTGCGTTCGACTTCGGTTTGTGGCATCACATAACCAACTTCTAACTCTGGACGCATCATTTCTGGTGCTGGTAGTCCTCGCCGGTCGATTTTGCCGTTGGGTAAAAGTGGTAGGGTTGAAAGTAGAACAAAAGCAGCAGGTATCATATATTGTGGTAACTGCTCTTTCAGAAAGCTACGCAATTCTGTGACTTTAGGTGTCTGCTGTGATTGATATTGAATATAAGCCACAAGGCGTTGATCACCAAGTTCATCTCCCCATGCTAAAACCACACTTTGGCTGACATCAGGATGTTGGTTTAATTTGGCTTCAATTTCGCCTAGTTCGATGCGGAAACCACGAATTTTTACTTGGTCATCGATGCGTCCAAGCAGTTGGATTTCTCCATTGGGTAGGTAGCGAACTAAGTCCCCAGTTTTGTACAGACGTGCCCCTGAATTTTGATTGAAAGGGTTAAGAATAAATTTTTCGGCAGTGAGTTCAGGGCGGTTGAGGTAGCCCCTAGCAACACCAACACCACCAATATAAAGTTCACCTGGTACTCCGATGGGAGTAGGTTGCAAGCAAGAGTCTAAAATGTAAGTTTGGACATTTTGAATTGCTTTACCAATGGGAACTTCTAACTTTGTCGATTGTGACAAGTTGCTGATAGTTGCCACGATGGTTGTTTCTGTAGGGCCATAAGAATTGATTAATTGCACGTCTTTGCTGACGTGCTTGTGCCATAAAATTAAGCGTTCTGAAAGTGCCTTTTCTCCACCAATAATTACTAAACGCAGTTGTTCGGGTAGGGGTAAATCCTTTTCAACTAATTCGGTTGTGAGTTGATGCCAAAAAGCTGTTGGTAGATCCAAAACAGTTAATTTCCAATCGCTGCATTTTTCTAGAAAATCAGGTATTGAACTGAGCATGGACTCTGTACGCAGCACCAATGTAGCCCCTTGGGTTAAACAAGGAAATATCTCCTCGGCTGCGGCATCAAAACTGATGGATGCAAATTGCAAAATGCGGTCACTTGGCTGTAGACCATAGTGCAAGCAAGCAGCGTGGGTATAGTTGACTAAGGATCTGTGCTGAATTGTTACACCTTTAGGTTTGCCTGTAGAACCGGAGGTATAAATTACATAAGCTAAGTTATCTGGTGTTGTCAGGTTGTTAAGGTTCTGTTGACTTGCTTGGGCGATCGCATTTTCATCGCTATCTAGGCAAATAACTTTTGCATCATGTTGAGGAAGTCCGGCAACTAGCTGTTGTTGAGTGAGTAACACTGATATTTGGGCATCCTCTAACATGAAACCCAAGCGTTCTGGTGGATAAACAGGGTCTAGTGGTAGATATGCACCCCCAGCTTTGAGAATGGCTAAAATACCTACGACCATTTCTAGCGATCGCTCTACACAAATCCCCACCAATACCTCTGGCCCTACTCCCTGTTGTTGCAGGTGGTGTGCTAGTTGATTAGCGCGTTGATTGAGTTCCCGATATGTTAGTTGCTTGTCTTCAAAAACTACAGCTATGGCATCAGGCGATCGCACCACCTGCTCCTCAAATAACTGATGAATACATTTATCCAGGGGATAGTTTGTTTGAGTATCATTCCATTCCACCAGCAGCTGATGCTCCTCTGCTGCCGTCAACAGGGGCAAAGTTGAGATTAGCTGGTCAGGATTAGCGACTATGCCTTCTAGCAACGTCTGGAAATGTCCTAACATCCGGGTGATGGTAGCTACATCAAACAAATCCGTGTTATGTTCCATCACTCCCATCAGCCCTTGCTTAGTGTCCGTCATGGATAGAGCCAAGTCAAACCTAGCCGTTTCCCTGTTGGACTCCACAAGGAGCAAAGACAAGTCTGGTAGATCCAAAGTTGTAGCTGGAGTATTTTGGAGTTGAAACATCACCTGAAAAAATGGTGCATGACTAAGGTTCCTTTCCGGCTGTAATTCCTCCACCAATCGCTCAAAGGGCAAGTCCTGATGAGCATAGGCACTTATAGAAACCTCTCGCACTCGGTGCAAAATCTCCCGAAAACTTACAGCACCCCCAAGGTTAGTTCGCATCACCAGGGTATTGACAAAGAAGCCAATTAGCCCCTCAATTTCGAGCCGGTTACGACCAGAGATAGTAGTGCCTACCAGGATATCGTCCTGTCCACTGTATCGGTAGAGCAAAGTATTGAAAGCTGCCAGCAAAGTCATAAATAGCGTCGCCTTGGACTCCTGGCTTAAAGCTTTAAGGGCTTCAGTTAAAGGTTGGGACAGTACCAGAGATTGCCTCGCACCGCTATAACTTTGAACCACCGGGCGAGGGCGGTCAGTCATTAAGTCCAATAGCTTTGGCCCATTGCTCAACTGCCGCTTCCAGTAGGAAACTTGAGCATCTAGCACTTCTTTTTGCAACCACTGCCGTTGCCAAAGGGCAAAGTCAGCATATTGGATTGGCAGTTCTGGGAGTGGGGAAGGCTGACCTTGAGCAAAGGACTGATAGAGCGCCATCAATTCACGGATAATGACCCCAAAAGACCAGCCATCACAGACTATGTGATGCATCGTCCACAGTAGCAGATACTCAGTTGCGCCCAATTTCAGCAGAGTCACCCGCACTAGCGGCCCCTGGGACAGGTCGAAGGGAAGTTGAGCCTCCTCAGTGGCTAACCTTTGAGCCTCAGTCTCTCGCTCCTTTGGAGGAAGGGACTGTATATCTACTATCGGTAAGTCCAGGGTCAAACTTGGGGCGATAACTTGGCTTGGTTGCCCTGCCAATACACAAAAAGTCGTGCGTAAAGCTTCATGACGCCGCAGGATTTCATTAAGTGTCTGCACCAGTGCAACCACGTTAAGCGCTCCCTTCAGGCGCAAAACTGTGGGTTCATTGTATAAAGGTTGATTAGGCTGGAACTGATCTAGAAACCACAGCCGCTCTTGGGCAAAAGATAGGGGAAAACAGTTAGACTCTCGACTTTGGGGTTTGATTTGTGTTTGTGAGCCGACAATCTCTTTTTTCTGGTTAAGCCGTTGCAGCAAAAGCTGACGTTTCTCCGGGGAAAGTGCGCCGATTTGTTTGCTAAAGTCACTCATTAGGCCTCTCCTACTTCAATCAACTGTTCTTGGGAAGTAAGTATTGTCTGCACTTCCTCATCTGATAGTTCTTGGATTTCTGCTAAGGCCTGAGCTAGTATTTTCTCATCTGTCTGTTGAGCCAGTCGTTGAACAATCGCCTCAGCTAATTCAGCTACAGTAGGAGTTTCAAAAAAGCTTTGATAAGGTAGTTCTACCTCAAAGGTTTTGCACAGCCGAGAAACAAGCATAGTAGCAAACAAAGAATCACCTCCCAACTCAAAGAAGTTGTCGTGAATGCTCACTTGTTGATTACCCAGAAGTTCTTGCCAGATTTTCCCTAGGGTAAACTCAATCTCGTTACGGGGAGCAACATAAGCCTTTCCCAAATCGGGGCTAGAACGAGTGGGTTGAGACTGATTCTCCTGCACCAATTCCTCTGGCAAAATCTCCGGCTTTTTACGCCATAAGTCTTTTTGTTCAAGAGTCGCGGTAAATGCTACAGGTGTCTTCTTCTCTACCGACCCAGAAGCTTGAGCCGCAAAAACATGATGCCCGAAAGCTTCAGTTTCCGATAAAGTCACCACGGAAACAAACCCAGAGGAACGTAGTGCTGTATCCCACTGCTCCTTTGATAAAAATGGATTACCTTTGCTGCGTTCTTCATCTGCCAACAGATTCATCAACAGTCCGCCAGTAACATCAAACTCTGGTTGAGCTTGGGTAATCTCCCACAGCAGAAGGAAACCGCCTGGAGCCAACAAAGAGCGGACATGCTGGAGGGTTTCTCCTATATTGCGAGTAGTATGTAGCACATTAATTGCTACCACCACATCAAAGCTGTGGCTAGAGTACCCTTGTTGGGTTGGAGGTTCCTGGATGTCTAGAAAACGATATTCGACAAATGGATAAACGCTAAACTTCTGTTGGGCTTGCTTCAAGAACCAACCGCCCACATCGGTAAAGGTGTAGTTTGTTTGCTCTAAGGGCAACACAGGCAGTAATTCTGCCGTGGCGATACCAGTTCCCCCGCCGATTTCCAGAATTCTGAGGTTTACCTTTGGTGATAATGACTTCACCACATCTTCCAAGCTGGCCCGGATAATCTTCTTGCAGTGGTTATACAAAGGTGAGTCTACCTTTGTAATTCCTTTGTTTTGCACAGCAACGTGAAGTTCCAACGGCTCTTTTTCACCAGTAAGTACGGCTGCCAGATTTTCGCCACATTTTTCAACGAGATTTACCAATCTGGATGCATCTGCAAATCTGACTTTAGCTTCTTGTAAAAGAGCATTAATAGAGTCTGTGGAAACTGGCAGCAGGTTGGCAAAACTCCCTGCATCTTGCTGTAGCTGGCCTTGCTCTACTAGCACTTGCATCCATCGATGTAACAATTGTTGGTAGCGAGGAATAATCTGACCTTGCTCAAACAACTGCTCAAGAGAATACTTTTCGTCAGCTTTGCTAAAAGTACCTAAACGCCTCAGAGCCTGATTCATGTAGGCAGCACATAAACTATCCAAGCACTGTTTGTTTGCCAGATAAGTTTGTTCGTCAAGTTCCTTGATTCCAGCACGGTCTTGTTTGTGACAAGCGTTGACTAGAGATTTCCAAAGCTCTGATGCTGTTGATTGTGGCTGAAACTGTACAGCGTCTGATGTCGGTTTTTGGGGTTCAATCCAGTAACGTTGGCGCTCAAAGGGATAAGTTGGCAAAGGAATCCGATGACGCCGTTCATTGGCATAAAAACCTGACCAATCGAGTTTGATTCCATTCAGCCAAAGCTGACCCAATGTATTCAACAAAAAGGCTAGATCAGATTTTTGTTCCTGGGGATGACGTAGCGAACAGAAAACCAACTGACCCTTTGCCTGTTGTCTGGTGAGGGTACTCAATGTCCGCCCAGGGCCAACTTCCAGAAAAATTTGATTTGGCTCTTTGAGTAACTCAGCAATTCCCTCACCAAAGCGTACTGTTTGGCATAGGTGCTGTGACCAATAACTGGGATTTGTGGACTCAGATGCAGTAATCCAAGTGCCCGTTACATTAGACAAAAAGGGAATTTTGGGAGAATTAAAATTTACTTTTTCTAGTTGCTGAGTGAAGGGTTCGATGATTGAGTTCATCATCTGGGAATGAAAGGCATGGGAGGTGTGCAAAGGGCGACAGTCAATTCCTTGTTTGGTCAGATGATTTTGCAAATCATCAATGGCCGACTTTGGCCCCGAAACTACGCAACGGTCTGGGGCATTGCTCGCTGCTAGGGAAAGTTTTTCACCTAGCAAGGATTGCACTTCTTTCTCTGGTAGTGGTACAGCCAGCATTTCACCAGCCGGAAGTTGTTGCATTAGTCGTCCACGGCTGGCTACTAGCACCAATGCGTCTTCTAGAGAGAACACGCCAGCCAAGCAAGCGGCTACATACTCGCCAATGCTATGACCAATCATTGCTTTGGGATGCAGACCCCAGTCTATCCACAACTTTGCTAGGGCATACTCAATCACAAATAGGGCTGGCTGGGTAATATAAGTTTGTTTTAACTGCTGTGCGGCGGCGGCTGTCTGTTGTTCCTGTGGGTATAGTACAGTGCGTAAATCCAGACCTAGGTGAGGTTTGAGCAATTCGCAGCAGTAATCAACCTGTTGGCGGAAAATTGGCTCAGTCTGGTATAAGTCTTGCCCCATTCCTACATACTGTGTCCCTTGACCAGGATACATAAACACAGTCTGTTGCTCACAAAGTTCGGTGAAGTTGGTGCAAGACGGTTGTGTGTCTGTGGTTTCTAGGGCTTGCACTGCATCGTTAAGGTTTTGGCAAACTATCACCCGACGATGGTTAAATTCTTGACGACCTACCTGAAGTGTGTAGGCGGCATCGGCTAAATTGAGTTGGGGATGGTGCTGGAAGTGCTGGAATAGGTTAACTGTGGCGGTTTCTAATGCTGATTTGGTTTTAGCTGAGAGGACTAACAATTGCCATTGGCGCGAGGCACTGGAGGCTTCAATAGTAGGGGCTTCTTCTAGAATTGCATGGGCATTGGTGCCGCCAATGCCAAAGGAACTGACTCCGGCGCGGCGGGGGTTGCCGTTTGATTTCCATTCGGCAAGAGTATTATTGACGTAAAAGGGGCTGTTGGCAAAATCAATCTGCGGATTTGGCTGTTGAAAGTGCAAGCTGGGGGGTATTTGTTTGTGTTTGAGCGCTAAGACGGTCTTGATTAAACCTGCAATCCCAGATGCAGTATCTAGGTGTCCGATATTAGTTTTCACTGAACCAATGGCGCAGAATTTCTGCTTGTTTGTGCTGGGGTGAAAAGATTTGGTTAGGGCTGCAATTTCAATCGGATCTCCAAGAACTGTCCCGGTGCCGTGGGTCTCTATGTAGCTGACCATGTCTGGCTCAATTCTTGCCATGGCCAGGGCTTCGGCGATTACTTTGGCTTGACCTTCGACGCTGGGGGCTGTGTAGCCAACTTTGGCAGACCCATCGTTATTAATCGCGCTCCCCTTGATCACAGCATGAATACAATCTCTGTCTGCGATCGCATCTATTAGTCGCTTTAAAACTACAATGGCTACACCGTTACCGTTGACAGTTCCTTGTGCTTTGGCGTCAAAGGCTCGACAGTGTCCATCGGGTGACAAAATTCCCCCTTCTTGATATACATAACCAGTTTTTTGTAATGCAGATATGGAAACGCCACCAGCTAAAGCCATATCACATTCATGATCTAGCAAGCTTTGGCAGGCTAAATGCAGGGCAACTAAGGAACTAGAACACCCTGTTTGGATAGTAATAGCTGTCCCTCTGAGGTTTAATTTATAGGCAACTCTTGTCGTTAGGTTATCTGTCCGATTGTTATGCCTAATTTGGTCAAAACCAACTAATTTTAGTAATTTTGTGTTGCAAAAAAGATTGAACAAAAAGTAGCTGCTAATGCTTGCACCACCGTAAATACTAATTTCTCCTGGGTAGGTTTCAGAATTGTAGCCAGCATTTTCGATAGCGTCCCAAGCAGATTCTAAAAAGAGTCGGTGCTGTGGATCCATGATTTCTGCTACTCTGGGCGAGTAATCAAAGAATGAAGCGTCAAATAATTCTGCGTCTTCTAAAACAGCGCTGGCTTTGACGTAATTGGGTTGGCTCAGATCACTCTCCTCTACCCCCTCGTTTCTCAACTCTTGCTCTGAAAAGAATGAAATTGATTCGACTCCATCTCTTAGATTCTGCCAATATTTCTCAAGATTCTGGGCTTGAGGAAACCGCCCCGACATACCGATTATTGCTATGTCTAATTCGCTGGGTTGATTGATGTCTTCTGGATTTTTCATCACATTTTCTGAATTTTGAATTATTTATCTGTTTCTTGTTCTTTGTTGTCTGGAAGCTATCCGACTTTCAGCCCGTTTATTACTTTCTATAAATGATGCTGTTTCACCAATGTCCTGAGTTAAATATTTAGCTAAAGTCCTGATGGTTGGATATTCAAAAAGATTGGTTATTGAGATTTGTTTCGGAAAAATTACTCGCAGTTTGCTATGAACTTGAACAAGGAGCAATGAATGTCCACCAAGATCAAAGAAGTTATCATTAATCCCCACTTTCTCAAGATGCAGCAACTGTTGCCAAATCTTAGCGATGGTTTCTTGTGTACCTGTTTGGGGTGGTTCATAGGTTGCTTCTAACTCTGGGCGCAGGCTATCTGGTGCTGGTAAGGCATGACGATCTATTTTCCCATTGGGCGTTAAGGGCAAGGTTTTGAGAAATACAAATGCTGAGGGAATCATGTACTCTGGCAATTTATGTTTGAGGAAACTACGCAGGTGATTAATGCTTGGGACTTGTTCGCGGTTGGGAACAATATAAGCTGTCAATCGTTGATTATTTTCGGCTTTGTTAACTGTAACTACGGTTTGTTGGACTCCAATATTTTGGCGTAATAAGACTTCAATTTCTGCCAATTCAACCCGATAACCCCGGATTTTTACCTGCTGGTCAACTCTACCCAAAAACTCAATGTTACCGTCACTTAAATAACGCCCTAAGTCGCCAGTTTTGTATAAGCGCGATTCCTGATTAAAGGGGTGGGAGATAAATTGCTGTGCTGTTAATTCTGGTTGGTTAAAATAGCTGCGAGCTAAACAGGCTCCACCTATGTAAAGTTCACCGGGTACGCCAATGGGTGCTGGTTGTAATTGTTGATCTAATATATAAACTTGGGTATTGGCGATTGGGCTTCCTAGGGGGACTGTTTCTGAATCGAGATTTGCTGGCTGACTCTGGAAAACCGGATAAGTCAAAACGCCTACGGTGGCTTCGGTGGGTCCGTAATGATTAAAAATTTGGCATTGGGGGGCTTGCTGTTGGATTCGTTCAACTAGTTCCCAAGTGGCTGCTTCACCACCTAAAATTAGGCGCTGACGCGGCAGGATAAATTGTGATTCTGCGGGGGCTGATGCGAGGAGGGCGGCTAGATGGGAGGGGACAATTTTCAGACAGTCAATTGAATATTCACGGCAATATTGGGCAAGGGACGTTGCATCAGTAGCACAGTCTGAAGATATGATATGCAGACAACCTCCCCGACAAAGGGCAGGGAAGATCATGGTGTTACCTAAGTCTGCACTCAAGGTGGAAACAGTCGCAAAGTTAGCTGTTGCTGGCAAGTTAAGTTTGTCGGCGATCGCCAAGGTATAATTGAGCAGTTGTTGATGCTCAATGGCTACTCCTTTGGGTTTACCTGTAGAACCGGAGGTAAATACTACATAAACTAGATTCTCTGGGGTTACTTCACTCCCAGGATTAACATCACTTTCTTGAGCAATTGTTTCCCAATCGGTATCTAGGCAAATTACCTGGGTTGTCTGTATGGGTAACACCTTGACTAGATGTTGTTGGGTCAATAACAATGGTGTTTGGGCATCCTGTAAACGGAGATTTATACCCTCTGTTGGTAATGCTGGATCTAGGGGTATGTAGGCTCCACCTGCTTTGAGGATTCCTAGCATTCCCACAATCATATTCAGAGAACGTTCTACACACAGCCCAACTAGAACTTCTGGTTTCACTCCTTGCTTTTGTAAATAGTGCGCGAGTTGGTTAGCTTTGCGGTTCAATTCTTGGTATGTTAGTTGCTTTCCTTCACAGATAACGGCAATCTGGTGAGGTGTGATTTCTGCCTGTTCTGTAATTAGTTGGTGAATGCATTTATTTTGTGGGTAATCAATCTGCGTTTGGTTAAACTCCACCAACAGTTGATGGCGATCGCACTGACTTAGTATATCTAATTGGTTAATCGCTGCTTGGGGATGCTCTGTAGCACTGGATAGCAAAGTCTGAAACTGTCTCCCTAAGCGTTCAATGGACGCGGAGGAGAAGCAATTGATATCATAATCAAATTTGGCGGTAAAAGTGCGATCGCCTTGAATGCAGGTTAATTTAACCTTGAATGGCTCAATACAACTGTAGACTTTGTCAACACTAAACGATACACCCCCAGCCAAGGACTTTTCCGGGATTTGCTGAAACTCGAAACCAATGGGGAAGGCTAAAGGATCATCATCTTCCACCGGTTCGGGAACGAAATAATCCTGCCATTCTTTACCATTTTCTAGGCTTTGGGCTAGGAGTTCTAAGACTTCAGCAAACCGTAAGTCTGCGGCTAAATCAGATTTAATCGGTATCCAGGTAGCCAGAAGCCCCAAAACTCCATGGAGTTCTGCATATTCTCTGCGATCGCTAGCCATACCAATCATAACTTCCGACTGTCCTGTAAGTCGCCAAATTAAAGTTTGCCAACAAGCTACTAAAACTACAGCGACAGAAACATCCTGCTGGTGAGCTAAAATTTCCACCTTAGCTCTTACGTCCGGATCTATGATTAATTTAAAATCATCAGTCTCGAAACTAAACTCATTTTTATATTTACGTTCAAAAGGCAACTTTAATGTAGCTAGAGATGAAACTTTTTGCTGACTCCAATATTCCTTAGCTGCCTCTGCATCCTCATCTTCAAATAATTGATTTTGCCATTCTGAAAATTGCAAATATTGCACAACTTTATCAGATAATTCTTCACCTTCCACCCAAGCAGCATAAGCACCGCTGATTTCATTCACTAAATTATAAATTGTCTGACTATCTGCACACAAAGCAGGCAAATCAACAATTAAAATATGCTTATCTTTAGACATTTTAATTAGAGACAAACACCATATTTGCCCTGACTGCTTGGCAGCGAATAAATCTTCAACATTAGCTAACTGTTCCTGCTCATTTGCATCACTTAAATCAATATATCGCCACGAAAAAGAGTTATTTTCACCTATTACCATAACCGGAGTCTTTACACCAGGTACAGTATCAAAACTTGTCCTGAGAATTTCATGGCGATAGATGACTTGTTGAATAGCAGTTGTGAAAATTTCTGCTTGCAGATGCCCCCCAATCACAACCAGGCATTTAGTGCGGAAAGCAGAACTATTCTGCTGCAAAAACCAAAGGCGTTTCTGTTGGGGAGAAAGTTGAAAACCGCTAATAGTTTCAATCATTATTTTCTACCTCTGGTAATATTTTGGCTATTAATCATTTCTCCCATTGCCACTACAATTTTGCGCTGTCCTTCATAAGGATTGCGTCCGTGTGCAACCAGCATATTATCAAGCATCAAAATATCTCCTTTCTGCCAACAAAAGCTAGTTTGAGACTGTTGATAAACTTGATTTATTTGGGAAATTACTGAATCTTCTATCGGGCTACCATCCCCATAATAAACATTCCGTGGTAGTCTTTCATCCCCAAATAAAGATAACAGAGAGTCTCGCGTTTCTCCATCCAAATATGCAATGTGGTGTAATTGAATTTGATTGAAAAATACCCAGTCACCAGTTTTAGGATGTGTGATTAGTGCAGGGCGAATTTGCCGTGTAACCAAACAATTACTATCATACCATTCAAAATCAATTTCAAACTGACGGCAGTAACTTTCTACTACAGCTTTATCCTTAGTGTGAAAGAAATTTTGCCAGCTAACATCAAGACTATTAGTGTAGTTACGAACATACATTAACTGTTTCTGCTGTAATTTCTCGCCCAACTCAGGTTGAAGTAGTTTATAAGCCTTTCTACAGTCAATTATTGGTGTTTCTCCCCCAACTTGAGACGGTTGAACACAATAAAACCAAATCTTTAAAGGCCACTGATGTAAGTGAGAACTTTCATTGTGAAACAAAATCGCTTTATCGGCTGGATAAGGCGTAGAACCATAAATTTTACCACTCACTCCAGCGCGGGGTAAATCGCCATATTCACCAAATAATTCTGGGCAAATTCCTTGGGCAAAACCTTCAAATTCAGCAGCAGAATTTACAGGAAAACCTCTAAACAGAATTGCCCCATGCTGTAATAATTGTGTTTCGATAAATTCCCGGTTATTTTTCGCCCATTCGGCAAAATCAATAGCCTCTACATCAGGCTGAATGACTAGAGGGAACTTTTCTTCTTGTTGCAGATAGCTAGTTTTAATTAATTTTGTAGATGAAATACTAACAGCTTTCGGGGCAATACTCCTAAACTTTTGGCGTTTGAGTTCTTGACGCTCCCGTTTTTGCAAATCTTGTTGTTGAATTTCTGTATCTGTCAGCATTTCTAAGCTGTTAATTTTTGCATCTGGTTGTGTCACCATGCTATTCAGTAGAGTTTGGAAGTGAGATGTAATTTGAGTGATGGTACTGGTGTCAAACAGGTCAGCATTATATTGCCACTTACCTTTAATTCCCTGTTCTGTTTCCGTGAGAAACAAAGCTAAATCAAACCTGGCAATTTTGTTTTCCATTTCCATCAGGCTTAATGTCACTCCTGGTAATTCTAAGGCTGGCATAGGGGCATTCTGGAGGACAAATAACACCTGAAATAGTGGCGGTGTGTTGCTCAAGTTTCGCTCTGGGCGCAATGCTTCAACTAATTTCTCAAAGGGCAAATCTTGATGAGCATAAGCGCCTAATGCTACTTCACGCACTCGTTTAAGCAATTCTCGAATAGTGGGATTACCACTTAAATCAGTACGCAAAACTAGCAGGTTGACAAAAAACCCAATTAATTGTTCTGTTTCCCAGCGGTTGCGGTTGGCGACATCAGTACCCACAACAATGTCATCTTGATTGGTATAGCGTTGTAGCAACACTTGAAAGGTTGCTAATAATGTCATAAATAAGGTGACACCCTCTTGGCGTGAGAGCATTTTTAGAGATGCAGAGAGAGGGGAGGGAATAATAAATGATTGACTAGCACCCCGGCTAGTTTTGACTTCTGCCCGTGGACGAGTTGTTGGGAATTGCACTATCGGAAGATTACCGCTTAATTGCTTTTTCCAGTAGGTGAGTTGGGCTGCAAGTACTTCACCCTGTAACCATTGTTTTTGCCAGATAGTAAAGTCTACATATTGGATAGGTAGTTCTGTGAGGGGTGAAGGAAGGCTAGCAGAAAATGCTGTATACAGTGCTGCTAATTCCCGCACAAATACGCCTAATGACCAACCATCAGCAATAATATGGTGAATTGTGAATAAGAAAATATGCTCCTGTTGGCTGATTTGTAAAAGAGTGCATCGCAGTAATGAGCCTTGGGTGAGGTTAAAGGTGCGTTGCGATTCTTCTAAAATCATTCTTTGAATAACTGCTTCTTGCTCTGTTGCTGGTATCTCCTGCAAGTCTACTATTGGCAGGTTGGCAATTATATTTGGGGTGATGGATTGAAATGGTTGCCCATCAACTACATAAAAGCTAGTACGCAATGTTTCGTGGCGACGCACAATTTCAGTTAAACTCTGTTCCAGGGCGGCTAAATTCAAGTTACCCTTCAGGTACACAGCCGCCGGCATATTGTAGATAGAAGTATCTGGCTGGAGTTGTTCTAAGAACCACAATCTTTCTTGGGCAAAGGATAGGGGTAAATTTCCATTGCGGGAAACAGGCTCAATGGGGAGGGTTGTTTGTCCTAGTTTTGCCTGTAAATTGTTGGCTAGTTCAGCAATTGTCGGTGATGCAAACAAACTCCGTAGGGCTAAATCTACCCCCAAGGTTTGCCGGATGCGAGAAATTAACTGTGTAGCTAATAATGAATGTCCGCCTAATTCAAAGAAGTTGTCGTTGATTCCTACCTGTTCTACACCAAGTACTTGCGCCCAAATTCCGGCTATCATCTCCTCTGTAGGATTTCGGGGAGAAACAAAGTCTGTTGTCAAATCAGTTCTAGATATATCTGCTGCTGGTAAAGCGCGACGGTCTATTTTACCGTTGGGTGTCAGGGGCAATTTTTCTAGCGTCACGAAGGCTGAGGGCAACATATAACTAGGCAGCTTTTCTTGGAGGAAATGACGCAGGGAACTAATTGTCAGTACCTGCCCTGGATTTGATACCAAATAAGCTACCAAGCGTTTATCTCCGGGAACATCTTCGCGGGCTATGACTACAGCCTGGAGGACATCTGGGTAAAGGCTCAGTGCAGCCTCTATTTCTCCCAACTCAATGCGGAAACCACGTATTTTTACTTGGTGGTCAATGCGTCCCAAGTACTGTAGATTGCCATTTGCTAAGTAGCAGGCTAAGTCCCCAGTTTTGTACAGACATGCTTCGGGCTGATCGCTAAAAGGATTGATAACAAATGCTTGAGCCGTTAACTCCGGTCGATTGAGATAGCCACGAGCTAAACCCGCACCTCCTACATACATCTCACCAGGAACGCCCACAGGTAGTAGTTGCCGCTGTTGATCTAGGACATAAACCTGCAAATCGGGAATCGGACGACCGATGGAACTCTCTATACTCAGACTCAAATCTGTTGCTGTGATTAGGCGATAAGTGACATGGACAGTGGTTTCTGTAATGCCATACATATTGACTAATCTCGGCGCCTTGTCTCCGTGACGGGCAAACCAAGGCTTTAAGCTTTGAACGTCCAAAGCTTCCCCACCGAAGATCACCCAACGCAAAGCCAAGTTTCTCGGAGTTGTGATTGTCTCCTCAGCAGCAATCAATTCCCGGAAGGCTGAAGGGGTTTGGTTGAGAACCGTAACTTGTTCTTGGCAGAGTAAGTCATAGAAGGCTGCCGGGGAACGACTCACCCAATAAGGTACAACTATTAACCGCCCACCATAAATCAAAGCACCCCAGATTTCCCACACTGAGAAGTCAAAGGCATAAGAGTGAAATAGAGTCCAAGTATCTTGTTGATTAAAGTTAAACCAAGGTTCCGTGGCAGCAAACAGGCGAACAATATTGGAGTGATTAATTAATACGCCTTTAGGCTTACCAGTTGAGCCGGAGGTGTAAATTACATAAGCCAGGTTCTCAGATGTGCTGAGGTTTGTCGGATTCTCTAGCGAGTTTTGAGTGATAAGTTCCCAGTCGGAATTAATGCTGAATACTGGAGTGTGATGTTGGGGTAAATTTTTTAGCAGGTGCTCTTGAGTTAATAATAGGGAGATTTGAGCATCTTCTAAGATGAATGCTAGACGCTCCTGTGGAAGTTGGGGATCTAAGGGTACGTAGGCTCCTCCTGCTTTGAGAATCGCCAGCAGTCCCACCACCATCTCTAAGGAGCGTTCTACACAAATTCCAATGAGTACATCTGCTCCTACACCCAAACTCCTCAAGTGGTATGCTAGTTGGTTGGCGCGGATGTTTAATTGCTGATAAGTTAGTTGCTCATTTTCAAACACTACTGCTACAGCGTCCGGGGTGCGTTCTACTTGAGCTTCAAATAATTGGTGTATGCATAGGTTGGGATAATCTATTTGAGTGTTGTTCCACTGCTGAATCTGTTCTATTTCTGGTGGAGTTAGTAAGGGTAATTCAGAAAGTCGTTGTTCTGGATTGGCAACAATGCCTGTGAGTAATGTCTGGAAATGTGCTTGCATTCGGGCGATTGTGGCGGCGTCAAACAAATCGCTGTTGTATTCCCACACCCCCATTAATCCTTGTTCAGTTTCCGTCAAAGCCAGGGTGATATCAAACTGGGCTGTTTCGCTGGGAACTTCTACCGGACTTAAACTCAATCCGGGAAGCTTTAACACCTCCACTGAGGCATTTTGCAAAACGAACATCACTTGAAATAGTGGTGAGTGGCTTAAATTTCGCTCTGGCTGTAACTCTTCTACCAGTTGTTCAAAGGGCAAATCTTGGTGAGCATAAGCATCTAGGGTGATTTCCCGCACCCGTCGCAGCAATTCTCTAAAGCTGGGATTACCTGATAAATCGGTACGCAGTACGATAGTATTTACAAAAAACCCAATTAACCCTTCTATCTCACTACGGTTGCGGTTGGCGATGGGAGAGCCAACGAGGATATCAGCTTGACTCGTGTAGCGATAAAGCAAGGTTTTAAAGGCTGCTAGCAGAGTCATAAACAGGGTAACTGTTTCCTGCTGGGAGAGAGACTTTAGTTTTTTGGTTAAAGTCTGGGAGATTAGCCAAGACTGCTTTTTGCCCCGGAATGTTTGCATAGGTGGTCGTTGGCGATCGCACCGAAGTTGCAATACAGGCAAATTACCAGCCAGTTGTTTTTGCCAATAAGCTATTTGAAGCGATCGCACCTCTGGCAACCATTGTCGCTGCCAAACCGCAAAATCTGCATACTGCAAGGATAATTCTGGTAATGGTGAAGGCTGCCCCAAACAAAATGCTGCATAAAGTGCCGCTACTTCTCTCACCAATACCCCTGCTGACCAACCATCAGCAATAATATGGTGAATAGTAAATAGCAAGATATGTTCTGCTGTTGCCAATTGCAAAAGTGTGACTTTTAATAACGGACTTTGGCTTAAGTCAAAGGAATGCTGAGATTGTAACTTAGCTAATCTTTCCACCTCTACCGCTTGCTGTTCTGGCAGTAATTCCCGCAAATCAACCATAGGTATACTCAGATTTAACGCCTCAGCAATCACCTGGATTGGTTCCCCCTTGGCACTGGTGAAACTTGTCCGCAAAGCTTCATGTCGCCGCAGAATTTCGTTAAAACTCGCCTCCAGTGCAGGGACATTTAACAAGCCTTCCAAGCGTAAAACCCGTGAAATGTTGTAAGTATGATTACCCGGTTCTAACTGGTCGAGAAACCATAGCCGTTGTTGGGCAAATGACAAGGGTAACTCGGCTGTGGGTTGCATTCGCGCAATGGGTGCAACTGCTAATTTTTGCCCTTCCCCCATTACCGTTTCTATCTTTTGAGCTAGTCCGGCTACTGTCGGCGTCTCAAACAAACTCCGCAGGGCTAACTCTACACCAAAGGCTTCCCGAATTTGAGAAACAACTTGAGTTAACAACAGCGAATGTCCACCCAACTCAAAGAAATTGTCGTCAATTCCTACTTGTT
Organism: Cylindrospermum sp. FACHB-282; assembly: GCF_014697195.1. Classification (GTDB taxonomy): domain Bacteria; phylum Cyanobacteriota; class Cyanobacteriia; order Cyanobacteriales; family Nostocaceae; genus Cylindrospermum. Next base: position 14,728 of record NZ_JACJRJ010000015.1, on the reverse strand, counting down.
CCAAATTCAGAAGTTTAGCCCAAATCGCCGCCAGAACCTCTTCTACAGGTGTGCGGGGAGCCACAAAGGTTTTTTCTAACTCAGGGCGTGCTGTATCGGGTGCTGGTAGCCGTTGACGGTCTATTTTGCCATTGGCAGTTAAGGGTAAAGCTTTGAGAATGACAAAGGCAGAAGGCACCATATATTCAGGCAATCTAGCCCGCACATAACTAGGTAATTCATTGATTTGGCTGGGGGAATCCTGGACGATATAAGCCGTCAGATGGGTATCTCTGGCTAAGACTACTGCTTCCTTAACATTTGGATGCTGCTGCAATATGGTCTCAATTTCTCCCAACTCCACGCGGAAGCCGCGAATTTTTACTTGGTAGTCGCTGCGTCCCAAATATTCGATTGTCCCATCTGGTAAATAGCGCCCCAAATCGCCGGTTTTATAGAGTCGCGCTTCTGGTTCGTCGCTGAATGGATGGGGAATAAATTTTTCAGTTGTTAACTCAGGCTGATGTAAGTAACAACGTGCTAACCCTGCACCACCAATGTAAATTTCGCCCTTAACTCCCACAGGTGCTAGTTGCATATTTTCCAGCACATATACCTGGGTGTTAGGAAGTGGTTGACCAAGGGGGACTGTGGCAGATTGGGGATGATTGCTAAACTCAACGGAATAGGTAAGTACACCCACTGTGGCTTCTGTGGGGCCGTAGTGATTGAATATTTGACAATCTGGTGCATACTCCCGAATCTGCTGAATTAACTGCCAACTGAGAGTCTCACCACCTAAAATCAACCGTTTTCTAGGGAGCAAAGCCTGGGGTGTGGGGGATTTTAACAGGGATGCTAAATGAGCGGGTACAATTTTCAGACAGTCAATCGGATATTTGCGTGTGTATTCCACAAGTGCGGTTGGGTCAGTTGCGCGATCGCCAGATAAAATGTGCAGACATCCCCCCGTACACAAAGAAGGGAAAATTGAAGTGTTTCCCAAGTCGGCTGCTAAGGTAGAAACTAAGGCAAAGCTCAGACCCTCTGACAGATTTAACCGGTTGATGATCCCATAGAGATAATTCACCAGCTGACGGTGTTCAATTGCTACTCCTTTTGGTTTACCTGTAGAACCAGAGGTGAACAGTACATAAACAAGATTCTCTGGGGTAACGTTGCTGTGGAGATTAGTATTACTAGTTTCCCAATCAGAGTTTAAACAGATTATCTGAGCAGCATTATGCGGCAAAGTTGCAATTAAATGCTGTTGTGTCAGTACTACTGAGGCTTGAGCATCTTTTAGCCGTAAAGCTAAAGCTTCTGTAGGTAATGTTGGGTCTAGGGGGATGTATGCTCCACCTGCTTTTAAGATGCCCAATATCCCGACAATCATTTCTAAGGAACGGTCTACACACAGTCCCACCAACTCCTCTGGCCCCACTCCCTGATTTTGCAGGTGGTGAGCTAGTTGATTTGCTCGTTGGTTCAGTTGTTGGTAGGTTAGTTGTTGGTCTTCAAAGACGACAGCTATGTTGTGAGGTGTTTTCAGTACTTGTTCCTCAAACAGTTGGTGAATACATTTGTTTAGAGGATAATCTTGCTTGGTGTTGTTGAACTGGTGGAGTAATTGTTGTCTCTCCCTGGGGCTGAGAATGTTTAACTGACTGATGGTTGCATTCGGATTGGCGATCGCACTAGCTAACAATGCCTGAAACTGTCCAGCCAAGCGGGTAATGTCTTCTACAGCAAATAAGCTAGAGTCATAGTGGAAGGCTGCGGTGATGTGGCGATTTTGGCGAAGACAGGAAAGTTTGACTTTAAAGCGATCGCCACAAAGGTATTGTTGATAAATTCCCCAAGATACATCAGCAGCTACACACTTTTCGGGTTGCTGATTAAACTCAAAGCAAAGCGGAAAAAAGCGGGAATTATGAGTATTTGATTCTGCTATTTGTTCCCAACTGAAGTAATCCTGTAGCTGGGAGTTTTCACCTATAGTCTGGCAATTTTGAGATAGTATATCTATTAAATTAGATTCTGCTGTTAAATTTATCTGTAGCGGTAATAATTTGGCAAATAGCCCCAGGGCATTCTCTAATTCCTGATATTTACGTCCGGCAAAAGCCATACCAATAACTAAATTTTCTTCTTGAGTCAGACGCCACAGCAAAATCTGCCAGCAAGCTAATAAAAACTCAGCTAGAGAAGTATTGTATTGCTGAATGAAAGTTTCAATCTGTTCTCCAAGAGTAGAATCAATAATCAAAGTTTGGGTTTGCGGCTGAAACTCTAATATTTCAGGAGGTTGTTTTTCTCCAGGAATTTTTAATCTTCTTAAGTCATAAATATCCTGTTTACGCCAATAGTCTCTACCTGCTTCTGTATCTGCTCCCTCCAACAATTCATTTTGCCATTCTGCCAAATCTGCATATTGTAATGGTTCGCTATCTATGACTTTCCCTGCCACACAAGCTGCATAAGACTGGCTAATTTCTTGCACCAATATTTTTAGGGTTTCAGCATCTGCACACAACGCCGGCAAGCTAATCAGTAAAATATATTTAGATGGAGCTAAAGTCACCAAAAATAGATTTAAAGAAGAACCTTGCACCAAGTCAAATGGCTGTTTGCTTAACTGATGAAATAGACTTGTCAATAATTCTTCTTGTTCGGGAATCGAGCAACTACTAAAATCATAGCTTTCCCTCCAGGTGATGCTGTTATTTCTAATTACCTGCAACGGCATATCCATTCCTGGTAAGCAATGAAAATTACTCCTGAGAATTTCATGCCGTTCCACAACTTTTTCTAAAGCTAATTTCAAAATATTGACATCAAGATTTCCTTCTATCAAAACACCACACTGAACACGATAAGCTAGTTGGTCATTTTGTTGCAAATGCCATAAATATTTTTGCTGGGGTGATAGTCGAAAACCTTGCATTTCTTCTAGCATGAACTTTCTCCGTATTTGACACTAAATAAATTAATTACCAAATTGTTCTGCCATTCCTACTACAACCTTCCGCTGTCCTAGATATGGCATTCTTCCATGTGCTGTGAGCATATTATCGAGCATTAAAATATCTCCAGTCTGCCAAGAAAAAATTACCGTTTCTTTTTGATAAGCGGCACGAATTGCTTCTAAGGTAATATCTTCGATGGGTGAACCATCACCGTAATAAGTATTATGTGGTAGTTCTGCTTCTGTAAACTCTGCTAACAATGCTGCGCGGATGGTTGGTTCTAATGTTGATATATGAAAAAATGCAGCATGATTAAACCAAACTTGCTCACCGGTTTTTGGATGTGTAGTAATAGCTTGACGACGTTGCCAGGTTCGCAAGCGATTTCCCGGCTTCCACTCAAAGTCAATACCATTGTTGTAGCAAAAAGTTTCTACTTCTGAGGGGTTGGTGCTTTGAAACACTTTTTGCCAAGGTAAACCAAAACCATCACCAAAATTACGGACATACATTACTCCTTTTTTGAGGAAGCGATCGCCAATTTTGGGGTTAATTTGTTGCAATAGTTTTCGCGTGTCCGCAATTGGTGTTTCTCCACCTTGATCTGCTGGTGTTACACAGTGAAAGAAAATTTTTAATGGCCAAGTTGCAGCGTAGGAGTTCTCGCTGTGGAGAAAGATACTTTGGTTAGCTGGATAATCAGTTGAGGTGTAAATATTGCCTTGTACTAAACTTCGAGGGGAAGAGCGATCGCGATATTCAATTAACTCACCAGAAACTGTCTGAATAAATTGCTCAAACTCAGCCATATCTCTCGTTTGAAAGTTGCGAAATAATATACCCCCATGCTTTAGCAAATTTGTGGCAATTAACTCCTGATTACTTGCTGCCCATGTAACTAAATTCACTCCTTCTACAGTGGGTTGAATTAGCAAAGGTAAGGAATTATCAGATGATAAAAATCTTGTTTTTACCAATGCTGCATTTGTTAGATTAATCCCTTGCCTTTTTTTTGATCTGATTTGTGGTAATTCGGGAATTTTCATTATTTGTCTCTTGTTACATCATGTCCGGCTGATTAGTTATGATTCCTTGTTCTGAGCAAAAGTCTAAAAACTCTTTCTCCCCCTGCAAGAAACTCCCCTCCACCCTTGCACTCTTAATGATAAGTTTTTAACCAGACGCGATATTATTCCTCTGCTTCAACAAATACCTTCTGCTTTTAATCTTTGAGAAATTATAATTAATCATAAAAGTCCAATATTTCGTTTAATTCATTGTTTTTGCTTCAAATCACTCGATGAAGATAAAATTACAAGTCATTATTTATTAACCGTTGATTTTTCTGGAAAATTCAACTAACAGCAGCTTGGTTTGTGTAGTTTTTATCTAGTTTAAATTCATCTTTTTTGAGCATATACAATACAACTTCTTGAGCATAATCCTTATCAACAAATCTTGCCTGAAGTTTAAGACCTGCTTTTTCCATCACTCGTATAGAAGGCGCATTTATCGCAAAAGCAACAGCTAAAATACACTCTATTCCTAACTCAGAAAAACCTTTTAAAATCAGTGCTTTAGACCCTTCCGTTGCGTAACCTTTTCCCCAAGCAGCTTTTTGCAAGCGATATCCTAGCTCAATATCATTAGCATTAGCCAATTTGGGATCGAAATAAGAGGCATCTCCTATAAGTCTAAATAGGAACCAGCCAATAAACTCTTGGCTTGATTTTTCAATTGCTGCCCAAATTCCATAATGATCATATTTTTCATAGTAGGAAAAAAAATTAGGTAAAATTTGGGTTTGAATAATTCTGTATTCAGTTGGCTGTCCTAGATTAGTTGTAAAACGAACGACATCAGGATCACTATCTAATTCAAACAAGTTATCAGCATCATCTTCTGTAAATTGTCGCAAAATTAATCGCTCTGTTTCCAATAATATTTTCATGCTTGACGAATTGCCTTCCGTTTGCTTAGTTTTAGCTTTTGCAGTGAGCTATCTTCCAGCTTTTTGGCTTGGTTGAATTGTTCTTCTTTATCAGCTAAGGCAAGTATGTTAGCCAACTCATTTAAACTGATATCTGGTTGTGCAACAATCTGACTGAGAAGCATTTCAAAATGAGCGCTCATTTTTTTAATAGTCATTGGATTAAATAAATCTGTTTTATACTCCAATGAACCTTGAAAACCTGCGGGACTTTCCCAAATGCTAAACTTTAAATCAAACTTAGATGTACCGCTATCAACCTCTAGGGGATGAAGAGTTAATTCAGGCAGTTCAATAGTTGGTATCGAGGCATTTTGCAGAATAAACATAACTTGAAAGAGTGGATTGTGACTCAAGTCACGCTCTGGTTGCAATTCTTCGACTAGCTTCTCAAAAGGTAAATCTGGATGAGCATAAGCCCCTAAAGCTACTTGGCGCACTCGTCCTAATAATTCCCGAAAGCTGGGATTTCCTGATAGGTCAGTACGTAAAACTAGCGTATTGATAAAAAACCCAATTAACCCTTGAGTTTCTGCTTTGTTACGACCAGCCACAGGGGAACCAACTACAATTTCGGTTTGTTTGCTATAGCAGTAAAGCAATGTTTTGAATACAGCGATGAGAGTCATAAACTGAGTTACACCCTCTCGTTGGTTAAAGTCGTTGACAGATGCCCTCAGAGTCTGGGGAAATTCAAAGAATTGCTTTTTCCCTATAAAGGTTTGGATAGCTGGCCGGGGTCTGTCGGTGGGAAGTTGCAATATAGGTAAATTACCCCTTAACTGCTGCTTCCAGTAATTTATCTGGGTGTTTAAATTTTCTCCTTGCAACCATTTTCTTTGCCAATAGGCAAAATCTGCATATTGGATGGGCAGTTCAGGCAGAGGGGAAGTTAAGTTATGAGAAAAAGCTTGATAAATTGCCGCTAGTTCTTGAATCAAAATACCAATTGACCAACCATCAGAAATAATGTGGTGCATGGCCAGCAACAGCACATACTCCTGCTGTCCTAAATGCAAGAGTTGAACTCTTAGGAGTGGTTGTTGGGATAAGTCGAAAGGCTGTTGAGCAAACTCAGTGGCCAGAGGCAACGCTTCAGCCAAAGTTACTCCTAACAATTCTACAACTGGCAGTGTCAACTTGTAGTCAGATATCGCCTGGACTGGTTTACCATCCACATCTAAGAAGCTCGTCCGCAAGGCTTCGTGACGCTGCACGACTTCATTTAGACTTTGTTCTAAGGTGGTTACATTTAATTTTCCAGTTAAATGCACAGCAATTGGCACATTATAAAAGGGATTCCCCGGTTCTAATTGGTCGAGAAACCACAACCGCTCTTGAGCCAAACACAGGGGTAGATATCCATCACGGGGTATCGGCTTGAGTTCTGGCTGCTGAGATTTGGTACTTGTTGATAAAGATGGAAATATATCAGCGATACTGGCATCTTGTAACAAGTCAGTTACAGATATCACCACCCCAAAATCTACCTCTATCTGATTTTTGATCTCGAAAGCCATTAAGGAATCAATACCCAAAGCAGTTAAAGGTTGTTGCGGTTGCACTTGGGATAGGGGAATTTTTAATACTTGAGCTACCAATGCTTGCAGGTAAGACATTGATCCCAAGTTTGGCTGGTCGCTGCTAACAATATCTGCACTGTCCAGGATACTTTCGCCTACTACCTGCAAATTACTTGCCAAAAACTCGGCTTTACAGGCCCGGCGTTGAATCTTACCGCTAGAAGTTTTGGGAATAGTACCCGGTTTGATTAATACTACTGCATAAGCTTGCACCTCATATTCTTGGGCTACTGCCTGACGAATGGCTTTGGTGACTTCTTCTAGATGGGGTTTGGCGCGAAACTCTAACTCTTGTACCACTACTAGCCGTTCTTCGTTGTCAACATCTACCGCAAAGGCGGCACAACTACCTAAACGTAAGGATGGATGGCTGGACTCTGCTGTGAGTTCGATGTCTTGGGGGTAAAGATTTCGACCCCGAATGATAATTAAATCTTTGCTTCTACCTGTAATGAAGAGTTGGCCATTGTGCAAAAAGCCTAGGTCACCTGTTCGTAAGAATGGCCCTTCATCAGGATCTTTTAAATATGCCCCAAAAGCTTGCTCTGTCTGCTCTGGGCGATTCCAATAGCCTTTACCTATACTGGGGCCAGATACCCAAATTTCTCCAACTTCATCAGGTTGGCAATGAACTAGTTTTTCTGGATGTGCAATGATAATTTTTTGGTCAGGTATGCTTTGACCACAACCTACTAAGCTGTAAATGTTTTGAGATGGGGCAACATCTACAATTACTTTGTTGCTGGCTAGTGCTGCTTTCTGGACTTTTTGAATTGTGGGTGCTGCTGTTTTTTGACTACCGGAAATCATCAGAGTTGCTTCTGCCATGCCATAGCAGGGATAAAATGCTTCTGGGCGAAAGCCACAGGAGGCAAAGGAGGCAGCAAAGCGTTCTAGGGTATCTTGTCTGATGGGTTCAGCACCGTTAAAAGCTACACTCCAACTACTTAAGTCTAGGGTGGCTTTTTGTTCTGGGGTGATTTTTTGGCTGCACAATTCATAGGCAAAGTTAGGCCCACCACTGGTTGTGCCTTGGTAATGGGAAATAGTCTGCAACCAACGGTAAGGACGTTGGAGAAATGAAGCCGGCGCCATGAAGATGCAAGGGAAGCCACCATACAAAGGTTGGAGTATGCCACCAATCAGCCCCATGTCATGATAAGCCGGTAGCCAGGAGACAAATTTGCTGCTGGGGGAATGTCCCATCAATTGGTAAGTTGTGGCAGCATTGTGCAAGAGATTGCCATGACTGAGCATGACACCTTTGGGTGTGCCTGTTGAACCGGATGTATATTGGAGAAAGGCGATCGCCTCTGGATTGATTGCCGGTGCTTGCCAAGATGCTGCTATTCCCTGTTCTAGGTTGTCGGTAGTTAACCAGTGCAAACTTTCTTGGTTTGTTTTCTCTGCAAGTAAAGATTGGATTGTGGGCAAAATTGCGGTTGTTGTCAGGGCAACTCTTACCTCTGCATCTGCCACAATAGCCTGGATTCTGGGGGTGTTGCGCTGATTGCGCGGTGGGTAAGCCGGAACTGCGACTACGTTGGCATACAGACATCCGAAAAAAGCAGCGAGATAATCTAATCCTGGTGGATACAGCAATAAAGCACGTTCACCACTATAACCCAATGCTTGAAGTTGAAATGCGATCGCCTGACTACGCCGATCTAACTCTTGGTAAGTTAGTGTTGCTGTTTGGGTTTCGCCATCTTGCAAGAATGTAAAAGCGTAACTATCTGGCTGGATAGAACTTCTGTAGCGCAGAAGATCAACCACTGTAAAACAGTTAGCCAAAATTTCTTTTAAGCCGTTGGAAGGTTTAGTCATTTTCATGGGACGCATCTTACCTGTAGGGTGCGTTCCCTAACGCACAAATCATGATTTTTAACGACACAAACCATACCCCATATTTGCTATTTTCTGTCCGTTAAGTCCTAACCATGTCGGATGGTAATTGCTGATCAAAGGTAGGAGTAGGATTCTTTACGCACACTACCTGTAGGGTGCGTTCCCTAACGCACTAGTTACCATTAGGGCTTACTTTCCTTGACAAATTTACCGTCTTTTCAGGTTTTTTTGATGCGTCAGGGGACGCATCCTACCTGTAGTTACCATTAGGGCTTACTTTCCTTGACAAATTTACCGTCCTTTCAGGTTTTTTTGATGCGTCAGGGGACGCATCCTACCTGTAGGGTGCTGCCCAGCACAAACCATACCCCATATTTGCTATTTTCTGTCCGTTAAGTCCTAACCATGTCGGATGGTAATTGCTGATCAAAGGTAGGAGTAGGATTTTACTGAGTTATATTGCTATAACCTCTCAATTACGCAAAATCATATTAATGCAAATCTTTAGCATTTACAACCCCTTACGTAAGAAATATTTTGCCACCTCTTTCAGAACACTTAAGTTATACCTATTGACAAAGAATGTCTATCTCATGGTAGAAATTAGGTAACAGCCCTTTCGGGTCTCTTGCTTTTTACGCTGAAAAATGGCATTTTGTTGCCGGATATAAGTTGTCTAAAACGCCAGAAATACTTCCAAAGACTGACTTTTAGCAGATAAACACCTATTATGGTTTATCTGTTGCCATCAACATTCCCTTGCTAAAGCCTGTTGCTAAAGGACAGAGATAATTCTACAAACTTGATAATTATTTTCGATAAATTATGTATCACAGATAACAAAAAACTATTCTAGAAGTATCCTATTTTTGCAAAGAACTACTAATAAGTTAATGCTTAATTAGTGTCAACTGCCAGTCAAATGGTGCTATTGGGTGTGAGGGTTAATCAGAGAAACGTATGAAACGACAACAATTATTACCAAGCCTGTTGCTCACAGGTTCAGCTATCGTCTTGCTCACAACTCCGGCTGTAAGTCAGGAGGTAGAAAATCTAGAAGGGCAGAGCAAAGGTGTTCTCAATACTAAAGACACTAGTTCTACTCAAACATTACCCCTGTTAACTGCGGTACAGACATCTGTGCCAACCACCAACATCCCGCGACTGAGTCAAACAGTTCCCGACTCGCAAACTTCGCCGGCAGTCTCACAAGTTATCGGCATCAAACTGGAGTCAGTAGATAATGGTCTAGAACTAACTCTGCAAACCACCGATGGGGAAAGTTTGCAAATCCTGAATCGGAGTCAGGGCAATAATTACATTGCCGATATTCCCAAAACCCAACTACGTTTACCATCAGGCAATACATTTCGCCAAGACAACCCAGTAGCCGGAATCACTTCGGTGATAGTGGCTAATCAAGATGCCAATACTATCCGAGTCACTGTCACAGGAACAGCAGGTTTACCAGCAGTCGAATTGTTTGATAGTGATGAGGGTCTGATTTTTGGGTTGGTGCCAGTTGTATCTTCAACACCACCAGAGCAACCAACAGCCCAGACACCACCAGAGCAACCAACAGCCCAGACACCACCAGAGCAACCAACAGCCCAGACACCACCAGAGCAACCAACAGCCCAAACACCACCAGAGCAACCAACAGCCCAAACACCACCAGAGCAACCCCAACCGCAAACAGAGCAACCAGCAGCCCAAACAGAGCAACCAATTGAATTAGTAGTAACAGGTGAGGAAGATGGATATCGCATATTAGACGCCACAACTGCCACCAAAATCGATGCTCCCCTGCGTGATATTCCCGCCTCTATTCAGGTGATCCCCAAGGAAGTTATAGAAGACCGGCAAGTTGTACGTCTAAACGAGTTAGCGAATAATGTCAGCGGCGTCCAACAACAAACAGGTTACGGTGGAATCTCTTCTCAGGGTTACTTTATTCGTGGGTTTGGGTCTGGGTTTGAAACTATCCGTAACGGTTTTAGAGATTTCGGTTTTCTCTCTCCTCGTGATGTCGCCAATGTTGAGCGAGTCGAATTTCTCAAAGGGCCTGCATCAGTGCTTTACGGTAGCGCTCAAAGTCCAGGGGGCATAGTTAATACCATCACCAAGAAACCATTGGCAGATCCGTTTTACAGGGTAGGGATGACCGTTGGTAGCTATGACTTTTACCGCCCGACGATTGATTTTACAGGGCCAATCACAGAGGATAAATCCCTTCTTTACCGCCTCAATGCAGCCTATGAAAGTGCCGGCAGTTTTCGGGACTTTAATGAAAGCGAAAGTACTTTTATCGCTCCGTCACTTAGCTGGAAAGTTGGGCCGCGAACTACTATTGGATTCGATTATGAATACCAGAAGTATGACTATGTTTATGATCGCGGCTTACCTCCATTAAATATTTCTTTAAATGTTCCCATTAGCCGCTCCATCATCGAGCCTGATTTACCTCGTTCCGAGTTTAGATCCTCTTCATTCACTTACACCCTGGAGCATGAAACCAGTGATAATTGGAAATTCCGCCAGGGCTTAAATGTCCTGAACGTTGATGGACTCACCCGGATTATTCAAGGTACGACATTGGCAGCAGATGGCAGAACATTGCAGCGTCAATATCGAACGTCAGATGAGGAGCAGAATAATATCTCTCTGCAAAACGAAATTAGCGGTAAGTTCAACACTGGCTCAATTCGCCATAATGTTTTGTTTGGTTTGGAAATAGGCCAATACAAACTTGATTACGACTTTTATAGAGGATCTATTGCTGGACTCGATCTGCTAAATCCAGTATATGGTGCCCAACCAGGGCCTGTGAGTCGGTCTTTCTATGATCAATATGGTAGTCAAAATGTGGCGCTGTATGTTCAGGATTTATTTGAGTTAACGCCCAATTTAAAAATCTTGGCTGGTGGTCGCTTTGATTGGGTAGATTCTTACTACAGAGACGTAGTTGGCAATGCCTATAATATTGAAACATCGACTTCAAATTTTTCACCACGAGTTGGCATAGTTTACCAGCCTAGTAACTCTACTTCGGTCTATGCTAGTTGGACAAATTCATTTAATCCGCAGATTTTTTCTCGTAGTCGCTCAGGAGAAACTTTTGATCCGGAAACTGGGGAACAATTTGAGGTGGGGATTAAGCAGGAGTTTTTGAATAAGCGCCTCTCGGCTACTTTGGCGTATTTTGATATTACTAAGCAAAATGTACTGACGACTGATCCAGTAGATGATGCCTTTAGTATCCAGACAGGTGAACAAAGAAGTCGTGGTCTTGAACTAGATATTACAGGTGAGATTCTCCCAGGATGGAAAGTTATTGCTACCTATGCCTACACAGATGCTTTTGTTAGTCAAGATAATGATCCTGGCTTGGTTGACGACAAATTGCAAGGCGTACCCGCACATAGCGCCAGTTTATGGACAACCTATGAACTTCAAAGTGGTAATTTGCAAGGTTTAGGATTTGGAGCGGGTTTAGTGTTTGTGGATGAGCGGGAAGCGACTCTGCCTAACAGTATCAAAATTCCTTCTTATGTCAGAGCAGATGCTAGTGTGTTCTACCGCCGAAATAATTGGCGAGCTGCTCTCAATATCAAAAACCTGTTTGATACTAATTACTACGAATCCCAAGGCTATTACTTAACGCCTGGTGCGCCATTGACTGTTTTGGGAACTGTTTCCATCGATTTTTAACTTCACAAGCTGTCGTCAAGATTCAAACAGGAGCATCTAAAATGAAGCCTATGAAAATCCGCAATATTGCCTTCATTCTGCACCGCTATATCGGTTTAGCCGTTGGATTGCTGCTGATTTTTGTTGGTTTGACGGGCAGCTTGTTAGTTTTTGAAGATGAAATCGATGAACTGATCATCGCTCACCAATTTGAAAAAGTGATTCCCCAAGGGGAAAGGATTTCTGTTGAGTCGGCGCTGAATCTTGTGACAGCAGCTTATGCCAATCGGCCTGATCTTCAGCCGACATCGATCATTACCCTGCCAAAAAAAAGCACTTATGTTGTACGAATGAGTCCAAAGGAGGGCGAAAATAGGGAGGTTTTTGTCAATCCCTATACTGGTGCAATTTTAGGCGATCGCGGACAGGAAACGTCCCTCCGGTTTAAGATGATTGATTTGCATTACAGTTTGCTGGCTGGTAAAACTGGGGCAATTATCGTTGGTATTGGGGGTTTTTTGTTATTTGTCCTGGCTATCTCCGGCTTAGTTCTCTGGCCGGGTTGGCGCAGGCTGATTAGTGGCTTCAAAATTAAACTCAATGCCCATCCGAAAAGGGCACTCTTTGATATTCACAAAGTTGCAGGCATCGTTTCTGCTGTCTTTCTCACCCTGATCGCTTTCACTGGCTTCTGTTGGAATTTTGAGGATTTCACTAAACCTGCTATCTATGCCGTCACCTTTACCTCAAAGCTATCTAAACCTGTTTCTCAGCTTGTGCCTGGTAAATCACCCCTAGGTATAGATGAAATTTTACAGAAAGTTGATTCAGCTTTAACCGATGCTGTGACATCTTTTATTTTGCTACCCAAAAAGCCAGAAGATGTCTTCAGTATTTATCAGAAATTGCCCCAAGAAATTAATAGCTACGGCAACAGTGCTATTTATTTAGACCAATATAGCGGCGAAATCTTGCGGATAGATAATGCACTGAAAGCACCATTAGGCGATCGCATTTTAAATTCTTTTTATCCTTTGCACTATGGCACCTTCGGTGGCTTACCTACCCGCATTCTCTACGTTTTTGTGGGACTTTCTCCCCTGATTTTGTTCATTACGGGCTTGGGGATGTACCGCTATAAATACCCAGGGAAAAATGGCAAACAGCAGGCTATGAAAATATTTGAGCCTTCAGACCGATGAAAAATTTTCTGATCGTCTGGATCGGCCAGACGGTTTCGATGATTGGTAGTAGCATGACTAGCTTTGCTATCACTATCTGGGTATGGCAAGTTACAGGACAGGCTACGGCTTTAGCTTTGTTTGGTTTTTTTACACAAGTACCGCAAGTATTGATGGCGCTGATAGCTGGGGTGATTGTAGATCGCACCCAGCGAAAATTACTGATCATGCTTGGTGATACAGTCAGCGGTTTGGTGACGATCGCCATCTTACTCGTTTATTTAACCCATCATCTGCAACTATGGCACTTATATCTAGCTGTGGCTGTCAAGGGAACTTTTGAGCAATTCCAACAACTAGCTTACAGTGCGGCGATTTCGACAATGATCCCCAAGCAGCACTACGGCCGTGCTAGCAGCATGGGCTTTTTAGCAAGTTACGGCGCTCAAATCATGGCGCCAGCACTAGCTGGTATGGTCTACGCAACCATCGGGCTTGTAGGGATCTTAATTATTGATCTCACAACTTTTGCGATCGCCATAATCACAGTTTTGCGAGTACACATCCCCCAACCGACAATCACAGTAGCAGATACCCAAAGCCCGACAAATATTCAACAGGAAATGAGCTTTGGCTGGCGCTACATTACCGCACGCCCCAGTTTACTTGCCATTTTAGTAATAACTTCATTGTTTTGGTTAGCCCATGACATTGGCAGCTCACTTTATGCACCGATGATTCTGGCCCGCACTGGTAACAATGCCCAGTTGCTAGGACTCTTAGCCTCAGCAGCGGGAATTGGTGGGGTTATAGGAGCATTGGTTACTAGCCGTTGGGGTGGTTTCCAGCGTCGGATAGATGGAATGTTGCTGGGTATGGTGGGTGCCGGCTTGAGCAAGACTATCTTTGGTTTGGCAGGAATGCCATTAATTTGGATTCCTGCACAATTTTGCTCATCTCTCAATTTTCCATTGCTGGGCAGTTCTATCGATGCTATCTGGTTAAGCAAGGTTAAACCTAATATCCAGGGGCGTGTCTTTGCCACACGCTCAATGATTTTGCTGATAACTTCAGCATTCGCTACTTTAATTGCTGGCCCCCTAGCAGATTACGTTTTTGAGCCGATGATGATGCCTGGCGGTAGTCTCACACCTATAATGGGCAAGCTATTTGGCACTCAAAAAGGTGCAGGTATAACCCTTTTATATGCGGTATCTTCCCTGAGTTTGTTAGTTGTCGGTTTCAGTGGATATGCCTGCCGGACGCTCCGCAATCTAGACACCATTTTGCCAGATCACGACGCGGATACGGCTTAGATCGCCGATTAGAGAAGTCGGGGATCTTGTTGTTCAACACCTCCGGAAAAGGTTTTAATTTAGCTTAAACGAAAAGAAGCCCCACACTCACTCTTAGGAGTGTGGGATGAATTTTTGGGCGACGACGAATTGACCCCCAACTAATTCAAACCATAGGTTTGACAGGACGGGG
>NZ_JACJRJ010000014.1 GCF_014697195.1 Cylindrospermum sp. FACHB-282 | reverse complement strand
GATTTTGAGCTATAAATTCCTGTAGTTCGCCGATGACTCCACCCACCGCAGGTATCTCTTGTTCTAAATACTGCTTTATCATTGTTCTGTTTTAGACTTGTATGCTCTCTCCGTATTATCTCTTATTTTTTTTCAAAAATCAAATATTATTCCTATAGCTCTCACTTACATGTCAAAAATCTAGGTGCATAACTTTGATTTATTAATCAAATTTATGACTTAGGCATTTAACATGTTCATTTATTTATCCAACACGAATATATATGCCTCTCATTCTTATTGTTCCTTATTGAGAATACGTTTTGATGCCATTCTTGATTATTCATGGCTGCTCAAATGTCTTTTTTGACTAAAAATGTCTGTTTTTATTCTTGCTTGGCTTTTTTATCTCAGTAATTGCCGTTTGTGACAGTCGGGGTGCCGAATGTGGGTTATATAAAAGGGCTTTCAAGGTGCTTGCCGCCCCTTGAGATCCAAACCTTGATTAAATCAAAGTTACAAAATCTGGCTTCGATTATTCCTTTCTGAGAGTAACAGGAGGAGCATAAAACTGAAGTATTTTCAATCGGTTTAGACACCCTGGGAGGTGGTCAATTGGGTACTAAACCCAAACAGCATTTTTGCTGGTACGCTATTTAGATAGGACATATGCAGCCCACGGTAATTATGGCGTGCAATATAATATCAGTCTGCCTTTAAGCAATATTACCAACTAAATCCAGACTCTTACTGTCACCCTGGAAACACTACACTTTTAAAGGAAGATAAGTTGTCTCAAAGTGCTGTTCGTTTCCGTAAACCATCCCTAGATTTCCCTTTCTTTCGTGGTACTGTGCGGCTACACTATATTGATGATCAAGAACCGAAAAAGACGCACTATATCATTTATGTCATCGCACTGATCTGGTTTTAGAACCGTTGATGCAGCTTGTATTGCCACCCTGGACTCAACGAAGATTAGAGGTAGATTAAATCTATCCGCCGGATTCTACTCCACCCTAGGTGCTAATGGAAAGAACTTTGTCCAAGTGATAGAGAGATGGGGTGAGTTTTCCACACCTCCCAATTTCCTTATTTACCGCCGTAAAAAAAGGCAAGTTCTTTTTCTTTCAGGGGAGCAAAACCAGCATCTACCAGTAATTTGTCGAGTTCTTGCTGGGGGATGTGCTTTGCACCAATTCGCACAATGCGCGATCGCATGGTGTTGGATACGCCACTGCGCTGTCTATTTGCTTCTAGCCCCATGACTTTGCTATACAGTTCTAACTTGGCTGAGGGAATAGGAGAACCATCAAAATCGATTCCAGCAGCGATCGCTTCATCAATAGCATCAGCACCTGTGGTGGTTTGATTTCCTGGGTTAGTTTCGGTAGGCATGGTAATTTGCTCTTAAGGCTATAGGTAAATTTTACCAGCCTTGAAGACACGTGCTAAAGCAATTAGTCCTGTATTTGCTCACTTGCGGGCATTTCTTTGCAGCCAGAAGATGAATTTCCTTGATGTTGCCTTAAATCTGTGTAAAGACTTGTCACTTTTCGAGATTTTGGTTTAATCTCTAACCAATGGTGTAGCAATAGGTAATGCTATGTCTGACGCCCAAACTCCTTGCAACAAAGACCGTAGCCTCGAACAAGCTCTGACGAACAAAATTATCGATGATTATTTCGACAATTCCGAAAGTTGGCTCAGAGCTATTTTGCGGATGTGTATTTTTTCCTTGGCTCATCTGGATGGACAACCAGTTTTCGTCGTCGAATGCCCAAATCAAGCAGTAGCCAAGCGCCTGAGTCGCAAAACCTATCCATTTCGAGGATTAGTATATTTTTTAACGGACAACTTTAACGGCAGCGATCGCACTTTGTTTTGCTACCATGAAAGCACTAAGGGTAATTGGCGTTGTTTTGATACCAGGACTAACTCTTGGAAAATCCTCAGTAATTTGCAATCACCTACCGCCCCAACCGATAGTTGATAAAGTAGTCATTAACTAATCCTGAACTGGGCGCGTCACCAAACCACCTACGAACGCCCCTAAAATTGTCCCTGTCCAAATTCCTGCCGTGTTACCTTGCCAAATTGCCCCTGGTCTCGCCCAAAGGCTGCACATCTGTTTTAAACCCCAAGGCTGGTTGTGACAGTGCTGGCTATTCAGCATTAAGGTGATTTGTCCACCAATGTAACCACCAAAAAACCCTGATAACAGCGCCAAAAAGGTACAAATTAGAATTCGTTTTCTAGCCATTAGTTTAATTGTCAGTTGTCAATTGTTTGTGTTTTACCACTGACTCAGGGCGGGGTTTCCCCGCCCCTACTGACATTTCAACCTGTATTTCTCATACCCGCAGCAATGCCGTTAATGGTTAACAATGCCCCTCGCAGTAACTCGCCTTTGCTATAACGGGAGTGAATAACCCCAGAGGTTGTAGTATTCTGGGATTGCCGTAGGCGTTTGAGTAGGGAAACTTGAATAAACCCTAAAGGTACAATTGTGCCGTTGCGTAGCTGTACTGAACGCTGCAAGATTGGATCACCGTCTAAAAGTCGATTGTGTCCAGTGATTTGTAAAACTAAATCCCTGGTGAGATAGAATTCGCTAGCAATTTGCTCAAAAACTTGATCAAACCGAGATTTGTCTTCGGGGTTAGACAATTCCTGGACGTAATGGCGTGCCATTTCCATGTCTACTTTGGCCAAGGTCATTTCTGCTTTGGAAATCACCATTTTGAAGAAGGGCCACTTGACATAAAAGTAACGCAGCAGCTTTAGGTGTTGTTCTGGTTCAGCGGTGACAAATTCTTGCAAAGCTGTGCCGATCCCATACCAAGAAGGCAGCAAAAACCGGGTTTGTGTCCAGCTAAATACCCAAGGAATAGCTCGCAGACTGCTTAAATCTTTCTTACCAGATGGACGACGTGCGGGACGGGAGCTAATTTGCAGCTGGCTAATTTCCTCAATGGGGGTTACTTGGTGGAAAAAGTCGGTAAAATCAGGCTGTTCGTAGATGAGGGCGCGATAATGTTGACGAGATCGCACTGCTAACTCTTCCATAATCTCATTCCAAGGTTCGATATCATCAAACCCAGTCCGCAGCAAACTTGCTTGAATCACGGCGGTGGTGATAGTTTCCATGTGGTACAAGGCTAAGTCCTCCAAGGAGTATTTAGAAGCTAAAACTTCCCCTTGTTCGGTAATTTTGATCCGCCCATTAATACTGTGTCCCGGTTGAGCTAAAATCGCCTCATAAGCTGGCCCTCCTCCCCGTCCTACAGAACCGCCACGTCCGTGAAAAATCCGCAAATTCACACTGTACTCTTCTGCTATTTGCTGCAGTGATTTTTGGGCTTTATGAATTTCCCAGTTGCTGCTTAAAAAACCAGAGTCTTTGTTGCTGTCGGAGTATCCCAGCATCACTTCTTGCAAGTCAGTTCTGAGTGTACAGGTTGTTGTTGCTTGAATAGTTTCCCCGACTTGAGGTGACTGATTTTGGTTTGTAGATTCAGGACTCAGCACTCGTTGCTCTGCACTGTCATAGCCTCCAGCTAACAAGGCGCGATATAACGGTAGTGCAAACAGTTGCCGCATAACGCTGCGAGAGCGTTGTAAGTCTTCTACTGTTTCAAATAGGGGTACAACCTGAATACTCCCCACAGCAATGGCTGGATCAAAAAGTCTGGCTTCTTTAGCTAACAGTAAAACTTCCAGAACATCGCTGACATCGCGGCACATACTGATAATGTAAGTTTGGCAGATTTTGACCCCAAATTCCTGTTGCAGCGATCGCACGATGCGGAAGGTTTCAATTACATCGTTGGTTTTTTCCGAAAATGGTAATTCTGCTGGAATTAACGGCCGACGGGTTTGCAGTTCCCCTGTGAGCCAAGTGACTCTCTGTTCTTCTGTGAGGTCGTTATAAGGTTGGGGTAAGACTTGGAGATATTCAAGAATTTCATTCAGCGCATCAGCATGGCGGGATGATTCTTGGCGGATATCTAACTGTGTGAGGTTAAAGTCAAAAATTTCTACCTGACAGATCAGATTTTCCAGTTCCCGACAACTTAAACCAGTTTCGGTCAAGTTACGTTCAATCAACCGCAGTTCTGCTAAAAACTCTAACCCCGAACTGTACATTGGGGATTCTTGATTTTTTGGCGTTTCTCGGTTGTATAAAGCTAGATTGCGATCACGCGTATTTTCTAGCCGTTTTAGTACATAAGCTAGCTTCAGGCGATAGGGTTCTTGGCGATAACGCAATGCTAGAGAGTCGTATACTTCACTCAACGTAGACTGATCTAACTCTAGTGATTCCAGCAAGTCTGGCAAGACATCACTCCAATGCATTGACACACTCAACAACTCAATCAGCTGCTTGACTGAGCGAATATATCTCTCTAACACCATTTTCCGCTGATAACAAGCAGTCTGCCAGGTAATTTCTGGTGTTACTGATGGGTTGCCATCTCGATCAGAACCCACCCAAGAGCCAAAAGAGCAGAAGTTTTTACTCGGTGGTTCCAGCCAAGGAAAGGTCTGATTTAGAGCGTATTTGAAGCGTTTATACAGTTGGGGAATGCCATCAAATAACACTTCTTGGAAGTAGTGAAGGGCATAATCTACTTCATCTAACACTGTGGGTTTGAACTGGTGGAGTTCGTCTGTGCGCCACCAGAGGCGAATTTCTTCGAGCAATTGTTCGCGGACATCTGCTGCTTCCCAAGGATAGCTGCCACCTGTGCTACCGGAGCGGTTTTCCACTCTATCAAGCTGTTGTAATAGGTTGACCACCTGTCGCTGCTTATCCCGGATAGTATGACGGACAATTTCCGTCGGGTGTGCGGTGAAGACTAAGCGCACATCCAATTGTGTAATTAGACGTTGAATTTGCTGGGGTGGGACATTCAGCTGAAATAGATGGGGAAACAAGGCAGCAAAGGTACCTTTATGTTTAACTTGGGCTTTGTCCATCCAACTCTTGGTGAGCAAGTCTGCTCCTCTTCCCCTATTAACAGGGGCGTCATCTTCTGTCTGGTTAGTAGAGTAGATAATATTTGGTAGAGTTTCCTGGTCTGGTGGTTCTGCTTCTGTCTCGGAATAACGATTCAATTGCTGCTTTTGTTCGTATTCCTGCTCTATGATATTGATCAGCTGAAAATACAGAGCAAAGGCACGAGCTGCGCGAATTGCTTCGTTAATATTCAGTTGTTCAATCAATTTGACGGCTCCCGATGCTTGGTCATGTGTGGCTTGTCCTTCTGGGGAGCACAAATCGCGCAACTGCCGCAGTAGCTCCACCATTT
This sequence comes from Cylindrospermum sp. FACHB-282, assembly GCF_014697195.1. Taxonomy (GTDB): domain Bacteria; phylum Cyanobacteriota; class Cyanobacteriia; order Cyanobacteriales; family Nostocaceae; genus Cylindrospermum. The sequence continues at coordinate 118,184 of NZ_JACJRJ010000014.1, read as the reverse complement.
TTTGACCGCATTCTTGCCGGAGAACTGACTCCCACAATTCCTCTACTACCTGTAGACGATGACGCAAAAATAATTCCGAGGCGGGGTAGATATTCGCAGCTTGCGATAAAGAGTATAAAAGGGAACCCATATTCTCTGTTCTTGTAAAGCCAATTACTGTTTACAGTTCTAGGTTTTGTGCGTGATGCTCACTATGATTGTTCTGGAGCAAATTTTCGCTTATAGTATATTTTTTTAACTTTGATTTAGTTTGTGATCATCTGGTGGGAAGTTGAGGATGGGCAGGCGATCGCCTCGAAACAATTCTTCACTCTTCTCCCCTAAAGCTACTAGTGTTTTGCCAGTGGCTTTTTCTACAGTGAGCAGCAGGAGGATAGACACCGTACCTATTTGTAAGAGGAGAGAGTGGGGAATACTCAACAAAGTTAGATTTAGTCCGGGGTTAGATGAGGAATTTTGGATCACAAGTGGCATTGCTAATTTTTGGTGAAAAGGAAGATGAGTAGGATAAACGCAAAACTCTTGTCGTTGTTAGACTTGCAACCTTATAAAACTATCTTTGCCCATTTTGCCAGCTTATAAGGTAACAAAAGTGTTAAAAAAAAACTGCAAAGTGTGATAAACCTGTATGTCTCTAGTTTACAAGCGCAGTCACTACCCCAAATACTTGCTTCCTGTTAAAGTTAACTTCCCATGAAAACAGCATTACTTGATCGCCAGCAATCCTTAGTGAAATGGGTAAGCCAAGCAACAGGGATCAACACTTTCGGGGTGAAAGTCCGGTTGCGGGGAAATGACCTACATATTCTTTGTGAAGGTACAGAGTGTCCACAACGTTGGCGTACACTGTCTGACTTGCTGCAAGCACTGCAGCAAACAGACTTGGATACCCTCACCAGTAACGAACAACCCTCAATATACCAAGTATTTGTCTACGGTCGCAGAAAAGGGGAACACCGGCCCCAATGGTGCCATCGAGTGTACTTGAATCAATTGGATCGGCATCTGGAACAGGTCAAACAGGCCCTGATAGCAGACTCAGAAAAATCAAGACAATATGGTGGGGCGCTAATTGTCTCTAATGAGAGTTTAGCACGCCAGGGAAACCCAGATGCTATTGCTCGCTATCTCAGCGAAAATCTTAGTACCTTGGGTGTAGCAGTCCAGGTAAAGATTAAGCAGCCCGGAACAAATTCTCAACCCGCATCCAAACGCTTGTGGATATTATGCGGGTCGGTCTATAGCCCCGATGCATCATTGCTGGCAGAACCAGTAGCCCAGAAGTTACGCCATCTCAAGCTTGTTGGCTACCAAGATGCAGTGATTGTTTCCCAAGTGAGCGGTGAAACTGCGCCGGATTGGTTGCTGCGGGTTGATTTGACGCCACCAGAGGCGATGCTTAAAGAATGGGCCCGCTGGGGGGATGTACAAGCGATCGCCCGATTGTTAACTGATATATTGTCAGAGTCCAAAATTGCTGTCCAAGCTGCTCTCAAAGAGTCCACTCTACATATCTTTTGTACTCCAGCTTTTGACCCTTTAGAAACTGAAAGAGCACCAGATAAGACAGTGTGCTTGCAGGCGATTTTACCCCAGCTAGAAGCGATCGCGCCCCAAGGGATTCTCGCCGCCACCATATACGGACAAAAAACTATTGACAAGCAGCCCGCTTGGATTGATTGGTCATCTTTACCGGCTGCGGATCATCCTGCCCTGGCCACATCAGCTCTAGATTTGGGTATTGCTGGTGATGAAAGAGCGATCATTTTTTTACTAGAGCGGTTACTCAACCCTGACCTAGATGGGCGACTGAAGACAGGTGGTATCCGTGTAATTCTGCTTCGCAAAGCTGATTTATTGCACATTATGTGTGATGCTCCCATTTGTCCAACACGTCAACAAGTGGCCAGCAAAGTCGCTCAGTTGATCCGCCAGTTAAAAATTCCTGGACTTATCGGTGTGCGTGTCTACGGACGTCGTGCTGGTGATAAGGAACCGAATTGGCATTACGGCATCGATTTTGGGCATCGCCAACGGTTAGTGCCAGAAGCAACACCAGAGTTTGCCGCCACTGCGGAATACGTTAACGATCTGATCATCTCGGAAACTAACGAGCCAATGCTGCGTCCCGATTTAACGACCCAGGAAGTTCAAAGTTTCGTCACCGAAGTAGCGCGGGATTGGGTAGCAACTACCAATACCACAGCCAGAAAGTGGCTGTTAGCCACCCAGCTATTTACAGAAATCGGCCAATCAGCAGAGCAAAGCCCGGATAATCAAGGACTTCGGTCTTCCCTAGTCTGGGTTGCTTTGGGTTTATTGCTCACACTCCAAACTGATTGGATGTTGGGTTACGTTATCACTCACACCAACCCAACTTCGCCCAAAGTCGCTACTGTTTGGCCCCCAGCATCCTCAAATTCAAAGCCAGCTTTGACAATGGGTGAAAACCAGAGTGAGATCACAGCATTTTTTGCTAACACGGGGAAAAGAAAATCTCCTCAGGCTGGGAGTTCTGCTTTCAATGCTTCTGGGTTCACTCAAAATGATGATCGCCAGTCGGGTTTGCCAGCTGCACCGCTGAAGCCCAAGGCCACTGCAACTGCTATTCTTTTAGCAGCGAGAGCCCGCAAGGCGGGAGCTTCCCTAACGCAGATGCCTAGTTTCAATGCCAGGCAGTTAGATGAACAACTAGCGCTGTATAAACAGCGCCTGGCTACAACTGGTAGTCCACCGGATGTATTAATTATTGGTTCCTCCCGCGCCCTCAGGGGAGTTGATCCGGTGGCACTTTCTCAAGCCTTGGCAACTCAGGGTTATGCCAATATTGACGTGTTTAATTTTGGCATTAACGGCGCTACTGCAAAGGTTGTAGACTTTATCATCCGCCAACTACTGGAACCATCTGAACTGCCAAAAGTAATTCTTTGGGCTGATGGTTCTCGTGCTTTTAACAGCGGTCGCGAGGATATCACCTTTAACGCCATCTCCGCATCAAATGGCTACAAACAGGCGTTGCAAAAAGCGCTAACAACGGCAAGTAGCGATGGGCTACGCCCCGCCGGAGGCGATCGCCTGCCCAAAAATTCGGCAAATCCTACATCAGAGCCAAAACACAACGACAAAGCACAAGAGATTAACAGCTATCAAGTTGTCAATCAGTGGTTAGATCAATCTTTGGCTGGTTTTTCTGCTAGCTATCAACACCGTGACCAAATTCAAACTCTATTGCAAAAACAACTGAAATATTTGCCGTTTAGCGATCGCCTTTGGCGCGGCGTAGCCCATGGCACTCAGAAAGTCACATCACAAATCCAGTCCACAACTAATAATCCAGAAGAAGATAATTCCCAACAATCCGTTGACTTTGATGGCTTCTTGCCCTTATCTATCCGCTTTAATCCTGCTAGATACTATCAAAAACATCCCAGAGTTCCAGGAAATTATGACAACGACTATAGATATTTTCAAGTAGGAGGTGAGCAGGATGCAGCTTTCCAATCGGTGCTGGATTTTACCCAGTCTCATAAGATTTCCCTAATATTTGTCAATATGCCCCTCACCTCAGACTACTTAGACGCAGTCCGGAAAAAACATGAGCAAGAATTTCAGCAGTATATGTTAAGCTTTGCTGCTAATTCCAACTTTGTCTACCGAGATTTAAGCCCACTGTGGCTAACAAGAAATGATTATTTTTCTGATCCCAGCCACCTTAATCGCTTTGGGGCTTATGAAGTCTCGAAAAAGCTAGCTAATGACCCGATGATTCCTTGGCCAGCAAAGTAAAAAATGGGCATAAAAAAGGGAACAACTGACAACTGACAAATGAAATTTATATCAATTTTTTACGGAATTTTCTTGCTGATAGTCCTAATAATTTACTGGACTTTAGCAGAACAAAGGTTACGTTTATGGATTTTACTGTTAGCCAGTCTTGTATTCTACGCATCCTTGCACATTCAATACATACCATTACTTTTAGTACTTACTTTTATTAACTTTCGTTTGGGACTGGAGATAGGCAAAAACACATCACCAGGGCCACATTCTCAGGACTGGCGAATTTCTAACGAAGAGTGGCAATTTGCCCAAGCTGACTGGAATCTTCGCAGGTTAAAAATTTTGTGGTTGGGCGTGATCTTAAATGTGTCACTTCTACTAGGTTTTAAATATCTACCCCCTGTATTCAGAGTTGTTTTTAACCTATCAACAGAAGCACCAGATGCTACTTTTAAATTTATTGCTCCGTTAGGAATTTCATTTTTCACCTTTGAATGCATTGCCTATTTAATTGATGTCTATCGTGGTGCCCCCGCTACTGAACAGTTTCTCAAATTTGCCACATACAAATTATTCTTTGCCAAACTGATTTCCGGACCGATTACTCGCTACCATAATTTAGCGATTCAATTCAATACACCGCACTTACCCACGGTTGATAAAGTGGCTGAGGCACTGTGGTTAATTGCTAGAGGTGCTGTCAAAAAAGGGATTTTTGCAGATTACCTAGGGATTTTTGTCGATTTATGTTTTGGTAACCTACAACGGGCAGGTAGTGCCGATCTTTGGTTAGCTACATGGGCCTACGGCTTACAGTTATATTTGGATTTCAACGGCTACGTAGACATTGCCCGTGGTACGGCTTTGCTGTTTGGTTTGGTTCTACCTGAGAATTTTGACTTTCCCTACTTCAGCACTAGTATTGCGGAATTTTGGCGGCGCTGGCACATAACTCTGGGAGATTGGCTGCGTAATTACATCTACTTTCCTTTGGGTGGTTCTCGTCAGGGTTTGATTCGCACCTGCTGGAATTTATTTATCGTGATGCTGATTGCTGGCATCTGGCATGGTTCTGCCTGGGGGTATGTAGTTTGGGGCGTATTTCACGGTTTAGCCTTGGGGGTTCATCGACTTACAGATGCAATCAGCGATCGCTTTGAGAATATGGAATATTTCTGGCAAAACCCTCTGGGTATAATTCTCGCTTGGCTATTGACTCAACTGATGGTGTTTACCTCTTGGATCTGGTTCCGTCTCCCCAACCTCCAAGACTCTTCTCTGGTAATTGGACACCTTTGGGGTCATTCTGCCGATGAACAATTTGTTCAAAAGATCTATGTGGAAGCCCTAAATATGAACCAATACCAAATAGCTTGGCTACTGCTAGCCATAGCTGGCCTGATGGGTATAGTCTATGCCTTTAACCGAAAGCTAAAGTTAGAGTTAAACTGGCCTATCAAGCTCGTGTTCGTACCCATAAGCCTTTACGCCGTTTGGTTATTAGCTCCTGAGGGTAGCTTACCCTATATCTACTTTGACTTTTAGCGCGGGTCATGGCTACCCTGGCACCGGTTAGTATAAGTAAAGTTAATTACTTTACGGAAAACAATCAAAAAATAGATACTAGACGAAATGTAAATTCATGTTACATTTATAGGCACAGGGAAGAAACAAATCCACCTGATTCATTTTTAACAAATTACCGCACTCATAAAAAAATGACCACAACCTTACAACAGCGCTCTAGCGCCAACGTATGGGATCGCTTCTGCGAGTGGATCACCAGCACCGAAAACCGGATTTACATCGGTTGGTTCGGCGTGTTGATGATTCCTACCCTATTAGCTGCTACAACCTGCTTCATCATTGCTTTCATCGCTGCGCCTCCCGTTGACATCGACGGTATCCGTGAGCCAGTTGCAGGTTCCTTGATCTACGGAAACAACATCATCTCTGGTGCAGTTGTTCCTTCTTCTAACGCTATCGGTTTGCACTTCTACCCCATTTGGGAAGCAGCTTCCTTAGATGAGTGGTTGTACAACGGCGGCCCTTACCAATTGGTAATTTTCCACTTCTTGATCGGTTGCGCTTGCTACCTAGGTCGTCAGTGGGAACTTTCTTACCGCTTGGGAATGCGTCCTTGGATCTGTGTAGCTTACTCTGCACCTTTGGCATCAGCTACCGCAGTATTCTTGATCTACCCAATTGGTCAAGGTTCATTCTCCGACGGTATGCCCTTGGGTATCTCTGGAACCTTCAACTTCATGATTGTGTTCCAAGCAGAGCACAACATCTTGATGCACCCCTTCCACATGCTCGGTGTAGCTGGTGTATTCGGCGGTTCCTTGTTCAGTGCAATGCACGGTTCACTAGTAACTTCTTCCTTGGTTCGTGAAACAACCGAAACCGAGTCACAAAACTACGGTTACAAATTCGGACAAGAAGAAGAAACCTACAACATCGTTGCTGCTCACGGTTACTTCGGTCGCTTAATCTTCCAATACGCTTCCTTCAACAACAGCCGTCAACTACACTTCTTGTTGGCAGCTTGGCCAGTGATCGGCATCTGGTTCACCGCTTTGGGTGTCAGCACAATGGCTTTCAACCTCAACGGTTTCAACTTCAACCAATCAATCCTTGACACTCAAGGTCGCGTCATCGGTACTTGGGCAGACGTGATCAACCGCGCTAACCTGGGTATGGAAGTAATGCACGAGCGTAACGCTCACAACTTCCCCCTAGACTTGGCTGCTGGTGAAGTTGCTCCTGTTGCTCTGACTGCTCCTGCAATCAACGGTTAATAACTAAGCTTTAGTTAAATAAGAAACGCTCTCCTGATGGGGAGCGTTTTTTGTTTTTGGGGTGGGCTGGACAGCCTGCTCAAATCATCGACAATAACTAATGTCTGAATCAGGATGCTCAGGATTTCAGGATGAACTGGATTTTTTATGAATATTCTGACAATATTCATTCTGTTATATCTCCAATTTTCCATCAATAACATCCTGAAAATCCTTAAATCCACAAAATCCTGATTATGACAATGAAATCCAGAAAATCCAGAAGCGTCAATAGTGTATTTAAATACAATAGACACTGAGGTTTTATGCTAAAAGCCTAAGTATATACATTAAATGTCAGATTTAATTGTGGAAATAGAATTTTCACAAGCAATTCAATATAAAATCTAAAACTTAAAATCGAAAATCAAAATGGCAACCTTAACTCCTAATTCTAGTTTTAGTTTAACCCTCCGTTTGCACATACCCAATCGTGTGGGAATGTTGGCTTCAGTCACTCAGGCGATCGCCATCACTGGTGGGAATCTTGGTCAAATTGATTTAATCGAGCAAACCCGTCAAGATTCCATCCGCGATATTACCGTCGATGCTGCTAGCACGGAACACGCTGAGACTATTGTGCAAGCAGTGAAAGAATTACCAGACATTAAGGTGCTGAATGTTTACGATCGCACTTTTAATTTGCATCGTGGTGGCAAAATCAGCATTGTCAGCCGAATTCCCTTGAAGAGTGTATCTGATTTAGCAATGGCTTATACCCCAGGAGTCGGTCGGATTTGTAATGCGATCGCCCAAAACCCTGAGGAAGTTTACAACTTAACCATCAAACAAAACACAGTTGCCATTGTGACTGATGGTAGTGCTGTTTTAGGATTGGGAAATCTTGGCCCAGCTGCTGCCCTACCAGTCATGGAAGGTAAAGCGATGCTGTTCAAGGAATTTGCAGGGCTTGACGCTTTTCCCATCTGCCTTGCTACCCAAAACACGGATGAGATTGTCCAGACAGTCAAAAATCTCGCCCCGGTTTTTGGTGGTGTAAACTTAGAAGATATCGCTGCACCTCGCTGCTTTGAGATTGAACAAAGACTGCGACAAGAATTAGATATCCCCGTTTTTCACGATGACCAACACGGTACAGCAATAGTCACCTTAGCCGCTTTGTTTAATGCCCTGAAGCTGGTCAATAAGTCAATGGCAAGCATCCGCATTGTGATTAACGGTGCTGGGGCGGCTGGGGTAGCGATCGCTCGTTTACTCCGCAAAGCTGGGGCAGAAACCATCTTGCTCTGCGACTCAAAAGGGATTATCTCTACCAGTCGCACTGATTTGACAGCAGAAAAGCAGGAATTTGCAGTCAAAGCCCAAGGTACTTTAGCGGGTGCAATACAAGGGGCGGATGTGTTTATCGGCGTCAGCGCACCGGGAGTTTTAACAACAGAAATGGTGAAATCAATGGCGAAAGATTCCATTGTGTTTGCAATGGCTAATCCAATTCCGGAAATTCAGCCTGAATTAGTCAGCCCAATAGTAGCTGTTATGGCTACTGGTCGCAGTGACTACCCGAATCAAATTAATAACGTCCTCGCTTTTCCGGGGATATTTCGCGGTGCTTTAGATTGTCGGGCACAGACTATTACCACCACAATGTATCTGGAAGCAGCAAGTGCGATCGCTTCTTTAGTTAATCCCTCAGATTTGAATCGGGAACATATTATTCCTTCAGTTTTTGATCAGCGTGTCGTCACCGCTGTTGCTGCTGCTGTGCAACGCGCAGCCCGTGAAGAAGGTATTGCTCGGAATTAATCAGTTTGGAGGAGCGTACTTATGTGCGCTCCTAGTTTTTGATGAGATTTTTTTTACCGCAGAGGGACGCTGAGGGAAGCGCGGAGGTACGCAAAGTTTTTTTGGGAAATCTGGTATTTTCCGCTTTTGGGTGAGGTTTTATTCTGCGCTCAAAAATTCTAAATAGCTGTTGCTCAGTTCTTTGACTGCTAAGTCATAAAGCTGCTTACCGTGTTCTGGGGTTGCTAGGGCAGGATTTGAACCCATGCGTCCATCTGGATAGCGTGAGCGAAAATCAGCTGCACTATAAATTTTGTGTCCTGATGCAACCTCTGGTGAGAGGGGTGCTTGCTTAATTGCTTCTGGATAAACATACTGGGTGAGAGCTACTTCACTAGGGGTAGCATGAGAGCCTTCTTGGTTGCCATATAATTCTTTAGCTAGCTGGTATACGGAACCGCACATATACCAGTTAGCTACTTGACATTGCACCTTTTGGGCGTTGACAATCTGCAAGTCTTCTAAGTGGGCGTAAGTTTCGGAGAAAGCGGCTTTGAGGGTGGCGATGTTACCACCGTGTCCGTTGATAAAGTAGAATTTGGTAAAACCAGCTTTGGCTAAACAAGTTATATAGTCTCGCACTACCTGAATTAAGGTGCTGGGACGCAGGCTGATTGTGCCGGGAAACGCGGTATGATGTAATGCCATGCCGATGTTGATGGTTGGCGCAACCATTGCTTGAGTTGCTTCACCTACTCCACGTGATATGGCTTCTGCACAAATGGCATCAGTGCCAATTAATCCTGTTGGGCCATGTTGCTCTGTGGAACCAATCGGGAAAATAATCCCCTTAGATTGCTGTAGATAAGTTTCGACTTCCTGCCATGTACTTAAATGTAGTAACATTTTGTCTCAAAATCCTCGTCAAAATTGCGGTAGGAGGAAACATTTTTCTGCTTGACAGCATCTTTTCTAATTAACTCCCATTAATCTGATTATCAACTCCCTTACTTTCAAGTGGAGGCTAGCACTATGAAATCCCCTCATCTCTACCAAGCGTTTACCGGGTTAAGTTTAGGATTTTTATTCATCAACAGTACTTTCGCTCCTCCGGCTTTGGCGGGAAGGTATGTTTTAAATCAAACACCGCAAACAATCGAGCGCTATTTTGGGCGTTATCTTAAAAAACAAACCAGTGAGGGAAAAGTTATCTATACCTATGCGCCGAAAAGCTTCCGGCGATTATTTCCCCTGTTTCCTAAAAGTAATTTTTCTATCACTTTTGTGAATAATCAGGCGAAATCTATTAACCTAAATTTCAATAGTGATTTTGATAAATATTCAGGAAATTATAATTATGATCAACAATCGGCTGCCAAATTCTATAAATATATTTTTGGATATCACCCCCCAATTTGGCAAGAACTTACTGCCAAATTTAGCGGAAATGAGACTATTTATTTTTATGAATATTGTTTAGGTGATGGAGTCGCAACGAGTTTTGAAAGATATGGATATAAGCAATTTACTGATTCTGCCACTTTTGCCTATAATACTCGTTGCGAATCTCCCGACAATAGAAATCTAAATTGAGTTTTGAGATGTTACTTTTCTGGATTATAAAGGAGTCTAAGACGACAAAGGGAATAACTCTTGATTAATCAAAGTAATAATGCTTTTTTACATCGCGGGTAATTTCCCATGTACAAGACATACCAGCAGGAAAAGTGACTAAATCTCCTTCACCCATTTGCACTGGCTGTCCACCATCAGGCGTAACAGTTACATCACCGGTCAGAAAGTAGCAAGTTTCTTGAGATTCATAAGTCCAGGGGAATTTTGAAACTTGCTTTTGCCAAATTTCCCATTTTGGTACACCCAACTGGTTGAGATATATTTGACTGGGTTGATGCTCAATTTTAATTTCCATTTGGTGCTTTCTCTGGTGGTGTTTAGCAGTAGGACTGGATATCTTCTCCACACTCATCTACTAAATAGCACAAAGCACGAAAACGCAAGCCGATAAATTGATCGTAAAGCGGATTTAGTTTGCACATGGGAGGAATGTGCGCTATTGTGCGACCAAATACCATGATATCACGCTCGAAGGGACATTGGGCGGGTATCATTTTGGCGATGAAGTGCGCTAATTTACGGTTTTGAATCTCGATTTCATCTAGCCATTGACGTAATGGTTGTAGTAAATCAAATTTAGGTTGACTAATTCGGTTGTGACTGTGCGATAGATTATTTTCTCCCATCGGGTTAATAAAAGTAGGGAGAATGATCGGCTGATGATTGGTTTTGAGCATAGTTGTAAATCAGGTTGTCCTTAGATTGATGAACTATTTGCCAAGTTGGCGTATTACAATGCAATCTATCTCAGCAAGTTGTGCTGTGCTTGTCAATAGAAGTACCACAAGCACAAAGAGAGAAATCTACATGGAATTTGGTGAAGAAATGGTTTAACTAATTGTTATTTAAACTCACCAGACGTTGAAGAACTGTCCCGTTAAATACAAAATAACAAAGAAAATATAAAATTGGTATTCTTTAAACTTATTGATTCCTGATATTGAAGATAGCATTCCCATATATTGAATAAAAAAGTCTGGTTGGAAAACTATTCAGTACTTTAAGGGAAGCCTTAGTGAACGAAAGTGCAGTTTAGCTATGAGTTTAACTATATTTCCCGCCGATATTAGGATAAATAATATCCAGTAAAAACTATATATTTTACATAAGATAACCTGAATATTACTTAAAAAGTACAAAAAGCCTTTGATAAGGATAAACTAATATATTTGTTCTAGTCACGGATAAAAATGGAGATTACTTAAACAAGAAAAATATTTTTTATACTTATTTAGTCTAAGCAATCCCTTTCTCCATGTCTAAATATTGATTGCCACGAATTTTGGACGCTTTGCGCCATCGCCTTATTCTCTTCACCTATTCAACTGTTTTAGCTTAAAAAGTAGAAGCCTCTCACCTACCCGATAGGGAGGTGATGAGATGAATACGAGTGAGTTGACGACAGTTCTCCGACCAATGCCGCAGGCGAGGGAGGTTTTGCAGGTCCCAAACGAACAAATCTTATTCTTCTCTCCTTGTGATACAATTTGATTGATAGGTGTAATCGAATTAAATGCTGAAAAGCAGCCTATTAAAATAAAAGCTAATTGTTTGGATCAACCAAAGAACCGTGTGGCGCACGGTCTTAAAGCTCAGTAAATGTCTTCAAAGAAGAGTCGCTGAGAGAGCTTACACTCACCCGAACGCGAACAGCGTCTCGCTTTCTAAGGAGAGTGTGTGGAGTACGTCACTTTAGACCAATAGTTTGGCTCCGGCTAACTACTTTGTTTTGAGCGGCTTTGCAAAATATAACTAGATAGTTCACAAAATCCTTCTCCTTCAGCAGCCGTAGTTACATAAGCAGGCTGATGTTGCAACTGATTTGCATATTCGACCACATTGGCCACACCTACAGATATAGGAAAATAACGCCGATCAAATAAACTTTCATCATTGGGACTATCGCCAACGGTGACAACTTGTGATGATGAGTATTCGGGGAAGTATTCGCGCAATACTTGCAACAATCCCACGGCTTTATCTTGTCCTTGGGGTTTTATATGACATTGGACATTGCTGTAGGTAAATCCCCAACCCATTTGCTGACAGAGATTACCTAGGGTTTTTAGTTCATTTGGCGTTAAAGAGTCTACATCAAAAGTCCAGTCAGTGATCCGAAAGCGATTGTCAGCAGATTCTTGGATTTGGGGAAATTTACTTTGTAATTGCTTAAAAGTTGTAGCTAAATGGTGGCGATGGTGAGCTAAGTCGGGAATGGGAGTTAAGGCTAAGGGTTTCAGGTTTGCAGATGGATAGAATAAACCGCCGTTTTCGGCAACTGCACCTGCAACCGGCATCAAGCTACTTAATCCACTCACCCACCCTGCTGAACGTCCGGTAACAATTAGTACCTGAATACCGTCTGCTGCCAAATCTTCTAAAGCTTGCAGTAGTGCTTGAGTAAATTTTCCTCCGCTAGTCAAAGTGCCATCCATATCTGTAGCTACGAGGCGAATATTACTGAAGTAAGTAGATGCCACCTCAGACAGTTGTTGGTGTCTGTTCATATATGAAATTTAGAAAAAGCTGTAAAAAATACTAACAATACAGCAAGATGATATCCAATATTTGGGCAAGCTAAGAATTAGGAATCAAATTTTTCAGTTTGCCAACCATGCTTAGTTCGGTATATCTTGCTCAATCTTCAGGATTCAAGACTAAAAAAGTCTCCCAGGAAGTACTAGCCAGCGATCTGCAAACACCACCATTGTTGCTGATCACCTCTGGAGGAATAATTTTCGGGCTAATTGCTCTACTTGTGTATGGCAAAATCGTGATCAATCGGCTGGAGAAAAAACTCAAGTTTGAAGAATTCCGCACGCGAGAACTAGAGAAAAAGTTTAAGCTAGCTCTAGGAACTATTCGCACAATGGAAACTAATCCCGATTTAGTTAACTCGCGGGATTTTAACTTGGATTATTTGCGGATGCGGATGTCAGAGGAGGTGTTTCATTTTGCGATCGTTAATCAAGTTAAAATCAAGGTCAAAGATAAAATTACTCAAGCCCTGCGTCCCAATCAAGCCCAACAAGGATCGGTGGGGATTGCCAGTAATACTGGCAGGCATATAGATGAAATGTTTGATGTAGAGTATGAAGCTGGTACTACGCCGAACATTGTCAAGCGAGTGTTGTTTCGGATTCAAATCCGGTTAATGAAGTTACCGACCCAGGCAACTTCTGCCACTATTAGCCAAATTATTGACTGTATAGAAACTTACCTTAGCCCAATGGAAGATGAAGATAACTGGCAACCGACAATTCAAGGTCGGATTGCCTATATGCATTGGGATCAAAAGGCTAAACCTACGCCATTGCTGGTGCTAGAACAATCGAATGAGGGCGTGAATGTAACTTTTCGCACTAGCCGCCAATCTACTAATCCGTTACAGCCTCCAATGAAACAACCAGGAGTTACTAAAAAATAATCTCAATTTCAGGGTGCTCTTAGATCATAGTTATGAGTTATGCATTATGAGTTATGAGATTATTGCCGAGTATTTTGGGCATTACGAGTTAAAAGTCCATCTTCCATTTCTACGATGCGATCGGCTATATCTAAGATCCGGTTGTCGTGAGTTACCAACAAGATAGCAGTTCCCTGTTCTTTGGCAAGACGCTGCATGATTTCTACAACATCGCGTCCTGATTGCTTGTCTAAAGCCGCTGTTGGTTCGTCTGCTAGCACCAGTGGGGGACAATTCACCAAAGCACGTGCGATCGCGATTCTTTGTTTTTGTCCACCAGAAAGATTGTCTGGGTAGTAGTTCATTCGTGCCTCTAAACCAACTGCCCCAAGCATCGCTTCTGACTTAGTAACAGCTTCAGTTTGAGAAATCTGCTTATTTAATTCCACGGCCATTTGCACATTTTGCCTAGCAGTTAAGAACCCCAGCAAATTGTGAGCTTGGAAAATATAACCAATATTGCGCCGACTCTCCACTAATTTGCTTTGACTAGCGCCTGATAGTTCTTGACCTAAAAATTTCAGACTTCCCTCTTGTACAGACCGCAAACCACCAATTAAGCTGAGTAATGTAGTTTTACCTGACCCTGATGGCCCAGTCATAATTACAATTTCTCCGGCATAAATTTCTAGGGTGATGTCAAATAATATCTGTTTTCTTAGGGCACCTCTACCATAGTAGTGGTTGAGATTTTGAATAGCGATTACAGGTTCTTTTTTCATCATAAATTACATAGCTAGAAGTAAGCAGTTCCTAGACAAAAATCTAGTGGACACAAGCAAAGAGTTAGGAATTAAAATTTCTTAAATATGAATTATAAAAGTTTTAGCTAATTCATATTTGATTGATAATTATTTGCCTTGCCAAAACTTTATTGATAAACTTTAAATTAAAAAATATCTGCTGGATCAGCAGAACGCAATTTCCTGACGGCAATCACACCAGAAATAAAGCACATTAGCATAGTCATTATTAACACCATTACAGCACGGTTAAGGCTCATAAAAACGGGTAAAAGTGTAGCATCTCTAGCGGCTTTGTACATAAATAAAGTAAAAGCAAATCCTGGCATATACCCTAAAACTGCTAACATTAAAGCTTCTTGAAGAATAACGGTTAATAAATAGTTTTGTGTATAGCCTATTGCTTTGAGAGTGGCATATTCAGATAAGTGATCTGTTACCTCAGTATACAATATTTGATAAACAATCACAGTTCCTACTATGAAACCCATAATTGTTCCTAATGTGAAAATAAACCCAATAGCTGTACTACTTGCCCAATAATTCCGTTCAAAATCGATAAATTCTTGCTTGGTTAAAACATTGATATCTTTGGGCAGATAATCTCGTAATTGTTGAGCAGCTATTGTTGAATCTAGTCCTGGCTTTAATCTAATTAGCCCAATATCAATTAAACCACGCTGACGGTTATTAAATATGCGTAAAAAGTTAATATCGCTGACAATTAAATTGCCATCTGCCCCAAAAGATGCACCTAAAGTAAATAGTCCTCCAACTTTAATTTGCCTCCTTCTTACTTCTGCTGTTACAGTTTTACCTTGCTGAAAATCAGCAGCGATTGGCCCGTATTCTAACCGGGAAGAACGGTCAAACAAGACCACATCAGGTAGTTTAAGTTTATCTAAATTTTCCTGAATACCAGGCAGGTTAAACACGTTAACTTGTGGGTTCATGCCAAAAATGAGGATGCTTCGAGGGCGACCTGTAACGGGATTTTTCCAGCTTGTATAGTCCAAATATATAGGATGTACTGATTGCACTGTCTGTAAATCTAAAGCTTTATATAGCCGCTTTTCAGAAAAAGTTTTCATCGAAAGTACAGCGTTAGATTGACTGTTAATTAAAACAATATCACCCTGTAAGCTGCTATGCATTCGCACGTTACTATAATATAAAGCATCCCGGAAGCCAAGTTGCATAAACATCAAAATATCAGCGAAGCTAATGCCTGCTAAAGCTACAGCTAGGCGAGTTTTTTCCCTAGTCAGTTGCAGCCATGACAGAGGTATTTTTTGATTCATTTTCCAGTGTTCCCAGCAGTTAGTTCATAAATTATCCCTAATATATTTTCGGGATAATTACTTGGTTGATGAATGGGTGTATTACCCTGAGTAATAATATGGCAGGGGAGATAAGATAATTACTGCTCATTCTTAACTTGATTGAATTTAATTTCGACAATAACTTTAGCGTTGGTTAAACCGGAAACTCGCTGGCTATATTCTGGAGGTAGAGCAATTTTCACTTCTACTACTCTGGCGTCTACATCTGCTGCTGGATCTGTATTCAGCACATCTTTTTTGCCGATTTTTCTGCCAATTTCTGTGATTGTTCCTTTTAATTCTCCGCTAAATGCCCCGTTATCGCTGGTGATAGTAGCGTTTTGACCGATACGCACTTTACCAATACTGTCTTCGGCAACTTCGGCAACGACAAACATCTGATCGGTTTGTCCAATCTCGGCAATGCCGTTTGAACTCATTATTTCTCCTGACTTGGTGTGAATTTTTAATATCTCCCCAGCAATTGGTGCTTTGATGTAGCTCAAATTGAGTTCTGCTTGCGCTCTTCTCACAAGTGCGATCGCATTGGTAACTTGAGCTTGGGCTACCAGCACATCAGTGGGACTAACTTCTAGGAGTCTTTTCAATTTGGCTTGTTCTTGGTCGATTTGCCTGCCCAAAGTTGCGATGGTTTTATCGCGGTTAACTTTGGCTTCAATTAGCTGCTGTTGCAAAGTTGCTAAAGTTTTTACTTGGTTAGCTCTGGCTTCACCAATTTGCTGTTGCAGAGTTGCCAATGCCTGTCTCAGGTTAGCTTGGCTTTCGGCTACTTGCTGATTAGAAGTATCCGCACTCAAACGCCTTCTATCTCGTTCTTGCTGGGAAATAGCACCTTCTTTGTATAGATAATCATAGCGTCCGGCATCGACTTGGGCGTTGCGCCGTTCAGCTCGTATTCGTGCAACCGTTGCTCTTAAACTATCTCTTTGCCCTCTGAGTTCGGCTTCTAGGCGATTAACTGTTGCTTGTAGGGCAATTTTTTCCCCACTTAACTCGGCGGCGATTCTAGCGATTGTTGCTTGCTGAACCCTACTTTCTCCAGCTAACTCGGCTCCTAGGCGATCAACAACTGCTCTTTGAGCTTGAATGTCTCTTGGTGAACCAGCTCTGACTTGGGCTAAATTAGCACGAGATTCTTGCAGTTTGGCTTTTGCTTCTTCTACTGCGGCTATTTGGGTATCGCGGTTGTCTAAAATCGCCACCACTTGACCTTCTCTGACTCGCTGCCCTTCTCTGACTAGGAGTTGTTGAATGCGTGAGCCTGCGGCTGATCCGGCAGTTGGAGCAGAAAGTTTAACAACTTCTCCTCGCGGTTCCAAACGCCCCACAGCACTAACGCTGTTGGCAACTGGTGCCATTGGTAGAGAGGAAGTTAGTTTTTTCAGCTGCTCAATTTTGGCTGTAGCTAGAAATCCGGCGGCGATCGCAACTGGCAAAGCTACAGCAATGCCCCACCAAACCTTAGGTTGCTCAAGTGGCTGTTCCGTTGACTTTGGCTTCTCAGTCACCCTTGACATGGTATATTGCTCGTTTATCTAAATTGTGCTAATGGACGTAAAAATGCTAATTAGCCCCAGTTGAATTAGTCAAAAAGGTTCTTAAGTAAACAGTTAGTTGCTGAGGAAAAACAACAGTGGCTAAAAGCTGGTATCGCTGAAAATCAACTACCCAATGAACGCTGAACGCGACAAATTTCTACAACAATCGCGCGAGGAAACTAGCTGGCTCTTAAATAGCTTTTGAGTATGAGTGAAATTGGCGTGCAACAGAAATTAAGAGAATTCAAAATTTTGAATTCACCAACTCCATCACCCAGATACTATTTCTGTTGGCCTAGGGTGCGCTTGGCAAGGCAACCTGGTATAAATTTAGGTAGATTTTAGTTAACAGACAATCGCCAAGATGTTCTGCAACCATAGATGACTGCTGCTAGGTTTTGGAAAGATGATGCCAACAGCCTCTTCTCCCTCTGAGTTATGGAAGTAAGATTAGGCAATGATCACTTTTCGCTAGGTGAGATGATGAGAGTTGCTCCCGCTACTGGCGTCCATCTTGAATGAAGAAGAGTCAAGACGAATAAAATCTACAAAACAACATGAAAAACAAACTGCTGCCGTTGATGGATTCAATCTGGCAACAAAAGTGAAGTTTCCTTAAGTCAAGTTTTCGACCAACTGAAAAATATCTGTCAAATAGAGCATTCCTAACATCACCAAAATATCGAATTGCGGAAGCACCTGATTTCTAATTATGGGGGGGAGAAGCAGGACACTTTATTCATTCCCCATCCCATTGAATATGTGGAAATCACTACAACAAAGTATCTTTAGATATCTGCTCTAAAGAACTGATTCGCTGTTCTCCCTGCTGCTGTTTTCTGACTCCATCAAACTCTGGTTAAATGAATTCTACATTCATCAGTTGGGGGAAAACGTAACAGAGCCTACAGATGGGACAATGAGGAGAGGGGGAGATGATTAATCCGGCAAATCAAACAAAACTGTGGTCATGTAATTTTCTGCCCAAGCTGGGCCAAAGGCTTTTTCTAGTACGCGACGGGTTTTGTCGTTTTGCTGCTGTTTGGTGCAGTAGTTTTTTTGTCCAGCGAGGATTTGCGCCATTTTATCTGGTGCAACGGGTGTAGATGCGATCGCATTTTGGCAATGAATATCTAAAAATTCCTGTACGCGCAACAGAAACTGAGTTTCTTCTTCTGGGGAACTGGGGCGCACGAAGATGCAAAAATCAGAGAAGATATTTCCCCATTCAGGTAATTCACGGGGTTGGGAAAAGTTCGGTGCTGGTAGCTCAGTAAGTGCTGTAGTGTAAGCGGATGGTAGGCTACGGTTTAAGTTTACAGGAGAAAGATCGGCGATCGCTGCACTAATTTGACCCCTACCCCCAACTAAATCGCAACCAAACATGGGGATGTCATATTCTGGATGGGGAAACATGACGCAGTGCAAAATATCCAGCATATTTCCCACTTTTGCTAGTTCCAAGTGCATTTTCCGGAACTGTGGTGTTTGATAGCAGCGGTTTTCAATTGTCAATTTTTCCCCCTCTAGTCTACCTTCTACATATCCCAACTCAGCAGGCAAATGGTAGGGTGATAAATCTAAGTGCTTGTGCCAAACTGCCTCAATACAATCAGCTAGTTGACGAATTAGGGGATGTTGTTGCTCACGCAGGGAAGGGGTAGAAGTAGAAGACATATTCTCGTGGGCCAATAAAATCTAGTTGTCAGTCTACAACTAGCCGCGCCACTTCTGCTCTGTCCCGCAATATTAAGCAAACACTGACGCCAATGTAACGTTATGAAACGTTGACTTTTCAAGTATATTATTTATTTTGTATCCTAGGTTACAGAAATAATTTTAGATTAGCCAATTAGCTAAGGCTAACACCCAGGTATGAAACTAGATTCTCATAAACCTGATTTTGCTGTGCAATCAAGAAGGCAAAATCTGAACTGTTTAAGCAAGTCTGATTCCCAAAAATTCCCAACCTCGGCTTGGATACACCTGTGGGAACTTCCCAATCCCTTTAGTTTTGATGAAGCATTGTTATTGTGTCAGGTTTCTGAAAACGAGTGGCTAGTCTGGATTCCCGATCATGGGGAAGCAATAATAAACACTTCAAAATTCAAAATAGGGAGAGCGCTCGCAGTATTCGGATAACTAATGTTGCCAAAAATCTGTGGCTTCATATCCTAATTCTGCCAACATCTGCCGCAATAAAGGTAAACTCAGTCCAATCACATTGGTGTGACAACCCTCGATTCTTTCCACGAAAAAACTGCCAAAACCTTCAATAGCAAAGGCTCCAGCGCAGTTGAGTGGTTCACCTGTAGCGACATAGGCAGAAATGGCGCGATCGCTCATCTTCCCAAAATAAACCCTTGTCACTTGATACTTGACAACTGCCTTACTTTGTGTAGTGTCAATTAAGATATGACCTGTATAAAGGTCGCCAAAGTTACCTTGCATCAATTGCCAACGTGCGATCGCCTCAACTGCATCCGCTGGTTTGCCATAAATCTCACCATTGATTGCCAAAACCGAATCACAACCCATAATCAAAGCTGATGTAAACTGCGAGACTACAGTTTCCGCTTTGCATTGGGCCAAAGTTTGCACCAATAGTGCAGGATCACTCAGTTGGATTTGCGACTCATCAAAATCGCTAGGGCAAACTATTGGTTCAATACCAACGGTTTGCAGCAAACGGCGTCGCGCAACAGAAGCAGAGGCAAGTACAAATTGCGGAATTTTCATAAATTAAAGTTGGGCATTGGACATTAATAATTATCCCCATGCCCCATTTCTAATTAATACACCGTGAAAGAAGTAACAACCTCATCAATCATTCGTTGAAGTTTTTGCCAACGTTTTTCAGGAACGGAGGCGTTAAAGGTAAAAACTTTACCACGGCTAACAGCAACACTGGCGATGTTGTGTCTTTGTTGCTGATTAGGGAGTTTCACCGCATACTCTAATAGGTAGTATATTTTACCGTCAACTTCTTTCTGTCCAGCATTGACTAATTCGGCTGTACGACCAGAGTCAGGAGGAGCAAGAGCCGCTTTTCCCAACCTGTATCCTACTTCTGTGGGTGTCCCCAGTTCTGCCAAAGTTTTGCCTTCGGGAGCAGGACTAATCACCACTGAGACATTTTCCGATACCTCAATCAAATCGTGGAACACCACATCGGGGCCGTTGGCAACTTTAACTTGCAACCAGCCATTAGGATATAAAAACTGATAGCCATCAGTACTATCTACAAAGCTTTTGAGTCCTGCCGCAGCTGCTACATCAGAATTACTCAGGCTGAAGCTAAACACCAATAGCAAGATTAACGCAATTCTTTTCCACATTTATCAAAATTCCTTTGGGCTGGAAGCAACACAGGGCAAGCTTCATGTTACATTTTCATTCTCCCATCAACAGGTACGCAGTTGTTGGTTTTTTCTACTGAGAACTGACAACTGATAATTGCTAGAGAATTTGCAAGACAACCAAGGTCATATCATCGGTATTTTGCCTATCGGGGCCGATAAATTGCTGAACTTGGTCAAAGAGGTAATCGACAATCTCCTGTGGCCCGTTGCAATAGCGGCAGGCAGCGTTAAAAGAAGTGATAAAATTTTCTTCATCGAAGCGATCGCCACTTGCCGCGGCAGCATCAGTCAAACCATCTGTATAGTAAATAATTGTATCCCCAGGCTCTAACTGTGCTTGGGCATCTTCATATTGGCTATTGGCATCCAAACCAATCAGCATTCCCAAAGTATCCAAACGGGTGACGTTTTTTGTAGCTGCGTGCCACCACAAGGGGGGATTATGTGCCGCATTGCTATAAGACAAAACTCGATTTTGGGGATCATATTCTGAATAAAACAGCGTGATAAAGCGGTGGGAATTTTCCAAATCCGCATACATCACTCGATTCAAATTTTGCAGAATCTTGGCTGGGGAATTACCATGTAGTACTTCTCCTCTTAGCATTCCGCGCATCATGGTCATAATCAACCCTGCGGGGACACCTTTACCCATTACATCCCCTATTACCAAACCCCAGGGGATACTTTCTTTGCTGCCATTAATGTTCGGCTGAGTTTGATTGTGATTGGTGGGAATAAAGTCGTAGTAATCACCACCAACACGATTGGCAGGTTTACAACGTGCGGCAAGAACTACACCAGGAATCATCGGACATTGACGTGGTAAAAGCCGGCGTTGAATTTCTGCGCCAATTTCTAGTTCTTGGTCTAGGCGTTCTTTTTTCCTCAGTTCTACAGCCAGTTCATCGTTTTCAATCGCTACTGCCGTTTGATCTGCCACTAACCTGACTAACTTTTGTCTGGTTTCTGTCCAACTATATTCCGGATCGCGGCTCAATACATACAGCCAACCACGTTCTGTATGTTTCACTAAAATTGCCGTACCAAATACTTGCACATCTGGCCCCAAACAGCGATGCATCTGATCATCCAAAATTCCTGTAGAAGTTGCTAGAGGGACAGAGTTTGGCACAAGTGTGATTTGACTGCTAGCTGTTTCTAGAGCTTTGCGGATATTCTTTCGCTGGCGACTATCTTGCCAGTGTAGTTGCTCTAACCTAACTTGACCATTAGGTTTGTAGAGAAATAAAGCACTACCATCGGCATCTGTGACTCTTGTTGCCATCAGGGGAATCAGCTCCAAAAATTGATTCAAATTATTGAAGCTTCTGAGAGCAAACCCTAAAGAACTGAGTAAATCTTGAATTTTATTTTGTTCCCGGTGCAACCTTGCTACGAGTTCTTTTAGCGCCACGACTGGTGTGACATCTGTCGCGGCACTAGTATTACTTTCAGTGGGTTGAGAGGGCAATTGGGACACAGGTAGAGATATTATTACACTTTAAGAACAGCAGATTTGAGATTGTTTATAACCCCTTTATCTCTGGGATTGCTAAACCATATTGGGACAAAATTTGTGATTTTAGCAAGAGTATAAAGACGTAAGGCTTAACTTTTAGCAGTATTGCATTTGCTGATTACATTTCTTGTCAAATATTAGGAATTTTAAGTAATGTATTTCTTAGTTAAAAATCCGCCTACAAAAGCCAGTAATTTCGATGAGACGCCACAAAGCCTTTTATTTTTTCATAACTTAATTAGCAATTCATATATCTTGAGACAGAACATTTCTGCGGTAGCACAATAATTTTTCATGGTTTTATGATACCTATTTGGAATTAGATTCCCAGGATTTTTAGGGGTGCGTGGGAAGTTTTTGGGGTTAGAGGATAAAAATACTCATTCTGATGCCTAGGAACTAAAATATGCAAATAAGTTGGCAAACCTTTAAGTTGTATACCATAAATTCCCTGAATATTTACCAAAAATAGAGTTTTCTATTGAGGATTTCTCTTTTGACAAATTTTTGAATTGCTAAAGATGCCATTTAGCTGGCTGAAAAAATCACTCTTTAAATTAGGTAAATACAAGTTAGCAAAAGTATAACCCAAAATATTTAACTTAAAAGTTATATAAAATTATCCAAAATCTACTCGTTAGATGGGTCAAATCGGTGCTTTTTGGCGGCATCACCTAAGATTTTGTGTGAAAACGAGATTATATAAGCCGTCAACTAGCGTTGGAACCGCCAATTTTGGAGAGGTTTTTTCCAAGGGTTTCCACGCCACGTGCTTTAAGCCGGGGAACCCGTCCAACGCAGTGGCTCCCCATGAGCGACTACTGTTCGCGTAGCGTCGACCCAGGAGATACCCCGAAGGGGCTACCCATTCTAGGGTGTCGTGACTCAAATAACGGTTACCCTTCTCTACGGGACGCTGTTCGCGTTCGACTGAGCTCAGGGTGGTCTGGTCAGGACGGCTTGATTGATTGCTCATACAAGCAAGGGTGTCTTTAGACCTGGCTTCCTGACTTCAGCACTTACGCTTTTTCCAGTATTTATTTTTTGCGGATTCTAAGTGATTATTCTAGGTTGTAAGTCCTAAATTTATTAGTTTGCAAAGAAGAAATCTTAACGCAAAATTTTTAACCTAGCCACTCAATAGCGCCTCGACAAACTCATAGCTAGAAAAGGGGCGCAGGTCTTCAATTCCTTCACCAGCACCAATAAAGCGGATGGGTAAACCCAGTTGCTGCACAACGGCAAGGGCAACGCCTCCTTTGGCGGTACCATCTAGCTTGGTTAGTACAACTCCACTAAGTTGGGCTGCTTGGGAAAAGACCTCAGCTTGCCGTAGTCCATTTTGCCCTAAGGTAGAATCTAGAACTAGGAGTGATTCTACATGAGCATTTGGAGCTTTTTTGTCAATAATTTTCCGGATTTTACTGAGTTCGTCCATTAAATTTTTCTTATTTTGCAGGCGTCCAGCGGTATCTACCAGTAGTAATTCTGTTTCCCGCGCCTGGGCGGCGGCGATCGCATCAAACACCACTGCTGCCGGATCAGTATTTTTACCTGGATTAGCGATTACTTCCACACCGCTTCTATTGCCCCAAACTTTCACCTGTTCCACGGCAGCGGCGCGGAAGGTGTCGGCAGCACCAATCAAGCATTTATACCCAGATTTTTGAGCCAGGTGGGCGATTTTCCCGATGGTGGTAGTTTTACCAGCACCATTCACCCCAGTGATTAACCAAATATTCAGGGTTCCTTTTTCTGGGGTAAAGGTGGATTTGTCGGCTGTAATGCTTGGCGCATCTAACATATCCCGGAGGATTTGTTTCAGGTAGGCGATCGCTTCCTCTGGTGGGGTAACTTCTTGGAGTAGTTTTTTCTGTAGTGCATTGATAATAAAATCTGTTGCCTCTACACCCACATCAGCTTGTAGGAGTACGGACTCAATTTCCGTCACGGCGGCTTGGTTCAAGGGGCCTTGACCAACAATTGCTTTTAGTTGGTTAAGGATACTACGACGGGTTTTATCTAAGCCTTGCCTGAGCTTTTTCAGCCAGGTAATTTCTTCAATAGACACGTCTTGGGGAAGTCTACCTTGGGCTGCCAAAACCTCTGCTGACCAGACAAACCCATCATCAAATACCAGTCCCGGAATTTCCTCTCCTGTCTCTGGTATGGCGGTGGTTAATCTGTCAGTTTGTACTGTCTCTGGTTCTGAAACTTCAATGGCGTTGGCTATGAGTCGTTCTTGCTTGGCTTGCCTTTCTGCTGCTGCTCGTTCTAAGAACGATTTGGCTACGGTTGGTGCTGGTTGTGCCTCTGGACTAGAGACATCTGGATTTTCAGCAACTGCGGCCAAGTGGGCTGGCTCCTCTGTAATGGCCTCTGTAACAGTGTCTACATTTTTCTCAACAATGGCATTTGATTCAGTTACTTGAGCTACTCCCGTATCTAGAGTTTCCTCCGCAGTAACATCCGTGACAGATGAAATTTCTGAACCTGGCTCATCTGTGGAAACAGGCGGAATTTCTAATGTCTGGGATTGTTGTTTTTGCTGGATATTTTTGTAAGCGGCTTTAGCAAATGCCAACAAGTCGGCCGTTTCAGGTGCCGTTTCAGGTGCTGGTTCTGGTTGGGGTTCTGGTACTGGAGGAATTTCCCCTTGTGGTTTTTCCGAAGGGGTGTCGGAGGAATCGTTATATTGACGGCGGAACCAATTAAAAACCATTGCTGTAGTTAGTTGTTATCAGAAAAATGAGAAAACCATGTCTCTATGCCTAACGGCAGGCTTCGTCAACAGAGCAGGGATGAAAGCTAGTACAGCGTTTGCTCAAAACTTAGCACTCATAACGCCTACCTAGTCAGGAATGACTTGCTATGCGGTTTTTCTCTGTTCGGTGACTCGGCGCAGAACACCATTAATAAACCGATGACCTTCATCTCCACTGTAGCGTTTGGCTAATTCCACAGCTTCGTTGATGGCGATGCTGTCTGGAACTCCCATAAACTTCATTTCTGCCACAGAAATTTGCAGAATATCCCGGTCGATTTGGGCGAGGCGAGTTACTTGCCAATCTATTAAGGCATCCGAGATGAGTTGATCGATAATATGGCGATTTTCGCTAACGGTGATCACAATTTCTTTGGCATAATTGCGGACTTCTTTGTCTTGATTAGCTAGCTGAATCAATTCTGGGAAGTCAACGGCCGTACCCAGTTGATTGATTGCTATTTGGGTATGGGCGATCGCCTCTTGGAGCATTGTTCTGGCGGTATTGAGGTCTGAGGCTCTAGTTTGGCTGCTTAAAAGGCGATCGTTACTGCGTTGCAGTTCGCCGGCAGCATTGTTGAGGGTATCTTGCACTTCTGTGGTGAGAGTCCTGACTGCTCCTAACACCAACTTGGATACTAGTTGCTCATCTTGCAATTTTTCCAATTTCTTGACGCTGACTGGCAGCTGGCTAAGGCTTAAAAGCGCCAATTCACGAGCTATTTGCTGGGGTTTACGACGTTGCATAACAATGGGGGTGATTGTGCGATTAATGATTAAGCGGGCGGGAAAAACTTATAAGCCTATCAATTTTGGCACAGTCAAACAACAACATTACTTATTGGCTTGTGACAATGCCTGGTTGATATTAAGGTTCTTCGACCGGGATCACCGGCTGCTTTGCTTCTAGGGGTGTTATTTCTTTGGGGAAACCCAAGGCGGGGAGGGCAGTATTGGGGGCGACTATCCCACCAGACACAACTATTTTAAAGGCATCTTCAATGGAAATTGAGAGGTTGACTACTTCTTCTTCAGGCACGACTGCGTACCATCCGGTGGTAGGGTTCGGGGTGGTGGGGATAAAAACACTCAGCATCGGACGTGGCAGGGCGGCTTGGATCTCACTGCTAATTGCACCAGTGACAAAGGCGATCGCCCAAATTCCCGAACGGGGATACTCTACTAAAATTACACGGCGGAACTTGCCATTGGAATCTTTGAGTATTGTTTCTAAAAGCTGCTTGAGGGTTTTGTATACCTGACCAGCTAAGGGAATCGCCTGCAATACCCGTTCACCAAAATCTAGTAACCACCGCCCTGCTATATTCCTAGCCATCAAGCCAATCAAGAGAATACTCAGTAGTGGTACAGCTAGCCCAACTACAAGATTCAGTATATTTACTAATATAGGGTGCAGCCCATGAAAGGGATTCAGTTGTTTGGGTATTTGGGTGAGAAAGTTGATTACCCAAGTCGCAATGGTGATCGTTAGCCAGATGGTGGTTGCTAGCGGTATCACGACCAACAAACCAGCAATCAGGTCGTTTTTAAAGTCCTGTTTGAGGCGATCGATTGCCAAGTCCCGATTCTCCTTTTTTAGGCTAGTAGAACTTTTGTTATTGGTATTCATAGCCCCAGAGAAAGTCAAGTTCAGAAGACATTACTTTCACCAGACCAGATGCCGCCAATAACTGTCAAAATAAGTAGGTTGGCGTAAATAATTCAAGGTTGGTAGTGAGGGCTTCAGCCCTCACTACGAGCAAATTTCAATAGTTTTTACTTTGCTTAACATAGTTTGATTTCTTTTCGCCTACTTACTTACTGCTGTGAAAACAAGTACTTGTTGCCGGAAATCCAGAGAAAGATCCTATCAGCGTACATATAGACTTATACCAACTACCAACCATGATGGCAGATGGTTAGTCTTAAAGGGTGTTACTTTTTTCTTGTCTGAGTTGTAAAGGATTATTGCCAGTCTCTTCGGTATGACTAAATCCTATCGCGCCAGATCACAAAATCATACCGGGTACTGTGGAAGCCACTTGGCAATAGATGGATGGAGGAAACACGCCCCGCGTGGTTTTAACCACCGCCAAAAATGATAGAGTTAAACTGTAAGTAGGAATAATCATCTACGTGAAGAGACGCTGCTTCAGATTCGCTCCTTGACTCAAGCCCCATCAGACCGCTGTTTAGGCTCCTCCCCTAAATGCTTTAGTTCCCAGACCTTGAGCAAAATTAGGTATTCATAAAAAGCCTGCAATGTACACCAAGCCATACCGGCGCGTCCGTCTAGGCATCCACCCAAGAGAAAATACATATAGATAAAACGTAGCAGGGGTCTGGCGGGTAAACGCAAAGACAAATCTTTTAAGGCTCGGCGTCTTTCAACTTCCGACTTGCCAAAAAACAAATCTCGCCATTCAACGTTTCCATGTTCTAATTGTTGCAATGTTTCTTGAGCTTCATCTGTAGAATAGCGGTTGTGCTTCTCAATCCAGCGGTTCAAGCCTTTGCTACAAGTGTAATGGGGGTAGGTTTCTTTTAAAAAGCTGGTTGCACCGTCACAAACTTCCCGTTCTGTATGACCGTAGTCTGTAAACCAAACTTTACCGTGGCGGAAGAGGCGCATTTGGTAACGGGGATACTGGGTGCTATGGCGAATCCAATGATTCATGAACATCACCCGTTCAGCGACGTAATAGCCGATGTAGTCTGGATGATCAATGGCTGTGAGGCATTCAGCAAAGAGTTCTGATGTGAGCCGCTCATCTGCTTCTAGAATATAAACCCATTCGTGTTTGGGGGGGATAGACTCTAGCATCCAGGTGCGTTGGCGTCCGTGGCTTTCAAAAGGGTGTTGGATGGTGCGGATGGGATAGCGACTGGCAATTTCCACGGTGCGATCGCTACTGCACGAGTCCACAACAATAATGTCATCCGATAGCATCGCCGACTCGATACAAGCAGCAATATCTAGCTCTTCGTTATACGTCAGTATGTAAATTGAAAACATTGCCGGGTATTAAGTAAGTATGCAAAAAGAAATCAAACTATATTAAGTAAAGTAACAAATGTTGAAATTAGCTCGTACTGAGGGCTAAGAGCCGCTTACAAACCTTTAATTATTTACGTTGCTCTACTTATTTGGCTTTTTATGGTGATTAACCATCAGGCAGGGGCACTATAATCCTTCAACAATTGTCGAATTTTTCCTACTGCCTGACGAATGGTCGATTAGCGTGCTGGGGCCTTCCGTTTACCACCTTGTAAAGCACCCATACCTCTTAATCCTGTCCAGCCAATAATGCTGTAACCGATAGACAACAGCAAAGTACTAACTCCAATCCGCAGTCCAGACTTCCACGCGCTGTCTTGAGCTTGTTTTTGAGCCTCTTCTTTGCGCTGGCGAACTTGGTTACGTCTTTGATTTGCCACTCCCTGAGGATCTGTTTGCTGGGCGATAAATTTGTCAAGGTCTTGGGGATTGGCTTTAAACCTTTTGAGTAATTCTTTCTGCTCTGCCGGCACTTGGGGGTTCTCAAGTGCTTGCTTATATTTCTGCTCATCTTTGAGCAATTCAGTAAACTGACCTTTGGCTTGGGTTCGCAGCTTTTCTAACTGAGCTTTGGCTTGATCATTGTTCAGTTGTGCTTCTAATTTGGATACCTGGTTATTAAGTTGGTTTTCTGCTAGATCCGCATCTTGGGCGATTTGATTGACTGTTTGATTCTTAAATTGATTCACATTATTGAGGTGTATGGGAAAAATCAGCAAGAACATCAATCCTAAGAGAATTGATATGATCAGCGCTGGTAATCTTAAATCGATACCACCTCGTGAGCGATCGCCTATGCCGGCACTATCAGCACTATCCATCCAATATGCAGCAAACAGCAACCCTAACCCTACTAAGGGCACAATTCCCCGGTCAACTAGGGATGTAGCCAAGACGATTAGTGATTGCTTATTGCTTGGGCTAAAGTCTAACAACAGAATCAAAAAATCAATGAAAAAAGACAAAACGCAAACTATCCCAATTACCTTGAGTATGAGGGCAGTGTTCAAAGAAGCAGAACGGTTAACCATAGTTTTTTAACTTCTCGTGAATCGGAGTGATTGCCATATTTAAAGTTACTTGAATATTGTTCCCATAACCGTAACTGTTATGTAGAAACCCAAAGCACATTTAAGACTAGTACCGCTTTGCGGAATTAAAAATTCTCTCATAGAGCCTACGGCAGGCTACGCGTTAGCGTAGCTCCTCTACAAGAGGCGCAAAATTCAAAAAGCTGATGACATGAGCTTTTCGTCTATTTTGAATGGTAGCTTTATTAGTCACTATCACAATTCACTGACATAAAATTATACTGTAATTATACTGCTATGCTAGGGAATTTTCCATAAAATCGTTGTATTTTAAAGATAGGCGCCCAGACTGGGGCTGTTTCATTTTTCCATCTCCCTCTCCAGCATTTGATCCCAAATTGGTAGATCCTCCGGTCGGTCAACATCGGCTAGAGGAGGCAAGTACATCAGTGATAAATTCAGCTTCAGGGCAATGTCCACAGTTGTTTGGAATACTTGAGCGGTTCCCCACTCGATGTTAGCGAATAACTCCGAAATGGGTTTTCGTAAACCAATCAAGTAATAACCACCATCAATGGCTGGGCCAAGCACAAGGTCAAAAACGTGTAATTGCTCAAAGGCTGTTGCTAAGATTTGCCAACTCAACCCAGGACAATCGCTACCAATGATCACTACTTGTTCTGCACTACTTTGAAAGGCATCTAAGAGCGATCGCACCATGCGCTGTCCTAAATCACCTCCACCTTGGGACTGGTAAATTAAACCAAGCCCCAGCCAATCTTGCATCAGTTGGGAATCACCACCCACAAACCTCACTTCTACAGATAAAGCAGTTGCTTTTTGCAACTCTTTAACCTGAAATATTGTATGTTCACTCATCTGCCGTTGAAGATTGGCCGCACCAACAGAACCCAAAGCAGGTATTAGTCTGGTTTTTGTCTTCCCTGGTTCTGGGTAGCGGGTAAAAATAATCAGGTGTTGTTTTGGGCTGGTCAGTGATTTCTGCACACAATGCCTTGTTTAGCTGAAAAATAGCTTAATAACAATAATCACCCTTTTGGTTGGCTTGACCACGCTCTTTTGCTGTTCGCATTGCGCCTAAAATCGTAGAAACATAAACGCAGCGCTTACTTTTTCCACCATATTTGCTGGATAGTGTGATTCTTCCTAAGGGCAGTTGTCTAACATTACCTTTGTAATCAAATTGGATGCGTTTAACGCTATTAGACACTTGTAAAGTTGTTTCATCATCAAAGCGCACATTGGAATCTAAGTTATTCCATTTAGCATCTGATGGGTTGATTGTAGCAGGATGAACCGCCCATTGAAGGATGCTATTTTGTTCGCGAAAACTGGCCTGCCAAGTCAATTTGTCCTTAGCGGCTTGGCTTTGGGCTTGACGCATCGCCAGGTAAACTTCGCTTTGGGCAGCGTTGAGGCGGCGAGTATCCACAAAAGCCAACCAGCTAGGTATCGCCAAAGCGGCTAATACACCAATTGCTAAAATAACTACTAACATCTCTAGCAGAGTAAAGCCACCGCTAGAGTTACGATTTAAAATATTTTTCCCGTTAGCTAGAGACAGTAAATGCACCTGGGTATCCATTTTTATTTTCTAATTGGTTATCAGCTACCCAGATATTTAGGAATGTTCCATTTTCTTGGCTTCTGTCTTTATACTGGTTATTAATGCTGTATAGCAAGCTAGGTATAACCAGGATTATGAGAATTTTTAATAATAGCTTTAAGTTGAAACTTGTTCGCTGGAGCCTTGAAGAGTCGTTCATGACATAATTTGCCAAAAATCTAGCGGCTGTTAGACCTTTTCTTCGATTAAATGGTTTTTGCAGAGCTTTACATGTCAGATATTTATATAAATTTGCCAGGCTGAGATGCCAATTATTCTTAACTGCTAATGGTTTTTGCTGATAGGCTCTTTCAAGCACTTTTAAGCAGGCTTTTTCCTGCCTGACAAGATTAGAAGAAACTGAATTAGAACTTATTCGGTATAAGATTTGGACAGATGGTACACAAACAAACTCAAACTTACAGGCTAATCGCAGCCACATATCCCAATCCTGAGCAGCACTCAGCGATTCATCAAAGCCACCTAATGCAATTAAAGCTTCTCTCCGAATCAAGGGGTTAGAGCCATTTTCTAAAAAATTAGTCACTAGCAAGTTTTCATAAACATCTCCATTTACAGCAATGTGTGTTCCTGAAAGGACGATTTCATCGTTTTCATCAATATAATCAGTCCAGCTATAAGCAACTGCCGCTTGGGGATTTTCCTGCAAAGCTATCAACTGGCTTGCAAGCTTATCAGCCTTCCAGATGTCATCTGCATCTAAAAAACTCACAAATTCTCCAACTGCAAGGTTTAGCCCACGGTTACGACTAACATTACCACCAGCATTATCGAAAGAGAATACCTTGATTCTGGTATCGTTAAGTTGTGAAATAATATCTAATGTTGAGTCTTGTGAACCATCATTAATTACAATTAATTCAAAATTAGAAACAGTTTGATTTAAAACAGATTCAATTGTTCTCTTAATGGTTTTTTCACTATTATACGCAGGTATAATTACAGTTATATTTGGGGATATTTCAATCATTTTAATCAAGATTTACACGGATTTACTCTTTATTAAAGCCCTGCGGTAGTAAGATTTTAATAAATAAAAAGGACTCATCATACTACCTAAGTAAAATTCCATTTCAAAAAGTGCAATTAAATTATTTTTCAAATTACCTCTATACCTAATTAGATGCTGTAACAATCGGCGTAAGTTGCCCAAAATAGTCCTCACAAATATTATTGGTTTTTGCCAGTTTTTAGCATTGATAAAACGTAGCTGGCAAATACACAGACCACAACCACGAGCCAGACTTAGTAAGTAATCTTTTTCTAATCGCCAATGTGGTATTTGATGATAAGTATGCATAGCAGGATTATACCAAATTTGCCAGCCTGCATGATGGATATAAAGCAATGGTTCGTAGTCATCACCCTGCACCAGAATTCCGGGTAATTTTCCACTTAGGGCAGGTCGTTGTGGAACATTCTCAGACCATGCTTGTTTACGGACAACTAGCGCTGCACCTGGAGGAAGATTTAAATTATCCGGATCAAATAAATATGGAGCAGATCCATGTTCTCTGATGGCTAAAAAAGCTTGTATTCTTTCAAATTTATCTGGTGGTTTTACTTCAAATTCACCATGAATTTGACCACTCCACGCACCTGCTTGTGGATGCTCAGTCCCAAAGGTATAGGCTGCTGCTAACCAATCAGAATCAGGTAAGTTATCATCATCCAAAAATGCGATCAGCTGACCTCTAGCTTCCCGTACTGCCCGCAATCTTGCAAAAGCTGCTCCCTGTTCAGTTTCCAAAAAGTATCTCAATGGACAATTAAGCTCCCTCGTTTTTTGGTAATTCCCAATAACCTCCGATGTATTGTCAGAACTATTATTATCTATAATGACAATTTCCCAGTTAAGATGTTCTACTCCCGTCTGTATGAAAAGCTTATCTAGAAGTAGAGGTAGACGATTTTCCCCATTATACGTAGGAATAGCTACGGTGATATCTAAAGTTTCAATTACTAATTCACTCATGTAATATCTTGATTATTTACTTTTAAATATCCTTTTTTCCAAAGGTAAAACGGGCTAACAAGACTACTAACGTACAGTTGCATCTCGCAAGCTGCAACTAAATTACTTTGTAAATTGGTTCTATATTTGAGTAAGTGAAAGATAATTTTACGCAAATCATTGAACATATAGGCTAAAAAAGCAACTGGTCTATAGCAAGGTTTTATATTCACCATTCTAGTGACATGGCGGCTAAGTCCAATACCTCGAAAAAATGGGATTAAATATTTTTTTTGCAACCGGATACTTGGGATTTTGTGATAAATTTCCATATCCGGGTTATACCAAATCTCCCACCCTGTTTTTTGGATATAAGACAACATTTCTAAGTCTTCGCTAGTAAGCATATTGCCAGTGACTCTACCAGTTAAAATAGACTGATTTGGCACACTTTCTAACCAGGCTTGTCGGCGAACAACCAGTCCAGCAGAAGGGGGTAATAATTTTTTCTTGGCTTCATACAGCAGCGGTAAATTGCCTCGCTCTGTAATTGCCAAAAAAGGAGCAATATTCTGAAAATTTTCTGGTGGTTTTACTTCCCAGTCTGGGTGAATTTGGCTACCATAAGCTCCTGCCTGTGGATGCTTTTGAGCAAAACTATAAGCTGCGGCTACCCAGTTTGATACTGGGTAATTGTCATCATCTAAAAAACCTATCAATCTGCCTTTAGCTTCTGCAACTGCCCTTTTTCGGGCATAACCTGCTCCCTGTTTTCCTTCAAAGTAGTACTTTAAGGGATAAGCACATTGCCAATCTTTTTGATAGCTTTGAACAACTTCGGCTGTGTTATCTGTGCTGTTATTATCAACAACAATAATTTCCCAAGAAAAATTTTCTGTGTAAAGTTGATTTCGCAGTTGTTCTAGTAGTTCAGGTAAACGATGCTCACCGTTGTAAGTTGGTATGGCTACAGTAAATTCAAGCAAATAGTTCATTGCTTTAAAGTAAGATTTATATCAGGGCAGTTTTTTCACATACTCAAACAATAGGCAAAATCCATAACACCGTAGTCTGTTGCTAATTTTTACTAGCAACTAAACTAGGACTTACGCACTGTACAAGTGTGCCCTCTTTTCAGGCTTTTTCGATGGGTCTCTTTACGCATTTTACACGTAGTGTGCGTTAGGGAACGCACAATTTATAGGACTTTCAATGAATAAAATCTATGATCATATTTACCATTTTTTGTCAATGCGTAAGTCCCATAAACGAATATATAAAAGTTTGAAATTGCACTGGATATTTTAATTTTGCTATCTATATGCAGTTTGATACAGCGTACATTTACGGATTTTTATTGAATTGCTGTTAAATTATTTAATTGCACTTTTCGTCTTTTGCTGTGAGTGTTGAGCCTAAGAGAGTTTTCACAATGACGCATCGCTTTAGGCTGGTAGACGAAGATAGAGAACCTCCAGGGGGAGCTAACACAATTTTTAAACCTGGTGGTTCTGTGGATGGTGCTACTGCTGTACCAAAGTTAGCACTCGGCAGAGTGCCCATGTAGTCGAAGGTAATTTTTGCTGGGGGTGTACTTAAAGAGGATACAGAAGCATTGGTAGCAATGTTTTCACCAGTCAGATTTGTACCCACAAGTAATTGGGTTGAATCAACTCCCAAATCTGCCCCTAATGGTTTCCAGATGCTGATTTCAGCATCTGTCAAATTAGTACCATCATCTTTCTTAGTACGATAAATAGCAAACTCAATAGGTTGGGTAACGCTACTTTTCCGGAAACTAACACTGTAGCTAATTTTTTTGTTCTTAGCTGTTTGCCGTGCATCCTGTATAGCAGCTAAAACGGCATCATTAGCCTTATTCATCCGCTGTCGGTTCACAAAGCCCAGCCAGCTAGGAACGGCGATCGCACCGAGAATGCCGATCATCACTATCACCACCAGCATTTCTATTAGGCTAAAGCCAGCATCCTGTTCAGTGTATCCAGTCCCTAGATATCGCTGGTTACTTTTTTTATTCCTGCCGATTAGGCACAATATTTTCAAACTTAAATTTTCCATAACTAGCTGCTATTGATGAATCCGGTGGTTATCGTCAATTACTTGGTATACAAATATCCACGACTTTGGACTTGTATACTTGCATTTGGAAAATAGGTTTTTTTACTATCAACGTAATTTATTTTAGATTCGTCGTTTTCAATACGAGCAAGTGCATTACCTCGTAAAAATACCCTGATAGCAGTAACATCAGTAACATCAGCTGTTTTATTGATACAGCCATAAAAGCTGGTCATTTTACTAGTATTAGGATTAAGAGCAGCAAAACTGGCTGGCGGTGATATTTGTGACCATGTAGCAGGGCTAGAGGGGCATGTTGCCGCGGGTGCAGCTGGGGTAGCGTCATTTTTGGTTTGATCAATAAAGTCAACAAGTACTGCGGCATCGGTAGTATAGATTTCCGAGGCTTTTTTCCAAGCTTTCATTTTCTCATCTATTGCCCCTACTCCATCGAGGTTAAATAGGGCAAAACCTGAGCTAGGACAATTAGCCGAATTAACATACTTCTTGTCAGGATATCCAGTACAAGGTACACCCCCAGTAGTAGCTAGCACACCGTCTTTAATTTGCCATCTGGCAATCCGAGCAGCTTTAGACCAAGTGGGGTTGGGGTTGGTATCTTGAATTAAATAGTAAGCAACCAATGAGTAGACAAAACTATCATCTAAGGTGTTGTCTGCATTTGTAATTGCCTGGTTAACTAATTCTCGTTTCCAAAACACAAGTACAGGAACCCTATCTGTAGCTGTCGGGTTAGGCAGTTCAGTTTTGATAGCATCGATTCCGGCACTATCATAAATATAAATTGCTTGCTGTAAATCACGAGAAATGTAATCTAGTGCAGCTTGGATTTCTTGTTCAGAATTTGCCTTGGCTTGCTCCTGTTGGTCTGTTTTCATAATGTCGATCATGAATCCCAGCAACGGCGTGATTACAAGGACTGCCATAACCATGCCTACCAACAATTCAATTAGGGTAAAACCACCAACTTGCTGAACGACCCCAGAGCGTATCAGATG
Organism: Cylindrospermum sp. FACHB-282; assembly: GCF_014697195.1. Classification (GTDB taxonomy): domain Bacteria; phylum Cyanobacteriota; class Cyanobacteriia; order Cyanobacteriales; family Nostocaceae; genus Cylindrospermum. Next base: position 82,659 of record NZ_JACJRJ010000014.1, on the reverse strand, counting down.
GCTCCTAAGTAGAAATTTTAACGTCCTCATCATACGGTGGTCTTCCTTTTATAGATACACAGCTAGTGAATAACTTGAATTTTCCCCATCTTTTAATCACAGTTTTTATTGGTTGCCACACCAAGACGTTGACATAAAGCCGTAAATGTAGTGGGAGTGAAACGATTAGTACTGGTAATGTCTGTTGTCATTTCTATAAGTGGCGCTTGGCGATCGCCTAATCCACCAGTGACTGCTGTTTGTGTTTTTTTATTACTACTCGTACTAGCAGTTGCTTGAGCAAAATTTACATCTGACCTGTAAACCCGAATTCCCAGACGGTAACCTGCCAGTAACAACTTATTTGTATCTGTCTCAGCAGCAGTCGTGACGCTAATTCGACGAGCCTGAATGTAAAACAGATTGTCTGTACAATTTGAATCACTAATAGTGCCATCCTTCTTAAAGCAGTACAAACCAGTTGCTGATGTAGGGACAGGCATATTTGTCAGGTTAATTAAATAGTCGCCTGGGTTATTTGCAACACTTCTGGGAGAATCCTGGGTTGCTACATCTAATACAGTAACTGTGCTTGGTGTCGTAATTAATCCAGTCCGAATGCCCTCAATGTATGTTTTTGCGGCTTGAGTTGCTAGTTCCACCCGTCGAGACTGAACACGGGTTGCTGTTGACAAGAAAATTACTGGTGCGATCGCTGTTAGTAGAATCCCAACCACAAGTATTGCTACCAGAGACTCAATAATCGTAAAACCAGAATCATCACTAGAGGGGCTTTGTTGTTGTTTGCGCTGAATCATTGCTTATCACCAAATTCTGATAGTTTATGAGCAGCCAGGACGTTGATCTTGGTCAATCGCATAAGGAGTACCAGCTTCAGTTGTCCTAGCACACAACAAAGTTGTTACCCATTTGTCATCTCGACCAACTTCTCGCAAGTACTCATCTGGCAGATCATCTGGTATGGTCACCAACTTCTGAGCAAACAAATCAGGCGACTGAGACAGCAGCGCCACATCATAACCCCACTGACGTGTTGGAGCTAGATAGAAAGGAGTTTTGTTAGCGTTACCTACAATCGGGTAAAAACTGGCTGACAATGATGAGTTAAATGGTGCAGTGGCATAGGCACTTCGTTTAACCTGAATGAAGGAACCGCTAATCCTGGCTTTAATAGCAGCGGTTGTTGCTCCAGTTGGGTTCCAGTTCTCCATAAAGCCCACAAAGTTTTGTAGACCACCATTAGATTCGCTACGAGAGGGTCCCACATCTGCAACAGCGGGGTTATCTCCAGCTGCGGCTGCTAAGTTGAAAGTAGTTTCGGTCGCTATTTGCAGCCAGTTGTTGTGTACATTTGAGGCGCCAGGACCTATATTAGTAACCGTACTTTCATTAGTACCAATTGGGATTTGATTTTGCCAAACTGGCACTAAACGCGGATTATTTGTGGTGCCAGTTAAGGGTTCGGCAAGCTTTGGAGGGGTATTAGCATCATTTGCGGTAGTTGTTTTGAACCATAGGGCGTTGACTTTTGAGTCAGGTTTACTACTACTGTTAAAAGTACTAAAGGGGAATTTAGCTACTTTTCCAGCCTTGATGCCCAAGAAAACAGGTTGACCACCAGACAAAACCAATGCGCCGTTGTTGCGCTCAAAAGCAACCCGACGGGGATAGATTTGATATGCTGTAGCCGCAGGAGTAGCCGTTGTACCCGACTCTAAGTCTGTTGATGGGACTTTATCTACAATGCCACCAGTAATATTCCATGAGTTTGCAGATGCGGATGGCTTAACTTGCCAATCTGTTGTTTGATTACACGCAGATACAGGTATTTTCAGACAAACTTCCATTAAATACTCTGGGGCATTTATCCGTCGCTGAATTGGTGTAACAAAGTTGTTGAGGTAGGAACTACCTTGAAAAGTCTGTAATTGAATTGTAATAGTAGGCTCTAGATCCTTAGGAAAATTAGTACTGGTGTCATACCAACCAGCATTGGTGACGTAGGCATTAGCAAAAAAGCCATTATTTTTAAACCCGTCAATGGAAGTACCATCCCCCAGGTTATTGTTTAGGTCATAGTCTCCTTCATTGCGGAAGCCCAACCTAAAGTTATTAGAGAGCAAAGTGATAGAATCTGCCAACACAGAGGCAGGTCGCCAGTCGTCGCCGATTGTGCAATTTTGCAGCCTTGTGTCTCCGGGACGGCAGGCAAAATTAACATTGCGCTGTGCTTTTGTGCGAGTATAGAAATTGACCCAATTATCATCCAGCGTGCCTCCTGCTCCTGTGAACTCTTCTTGGGTGTGTTTATTAAAGTCACCTTTAACATACACAGGCAAATTGGTAGCTAAAATCAGCCCTTTCTCTACGTCTCGATAATTATTAGTTGTGCCACGCCCGATTTTTTCACCGTTGACGAGCATAATGGCGTTAGGACGGCGAGTTGGGTCAAGCTTTAAGTCCACAGGACTTTCTGTCAAAATTTGACTTTGAGTTCCACTCGCACTCAAATCTAGCAGCGCATCATTGCGAGTGGCATAGATAATGCCGCTATTTGGCAATAAATATTCTTGCGCTGGAGTTCCTCCACCAATAGTCGTTGTGCGGAGTAGGCCAATATTTATTTCGGTGGCACGAATTTCTAAAGGTTGTCTATCTTGTTTTAAGAGATCGTAATCTGGAGGCGCTGGCACATTGGCGACCGTTCCAGTAAGGTTCCCGTTTATACCACTAGCATTAGTGAAAGTTTCTACACCCGGTGTTGATGTTGATACATCTTTGTGAATTGCCTTAACCTGCCTTCCATCCAAAAAGGCAGTTTCCCTAATTGCACCGTGGGGAATGGGAGGAGTACCAGCGACTGCAATACTGGCATCTAAAATTTGTAGGGCGCAAATTTCAGCATCAATGGCAGACTGCTCTGAGATAGTGCGATTTGCGGCTAGTTTTGCTAAAGCGTCTTGGAGTGGTTTATTTACCAAACGTCCATTTGGATATCTTAATTCGGCTTGATAATTTAGTAAATCCTGGTAATTACTCTCAGTCTTATCAGGCGGTGCATAGACTATGCCGTTGTTGGAATTCCCAGCATTTGTACCATCCCCTGGAAGAGAAAATGGGGAAACAGCGGAGACATCAACTAGACCAGTTCTGTTCCTAGCTTTAGCTTGATTAGTCGGGTCATAGTAGCTACTGACACAAGCAATTGGTCTCGGAGTCGTGGCGCTGTAGCTGGCAGACTTGTAGTGATAAACTGCTGTCGCCCGCATCCGCAGATAAGGCGTATTGTTGTTTGGTAGTGTAATAGCTGTAGCAACGTTAATTGCATTAGTTGCCGCTTCGTTAGAAGCCACAGGCATCATATCAGACCAAATTCTTAATCCTGGATTAGTAAGAACAGGAGGATCAGTAACTGTGGCAAAGGTAGGGTCAGTACCAGAACCTGTAGTGGTGTAATCTCGAGGCAAATAAATTCCTGCACCAGTCACCACCCGTAAGCCACCGACAGGGTCTTGTAGGCTTGTTGGGACTTTAGCAGCTGCCAGTTCCCAGTCTTTATCTCTATCCGTAGATCCTAAATCAGCCAGTATCTCCACACGAGAGCGGCGAGTGCGAGGTGCCTCTCCGCTATCCCATTTAATAGCAGTAATATCTTGTGTATCTTGTGTATTTGGGCCAACAAACTTGTTTTTGTTAGTGTCCCACCAGAGTTGAGGCAAGTTGTTACCAACCAAAACCCTATCACCCAATAATTGCTCGCGTCCGCTATAGGTTTTTTGCAGTTTAATTGGTTCAGTTGCACTAGGTATAAGTTTGTCACCACTTATATTTAGTGCTAACGTAGTGTAACCAGTACCTGTTTCACCATCTGTGGGGTTGGTGGGATAGACCCAAGAATCTATTGGACGTAGGGTATCGCCACTGCCTTGAAGTGGACTAGTTGAAGTGTAGGAACCTAGAGCATCGCCGCCAAAAGCAACTTCTTTGTAAGGCACGCGACGGGTGCGCTTTTTAAAGTAAAGCTCTAGCTGTTGTCGGCGGAATTCTGCTTCTTCCTCTGGGGTGTAGCTTGCTAAACCAACTTTATCCTTTTGCTGTTGAATACCGGTTTTAACCTCCGACGGATCGGCACTAACGGCAAAAGCCATCTGGGCTTCAACTAAGCGATTGAGGCGCTGTACGTAGGCGAGGCTGTTGTAGGCTATTAAATTCGCTTGGTTTGAAGATGGAATAGTCGATTTTGCCAAAGAAGACGTACCAGGATCTGTGGCTTGTCCTTTGTTAAATAAATCCACTTGGGTGGCAGTGTTTGAATCATTTTTATCTACAACACCACCAGCAGCTAAATTTCCACCAACTACAATTTTGGCGTTATCAGCTTCGTAGAAACAGGATTCTTTACTGCTAACCTGATATAGCCTAATTGTATTGCCTGACCCGGTACCGGTCAGGAAATTACTATTGGTAAAAATCCGCCCATTCAATCTGAAGGGGGTACCTGGGGTAAGGTCTATGTCATCTTCATAAATAACAGCATTATTAACCAGGGGAAGTTGTACGCGGTCTTGTTGGTACTCTAAAGCAGAGAAGCTTTTACTACCTTTGTAAAGTTCATAATCAACTGTCTTTGTACTAATATCGGTAATAGGAACGGTTGCTGTATAAACAAAGAAGGCTTTCTTCAATTTATTGCCTATCTTGAACCAGTCATTGCTACCTACCAAGGTAGCGCTGGTGCCTAAAGTATCTCCACAATCTCCGCTCACATCACCATAAGTCATCGGTGGAGTCCGTGCCTCTAGGGGATTTCTAGCCCGCTCGTATTGATTATTACTTGTAGGGGGATTTTTATAGTAAATTCCATAAAGAGTGTAGCTATCAAATTTGCCGTTGTTGTCGGTATCTACTGGGTATCGCCACGCTGTCTGCAATGAATTTGCACCTTGAATCACCGTTAGTTTAGTTTCATCGCCAAATGTATATTCGTCGATGTTGTTTACCAGAGTGTTTGTTAAAGCGATATCCGTTGGCGTGGCTCGCGGTAGCCGTCCGTCTTGAAATAGCTTATTTAATTTAGCTCTAGCCCGATCAATCGCCGGGGTTGCAGCGTTGAGTGCAGTCTCATTTACCCGGACATTAGTGGCATTTTTGGAGCGTTCAAAAGACCGAAATAAAATGGCAGCGGTGAGCAAGACGACTACAAGTGATACCATTGCCACTGTTGGCAACACAAAACCAGCATTCCCTGAACCGCGTCTTCTGTTAGGGGCAAATAAAGTCCGCAGTAGCCAAATAATTTGCTTTTTAATTGCAGATAAAGACTGCTTACTAATTTGTTTGAATAATTTTGTGAATGCCTTGACTAGCTGACGTATTCTAGACATAGCTGCTTCCCTGTCAAGTGATTTGGTGCGGATTTTGGATTGTTTTGATATCAATAATTGTGCCTGCCAATTGATTTACCAGGCAAAAATTGAGGTTATTAATAATGATGTAACTACTGCATGCTGATTTACCAACTTTAAAGATAAAGTTGCTACAAAAAAGGGCAATTTATTCAAGTTATATCATTTACCAATTGTGCAAGTTCATCTGGAAAATACTGAACTTTTCAGAATGGCTGAATTTAGGATAACAAAGGATGATAGCATAATTTTACAGTAACTTTACGTAAACGGGCTGTATCTGAAGGCAACTTCATGAAGACGTTGTTGACAGAGTACACTTATAGTACCCAGATACAAAAGGAAACATATCATTTGGGCACAAAATAATATACAAGTATGTTAAAACCTCCCCCATTGGGGGAGGTCGCTGGGGCAATATTCTTAAACCTAGGTCAATATAGCGGCGTTGCTGATTTTATATGAAAATGATTTTGGACTATACCAAAACCTCACCCTGGTTCTGCTTTCCCTTTGCCTGTCCCTCCTCCCTACGCAACTTTCCCCGTAGTGTGCGTTCCCTAAGGCACAATCTATAGGACTTTTAATGAATAAAAACGATGAACATATTTATCGGTTTTTGTCAATGCGTAAGTTCTAGAGGAGAGGAAAAAGGAAAAAATGAGTGTAGAGACGTTGCATGCAACGTCTCTAAATTTGCAGGAGAGAGGTCAAAACTGTACTTCACCCAACTGCAAACCGCTATACCTAGGAATTAGGATAGAGAGCCGATGCCTTGTTAAGGAAGTTTAGTAATGGTTCAGGTTAATGCCAGCTTCTTTTGCCATTGCTTGCAACCCTTTGACTTCTAGGGTTTTGATTGCTTTAGTAGACAGCTTAAGTCTTACCCAGCGGTTACCCTCAGCCCACCAAACGCGCTTGCTTTGCAGATTTACTTGCTGAAGGCGCTTGGTGCGGCGATGGGAGTGAGAAATTGCAAAGGCGTTATTTGCCTTTTTACCAGTTAGTTCACAGCGACGGGACATAGTAAATATCTCCAAACTTCTATTTCAACACAGTCTTTCTATTCTAGGCTTGTAGTCAGCACTTTAGTGCTTTTTGGGCACTGAAGTGCCCACTACAAACTGATGATTCTTACTTGCTGGCTTGTTCTGTTAGCTTGGTGAGTACCTCATTTGAGCGCTCAACAAAGGATTTCATCCCTTCAGCGTCAAACCCTTTTTGAGACATCAGCGCCAAATCGTAGACGTGTTGGCAGATCATTTTCACTAACTGATCTGTAGGCGATTGACCATCACCTTGAATGATACTGCCTTGGCTGATGTGGGCGAGATTTTGAATTAGTGGGTGAGCGGTATTCACTAGCAAAATGTGGTCTTCTGGGAAATCTAAGGACTGCTGCTGCTGCATCATGGCGTTCATTTCTCGCAGACGGCGAAGAATTTCTGGCAGAAGTACCATCGCCGGTGGTGTCCCTTGGGGGCTGTCGGATTTCAGCGCTTCGGTGCGGATGTTTAACTTGGGTTTGTTGAGGGCTTTCTCAAATAACTCTTTGATGGACTCGCTGCGGGTTTTGTTGGTTTTGGGGTCAACAATTTCTCCGGCTTTGTCTTGTTCTAGCAAGGTATTATCTAAGTCGGAATCTACCCGCGTGAATTTGACATCCTGATATTCCCGTTCGAGGAAGTTAATAAAGTGGGTGTCGATGAAGGAGTCTAGAAAGAGGACTTCTAAGCCTTGGTTTTTATGAAGTTCTACGTAGGTGGCTTGGGTTGCTTCGTCGGTGCTGTAAAAAACCCGGTTTTCGTGGCGTTCTTTGTTGCGTTCTAGATATTCTTTGAGGGTGGTATAGGGTGTGCTGAGTGCTGGGTTTTCTGTGGGTGGGGTGATATCTTGCCAAAGGTCACCTTCTGCGGTCTGTACCTCAACTACTGGTGTTTCAGCAGGGGCTTTTTCGACAACTTTAGCTGTGGTGCGGAAGATGATGATGTCTTCGATTTGTTTTTTGAATTTCTCGTCGTTGAGAACGCCAAATTTTACAAAGGTGCTGAGGTCTTTCCAAGCGCTGATGTATTGTTGGCGGTTGTCGCGGTATAGTTCTTTGAGGCGATCGCCTACTTTCTTGGCTATGTAGTCGCCGATTCTCCGTACTGTGCGATCGCCTTGCAAGGCACTACGGGACACGTTCAAGGGAATATCGGTGCTATCAATCACGCCCCGCATGGGCATAAGAAATTGCGGGATAATTTCTTCGCAGTTGTCGCTGACAAAGACTTGATTGCAAAATAGCTTAATCTGCCCTTTCGTCACATCGACATCTGGGCGCATTTTGGGAAAATACAAAATCCCGTTGATGATAAAGGGATAGTCAGTATTCAAATGCACCCATAACAGCGGTTCTTCTTGAAAAGGGTACAGGTAGCGGTAAAACTCTAAATACTCTTCTTCACTTAGATTACTAGGAGATTCGCGCCAAGGTGCTTTTTGCCTATTTAATACTTCACCATCCAGTTTGATGGGCACTGGCATGAAGTCACAGTAGGTCTTGACAAGATTCTTAATTCGTGCTGATTCTAAAAATTCCTCTTCTTCTCCTTGGAGAGTGAGAGTAATGGTTGTGCCGCGAGTCGTCCGGGATGACGCTTCTAGGGTGAAGGCTGGGGAACCATCACAAGACCAGTGAACTGCCTGGGCCCCTTCTTGGTAGGAGAGGGTATCAACTTCTACCTTTTGGGCCACCATGAAGGAAGAGTAGAAGCCAAGACCAAAGTGACCGATTATCGGTTGGTCTGATTTGCCTTCGTATTTGTGAATAAATTCTTCGGCACTAGAGAAAGCAACCTGATTAATGTATTTTTTGACTTCCTCTGCTGTCATTCCGATACCGTTATCGGTGATGGAGAGAGTCTTGCTGTTTTTGTCGATAGCAATTTGAATTTCTGGGTCGCCGATGTCTCCATTATATTCCCCAGCGCGGGATACCATTTTCAGCTTTTGGATGGCATCTACAGCGTTGGATACCAGTTCCCGCAAGAAGATTTGATGGTCGGAGTAAAGGGACTTCTTGATAATTGGGAAAATATTTTCAGTATGAATACTGATAGTGCCCTGTTCTAGCATGGTTATCTGTCTGTTTTATTTGCAGAGATAATTAATTCTGAAGATCAATTTTCCGCGATTCTCAGTTGTTATTAGGTCAGGAATGCCTCTTAATTTTATGCGGATTTCACTACATATTAGGAATAATTGGGGTTGAGACTAGTGGAGGTTGTTATAATATATGGCTGCTAACTCTCTAGCTTGCCTACTCACAGTGCGAACGGGTTTAATACCTTGGCGCAGTTGATTGAGTAAATTTGCATCTGTTGCCAAGCGCCGAAGGGCTTCAGTCCAAGCCTTGGTATCATTAGCGGTTACTAGCCAACCATCAATGCCATGTCTGACGAGTTCAGCAATACCCCCCAAATTGGAACCGATGACGGGTACCGATAGGGCATGGGCTTCCAGTACAACTAAAGGACCGGTTTCCAGGCATTGGGAAGGTATAGCCAGGATATCATAGTCGGCCATTGCCTTGGGCAGTTCTTCTCTGGTGAGTTGTTTGTCTACACGAATCCGAGAATCGTTACCAATCAATTTTAAGATTTGTTGGCGATATCGTTCGTCTTGGGCTATGGCATGAATGGTCAACTCAATGGGGATTTCTGGAGGTAAATCTTTAACTGCCTGTACTAAGATATCAATACCTTTATATATATCCCAACGTCCTAAAAAAACCACTTTTAAAGGGCCAGATTGCTGCTTTATCTGTGGTGATTTCTCTTGCGTAGCGTAAGCAATTCCATGTCGGGAGAGAATGAGTTTTTCTTCAGGGATGCCGTTGATGAGTAGAGCTTGATAAAGCCAATCACACACTGTCACAATGCGGTCAGCAAATTTTGCCATTTCTAACAGACTTTGTTGACGGGCAGTAACATATCCAGGTACAACGAAAGGACGCACAAATCGTCCTAGGTTACCATCATCTACTGAGGCTGGAAGATAGGCACTTGTGGGCAAAGGTAGGCGGCTGAGGATAGGCATGGGCAGATGGTTCAGGGTTTTGACCATTGCAGCAGGTAGCTTTTTGAGCAAAGTATCGGCACACTGGGAACAACGCACTACATCAATTTTGCCATCACAAACCTGTTTTCCATTGAACATCAAAGTAATTCGCTGGCAAATAGGTATAGCATAATGTACTGTCACCACCGTTGCCATACCTAGTTTTTTAGCTAAACGCAAATGGGGCAACCCACAATAAACTTCCCAGTGGTGTTGATGATATATGTCTGCTTTTTGGTTGGATAGCCAATTAGCAAAAACATCAAATTTACCATGAGGAAATTGCCCGTGGTTGGGTTGAGTTTTGGGTTCAGGAAAGACAGGATAGCGATAAACTTTTACGCCGTTGTACTCATAGCTGTCTTCTTTTGGGGAACCGTTACTAGCTGCTGCAATCTGGATTTCCATGTCAAGGGATTGCATTTGTGGCAGTAATTCATTTAAGTTTACTTGAATGCCACCACATTTATCTGGGAAATAACGAGCAAGAGCTTGGATTATTTTCATAATAAGAGGACTTATGCATCATAAAAGTTTACCCTCTTTTCTGGCTTTTTGGATGCGTCTCTTTACGCCACTTTCGCCGTAGTGTGCGTTAGGGAACGCACAATTTATAGGACTTTCAATGAATAAAACTGATGTTCATATTTACCATTTTTTGCCAATCCGTAAGTCCTAAATTAATGCCTCTGGGGCAGTTAATCCGCTCTTGATATTTTAGGCGCTGTATTGTCAATTAAGTAGGAAAATTATAGGGGGATGAAGTTTTATAGTTCAGATGAGGACTCCAACAACTGGACAGCGGTTTTCGGGGTTAATATCTTCACAGGCGGTTTTTTGCTGAAAGTCAGACCGATTTCGCCTTTGTCAATAAAAATCGTGTCGCCAGAGATAAAAGTATTTTCTAATAACTTGGTGGCGATCGCATTTTCTATTTCTCGCTGAATGGCTCGTTTGAGGGGACGTGCGCCGTAAACTGGGTCATAGCCTGCTTCTACAAGGTGATCACAAGCTGCTGGGGAGATATCAAAGGAGATTTTTTGCTCTTTGAGCAGATTTTCTACCCGCTTGAGTTGAATCCGGATGATATGGCGCATTTCCGAACGGTTGAGGGCGTGGAAGATGATAATGTCATCAACGCGGTTAAGAAATTCGGGGCGAAAATGCGATCGCAAAGCATCTGTAACCCGTTTTTGCATCATTTCATACTTAGAATCATCCCCAGCCACATCGAGAATGTATTCGCTGCCGATATTGCTGGTCATGACAATTACAGTATTGCGAAAATCGACGGCTCGCCCTTGAGAATCAGTAATTCTCCCATCATCCAATACCTGCAACAAAATATTAAACACATCGGGGTGGGCCTTTTCTACCTCATCAAACAGCACCACTGAATAGGGATGACGGCGGACTGCCTCAGAAAGTTGTCCCCCTTCTTCGTAACCAATGTATCCCGGAGGCGCTCCCACGAGGCGAGAAACCGAGTGTTTTTCCATATACTCAGACATATCCAACCGCACCAAAGCATCATCAGAATCAAACAGAAACTGAGCTAAAGCGCGGGCGAGTTCAGTTTTACCCACACCTGTGGGGCCCATGAACAAAAATGAACCAATGGGACGACCGGGATCTTTCATCCCCGCACGGGCGCGACGAATGGCAGCTGAGACTGCGGCTACAGCTTCTTCTTGCCCAATAACTCGTTGATGCAAATGGCTCTCTAGTTGCAGTAACTTTTTCCGTTCCGATTCCAACAGGCGATTGACGGGGATGCCTGTCCATTTAGCGACAATTTCGGCAATATCGGCTTCGGTGACTTGTTCTCGCAGTAGGGTAGAACCTTGGCTTTGAATTTCTAAGAGTTGCGTTTCTTTAATTTCGCGATCGCGCTGCACTCCTTCCAATTTGCCATACTTAAGTTGAGCAGCTTTATTTAAATCATAGTCCCGCTCTGCCTGCTCAATTTGCACCCGCAGGGCATCTTCTTCTTTTTTCAAAACACTGATAGCTTCCAATAGCTGCTTTTCCCCTTGCCATTGGTCGTTAAATTTATGCTGTTTGACAGTCAAAGTGGCGATTTCTTCCTCAATGCGCTCCAAACGCTCTCTAGTTTGAGCGATCGCCTTTTCTTCACCAGATAAAGACAGCTTTTCCATTTCCAGCTGCATCAGCCGACGGTCTATAGTTTCCAATTCTGCTGGTTTGGAGGTAATCTCCATTTTCAACTTTGCCGCTGCCTCATCCACCAAATCAATGGCTTTATCTGGCAAAAAGCGGTCAGAAATGTACCGGGCTGATAGAGTGGCGGCGGCTACCAGAGCCAAATCAGAAATTTTAACGTTGTGATGTACTTCATAGCGTTCTTTCAAGCCCCGAAGAATGGAAATCGTGTTTTCTACGCTGGGCTGATCTACATATACTTGTTGAAAGCGGCGTTCGAGGGCGGCGTCTTTCTCAATGTATTTGCGGTATTCATCTAAGGTAGTTGCGCCAATACAACGCAGTTCGCCCCTGGCCAACATCGGTTTGAGCAAATTCCCGGCATCCATTGCCCCTTGTTGATTGGAACCAGTGCCGACAACGGTGTGCAGTTCGTCAATAAACAGGACAATTTGCCCGTTTGATTCCGTAACTTCCCGGAGGACATTTTTTAGACGGTCTTCAAATTCACCGCGGTATTTAGCCCCAGCAATTAAGCTACTGATATCTAAAGAGATTAATTGGCGGTTTTTCAGAGATTCGGGAACATCACCATTGACCATTCTCTGTGCTAAAGCTTCAGCGATCGCAGTTTTCCCCACCCCCGGCTCACCAATCAACACTGGGTTATTCTTGCTGCGGCGAGACAATACCTGAATTACCCGGCGAATTTCATCATCTCGCCCAATCACAGGGTCTAATTTTCCAGATTTTGCCTGTTCTGTCAAGTCCCTGCCAAACTTTTCTAAAGCTGCAAAGCGCGACTCTGGATTTTGCTCCATCACCTTTGGGCTAGTGCGAACAGTTTTGATAGCCGCCTCTAGCTTGGCCATGTCCACGTTAAAACCTTTGAGAATTCGCCTACCAATGCGTTCATCTTCGGCAAAAGCTAGGAGTATATGTCCCTCGGAAATGTCAGAATCTTTCATTCTGGCTCGAATTGCCTCGGCCCGGTCGAGCAATGTATCTAAACTAGTACCGAGGTAGAGCTGATCGCTTTTGGCGACTTTTGGCTGACGTTGGGTATAAGCCTCTAGTTGCTGTTGGAAGCGCAGCGGATCAACTTCAGCCCGGCTGAGAATACCTGTTGCTGAACTGCTGGGTTCTTCTAACAGGGCAATGATTAAATGTTCAACATCTAGTTGCTGTTGTTTATAAGCACGGACTATATCCTGGGATTTGACAATCGCTTCCCAGGCTGTATCAGTAAATTTATTGGGATCTGTAGGCTGCATCTTCAGGATTTTAGATTTTAGTTTAGAAATTTGAGATTCAGCAAGGAGGAAAGCTGAAGGCAGAAGAAGAAATCATGAATGCTAGTAGCTTCCCCAGGGTATAAAACCCCTATCAATAGGGTAGGCGAAAAAATTTCATCCTTCATCCTTCATACTTCATACTTCTGCTGATATCTCCGGTGGCAATTTTGGATTGGTAATTGGTGGTATTTCCAGTCCTTAGCTATATTAAAAATGAAAACTCGGTTTTGAGGGTGTTTTGCCCAATGATGTCATTAGGGCTTTACACTTCATCTACTCGCTGAGATTTTTCCTGAAAATTACTGACTTACCAGCTGCTCTGGAGATTCCTGTTTGACAGCAGAACTGTGACTCCCCAGTTGAATCAGTTCAATTTTATACCCATCTGGATCTTCGACAAAAGCAATTACCGTCGAACCGTGTTTCATTGGCCCTGGTTCTCGGACAACTTTACCGCCACGATTTTTAATTTCCTCACAGGTGGCGTAAATATCATCGACCCCAAGGGCAATATGACCGTAAGCATTACCCAATTCGTACTTGGACACCCCCCAATTGTAGGTTAGTTCGATCACTGCCTGCTCGCTTTCTTCTCCATAGCCGACAAAAGCCAGGGTAAATTCTCCCCCTGGATAATCTTTTTGTCGGAGCAATTTCATCCCCAGGAGTTCACAGTAAAATTTCAAGGACTCTTGCAGGTTGCCTACCCGCAGCATGGTGTGTAGTAATCGCATAATCACCCAGTGTTTAATTCTTACTTCTATTTTATCGGCAATTTCTACAGAAACCGCTTCAGACAAGGATTTTGTCAGGTGTAAAGTTTCCCAGGGGGCGGGTTTTGGGGTGGTTTAGATAGAATTAAAATAAATTAGGAGATAAACCTCATGAGTCAAACATCAGTAACAACTCTCTACGAAGAAGATTTTTCTCTGTGGGTTGCGGATACCGTCAGTAAGTTAAAAGCACGAGACAATGAGAATTTAGATTGGGAGAATTTGATTGAAGAGGTAGAATCTTTGGGCAAAAGTCAGCGTAAGGCAGTGCGGAGTTTTTTGGTGCGTTTATTGGAACATTTGTTAAAGCGATGTTATGTACCAATGTCCGACTGTTATCGAGGTTGGGAAATTGAAATTAGAAATTTTCGGCAGCGGTTACAAATTGAGTTAGAAGATTCACCAAGTTTGAAAAGCTTCGTTTTAGAAATTCTCTCTAAAAGCTATGAAATGGCATTAGAAAATGTCAGAGATAGTTATCCAGATGTCTATTTTTCTGATATTTTCCCATTTCCTATCGATGTAGATGCTTTGTTAACTAATAAGTTTTGGGAAAAATAGCACCGGAATTTTTATTAGTTAATTTTCTAATGTGTTAATGCACATACTGTTAATCTTTTGGTACTAAAGCAATGCGATATCCCAGCGCATCCAAAAACTCAATTAGAGTGTAAATTTCATTTACAGCATTTTGTGATAACAATTTATCCAGCCATTCATAGTGTTGTTTCGCTGCTTCTGAGAGATTATTTAACAACAAACGTGCGTCAATAATATCTTTCAACGCTGAACGCAGTAGTTCAGGTTCACGTCCTTCTTCATCCAATTCTAAAAAACTTTCTAGATAAGCAGTAGCGTGTTCCGGATCTTTAAGCGATGAAATTAGATAATCATGGTAACTTCTACTTGTTGGTCTTTTCAGTTCTTTCAAAATCTCTCCAATATTCTTTAGCTGTTAAAATGTAGTTTTGTATTTCCCTTGGTTGTACTTCCACTCTTTAGTTATTAACGCTTCATAAATTAATTTACTTGAAAATCACTCTTCCTCTCCAGAGAATGACGGTGCGTTGCGCTACGCAACAACACACCCTACAATTGAAAAGTTTTTTAATTAGAAATCTCTAAAATGCCTTTGAGTGGATTTCTAGCCTTGCGTTATTTATCTTGCCCATATAACCATAAACCTGTACAAGTGCCGAGTGAAATCAACCATAGGGCGGGTTTCCCGACTTAAAGCAAGTGGCGTTTGAGGAACAAAACCCAACATATTCAAGCATTTGTTGGGTCTCACTATTAGTTTCAAAAGGGGCTAATCGAAAGAGACCTTACTTTTTTTGCACCTGGTGGGGGAGAAAATGTGAAAGTCTGGGCGTCGATAGTTGGATTTGCAGTTCTCTGAAGAATTTTTTCGGTAATTTTAATATCCAACCCATCGCTATTACCGCCCATTTGTAACTGCTTAAGAGTTGCAGTTGCTGGTTGGACAAAGCCACTGAAGCTAAATCCATCTCTGGCATCAGTGTAATTGTAGACAGAGAACTCCTCGCCATCAACTGTGCGTTTTTCTTCTTTTAGTCCTGAATCGTTAGTCAAACCAAATTCTTGAACAATTTCCCTTGATGAATCGCTTTGAGCAATTAATTTTCTAGTATTTTCAGGAACTTCTAGAAAAGCTAAGGAGGAGAGACCAATGAAAAATAATTCATCGAAAGCTGCATAGGAAGTTATGGCGTACTGTTGCAATTCGGGTCTGTAAATCCAAACTTGTTTACCATCGCCAATGGCCATGTAAAGTTTTGCTTTTTCGCCTGGTTGGGTAAAGGTAATCTCGGAGCGAAACTTTTTACCTGATTGGGCGAGAGTTTTAGTTTGGATCTTAACCTCGAAATAAATGCCCTTTGTACTGGCGATCATCAAGGATTCAGATTGAGTCAGATAGCGATCGCTCTGCAAAAAGCCGCTAATCGTTTTAGCTAGCAGTTCTAAATCCAGTTTTTCCGTAGCCTGACTGATGTTTGTCGTCTTGCTTGCTGTTATCTGTAGGGAGCTAGCAGGGGGCATAGCATTAACTTTACCTGCCAGCATAGCAATGACGCTAAAAAATGCGATCATCGCTGTAAGTGTAGGTTTCATGGGTAATTAGCAATATAAAATTCACAACTCAAACCCTCGATCTCGCGCTCATGGCAGCAAGTATCCAGGATAATACGGACGACATTCGTCATGTCATGCCCAAATACATACACAGCTTATTACGAATCTTACGCAAAAATATAAGTATTTTTTGTGAATTTTTTTACTTTAAAATCCACAATTGCTGAATTACTCATTATTACAGGACTTACGCAACTGGCATGGCTTTGTAGGGTGCCTCAGATTCGATAACTCAGTAACAATCAACAGATTTTCGGCATCTGACCCACCCTACAATCTTATATTGAGTGTGACACGCAGCTTTAGTCCTACATTAAATTTGACGTTAATTTAGATATTCAATTTATTTAGATGATCGATTTTCCCAGTTAAAAATAAGAAAACTCAGTATTGGCAATCATTCTAGCTGATGAGAGTGTAGATAGTGGGAATAGTCAAGAAGTGGCAGCAAGGTGAAGCCAAAATCGACGATCTCCCATCAGTTAACTCAATCTCTGGAAATCTTCTTTAATCTCAGGCGATAAAGTCACTTAACAGCATAAGCTAGCCATTGGGTTAGACTACTGAACTGTATGCGTTCTACTGCAAAAACACACTCAAATAAAGGATAGAGCACCGATGACTAAATTTCTAGATACCGCCATTGAGGCAATTGTCGCCCGCGAAATCTTGGACTCGCGGGGTAGACCAACTGTTGAAGCCGAAGTGCATTTGGTAAATGGGGTTGTGGGACTAGCCCAGGTTCCTAGCGGTGCATCTACTGGCACTTTTGAAGCCCACGAATTGCGGGATGGCGACAAAAGCCGTTATGGGGGTAAAGGGGTACTCAAGGCGGTGCAAAATATCAAAGAAGCACTTGCACCAAAATTGTTAAATTTGGATGTTCTCAACCAAGAACTGCTAGACCGGACAATGATTGCTGTGGATGGTTCGGCTAACAAATCCAATTTGGGCGCGAATGCGATTTTGGCAGTTTCCCTAGCAGCAGCCAAAGCCGGCGCCCAATCTTTAGATATTCCCCTATATCGCTATTTGGGCGGGCCTTTGGCAAATTTGTTGCCGGTACCCTTGATGAATGTAATTAACGGTGGGGCCCACGCGTCCAACAACGTTGATTTTCAAGAGTTTATGATTGTGCCTATTGGTGCTCCTTCCTTCAAGGAAGCTTTGCGCTGGGGTGCGGAAGTATTTGCTACCCTCAGCCAAGTTTTGGATGAGAAGGGTTTACTAACTGGTGTAGGGGATGAAGGCGGTTTTGCTCCTAACCTAGAATCTAATCAGGTGGCGTTGGAATTGTTGGTGGCTGCGATTAAGAAGGCTGGATATAAGCCAGGTGAACAAGTGGCTTTGGCCTTGGATGTGGCTGCTAGTGAGTTTTACAAGAATGGGCAGTATGTCTATGATGGTAAACCCCATACTCCTGGTGAATTTGTTGATTATTTAGGTCAATTGGTTGACGAATATCCAATTGTGTCCATTGAGGATGGTTTGCATGAGGAAGATTGGCAAAGTTGGCAATTGCTGACCCAAAAGTTAGGTTCACGGGTGCAGTTGGTTGGGGATGATTTGTTTGTCACCAACGCCACCCGTTTACAAAAAGGGATTGAGCAAAAAGCGGGTAACTCTATTTTGATTAAGCTGAATCAAATTGGTTCCCTGACGGAAACTTTAGAAACGATTGACTTGGCGAATCGCAATGGTTTCCGGTCGGTGATTAGCCATCGTTCTGGGGAAACTGAAGATACGACTATTGCTGATTTAGCTGTGGCTACCCGTGCCGGTCAAATCAAAACTGGTTCTCTGTGTCGCAGTGAACGGGTAGCAAAATACAATCGCTTGCTGCGGATTGAGGATGAATTAGGCGATCGCGCCGTTTATGCTGGTACTGTCGGTTTGGGGCCGAAGTAGGTAATTGGTAATGGGTAATGGGTAATTGGTAATTGGTAATTGGTAATTGGTATGAAAAAGCTATTACCCATCACCTATTACCCATTACCCATTACCTATTACCTATTACCCCAATTAGGGATAAAAACCTAACTTGGGTAATCCAAGGGTTTCATCCCAGCCCATCATGATGTTTAGACACTGAATTGCTTGACCCGCCTGGCCTTTAATTAAGTTGTCAATGGCTGACATGACAATTACGCGGCCAGTGCGCGGGTCAACTTCTACACCGATATAGGTCATATTGCTGCCGTTTGCCCATTTGGTTTGGGGGTAAACACCGCTATTACAGATTCTCACCCAAGGACAGTTGCGGTAAAAGGCGGAGAAAATGGTGATTAAGTCATCTCGCACTAGACCAGGATCTCGCAGTGTGGCGTATACGGTTGCTAAAATCCCGCGCACCATGGGGATGAGGTGGGGTGTAAATTGGATGGTGACTTCGTGTCCGGCTAATTCACTGCAAATCTGCTCGATTTCTGGGGTATGGCGGTGACGGGCTACACCATAAGCCCCTAGTGAGTTATCTGCTTCGGCTAGCAATAAGTTAACTTTAGCTTGTCGTCCACCGCCAGATGTGCCAGACTTGGCATCGATTATGGCTGTTTCTGGCACAATTAAGCCTTGCTTCAAAAGTGGCGAAAGTGCTAGCAGACTGGCGGTGGGATAGCAACCAGGACAGCCAATGAGTTGGGCGTCAGCGATGCGATCGCGATAAAGTTCTGGTAATCCATAAACTGCTGTGGCCGCAGTTGTGCGATCGCCTCTGTCTTTACCATACCAAGTTGTATAAGTTGCCAAATCACTGAACCGATAGTCAGCACTCAGATCCAGTACTAGACATCCTTTTTCCAGCAGTTGGGGGGCGATTTGGCAAGCCAAACCATTTGGTAGAGAGAGAAACACTACTTCACACCGATGAGCAATTATTTCTGGTTCTACTGCCTCAATTGGTAGGTTAACTATATGCCCCAAATGGGGGTAAAGATCCCCAAAGGACTTTCCCGCACTACTCTCACCACCTAAATAAACCAGTTCAAGTTCTGGATGATCCATTAGGAGTCGGACTAGTTGCACTCCGCCATAGCCTGACGCGCCGACAATTCCAACGGGTATACGTCTAAAATTGCCCATAATATGAAATCCTTATCCGATAAATGGTTAATTTGGTTCTCAGATATCAACATATCAGCGACTAGACGCCAAGCGCACATAAAAGGGGATTGGGTACTGGGTATTGAGTATGGGGAAAGCTCCTCCCCAGTCTAATTTTAGATTGGGGTTTTTAGATGAGCCAAAAAATCATCCATTCCTCAATTGTCAATCCTAAATCCTCAGTCACTTTGCATCCATGTTAAGGAATCTACTTCTCTGCTGAATAAACGAGCTACAATTTAGAATAAGAATTTGTTAAAAAAATTTACCTAGGTAGCTGGAAATCGTCTGTGTCAGAGCCTAAGACTACCCTAAACTTTAAATTTGATTCGATTGATGCCGCCTTGGCAGATCTGAAATCTGGTCGCGTCATCGTAGTGGTAGATGACGAAAATAGAGAAAATGAAGGCGACTTGATTTGCGCCGCCCAATTTGCTACCCCTGACATGATCAATTTCATGGCGGTGGAAGCTAGAGGACTAATTTGTCTGGCGATGACTGGCGATCGCCTGGATGACTTGAACTTACCATTGATGGTGAGTAATATAACTGATACTAATCAAACAGCTTTTACTGTCAGTATTGACGCTGGTCCGCATTTGGGTGTAAGTACTGGCATTTCCGCAGAAGACCGCGCCCGCACTATCCAAATAGCTCTCAACCCAGGGGCAAAACCTGAAGATTTACGTCGTCCTGGTCACATTTTTCCCATTCGAGCGAAAGAGGGTGGTGTACTTAAACGGGCAGGGCATACGGAAGCGGCTGTTGACTTATCCCGACTCGCTGGGCTATACCCAGCTGGGGTAATTTGTGAAATTCAAAACGCCGATGGTTCAATGGCGCGGTTAAACCAGTTAATCGAATATGCCAAAACTCATAAACTGAAAATTATTAGCATTGCGGATTTAATTAGTTACCGTCTACAACATGATCGCCTAGTGATTCGCGAAACTGTTACCGAACTACCCACCCAATTTGGTCATTTCCGCATTTACGGTTATCGCCACACCTTGGATAATCACGAACACGTAGCCGTTGTTAAGGGCGACCCTGCAACCTTCCAAGATGAGGCGGTAATGGTGCGGATGCACTCAGAATGCTTAACTGGTGATGCTTTGGGTTCTTTGCGCTGTGACTGTCGGATGCAGCTACAAGCAGCATTGAAAATGATTGAATCTGCTGGTCAAGGTGTCGTGGTTTATCTGCGGCAAGAAGGGCGAGGAATTGGCTTGATTAATAAGCTAAAAGCCTACTCATTACAGGATATGGGGCTAGATACAGTAGAGGCGAATGAGCGTTTAGGTTTTCCCGCTGACCTGCGAGACTATGGGATGGGGGCGCAAATGCTGATGGATTTGGGGATTAAAAAAATCCGCCTAATTACGAATAACCCCCGAAAAATTGCCGGTGTTAAGGGCTATGGGTTGGAAGTGGTTGATCGTGTGCCGCTGTTGATTGAGGCCACTGACTACAATTCCTATTACCTAGCGACGAAAGCTCAAAAGCTCGGCCACATGCTGTTACAAACTTATCTGGTGACAGTGGCGATTCATTGGCAAGATGACCCGCAATTAGTGACACAACGCTATGAACGTTTAGAGAAGCTGCGGCATTTAGCGAAAGTTAATGATTTATTGTTACAGGAAGAAGCGCGTCCATTAGCGATCGCACTTTTTGACAAACCATCATTAACTGTGCATCTAGGTTTTGACCAAGCCAAAGTTGCTGACTCTGATTGGTTTCAGCAGACTGGACACCCTTACCTGCAAGCAATATTCCAAATTCTAGATGATCTGGTAACGTTGCCATACATCCAGAAGGTAGAGTTTCTCATCTCTCCCGGTAGCGATCCCCTGAGTAACTTGCAAGTGCAGCTAGACCGAGAGATATTCGCCCCTAAGACTGTACCTTCTTCAATATGCGATCGCCTAGAGACACAGCAAATTTACAGCTTTAGCCAATAGCCAAAAAGCATTTCCTGAATTTCCATCTATTCCTAGGGGCACAGCAATGCTCATTGGTGTCAACTTAACGTAAAAGCCTTGTAAAAAGTAGGTTTCACCCTTCTCCTTCTCGTTCCCATACAGAGTATGGGAATGAATTTTAGAAGGCTCTGCCTTCAATGACAGCAGAGGCAGAGCCTCTGTGATAGCATTCCCATACAGAGTATGGGAACGAGTTATTGTAAGGATTTGAGCTTAAGTTGACACACATGAGCAATGCTGTGCCCCTAACCCGTATTGCATCTAAACAAGAACTGCTATAGTTTTTAGAGCTATTTATTGATCATACCTGTATGCTTAAATCAGCCCATAAGTACAGTTTAAGTATTAGGCTAACTTGCTAAACTAGCTACTTAACCCATCAAGTTGTATAATTTTTATTATTATAACAATTCATGGGTTATATGCAAATAAATAATTAAAATTAAAGTCATGCTTATCGAATTCAGCGTAGAAAATTATCGTTCAATACAAGAAAAGCAAACATTGAGTATGGTGGCATCTGATGATGAAACCATACTAGATAGTAACACTTTTCCTACGCCGAATAATGATGATTTGCGCTTAGTTAAAAGTGCTGTAATTTATGGTCCTAACGCTTCCGGTAAAAGCAATTTACTCCGGGCTATAGATACCCTAAGATATCTTGTAATCAACTCAGCTACTAGAATGCAACTTGGTCATCCATTACCTATTGAACCATTTATACTAAACAGTGAATCTGCTAAACAACCTAGTATATTTGAAGTAATTTTTATTCACAAAGGTATGCGCTATGAGTATGGAATTTCTTTAAATCAAGAAAGAATTTATGAAGAATGGTTAATTGCCTATCCAAATGAACGCCAACAAAACTGGCTTTCTCGTAAATATCTTCCAGACAATCCAGAACTACAAGCAGATGAAGGTTATGAATGGACTTTTGGCAGAGGGCTGAAGGGAGAGAAAAAAATTATTAGAAAATTTGTGCGTTCTAATTCTTTATTTTTGTCTCATGCTGCACAGAATAACCATCCTCAACTACGAGAAATATTTGAATATTTTAGAGATAAAATGAATATTCTTGGACATAGGTATACCGACATAGGTTTTCCCCTTAGCCTTTTGAATAAAAATAGTTCTTTTAAAGAGAAAGTTGCTAAGTTAATTGCTGAAGCAGATATTGGCATTTCAGATATAAAGATTCAGATTGACCCTGGATTGACATCTGAAGAATTAAGTAAAATGGATACTTTTTCACTCCAATTTATTAGCCAGAAAGCTGACTTCCAATATATGGCTGAAGAAACCATTGATACTCTTGAAGAATTTGACATTATAACTATTCATAAAATGAATGATTCCGAAGAAGAAATAGAATTTGATATAGCCGATGAATCTACTGGTACAAAACGCTTATTTGAAATTGCAGCATATTGGTTATATGCATTGCAGAATGGAGAAGTAATACTAGTGGATGAAATAGATACGAGTCTACATCCGGTGCTTTCCATAGAATTAGTGAAAATGTTTAATGATCCAGAAATTAATAAAAATAATGCTCAATTAATATTTACAACACATGATACAACGCTTTTAGATGAGGAAATATTTCGGAAAGATCAAGTGTGGTTTACTGAAAAAGATAAAAGTATGACTAAACTATATTCTTTACTTGGTTTTCGACCCCGCGAAGATGAATCATTACAAAAAGGATATTTACTCGGTCGATATGGTGCTATACCTTTTATTAATGGGTTAAGTATCTAAAAATATGCCACGGGGAAAATCTACCAATAATTTAAGACGACATTCAGGAAATCAAGAATCAAGAAGTTACCTTTTAATTGTAGTTGAAGGACAAGAAACAGAATACAACTATTTTAATTCTCTAATACGCGAACTTAAACTGACAACAATTAAAATAAAAGTAGTTTCCGCTGCTGGTGGTGATCCTCTGGTTATTGTAAATACAGCTTATAAATTATTCCAAGCAAAACTACAGGAAAGTAAAAGAGGAGGTGAACCACAATATGATGAAGTATTTTGTATATTTGATGATGATAATAAACCAGAAAAATACAAAGAAGCACTTAACACAGCAACCGAATATAATTTTAAATCCATAACATCTATACCATGTTTTGAATTTTGGTTTTTACTTCATTATTGTTACACTACTAGTCCATTTACTCATTACAAAGAATTATCCCCAAAGCTAGAAACGGAACTGAGAAAGGCAGGTATTCTAAAAACAGGAGAAAGCTATGACAAAAGTGACGTAGAACTCTACGCGAAACTTAAACCAAAACTAGAGGAAGCGCTGATTAATGCTTTACGATTAGCAAAAAAGCATCCCAATGAAGATGGATGTACAAACCCATCAACAAAAGTACATCTTTTAGTTAAAGAACTACAAAAACAAAAAAACTTTGAATGAGTATCGATGTTAAGGCTATTTCACTGCTTTAAAACCTACAATTATTTCTATGTATTTAGTCCGCTTGCGCAGACTTGGTTCGTGTAGCTAATTATGTTTATGTATTTAGTCCGCGAAGGCGGACTTCGTTCGTGTAGCCAAGCCACTGCGTTGGGCGGCTCCGCCGACTTGAAGCATGTGGCGCCCGACTTCTAGTCGTTAGGGCTTTTTTACCCTATTAGCCGTATTAATTGGTTTTAGCTGCCGAAAAGCACGAAGTGAATTAAAGAACCTGTTAAAATCAAAACTTACCGGGTCAACTTTCCTTCCTGAACGGTCTACAAGTCGGTGCGTAGTAATGCGCTCATCGGGAACTTGACTTTGAGCAATTAACCAAGCTAAAGAATTATATTGAGCTTCACTATAACCGCTATGGGTTGAGATTTTGCTATTTCCCCAAGCATCGGGTGGAGTTTCCAAAGAAACATGATAAGCAAAATTATTTACAGATGGTGGCAAATTAGGATTAGTTTGCACAGTTTCTGCACCATTAACCCCGTAAAAGATGGAATTAGCTGCACCAAAAGCCCGCTTAGAAGGCGGGACTAAATAAATCACCGTGCCATCTTGCTTAATCATAGCATGATAACTGGCTTGGACATTTTCATCACTATGGGGAGTTTGAAAAAAATTAATCGCACTAGAAACAGAATTACTAGTTTCATGAATGACGATAATCGCTTGATTATTCACCGATAAGCCATTAACATCTTGAGCATAGCGTTCACCATAATTGCTAGGATCAACCGCAGCAGCTGTAACACTAGGTCTGTATCTAGCAAAAGCTTGAGTAGTTGTATATCTGGTAACAATCTTATTGGTTTTCACTGGGGATTTAGGCAAACTTTGAGACTTATCTCCTGAAGCTGTCGCCGATTGAAATTGTACAGTAGGATATTGATTCCAGACTGTATCATCTGGGTTTAATGTTGCTGTCTGATTTTTTAGTTGTGTACCTTTTCCGATAAACAGCGCCAAAATCAAAGCAGCAAACATTAGAAAAATTAGCATTACTCTGCTTGCCCAATCTTTAAATCTCATTTTTTATACTTATAAAATTGCTGAAACTAATATTAATATGTTGACTATATTAAAAGCTAGTATCCTAGGATACTGAAAAATGCTAGATGATTCTTTCAACCTCTTCCTCTATCCATAGACTTATTTTAATACTATCAAGACCATTGTTAACGAGATAGGCAGATTAAATATGAAGATATCATTGGGAGTGTAACGAAAATGACAATCTATTTTTTTCACTAATCCAGTAATCTGGTAACCAAAAATTATTGATACTCATTACAATAGCCGCAGGTGAAAAAGTATCAAATTCTCCCTTGGCTAAATCCTTGGGGGGAATTAAACCAAAGACTTCACCATTAAGCATTACCTCTAAAAGTATTTCCTCAAACTCAGCTTTAAATTCATTGAGGCGAATGCAATGAATTCCCTTCTCATCCTCATAATATTCATATTCACTGGGTAAAAATGGTGAAGGTTTGATTTCTTCCTTCAAGTACTCTAGTCGTTCAAACTCCCTGATGGGGATGATAGCTGCAACTTCTTCCTCACCTTTGACCAAGACAAAGCGCTTTCCCTCCAACATCACACCACTGAGGATTTCCAGCAAGTTACCCCTTACTTCCTCATTCATTAAGCGGATAAACCCTTCATTTTCATTCATATCATCTTCCCACATACCCAATTTCTGAAAATTCTGTCCAAAATATCGATATTTTGGAAAATAATGAATTAAGTCGAATATAGCGGTTCTCGATGGAATCAAGTACACTGCGTGACCAAACCCCCGAACCGAAGAGGGTTAGAGGAAAAATGAATGTACAGAGGTTGCATGCAACATCTCTACATAAACAGGACAGAGGTCTGAGTGTATTTCATCCAAATGAGAAGCAGTATATAACAAGACTAATTCAATTTTCTTGCAGAAAATATGACTCATCCTTTTCTTGAACGCCTAAATAGTCCAGAACGTCCTGTTATCGTCTTTGACGGTGCAATGGGAACCAACCTGCAAACCCAAAATCTGACTGCTGACGACTTCGGAGGCCCGCAGTATGAAGGTTGTAACGAATACCTAATCCACACCAAGCCGGAAGCTGTCGCCAAGGTTCACCGTGACTTTCTCGCCGCCGGTGCTGATGTGATTGAAACGGATACCTTTGGCGCTACGTCCATTGTCTTGGCAGAATATGACTTGGCAGATCAGGTTTATTATCTAAATAAGAAAGCTGTAGAACTGGCTAAGAGTGTCGCCGCTGAATTTTCCACTCCCGAAAAACCCCGGTTTGTGGCGGGTTCCATTGGCCCAACAACTAAACTCCCTACCTTGGGACATATTGACTTTGACACTCTAAAAGCATCTTTTGCCGAACAAGCAGAAGCGCTGTGGGATGGCGGTGTCGATATATTTTTGGTGGAAACTTGCCAAGATGTGCTGCAAATCAAAGCGGCGCTAAATGGAATTGAGGAAGTTTTTGCTCGGAAGGGAGAAAGACGTCCGTTAATGGTTTCTGTGACAATGGAAAGTATGGGGACAATGCTGGTAGGAACAGAAATCAGCGCTGTCCTGACAATTTTGGCACCTTTCCCCATTGATATCCTCGGTCTGAATTGTGCCACTGGCCCAGATTTGATGAAACCACATATCAAATATCTGTCAGAACATTCGCCTTTTACGGTTTCCTGTGTTCCCAATGCGGGTTTACCGGAAAACGTCGGTGGTCAAGCACACTACCGCCTAACACCGATGGAGTTACGGATGTCGTTGATGCATTTTGTTGAAGATTTGGGTGTCCAAGTGATTGGGGGTTGCTGTGGGACGCGTCCAGAACACATTCAACAATTGGCGGAAATTGCTAAAAACCTAAAGCCAAAGGTGAGACAGCCGAGTTTAGAACCGGCAGCAGCGTCAATTTATTCTACTCAACCCTATGACCAAGATAACTCCTTTTTGATTGTGGGCGAACGTCTTAACGCCAGTGGTTCTAAAAAATGCCGCGATTTGCTGAATGGGGAAGATTGGAATGGACTGGTGTCGATGGCGCGGGAACAAGTGAAGGAAGGCGCACACATCCTCGATGTTAACGTCGATTATGTGGGACGTGATGGTGTGCGTGATATGCACGAGTTGGTTTCCCGCATTGTCAATAATGTGACTCTGCCTCTGATGCTGGATTCCACAGAATGGGAAAAGATGGAGGCGGGTTTAAAGGTCGCTGGTGGTAAGTGTTTGCTGAATTCTACCAATTATGAAGACGGGGAACCGCGTTTTCTAAAGGTGTTGGAGTTGGCGAAAACCTACGGTGCGGGTGTGGTTATTGGTACAATTGATGAAGATGGCATGGCGCGGACGGCAGAGAAGAAATTTCAAATTGCCCAACGCGCCTATCGTCAAGTTGTCGAATATGGGATTGCGCCCACAGAAATATTCTTTGATACTCTAGCTTTACCTATTTCTACGGGGATTGAAGAAGACCGGGAAAACGCTAAAGCTACAATTACAGCTATCCGCCGCATTCGCCAAGAGTTGCCGGGATGTCATGTGATTTTGGGTGTGTCTAATATATCCTTTGGTTTAAACCCAGCTTCGCGCATCGTCCTTAATTCTGTATTTTTGCACGAAGCGATGACAGCGGGAATGGATGCGGCAATTGTTAGCGCTAGCAAGATTTTACCACTGTCTAAGATTAGCGATCGCCATCAAGAGATTTGTCGGCAGTTGATTTATGATCAGCGTCAGTTTGAGGGTGATGTCTGCGTATACGACCCCTTAGGAGAGCTTACCACGGTTTTTGCTGGGGTGACGACAAAACGCGATCGCTCCCTTGATGCCAGTTTACCCGTCGAAGAACGCCTGAAGCGTCATATTATCGATGGTGAACGCATCGGTTTAGAAGCACAACTGACAAAAGCCTTAGAACAATATCCCCCCTTAGAGATTATCAATACCTTTTTGCTGGATGGGATGAAAGTTGTTGGTGAGTTGTTCGGTTCTGGACAAATGCAACTACCTTTCGTTTTACAATCTGCGGAAACCATGAAAGCAGCAGTTGCTTATTTAGAACCTTTCATGGAAAAGTCAGAAT
Source organism: Cylindrospermum sp. FACHB-282 (assembly GCF_014697195.1). GTDB lineage: Bacteria > Cyanobacteriota > Cyanobacteriia > Cyanobacteriales > Nostocaceae > Cylindrospermum. Next base: position 55,096 of record NZ_JACJRJ010000014.1, on the reverse strand, counting down.
CTGGCAACAATGCCAAAGGAACCTTTATCATCGCCACCGTTAAAGGTGATGTTCACGACATTGGTAAAAACTTGGTTGATATCATCTTATCTAACAACGGTTACAAGGTGATTAACCTGGGAATTAAGCAATCGGTGGAAAACATCATTCAAGCTTACGAACAGCACAAGGCTGATTGTATTGCTATGAGTGGTTTACTGGTGAAATCCACCGCTTTTATGAAAGAAAATTTGGAGGCATTTAACGAAAAGGGAATTACTGTTCCCGTAATTTTAGGTGGTGCGGCTCTGACTCCTAAATTTGTGCATCAAGATTGCCAAAATGCCTATAAAGGTAAGGTGGTTTATGGCAAAGATGCTTTTTCTGATTTGCATTTCATGGATAAATTAATGCCCGCAAAGGTTGGTGGTAATTGGGATGATTTGCTAGGATTTTTAGATGAAGTGCCGGAAAATGGACATCAGAGTTTTGGCGAAAATGGCGGGCAAGATACCCACCCCACAGGGGAAAATCTTGATGTTATAAAAGAGGTTGATACCCGTCGTTCGGAAGCTGTAGCGATAGAAATTGCCCGTCCCACTCCGCCTTTTTGGGGAACGCAGTTATTACAGCCTAGTGATTTCTCTCTTGAGGAATTATTCTGGTATTTGGATTTGCAAGCTTTGATTGCTGGACAGTGGCAATTCCGCAAACCAAAGGAGCAATCCAAGGAAGAATATCAGGAGTTTTTGGCTGAAAAGGTGTATCCGGTTTTGGAGAGTTGGAAGCAGCGAATTATTGAGGAGAATCTGTTACATCCTCAGGTGGTTTATGGGTATTTTCCTTGTCAGTCTGAGGGGAATAGTTTGTTGATTTATGAAACGAACCGCCAAGACGCCAAGAACGCCAAGGAAATAGCTAGGTTTGAGTTTCCGAGACAGAGGTCTTTAAGGCGGTTGTGCATTGCAGATTTCTTTGCAACTAAGGAGTCGGGTGTAATTGATGTTTTCCCCATGCAAGCGGTGACTGTGGGGGATATCGCCACGGAATTTGCTCAAAAGCTGTTTGCAAACAATCAATACACTGATTACCTGTATTTTCACGGTTTGGCGGTGCAGGTGGCGGAGGCTTTGGCAGAGTGGACACACGCCAGAATCCGCCGGGAGTTGGGTTTTGGTGCTGATGAACCGGATAATATTCGGGATATTTTGGCACAGCGTTATTCTGGCTCACGGTATAGTTTCGGCTATCCGGCTTGTCCGAATATTCAAGACCAATACAAGCAATTAGAGTTGTTGGGGACTGACAGGATTAATCTATATATGGATGAAAGTGAGCAACTTTATCCAGAACAGTCTACAACGGCAATTATTGCTTATCACCCAGTAGCGAAGTACTTCAGCGCGTAGAATTTCCCTCATGACTCCCTCCCCGCTGTTTCGTGGAGGGGGAATAACTTTTTTTGTCTAAACCAGCTTCATGTTGAGGACTAAAGTCCTCACTACAAACTTTTAATTATTTACGCTGCACTACATAGCTATAAGTTAGCGTTAGTTATTAGCAATAGTTGGGCAAGCTTAAAATATGACTTTTTATAGAAACGGGTTATTATGGATAAACGGCGTTTGAAAAAACTGCTAATTGGTGATTTTACTTGGAAACGATTGATAACATCTCTAGCTTTTATCTATATATTTTTTGCTGCCTATGTCTATTTTCGGGCAGATAGTATGATTTTTCTGCCTCAACCTTCTAGCTATGAAGATACTAAGAAAATACTCAAGTTAACAAGTGCAGAAAAAACAACGATTTCCGCAGTGCATTTGTTAAATCCTGAAGCTAAATACACTATTCTTTATGCTCATGGCAATGCAGAAGATTTGGGAGATATCCAAGAAATTCTGCAAAAAATACGCGATTTGGGTTTTAGTGTCTTTGCCTATGATTATCGGGGCTATGGTACGAGTGAGGGAACGCCTACAGAAAATCATGCTTATCAAGATATTGATTCTGCTTACAATTATTTAACCCAAAATTTAAAGATTCCACCGCAGCAGATTATTGTATTTGGTCGTTCTGTTGGGGGTGGTTCGGCAGTAGATTTGGCAGCACGGAAACCAGTTGCAGGTTTAATTATTGAAAGTGCCTTTGTTTCTGCATTTCGAGTAATTGTACCTTTGCCGATTTTGCCTTTTGATAAGTTTAGCAATCTGGAGAAAATCAAAAGAGTGAAATGTCCAGTATTAGTGATGCATGGTAAGGCGGATGAAATTATCCCTTTTGCTCACGGAGAAAAATTATTTGCTGCTGCACAGTCGCCAAAACTTTCTTTGTGGGTGGAGGGAGCGACACATAATGATTTTATCTGGGTAGCGGGAGAAAGATATGGGAAAATTTTGCAGGAGTTTGTGAAGATAATAGAGACGTTGTAGGAAACGTCTCTATATTTGTAAGAAAGAGGTCAATCAATTTTAGATTTCTTCTCAATCTAAAATCTTACATTCCCTAAATAGTCTGATGATTTTTAAAGGAAGAGAGTTGGCTTTTGCGGGAAATAAAGTAAACTCCCAGTAAGGCTAGACTGCCGATAATGCCTGGTTCAGGAACTTTTCGAGGTTCAGTTGATGTCGAACAATTGGCAAGACTACCTGCATCAGGGCTACCTATGGACGCGCTACCATCTAAGCAGATTTTAATATTGGCTAAGTTACCGACTCCCACGGTGAGGTCAGCTCCTACATTAGCCTGAAGGCCTTGCTGATTAGCTTCTACTCCCAGTAGTATCCCTTGACCAGTTGTTTGGATGATTTCTGTAGGGTTATTCAGGGATGGTAGCTGTGCTTCAGTTGGGTTGACTACTGTCGCTGTTGTCTGAGAATCTGTTGAAGCTCCTGCTAAGGTGCCTATGTTGGTTTGAGTTGTCTCTTGGAGACTAGAAGTAACGCCATTTGTAACTACAGTTTCGGTTGTAGCTTGAGCAGTGTTTTCGATAGAATTTAGAGCGTTATTCAGGGTTGGTAGCTGGGACGAAATTGGGTTAGATGCTGTTGTTTGTTGAGCAGTTGCATTTCCTGTTAATGTGCCAATAGTGGTGTTAGTTGTGCCTTGGAGATTGGAAGTAAGGCCGTTTGTAACTATACCAGCATTAGTCGTATTAGCTATGGTTCCTACAGTTCCAGGAATTCCTGTGTTAGTTTGGGTTCCTGTTGTCGGTATTATATTAGCCGAGGCAGGTGTAATGGCAAAAAATACTCCAATTAAGCTGAGTAAAATAGCCAGGGTATTTGAAGAAGATTGCAGTTGCATTTGGTTAATCGGATAAAGAAACGCCTTGAGGAAATATTGAGCTTGATTATTTTCTTGTGTTTAAAGAATCTTAATCATCTGTTAATTCAAAATGTTACTTGCCTTGCTCAGGGTATTCAATTAATGAAAATACTGTTTTTTTTGATTAAAAATACGTAATAATTATAATTTTTTAAGTAAAATTATGTACCTTTGCGTAAGTACACTTATATTTAGATAAGTCATTTTTTTATTTGTGATGGGAGAAAAATAAAAGTTAGTTAGTAAAAGAAAAATATAAGTAAAATTACCAGATTTTCTGTTAATCAGAATTTATTTAATTTAGGTTTAAAAATCTGAGAAGGTTGCTCAAACTGGGTTTTAGTTACAAATTTAATATATTAGATGCCTGTAACTCGTGTTATTGATATGTATCTTTTTGCTAAATAGCCTATTTTTACAAGTTGAATTTTTCTTGTGTAATATACCATCGCTACAATTGCATTACAAAGTAATACTTATGATAATATTCGACAAAAGCAAAAGGAAAGGCGATTTTTTTTGAAGGATGGGATGAAACTTAACTGATATCTTGCACCAATCCCAACAACTGCCTGAGAATTCATTCTCAGGCTCATAGCACTGATTAGTCTTTAGAGGTTGTTTGAAAAGTATTAGGCGAATATAATTCGCTACTACACTAGCATTGTCCACCTCCGTGGACTAACGCAAAATCAAGGGTTTTCTAACCCACGGAGGTGGGTTTTGTCTGTGTAGCCAAGCCACTGCGTTGGGCGGCTCCGCCGACTTGAAGCATGTGGCGCGCGACTTATAGTCGCCAGGGCTAGTAATAAATTAGACTTTTCAAACATCCTCTTAGAGCAGTTTCGTTCTAGCGATCGCCATTGTGATAGTTTTGAGTAGAGATGCCATTTTTGTGCAATACAACTTGCCAGCAGTGGAAGTGGCAGTATTAGCGATCGCCCTCAAGCATTGGCTGAGTGAGAATATCCTTGAAAACTGGTGAAAATTTACTGTGAGCCTAACTCTTTATTTCCTCCGTCACGGACAAACAGAATTCAGTCGCAAGAATGCCTACTGTGGTGCGATAGACTCAGAACTTACCCCCGAAGGCTTAGAGATGGCCAAGGCTTTTGCCGTTGCATACAGTTCTACCCCTTGGAACGCGGTTTTTTGCTCTCCCATGAAGCGGACTTTAGCCACAGCTAAACCCCTGTGTGCAGCCATTGGGATGCCACCAGAACTGCGAGATGGTTTAAAAGAAATTAACTATGGCCAGTGGGAGGGAAAAAGCCCAGAAGAGATCAACCGTGAATATCACGATGATTATATTCGTTGGTCAGCCGATCCCGCTTGGAATGCGCCAACTGGTGGGGAAATGGCAGTGACAATTGCTTCTCGCTCCATGCAGGTAATTGAAGAAATCAGGCAACTTTACACCAGTGGTAATGTTTTAATTGTCGCCCATAAGGCAACGATCAGAATTATTCTCTGTAGTTTATTAGGCATTGATGTGGGACGTTTCCGTTATCGTTGGGGATGTCCGGTTGGTTCGTTAAGTATTGTAGAATTTACCTCACATGGGCCACTGTTGCAGGCTTTAGCAGATCGGACTCATTTAGATCAGCGCTTGCGGAATTTACCGGGGACTTAAGGAATGTTTTCTTACCCTTCCCCGCTCCCTTTATGAAGGGGATTTCCCAGAAATAAAATCAGGATAAAATTGAAGCTTATTAAAACAAGAGTTCGTTTTTACTCCACACTTTTTTATGATTCCCCATATTGAAACAATTTTTTTACGTCAAATGGCCTCAGGCGATCGCCTTTTCCTGCAAATTTATAAATTCATTGGGGCAAATCCTGGTAAAAAAGTTTACATTCAATCTAACTTACACGGCGCAGAAATTTCTGGAAATGCCGTTATTCACCAGCTGATCGATTTTTTATTGACACTAAATGATACAGATTTAAAGGGAGAAATTTGGTTAGTTCCTGTTTGTAATCCTATGGGTGTAAATGCCCGTTCTCAGCATTTTTCTCCTGGTAGATACTGTGTTTATGAAGCCAGAGACTGGAATCGGATTTTTTGGGACTACGAAAAAGAAGCTGATGATTTAGTAGCCTTTACTAAATCTCAACTTCATTTTGATCTAGGGGTCGTCCGACAAAATTATCTAACTACGATTAAAGAGAAATTTGCCAAAATTTTAGAAAAAATTAATTTACCCATTGGCATACCATACACTGACCAGTTTAGCAACCAACTACAAGCTCTCAGTTTAGATGCCGACTACCTGATTGACTTACACAGTTCTACAAATCAAGGATTAGACTACCTTTATTACTTCCAAAATCGAGAAGATAGTGCTAAATATTTCCTGCTGGATTTGGGAATATTACTTGATAAATATGATGGGGACGCTTTTGATGAAGCTTTTATGAAACCTTGGTTAGCGCTGGAATCTGGGTTTCAACAGCTGGGAAGAAACATCAGATTTGATCTAGAAGCTTGGACTCTGGAACTGGGTGCAGGAATGCAGATGAACCCTAATTCAGTCGCTAAAGGTGTGCGGGGGATAAAAAACTATTTAGCGCAAAAAGGTGTGTGGCAAATCTCTGGCTTTCCTGTAGAGCCAACCGATCAGAAAATGTCTTTTGCAGCCAGCAGCCAAAGAACAAAATATTATGCGATCGCAGGTGGTCTAATTCAATCTAGAATCGACTTGGGTAGTACCGTAAAAACAGGAGAAAGACTGTATCAAATTCTCAGTTTTAATAAAGAAAGCCAATTACCTACTGTGATTGATGTCTGCGCTCAACAAGATGGATTAGTCTATGATGTCTCCACCAATCAGGCTGTCAATCAAGGCGAGTTTGTCATCGGGCTGTTTCAGTAGTGTTGCCTTAATTTTACCACAAATAAAACCCCAATATTTGGGCGAATTATCTGCGTAATCGGTGGGGATTTGTTGAGAGAGTGTCTCAGTCTCACAAATGAATACCGAGTCCAGGAAGAGTGAGATTCAAAGTACCATTGGCATTAACAGCGCTATACTTGGTTATAGACTTCATAACAGGAATTTTATGTCTGTTTTGTGTCTAAGAAAAAAATTGATTTATCCAAGCTGTAACATAAAAGGGTGGAGCCAAGGTGACTAGTATTGATAATTACACCTTCTCTTTTTCAGGAGAAGTCGCAATTCCCCAGGCTCCTCCTGAATTTAAATCTGGTTTTATCGGCATTATTGGTCGCCCCAATGTCGGTAAATCTACTTTGATGAATCAACTAGTCGGGCAAAAAATTGCCATCACATCACCAGTAGCTCAAACCACACGTAATCGGTTACGGGGTATTTTAACCACACCATCGGCACAGCTAATTTTTGTAGATACCCCAGGAATTCATAAGCCCCACCATCAATTAGGGGAAGTGCTGGTAAAAAATGCCAAGATTGCTATTGACTCGGTAGATGTTTTGCTGTTTGTTGTCGATGGAACGGTGGCTTGTGGTGCAGGCGATCGCTATGTTGCTGATTTGCTCGATCACAGCACAACGCCGGTGATTTTGGGTGTCAACAAAATTGACTCTCAACCTACGGGTTCCCAGTTTATAGATGATAGTTACACTCAGTTAGCCGATGCTCATCAATGGCAAACTGTGAAATTTTCTGCTAAGACTGGGGCAGAATTACCCCAACTGGAAGAGTTATTAATTGAGCATTTAGAACACGGGCCCCTATACTACCCCCCAGACTTGGTAACTGATCAGCCAGAACGGTTTATTATGGGCGAGTTGATTCGCGAGCAAATTTTGCTGTTGACGCGAGAAGAAGTACCCCATTCAGTGGCGATCGCCATAGACAAAGTAGAAGAAACCCCCAGCATTACCCGTGTACTTGCTACCATCAACGTCGAGCGTGATTCCCAAAAAGGCATTCTCATTGGTAAAGGTGGAGCAATGCTCAAAGCAATTGGGAGTGAAGCTCGCGAACAAATTCAAAAGCTGATCGCTGGTAAAGTCTACCTAGAACTATTTGTCAAAGTTCAACCAAAATGGCGTCAATCACGGATGAGTTTAGCAGAATTGGGATATCGCGTGGAAGAATAAACTAGTATAGGTCGGCCTAATGATTAAATCTTGGATGGTAATTGGAGCAGTGGCTTTTTTAGTGGCCTCAGCAGCTAACTTGACTACGCCAAGCGATCGCCAATGGTTTAAACGCCTACAAAGACCCAGATGGCTAACTTTTGAAGCAGCAATTCCACTGATCTGGATTGTCATCTTTATCTGCGGTGCTTGGTCAGCTTATATTGTCTGGGAACATAACCCAGGAAACAGCGCCACCTGGTTAATGATGGGTTTATACCTGCTTCTAGAAATTTTTACCATTGCCTACACCCCTGTAATGTCCAGGCTGCGCAGTCTGAAAGTGGGGACAATTCTGGGTGGTACAGGTTTCCTAATCTGTGTTTTAGTTACACTTGCAGTCTTATCTATTTCACCTTGGGCAGTATTATTACTAGTTCCTTATTTACTTTGGAGTCCCATTGGCACTTATACCACTTGGGTAATGATTAAACTTAATCCTGAAGAGGCTTAGAACCGCACCTATGCCAGACGTCCATAACTCGCTGTCACAGGATTAGCTGGATGTGATTGATTATGTAACCAAGCCCACATTTGATCACCAAAGGAAAAATGCCACCATTCTCTCGGATTGCGTTCAAATCCAGCTTTTAACATCACATCCAGCAATAATTGACGGTTAGCATGATACTGCTGATCACTATTGGCATAATAATCGGGATGCGATCGCACCGACATTTCATCAATCGGCGAACCCATATTTACAACATTCCCCCCATCATCTACCAGATTTATATCCACCGCCCCCCCCGTACTGTGAGGAGGCGGAGTTTTTGCATCCAAACTCGGTACAGCCCAAATTTCATAAACCACCCGCCAAATCTCCTCACGTTGCTGGTTTGTCAAATCCGCCTCAATCAATCCTCTTTCCTGCAACGCCAACCCAAAACTATAATCAACCATAAACTGCTGCACAGCTACCGGACGATAAGCATCAAAGATTTGAATCCGCCAGTCAGAACGCAGTAATTGTAAATAATTTTGCGCTTCCAGCAAACGTTCAACCACACTTTCGCGCAGATAATAAGGCGAATGTTCCCCGTAATTAGCACCTAATTTTTCATAAGGATGAGGAGATTCCACCGCAAACAATTCTAAAGGAATCTCTACCAATGGTGTACCACATTCAATAATCGGGACTTGATGATAAGGTCTCATTTTCTTGAAAATTACAATAGATAATTAGTCTAACCCACCAGTGTTAAAGCAGTTATCATGCCTTTAAACCCCACCCTTCCACTCTTCTTTGCGCCTTTGCGCCTTTGCGCGAAACAAAAATTATTCATCTTCACAACAAGATGATTTTACCGCCTTCTCCGGCACCGGATCATAACCCCCCGGATGAAACGGATGACAGCGCAAAATCCGCCGCGTAGCCATCCAGCCACCACGCCAGACCCCAAAGCGTTCAATTGCTTGTATAGCATACATCGAACAAGTTGGTTGAAAGCGACAAGTCGGGGGAAACAGCGGCGAAATAAATATTCGGTAGCCTTGAATCAGCCAAATCAATAATATTTTCATAACCGCCCAAATCTAATAAAGTGGTAACAAAGGTCAAAATTTCTCTGAAACATCTTTGTTGAATACATTTTCCGGTTTAGAGTCTATCCCCCCTTTATGGCTGCAAATTGCGCCTGCTGCAATTTGGGTTTTGTTCATTATCCTCCTCGCCTGGGCGGTAAGTCACTTTACCAATAGCGAACCCGAAATCATCCGCAAAATAGTTCATATTGGCACCGGTCATGTAATTCTCATCGCTTGGTGGCTAGATATCCCCGCCAGCATAGGGATTACAGCTTCGATTGTAGCGAGTGCCATCACCTTATTGTCCTACCTCTTGCCTATTCTCCCCGGTATTAATAGCGTCGGACGCCAAAGTTTAGGGACATTTTTTTACGCTGTTAGTATTGGTATTTTAGTTGCTTGCTTCTGGCACTTAAAACAACCCCAGTACGCCGCCCTAGGCATTATGATTATGGCCTGGGGAGACGGACTAGCAGCCTTGATTGGGCAGCGCTTTGGCAAGCATAAGTATAAAATTTTGGGGTCACAAAAAAGTTGGGAAGGTTCTCTCACAATGACCCTCGTTAGCTATCTCGTCAGTAGTTTGATTTTACTGGAAACACAAGGAAACCTTTGGCAAACTTGGGTAATATCACTGTTGGTAGCAGTTTTTGCTACTGCTTTAGAAGCATTTTCGTTTCTGGGTATTGACAATTTAACAGTTCCTTTGGGTAGTGCAGCATTAGCTTTTATGTTAACTCAGCTACTGGTAAGCAACTGATTGAGATATCAGCCATTTAGAAGAGATTTATTTGCTATTTAAATTCCCAAATTACCCCCTAGAGACGCTTTCTCTAGGGGGTTGATTGTTATGGCTATTCTTTCATCAAACAGGAATCCTAGAGGACTGATCTATTTATTACCGAAGAGAGAGTTTAATTAACTCCTTGCTCAATTTATATAGGAAATAAGTACAGTAATTTACTGACTTTAAAAAATTACTTTTCCGAAAAAAATGAGCTTTTTTAATTATTCAATACCGCCCTTGCGTCGTAAGCAGTTAACCATAGAAATTGAAAAATTGGAAGGATTATGGTATGTTAACTGGCAAATTGGGAAAATTCGGCTTTATTCAACATTTTATACTCGTATTGACCAAGCTTGTATATTTTGGAGTTTACTAATTATACCGATGTTTATGACTGCCCAATTTCTCCCTATTGGCTGGAATTTACAAGCTACTTTATGGTCAATTCTCAGTTTTATTGGTATCACCCTCATGGTAATTTGGACTAGTCATTGGGTAAAAGCCAAACGAGTTAGCTGGTTACTCTATTGCTGGGTACTGCTAATGCTATTTGGGGTGATATTAACGGATTTGAGTATTTTTATCGGCTGGGGGGAAATATTAATACACCTCTGTCCATTGTGGTTAGGGTTGAGTACACTAGGCTACTTGTGTACAGGTTTAGCAGTGCGATCGCGTGCCTTTATCTTCACAGGCATAGTTCACCTAATAGGAATTTTTATCTTGCCTTATATTGGCCCTTGGCAGTTTCTTAGCACTGGTGGTCTGATGGTTCTCTGCTTATTAATTTTAGCTGAATTCCAGTGGGATTGCTGATAAAAAAACAGAGGCGGCACAAATTTTTTCATCCTTATATTTTGGGAAGAGTATAGGCGATAGCGAGGGTTGACAACTTGAATATTTATGTTATCTGTATGGCTGTATATCTGTATCTATATTAATAGGTAATTAGTTAGCTGCCAATGAGCAATTGCCTATTACCTAGAAACGGAAGTAATTAGCCAGACATACTATTGCTAGCAAACTACCGATTGCAGCTATACAATAACCCTGGTTATTTTCAATAAATTGCCAAAAAGCTGAAAAAACATTGAATATGTCCAATTACATCTCATAGAGATTACTATAGCTAAAACACATAAAAGTTTTTCTTATATCTACTTTTAGAAGTAAACTTATAAGTTTGATTTCTACCCCTAGATTTATGAATTTCTGGGAAGCAGTGCATATAGTTAAGTTCTTAGGTGGTCACACACCTAATGAAAGTAAGTGAGGCAAAGAATCATGTCAAATCAAATGATTGTATCCAAGTTGTTTGTTGTATTATCTGATGAACAACAAGAGCTTCTAACTGGTGGCGCCGACTTTGAATTAAGTAACAGCAATTTCGCCAACAGACTGGCAACATTACAGGGAACAACTGCTTCCGGCCCCGGTGGCAGCACAGGCAACTCTAGCGCAATTAATAATGCGACCAATACCGCAGCGCAAGATTTCTTAGGCTTAGGTGGAACCATTCCTCTAGGCATTGGTGGACTGGGTGCTGCACCTGTCCTGAATGGAGCAGCCCCAGAAGTCGCACCAGCCCCAGAAGCTGCTGGTGCCGCTGGCCCCGATGCAGGCATTGTTGTCACCCCTGGCGTGGCGCCGTAGTCGCTATTCTCTCAGCATTCCCATCGGTAAGTCCAAAAATCAGCAGTCACATCAGAGAGCTTCGCACCTGACGGTAGGGAATAGTGAGTGGGGGTTATTAAACATTCAAGAATGAAGAATAAATCAATATGGCATTGTACTGGTAAGTTCTTCTTTCTTTCTTCCCCCAAACCAAATCTGCAATTTTTATCCCGAATAGCTAACCATTGCAGAGGTCACCCTGCTTAGTTTTCCAAGACAGCAGGGGGTTTACTCCCTTGTTGTTGTGGCACTAAACAAGAAGGACACTCAAAGTTTCTGCTCCTGAGGTAGCGGCATCTATGGATTCTAGAGATGACCTGTCTTGGACTTTTTCTCACCACCCCATCCTCTAGCTTTAGGGGTTAGGGCAAACTGGAGGCAGCAAGTCAGTCTCTAGAATGCATTCTTTTAGAAATACCTAACTGAGGCAAAGAATCATGTCAAATCAAATTATCCAATCTGAGTTGTTTGTCACCTTATCTAATGAACAACAACAGGTTTTAGCTGGTGGCGCCGACTTTGAACTAAGTAACAGTAATTTCGCCAACAGACAGGTAACATTGCAGGGATCAACTGCTTCCGGCCCCGGTGGCAGCACAGGCAACTCTAGCGCAATTAATAATGCGACCAATACCGCAGCGCAAGATTTCTTGGGCTTGGGTGGAACCATTCCTGCGGACGTCGGCGCCTTGGGTGCTGCACCTGTTCTGAATGGAAATGTCGCCCCAGCTCCAGCCCCCATCCCTGGTGCGATCGCCGCCGTCCCCGGTGCCCTCGCCGCCATCCCCACAGTCTAACCATTCCCATCAGTAACAAAAATTTGGCAGATGTCACTCCAGAGTGCTTTGCACCTGACGGTAAGCAATAGTGAGTGGGGGGATCAAACAATTAAGCATGAAGAATGAATCAATACGTTATTCCTTCTTTCTTCCCCCAAACCAAATCTGCAATTTTTATCCCGAATAGCTAACCATTGCAGAGGTCACCCTGTTTAGTTTTCCAAGACAGCAGGGGGTTTACTCCCTTATTGTTGTGGCACCAAATAAGAAGGGCACTCAAAGTTTCTTCTCCTGAGATAGCGGCATCTATGGATTCTAGAGATGACCTGTCTTGGACTTTTTCTCACCACCCCATCCTCTAGCTTTAGGGGTTAGGGCAAACTGGAGGCAGCAAGTCAGTCTCTAGAATCCATTTTTTTACAAATACCTAACTGAAGCAAAGAATCATGTCAAATCAAATTATCCAATCTGAGTTGTTTGTCACCTTATCTGATGAACAACAACAGGTTTTAGCTGGTGGCGCCGACTTTGAATTAAGTAACAGCAATTTCGCCAACAGACTGGCAACATTACAGGGAACAACTGCTTCCGGCCCCGGTGGCAGCACAGGCAACTCTAGCGCAATTAATAATGCGACCAATACCGCAGCGCAAGATTTCTTGGGCTTGGGTGGAACCATTCCTGCGGACGTCGGCGCCTTGGGTGCTGCACCTGTTCTGAATGGAAATGTCGCCCCAGCTCCAGCCCCCATCCCTGGTGCGATCGCCGTAGTCCCCGGTGCGATCGCCGCCGTCCCCACAGTCTAAGCATTCCCATCAGTAACAAAAATTCGGCAGATGTCACTCCAGAGTGCTTTGTACCTGACGGTAAGCAATAGTGACTGGGGTGATCAAACAATCAAGAATGAAGAATGAATCAATACTTTCTTCCTTCTGCCCTTAGGCAAAATCTGCCATTTCTATCCTGAAGAATCAACCATTGCAGAAGTCATCCTGCTGATTTTATCAAGACAGCACAGGGTTTACTCCCTTGTTGTTATGGCACTAAACAAGAAGGATGATCAAAATTTATTCTCTTGAGATGGTAGTAATAGCTGTGGATTCCAGAGGCTTCTTGTTATCTACCCTTTGGCACAACCCAATCATCTGGGTAAATGCCTCAGAGAAAATTATCCGCAAGCCAGTTTCTGGAATCCTAGGACTTACATACGGTACAAATTTACCCTCGTTCCTAGCTTGAGGCTGTCTCCTATCGCCAGAGGCTATGCTGCCCCAAGGTCTAGCGTCTCGAAGAGAAGAGATGGTTGTTTGATGAGTCTGCCATCCTACCCGTAGTGTGCATTCCCTAACGCACTTTCTTCGCACTTTTAATCACACAAAACATACCCCATCTTTGCTGTTTTCTATCTGTGAAGTCCTAAATCCTTTGTTTGAGAAATATCTAAGTGAGGCTCACAATCATGTCAAATCAAATCATTACATCTAAGTTGTTTGTCCCTTTATCTGATGAACAACAGCAGTTTCTAGCTGGTGGCGCTGACTTTGAACTGAGTAACAGCAATTTCGCCAACAGAATTAGTGCCTTACGGGGGACAACTTCTTCCGGCCCTGGTGGCAGCTTCGCTAACTCCGCAGGAACTAGTAATCTTACCAATACCGCAGCCCAAGATTTCTTAGGCTTGGGTGGAGAAATTCCTGAAGGCATAGGAGCTTTACCCCCCACACCCGTCCTTGGGTAACTAAAAAAATCAGATATCACACCCAACTGCTGGACAGGTTTAGTTCAGGAATTGCCAGGTTAACTTTGTTGTCGTTGTCGCCCATGACACAATGGGCGCTCAAGGTTTCTTCTCCTGCGGTTCCTGAGCCAAAATCTATTCGTTAGATGGGTAAACTCGGTGCGCAGGGCGGCATCACCCAATATTTTGCGTGAAAACGAGATTCTCCAAGCCTCCAACTAGCGTTGGAACCACCAATTTTGGACAGGTTTTCCCAAGGGTGAATGGGTTAGGGAAAAGTTCATCTGCTTTCTTAGTGTCTGGAATCCTTATTGTTCAAGATTGCATTAGTAGGGCTAAGAACTATGTCACATCTAATCATGGCTGTTGAGTTGTTTGTAGACTTATGTGAGGAACAACAGGAGCTTCTAGTTGGTAGCGCCAGCTCTGAGCAGAGTAACAGTAACTTTACTCAAGACGTTGTCAATCAACAGGGGACAACGACTTCTGGCCCTTTGGGTAATACTTCCAACACCAGACTCCAGAAGAATTACATCAGTAACTCTGCACAAGCTTTGTTAGGATCGGGTGCAGCTATTCCTACAGACATTGGAGCTTTGGCTCCTGCACCCATGCTTGGCGCAGATGTGGCCCCAGTGGCCGCAAACCCAGGGTAAATAACCACCACTGTTTCTTAAACATTACTTCAGGTGATCAGACAAAAATCAGCTGTTATATGAGAACGCTTCCCATCTGCAAGCAAAGATAGGAAAGTGGTGGTTCTGAGAGCGTCAATTCAATTCAAAAAAAGGTCAAGAGTGAAATGAGCAATGTGGGTACTAAAGGTTTCTGCCGATTAGGCGGTAGTTGTCTTCTCCAATTTCAGAACACTTTTGTTGAATATGTCAAATCAAATCATTGCATCCCAGTTGTTTATCACGTTATCTGATGAGCAACAACAGTTTATCAATGGCGGTCAGGATCTTGTACTTGGTAGTGGCCCATTACCTATACAGGGCGGTACCCTCACGGGAACAACTGATATGGGGAAGGCTACGAATACACAGGGACAAATCTTTTCTGGACCTGCTGGTAGTATCAGCGATGCTCTAGGCGGACGAAAAGGCACTAAGACCGCTGCAAACACTTCCGTGATCACTCCACCAGCTTTCTTAAGTATTGGAACACTAAAATAAATTTTCTTTTTCCCCAGCTAAAACCTATAGGTTAGGTTAAGTAAGGTTACTCATCATCTCAAATCAAATCATTGCATTCAAGTTGTTTGTCAGGTTATTCAGATTTCAAACCAAAGTGCCTTGCCTATCTAAGCAGCAACTTGTGAGTGGTGTGATCAAAAAGTCCAGAATGAATAAATTTTTTCATCAGACTTATTCTTTTTTTCTAGATCCTTCCCCTACATAAAAGATGTAGGTTTAGAGAGGCTTATCATGATGTCAGATCAAATCATTGCATCCGAGTTGCTCGTCAAGTTATCTGTTCAGGAACAGGAGCTTGTTTCTGGTGGTGCTGACTTTGGTCTGAGTAACACTAATTTTGCTGAAAGAGTTGTATTTTCCCTGGAGTCAACCGCCTCCACTCCCTTAGGCAGCACTACCTTCTCTGTTGGCTGGGATAGGTCCAGGAATACTGCGGCACAATATCTTTTGGGACTGGGTGGAACTATTCCTGGGAACATTACAGCCTTACCTCCCCCACCTATTCTTTAACTAGTCCCCTAGATGAGCCGGAAAAATTAGCTGCAATACCGCTAGTGCTTCCTAGATAGGTACGGACTATTCCGTGGGGGCTTTTAAATAGTCAAAAGTAAATAATGAATAGATTTTTGCATGATACTTGTTCTTTCTTCCTTCTGACCCTAGCCAAGATATCCAAGTTAGTGGCTATGCCGTTTTTAAACGCGATATTTGGACTAAATGCACCAAATAAAACTACTGCCGCTAAGAAATTTCGGGAATATGAAACTTTACCAAGTAAGAAGGGGGGAGAGGAGATTTTAATGACTCGCTCAACGTAAGTGAGGACTTTGAGAGAGTTTGAGCTATCTCCTCTATTTTGTTTCTCTACGTTTTAGCCACGTTCGAGACTTGAGAAAGGTTATTATCGCGCCTAGCGTTTTACTTTCTCTCCCCCTTTATTAATCATATACCATGACCAACTATAGGATTCCTATTTGATTGCGGAAAAACCCTGATATTGACTCTCGTGTTGCTTTTGACAATGGCGTTAGGGATTTAATTAAAGTTATAACCTTAGAGGGTTGTTTTTCGGTAGCAGGCGATTTCCAATCAAGTTATGGAGACTTATCTGAAGCCATCCATCTTCGTAAATGCGACATTTAAATAACTCTAATTTCCGTTGATGTCTCAATTAAAAATAAAAGGTGCAATACGGTGAACTCCTTACGCCATGAGGAAAACTATGTTAGGGATCAATTGAATGAACCGATTCCTGAGCAACTCCATTTAATTGAAGTTAACGAGTTTCTCCCTCATATCAATAAATGGACTAGCATCGGAGGGGGAGTGTTGCTGACTATCTTTGTGGCAGGGATGAGTCTCACATCTGTTCTCCATTACAATGTCACAGTCAAAGTCCCTGCCACTATCCGACCTGTGGGAGAACTGCGGGTTATTCAGTCCGCCACGGCTGGAACTGTTGAAAGGATTGATGTCCGAGAAAATCAGGTGGTGAATCAGGGGGATGCGATCGCTTATGTTGATGATTCCCGCCTGCAAACTCAAAAGAGCCAACTACAAAACACTATTCAGCAGGGTCAATTACAACTGGGTCAAATCGGTACTCAACTGGTTCAAATCAATACTCAGATTGTGTCCCAGACTGAGTTAATTAACCGCACAATCTCGGCGGCACAAGCGGAGCTAGGTGGTACTGAACGCAACTATGGCGATCAGCAAATTAAAGCTACTGCGGAAATGACACAAGCAGAAGCTGCCTTGGCATTAGCCAAAGTGCAACTGGAGCGATTGCGGCGGGAAAAAGTATTAACAGCAACTGTAGAAGAAGCAGAAGCCGCCTTGAAGTTAGCCCAAGTGCAACGAGAGCGATTGCAGCCGATAGTCGAATCGGGAGCAGTTCCTCTCAATCTATTTGAGGAAAAAGACCAAGCCTTTAAGTCTGCTCAAGCTAGGCTAGAACAAGCCAAAGCTACGGCTAAAAACCTCTTGGAGGATAAAGAACAAGCCCTTCAAATAGCCCAAATGAATCTAGAAAAGGCTAAAACGGCGATCAATCCTAATAATGCTGCCGTCACTATGGCATCTGAACGGATTAGGCAAGAACAAGCAAGGGGTGAAGGTACTTTAGCCAGTTTAAAAAGAGAACGAGAGTCTCTACTCCAGCAGCGTTTAGAACTACAAAAACAACTCGTTCGCACTCGTCAAGAACTACAACAAGTAGGAACTGACTTAAGTAAAAGTGTGATTCGAGCGCCGATTACAGGTGTACTACTGCAACTCAATCTCCGCAACCCAGGACAGGTGGTGCAACCAAGTGAAGCGATCGCCCAAATTGCCCCCCTCGATGCTCCTTTACAGATTAAGGCTTATGTCCAGGCTAAAGATATTGACAAGGTGAAACCGGGTCAAAAAGTCCAGATGCAGGTTTCTGCCTGTCCTTACCCAGACTACGGAACTCTCAAAGCAATTGTGAAAACTGTGGCACCAGATGCCCTAGTAGTGAACAAAAACAGTCCAACTACTGCCTATGAAGTAATAATTGAGCCAGAAACTCTATATGTGGGTAGAGGGGAGCACTTGTGTGATCTCAAATCGGGAATGGAAGGTCGCGCTGATATTATTTCCCGTCGGGAAACCGTGCTTCAGTTCATTCTCAGAAAAGGAAGACTCATCACAGATGTGTAATCCCACAATTGGGTTTTAACAATCATCAATTGCTCTTTGAGGATTTTGGGTTAAGCAGAATCACTAAATCTAAAATTCTAAATTCCCTGATCTTGTTTACCAAGTTTTGATCCAGAAGGGTGACTATGTTTAATCTACTCAAACCCAATAAAAATTATCAGTGTGTTTTACAGTTAAGTGAGGAAGACTGTGGAGCAGCTTGTCTAGTCTCCATTTGCAAGCATTACGGACGCTTCTTAAGCATGACTAAAAGCCGCGATGCTGTAGGTACTGGACAGCTAGGAACAACTTTGCTGGGTTTAAAACGTGGCTCTGAAACTCTAGGGTTTAATGCCAGGGCAGTTAAAGCTTCACCAGCGATCGCAGACCGCATCAGAGAAATCCAGTTACCAGCAATTATTCATTGGCATGGCTACCATTGGGTCGTACTCTACGACCAACGAGGCAAAAAGTACGTCATTGCCGACCCTGCTGTAGGCATCCGCTATGTTAGCCGAGACGAATTAACAGCAGCTTGGAATGGGGTAATGCTCTTACTAGAGCCAGATCCTACCCGCTTTTTTGAACAGCCCCAAGAAGAATCAAAAGGTGGCTTAGGACGCTTTTTGAAGCGCATCTTGCCTTACCGTGGGCTACTCACTCAGGTTTTGATGATCAATACTGTCCTGGGTCTACTCGGTCTCGGTACCCCCATCCTCATTCAACTGCTTACAGATGATGTCCTAGTACGGGGAGATACCCAGCTACTCACCGTTGTGGTGACAGCGGTTGTGGTGATGAGCTTATTTAGTAGTAGCCTGCAAGCAGTACAAGCAACGATGATTGCTCACTTTGGTCAGCGACTGCAATTAGGGTTAGTCTTAGACTTTGGACGCAAACTTCTCCAGTTACCCTTGGCTTACTACGAAGCTCGTCGCAGTGGTGAAATTACTAGCCGACTGCGAGATATCAATGAAATCAACCAATTGGTATCACAGATTGTAATTCTGTTACCCAGCCAGTTTTTTATTGCGATGATTTCTTTCGGGCTGATGCTATTTTACAGCTGGCAACTAACGCTAGCAGTCCTCTTCGTCGCTGCCTTAATGACTTTATCCACCTTGCCTTTCTTGCCCATTCTCCAACAAAAAACCCGCCAACTTTTGGTGTTGGGAGCAGAAAATCAAGGTGTGTTGGTGGAAACTTTTAAAGGTGCACAGGTAATCAAAACCACAAATGCCGCTCCCCAATTCTGGGAAGAATTCCAAAGTCGCTTTGGACGCGTTGCCAATCTAGCTTTTAGCACCATCCAAATCGGCATTATTAATGGTACTGTTTCTAGACTCTTCTCTACCGTTGGTAGTGTCATTTTACTTGGGCTAGGGAGTATGCTGGTGATTCGGGGGCAATTAAGCATCGGTCAAATGCTGGCTTTTAATGCCCTACAGGTAAATGTTCTGGCTTTAATTAACTTGTTAGTTGGCTTCGTCGATGAATACTTTCGCTCGCAAACGGCAATTTCTCGCCTACTAGAAGTTATTGATGCTACACCAGAAGTGGTGGGAGGAAGTCAAAGGCCAGCGGCACAAATCTCTGGAGATGCAGATATTCGTTGTTCCCATCTCCAATTTCACCACCCTGGTAGAGTTGATTTATTAGAGGATTTTTCCCTCAAGCTCCCCGGTGGGAAAGTTATTGCTTTCATTGGTAAATCAGGCTGTGGTAAAAGTACTTTGGCCAAAGTAATAGCCGGCTTATATCCGCCAAACTCTGGCAATATCCGCATTGGCTTTTATAACATCCAAGACCTTTCTCTCGATTGTCTCCGACAACAGGTGGTTTATGTACCCCAAGAACCTCATTTCTGGAGTCGTTCGATTTTGGAAAACTTCCGCTTAGGAACGCCTTATATCTCTTTTGAGCAAGTTGTCAAAGCTTGCGAAATCGCTGATGCGGATGAATTTATCAGTCAATTGCCTAGTAAGTATCAAACTGTTTTAGGGGAATTTGGGGCAAATCTCTCTGGGGGACAAAGACAACGATTAGCGATCGCCAGAGGCATCCTCACCGACCCACCTGTACTAATTTTAGACGAAGCCACCGCTGGACTCGATCCAGTCAGTGAAGCTCAAGTACTAGATCGCCTCTTGGAAGAACGAAAAGGCAAAACTACAATTTTGATCACTCATCGTCCCAGCGTAGTCAATCGCGCTGATTGGATCGTACTCATAGATAAAGGTCAGATTAAACTACAAGGCACTATGGAGACTTTTCTCTCTCAACCAGGAGAACACTTAAAGTTTTTGGCATTGTAATAATTTTTCTCATCTCAGAACGTAATTCTATGGCTGAAAATCCCACATCCAACAATCCTGAATTATTCAGGGATTTGTCTGAGGAAGAACAAGAAATCCTAGTTGCAGGTGAGGCTAGCCTTTTCTATCAGCAAACTAATATTCAAACTACGGCAGAAAATACATTAAATCTGGGAGGTGGTGATGTCTCTTCACAAAAAAGTACCTATAATTTGTCACAAACTACCATCAGTTATTCCATAAAGTTGAATTTACCTACTTCCAGTCCCAGCGCTAATAGACGGAAGAATGTTCTGGGCAATTTCCTCATAAGTTTATTTTCATAGTTTGTACCTTGTAAAAAAAAGTATAAATGATGATAAAAGCGTAATTAATTCTAAGTAGGTTGGTGTAAATAATTCAAGGTTGGTAGTGAGCGGCTCTTAGCCCTCTCTATCTCCTGTGGTCGACCCTAGCTAGGCGTTGGCGATACGAAATGCTACGCGAACAAAGTAGGGCACAGAGCCGCTTGTTACGAGGTAATTTCAATATTTTTTACTTTACTTAACATGGTTTGATTTCTTTTCGCTTACTTACTTACTTACTTCTGCCCATCGTAAACAATAAAAGCAATATCAAACCTTGCTTTTAAAATTTTCATTCAACTTTGGATAGTATTAGCCATGAACCAAAAGTTAGATATTTAGCCGATTTATTTATCACCTTAGAATAGTTCATTTATTGAACATTTGGTTATTAATAATAAATAACAGGTGGTACATCATATTCATGTTATTTCAACCAACATTTATTTGTATCACCTCGATCTATCACGAATTGAGGTAATTCTATATGTCTGTTAAATCTTTTCAAACTCTCCAGCCTGATTTGTTCGTGGAGCTATCCACAGATCAACAGCAATTTATATCTGGTGGCCAAAGTGGAGGAAGTGGTGATGACTGTTACGATAGCTGTATGAAAAAAAAGAAAAGTAAATGCTGCTCCAAAATGTGCCACTAATTCTCCTAATGATTAAGGGCAAGTTGACAAAGATTAGGAAGTGAGTATTGTCAGGGTTTCAACTTTGCAATTAGCAAGAAAATACTCCTATAACTAGCTCAAAACTTGATTAATCTTGAGCTAGTTTAAGCGTGTATTTTGCTAGATTCTCTTCAGGTTATATAAGCAAGTGAGGTACATGATGATTTCAAATCAAACGATCACCTCTGATTTGCTTGTGGAGCTTTCCACAGAGCAACAGGAGCTTTTAACTGGAGGACGTAACGGTTGGCCTGGCGGTGGTCATGGTGGTGGTTGGTGGTAAAAAGATGACAAGGCCAGTTTTAACGGGCTTTTGTCTTAAATCGACAGAGTTTAAATTGGGCAATTAATAGGGATATGGTGAGACAAAATCTGTATCCCTAGCTCAAACTTAATCTGGTTTTGAACTAGTTTTAGGATTCTCATATATTCTGTTCAAAGATAAAATTAAAATCCCAAAAACCACAAAGATATATAACCAAAGCAACATTTAATTTAGAGAAAATAGATTTATAAATAAAAGTGCAGTCCTGAGAAATTTATGTATTAATAGAGGTGAATAATTTTGTCAAATCAAAACATTAACCCTAATTTGCTTGTGGACTTAACCACGGAACAACAGCAGCTTTTAGCTGGGGGATGTGGCAGCTACCGTAAGCCTAAATATCGCTACGTCAAACCTGTTGGCAACAATATTGCTAGCGCTGCTAATATTGGCAACAATATTATCAGCGGACCTGTCCACGGAAATGTCATCTTTACATAGTCCCTTTTAACACTGGTTACTCCAAGTTGCGGAGTTTGCTGGCAAATAAACAAAGTCTGTCTATGGGGACTTTGATAAAAGGCAGGTGATTAAGCTCAATTTAGTATTAACTTTCCCGGTTACAGCAACGCCTAAGTCGGGAAAGTTTATATCTTGTCAAACAATTTTGGATTTTAGATTTTAGATTTTAGATTGACCCCAGCAATCAAGTTAGAGGACTGACATTTTATTTTAGATTTTGGATTTGAGATTTTGATTCAATTCCATTATCCAAAATTTAAAATCTAAAATTCGGTCACCTGAATCTCACACTGGCGATCGCTCCCAAATCCAATCTTGTAAAATGGGATTAACTAACTCAGGCGCTTCATCTTGGGGACAATGCCCCACCCCTTCTAAAGGAATAAACTTTTGCACCTGGGGATAATTTGCTAACTCTCTACCCAACTCAATTGGTTCCCAAGGGTCAGCTGTTCCCCATAAGATAATCGCTGGACAGGGTAACAGTGGTAAAAGGTCTTCTGGTAAGGGCCCGCTAGAATAAGAGGTAAACGCCAGAAATACAGCCGCAGCCCCAGGATCACTTGCTGGTGACGTCAGAATATCTACCAACTCATCTGTCACTGTTTCCGCATTCGCATAAGCTTGCAGCAGAATCTTCCGTACTGTTTTCGGTTTAGCGACTTGATTGAAAAAGAACTCGCCAATCGGTTTAATAGATAATAGGCGTTGGAGCAAGGGCGCACCAAAACGACGAGACCAAGGTAGAGTTACCCGTTTGCGATCGTGCAACAGCCTGAGGGAACAATTAAGCAAGGCAACTCCTAAGGCAGTATCTGGGTTGCTCACCGCTGCTTGCATCACCACAATACAGCCAATAGAATTTCCCACTAAAAAAGCTGGTTCACCGACAACTTCCCGACAAAAATCTGCTAGTTGCTGTCCCCAGTTTTCCAGTGTGTAGGCAATTTCTTCACCTGGTTTAGGTTTAGCTGAAGCGCCAAAGCCAATCAAATCAATGGCATAAACACGGCAGTTTTCTGCTAATATTGGTAAATTTTTCCGCCAATGCCACCATGATGCACCAAAGCCATGTACCAGAACGACAGCTGGGCCAGCAGTTCCTTGGGTTTGATAGCAAATGGGGAAACCTTGCCAATTCCAGGTTTTGGTGGAAGTAACTGTGGTTTTGTTCGTAGATGTTGTCATAATTCGTTTTCAGAAAACAAAGCTTTGAATACAAGGCTGGAAAGACTTGAGCGACAGATGATGATCATCGCTATTTTTATTGTGATGAAAATCTTTAGCAATTTAAAATAAAAATTTAGATATGGCAGCGTCGCACTACCTGCCGCTACCCTAAGGCCTGCCCAGAATATACAAGTTAAATGTGGAACAGCTTATCTACAATTCATCAAAATCCCCAATCCCCTTTTTGAGCAAAATGGCATTAAGTGTGCCATGCTGAAATTAGCACCAGTATTATATTAAGTAGTTTCACAATTTACGGTGGTAAAATTGGGCTATAAAATAAGTTGGATATCAAGCATCGGCTAAGGGGTAGTTTGCAACTGGAAACTGACGCTGATTTTGACAAATTTTTTTTGTTCCTAGTTCTTTCGGGCGAAAGAAGATGACTCTACTAGAAACAATTGATGCTCCTGTTGGGAGTTATGCACCAGATTTTGAATTGCCAGGAACTGACAATCAAGTACACCATCTCAGCCGTTATCTAGAGAAGTTCCGCTCAGTCTGCGTCATTTCTATGTGCAACCACTGTCCTTATGTAGAGCTTTATCTAGACAGGCTAAAAAACATTCAAGCTGAATTTGCCCCTGGTGGCTTTACACTAATTGGGTTAAATGGCAGTGATGCTAATCATGAGTCTGGGTCAAATTTTGACAATATGAAAGCTTTTGCCCAGCGTTATGAGTTGAACTTCCCCTATCTGTGGGATTCAACCCAAGACGTAACCCAAAGCTTTGGGGCGATTACAACACCAACAGCTTTTTTAATAGATAGTGATGGTGTTTTGCGCTATAAAGGACAGATCGACGATCATCCCCAAGAGCAATCGGCGACGGGAGCGGATTATTTGAGAGATGCGATCGCTTGTTTGTTTACTCTTCAAGCAATACAGTTGCCGGAAACGGAACAAGTCGGGACTACATTAGTGTGGCGCAAGTAGACACAGATGGTCACTGTACTGCTATCTTAAATTGGAGGCAATTGCAACTTTTTTGATAAAGCGAAACTTCATGGGAACGAATTACCGACGGGTTTTACTTAAACTGAGCGGTGAAGCTTTAATGGGCAATATGGGCTATGGCATTGATCCAGAAGTGGTCAAAGGAATAGCCCAAGAAGTAGGAGAGGTGGTAGCCACTGGCGTTCAGCTTGCCATCGTCGTTGGCGGCGGGAATATTTTTCGTGGCGTCAAAGCGGCGTCAGCGGGGATGGACAGGGCAACCGCTGACTACATAGGGATGATTGCCACGGTAATGAATGCCATGACGCTGCAAGATTCGCTCGAACGCACAGGGGTACAGACGCGGGTACAAACTGCGATCGCTATGCAAGAATTAGCTGAACCGTATATTCGTCGTCGCGCCATCCGTCATCTTGAAAAAGGACGGGTGGTAATTTTTGGTGCTGGCTCAGGAAATCCGTTCTTTACTACTGACACCACTGCTGCCTTGAGGGCCGCAGAAATTGATGCCGAAGTGATTTTTAAAGCCACCAAGGTAGACGGAATCTACGATGCTGACCCTCATGTTTATCCTGACGCCAAACGGTTCACTAGCCTCACCTACGCCCACGTTTTAGCTAAAGACTTGCGGGTAATGGATAGTACGGCAATCGCCTTGTGTAAAGAAAATGATATCCCCATTCTTGTATTTGACTTAACGGTGCGAGGTAACATCCACCGAGCAGTCATGGGAGAATCTATCGGCACCCTTGTGGGAGGTTCTTGTGAAATTAGCTGAAGCTGAGAGTACGATGCAAAAAACCGTTGAGGCTACTCAACGAGCTTTTAACACGATTCGCACTGGTCGCGCCAATGCGAGTTTACTAGATAAGGTATTGGTAGACTACTATGGTTCACCCACATCCTTGAAATCACTAGCCAACATTAGCACACCGGATGCTTCGACGATCCTAATTCAGCCCTACGATCGCAGCAGTTTGAATATAGTTGAAAAGGCGATTTCTTTATCAGATGTGGGTTTAACCCCCAGCAACGACGGTTCTGTAATTCGGCTGAACATTCCGCCTTTAACAAGCGATCGCCGGAAAGAATTAGTCAAAATAGCTTCCAAATACGCTGAAGAAGGTCGGGTCAGCATTCGCAATATTCGCCGCGATGCTATAGACTCCATTCGTAAACAAGAAAAAACCGCCGAAATCTCCGAAGATGAAGCACGTGATCAGCAAGACAAACTACAAAAACTGACCAACAAATACACCGTCAGAATTGACGAATTGTTGGCAGAAAAAGAGAAAGACATCTCAACTGTCTAACCTGTTACCTATGAAACATGAAGGCTGAAGAATTTAGACATGATTCTTCAGCCTTCATTCTTTCTAAGGATGTTCACTGTAAAGTTATAAAAATTTGTAAACAATTACTGAATTTTTTTACCGATAGAACTACTAAATTATCTGGTAGTCGCGGTGAGGCAAAATAGATAATGGAACTGAAATCTAACAAGACATTGTAATTAGCAAAAATTATCAGCAAACTTACAACAAAATATCCTACTCATAGAGTATTATTAAACATGAATTAATCAAAGCAGCAGTTTTATAAACAAATATTTACTAAAAAAGAAATATTGAACTAAGTAAAACTGAATGCTAAATAATTTTCGGCATACCATCTTAAAATTCCGTTAAATTCCGGTCAGATAGGCTCTCCGTAGAATACAGAGATATTCAGAAAAATCAACTAATCCAGGAGCAAAAATTTAGCCATATGTACGACTGCATCATCGTCGGTGCTGGCCCAGCTGGTGGCACAGCAGCATATCATTTAGCCAAGCAGGGCCGCTCAGTATTAGTGTTAGAAAAAGAATCACTGCCAAGATATAAGCCTTGTGGCGGTGGTGTATCACCAGTAATCGCCCAATGGTTTGACTTTGACTTTAGCCCCGCGATTTCTGTGAAAGTAGACGAACTGCGCTTCACCTGGAAATTAGGAGACCCTGTAGAAGCGAAAATCGACATTAAAGAACCGGTCTGGATGGTACGGCGAGATGTTTTTGACCATTTCCTTGTGGAGCAAGCCCAAAAGCAAGGGGCACAAGTGCAAGACAATACAGCAGTCACAGGTATTGAATTTAAAGGCGACTATTGGCAAGTCAACACAGCCAATGGCCCAGTTACAGGACGTTACTTAATCGCCGCTGACGGTGCCAAAGGTTCAATGGCAAAATGGCTAGGCTTCAAAGACCGTAAACGCCGCCTAGCAGGCGCTTTGGAAGCAGAAGTAGAGGCTAATGTCGTAAATACAAACATGGCTCACTTCGAGTTTGGACTGCTCAAAAATGGCTATATTTGGAACTTTCCCAAAGCTGATGGTTATTCTATCGGCGTTGGTACCTTTATTGGCGGTGAACCCCAAGACTTTAAAAAGATTTTGGATGAATACGCCCAATCATTTAATGTCGATGTTAAAACTAGCAAACAGTATGGTCATCCCCTGTGCTTGTGGGATGGAAATCAAAAGCTACATACCCAAAATGCGGTATTGGCTGGAGAAGCAGCTTGTGTAGTTGACCCCTTTACAGCAGAAGGCATTCGCCCCTCTATTTTTAGCGGTTTGCTAGCAGCAGGAGCTATTAATGAAGCTCTTTCTGGTGATATCCAAGCTTTGGAAAAATACAGCGACGCCGTTAATGAACAATGGGGTTCTGATATGGCTTGGGCGCAAAAATTAGCCGGAGCATTTTATCGCTTCCCCGGTATTGGTTACAAAGTCGGTGTCAAGCGTCCCTCTGGTGCCCAAATCATGGGTAAGATTTTGTGTGGCGAATTGCGTTATGGCGATGTTGCTGGCCGCGCCTTGAAGCGTTTAATTCCAGGTTTTGGTTAATCCCCGGTTTTGGGGGTTAATGGCATAGCTTAGATTCCCGAATTTTCTGAGAATTCGGGAATCTTGTGATCATCAAGCTAAAGTCAACAACAGTTAAAAGATGAGCGATTTCTCTCAAACATCATCATTTCAGCAAGTGATTGAGGCTGTGGAAGTAATGGCTTTAGAGGAATCGAGAAGCTCTCCTAGACATTCTTCAAAAGCGCCTGTACGCCTCACGACGCTCTCAATTAGCAGGAGAAGTGCTGAAGTCCGTCAAGATTATGCTGAAGGTAAGGTTAAATTTGGTTCGGTTGATGATTTTTTAGTTCGGAGAAATCCTCACTTCTACCGAATTAGCATATATTTATTTCTCTTTGCTTTAAACTAAGTTGGCTCTACCTCTATTTTAATTGTGCAATGTTTCCCCGTCCGCGTAAAATAGCGGCATAACTAAATGTAATACTGACAAAGTCAACGAGAAATTGTAATTTTTTATTACAGACTTTTTTCTAACTGCTCGATTCCTTGAGTTACTTTCTCTGTTTCTGCTTCAACTTCTTCAATCTCTTTTTGGAGTTGAAACTTAATAGCAGCACCTGCTTGTGTGACTAATTCCCGTTGCAGGTAACTCAGCTTGTCTGTTAACATCTCATATTGTTGCTGGAGTCTTTCGAGTTCCTGTGAAATTCGCCGTCGTTTTCCAGCAGTCAGATTAGTTGTAGGGGAATTTGGCGGAGAAATTGTTGTTTCACCGGTAGCATTGGCAGCTATCTGCTGTATCTCTGGTTTGATATACAGAACTGGAGTCAAATGGGCTGGAATGCCTTGCAGTCTGATTTCTACACAACCGAACTTGAAAGCCTTATCTATGGTCTGTCCTGCACCCAACGCTTTGTAAAAACCAACTGCAAATGCGATCGCCGCTGTATCTTCAATTGCTTGATTCATCCCAATGACAAAGGGAATATGTTCTGCAATGGCTTTTGCTTGGGCTTCTGAATGGCAAGCATTCAACACTACACCGTTGATTTGATTAGCTACCAGTTCAAATAGTGCCCCTAGGGCTTCGGGTTGTACCTGTTGGTAATTTCCTAGTAAGTCTTCAAAGCAAAGCTCCCCGGCACTTGTTCCATGTCCAGAGAAATGTACAATCTGCGGCTCAACATCAAATATGGCTTGGCTGATATCTCCCGGACGTACAGACTCACGGGACTCGATCACAAATCTATCTCGCTCTTTAGCTAGTTGTAGTCGCTCCCGAATATCGCGCAACTCTTGCCCTAAGCGTAATCGCGCAGCATCACTGGGATCAGCTGCCAGAAAGAGAATCTTGATTTGACCATTACTGTTCATTTAGACGATTAACGAGAGTGTTAATTTTTTGAACATTTTCATTTTTACATAGGTCAAAGCAAGATTTATCACACAGTTTTTTTAGCCCTAGTGAATGGGTGAGATTTTTGACTCTGATCTATACCTATAAAAAAACCTGTGTCTATGGTAAAAATTGCAGAGCGTCCCTTTCTGAGGCGATTAGTACACGGTTGTGTGATCGGTAATCGCTAATATAGCTACTAATGGTAACTAGCATCCTACCCAAGCAGTGAAAAGAGCCATCACTAAGACCTCTAGCATTTCATATTCCAGAAATGCTAGTAAGGTATTGGCTGATGGCTCTAAAAATGTTACCAAAACCGACAAAAAAATCCGAAATAATTTTCGCAGAAATAAATTTCTTGCTTATTAATCAAGACTCTACTAGAATTGGTGACTTGTGCAAGCGACGCTCACAACAAATAATGAAAGTCTTTTTGCTTGTACTCATAAAGGAAGCAATTAGGACTTTCACAGCAGGTCTAATCGTATTTTTTGCCGTGACCCAAATTTTAAATTACAGTTGTTAGTTGGCTGTGGATATAGGGACAAGTTATCAAGCATTCACCTGAAACTTACCCCTATCACTAGAAGATTTTACTCTTCATCTTCTAATTCTTCTTCGTCAACCTCGTCGGAGTCTATATCTGGCGCGGTTAATTTTTTATCGCTTTCACCAAGTTGAATCAGGTGAATATGCTTGTAACCCAACCTAATTTCAAACTCATCACCAGGCTTTAAGCCCATTGCTTTGGTGTAGGTAGCACCAATCACAATCTGACCATTTTGGTGAACACTAACCCGATATGTTGGTTCGCGACCACGGCCATCTTTGGGTGCTTCCGGACTGAGAGGAATGCCTCTAGCCGATAGCAACGCATCATAAAAATCGGTGAGATTGACGCGAACTTGGTTATTTTTAGTAACGGTGTAATAGCCGCACTGTTTGGCTCTTTCTCGTCGTGGTAAAGTGGAAAGTTCTTTTACTTTAGCAAGCAGTGCTTTTCCGGTTAACGGCGCGGTTGCAGTTTCTGTCATTACGCTCAAAATTTCCTTAATCTCTCCAAACTGATAAACTATGTCGTCTCATGCCAGTATTTGGCTTTTTAGCATCTGCACAGAGCGACTGAGAACCCTAGGGTGAGGGGTGAATTCCTGCTGATAGGCAGCCCAAGTGCCTCTATTATGGTTTTCCACAACAGGTTAGATGTCATGGTGGCCACAGACATTAATTTTGGTGATTTTACGGCACTTTTAACCATTATTCGCCATCGAAAATGAAATTTTTTTCTCTTTTGGCGCTACTGTAGCGGTGTAACTTTAAGCCACCTTTACAAATTGGGTTGGTTCTACTACAAATAAGTCGTAGCAGCCGATAAATAGCAGGTTTTTCACTTTCAGTGCTGACCTTCATTGCCCTTGAGTTGTAGGGTTGTCCCTACTCATCCTCTCAAGCTGAGGACAGCATAGTATTTGAATCTGGACTTACGGACATACACCCTTTTGTCCTGCCTGTAGAGACGTGAATTTTCTGATCTCTACATTACGAAGAAACAAAGCGGTAGCAGCCGCGCTTATACGGCTATTGATACTGGTTTTGTTTCTTAGTAATTTTATATTAAATACTAGCATGGACTAATAATAGCAAAATAATTGTTTTAATTTGAATTAAAGTCTTTGGTAAACTTTTATCTAAATTCCTGGACTTGGGTGGGGAAAAAGCGATGTGGATTTTTCTCATGCTCTATTGCCTAGAGAGTATTGCAGTACAGATTTTATCAAAATTCATCTAATTTCGACGCGCAGTTTTGACCTGTGAGTTAAATTCCAGATTTTCTTGATTGAGAGCAGACAAAAAGCCAAAAGTCTCCCACGTCGAGGTTTCACGGCGTGAAAACTTTTCAAGACAGCAGTGAGGATTTTGCTCACTGTTTATTACAATCAGGCAACAAGCTCTCAAAGTATTCTGCACGTCTGTCTAGGGGAAGAATAAATTTACCACATTTGCCTGGTACTTGATTGCCGTCACCAGATGAAAATCATCGGCTTTAACAGGAATATATAACCAAAATTTTTCCTCTTTGCTATCCCTTGAGGCATTTTCTAGCCATGACTTGACTCAAGCTGACATCAAGATGTATTGATAACTTAATGTGTATTTTATTTGCATATTTTCGCTATGCAGGTAATGAAGGCAAGTCTCTCTCTGGTGGAAACCCCTCTTGCTTACACTGCTAAACAGCTCCCATTAAAGGCAAGGAGTTGATTACTTTGTTGCTGTTGGGCATAGACTTGGAGATAAATGTGGCCGACTGCGCTTCTACAACTAAAATTTTAATGGTTATCCTTAAACTAGAATTCAGTAGCTCTTTGCTCATCAGCCTATCAACAGCTGACGTTGAATAAAGAGCAACAAGAGTATGGCTCATTTTTAGCAACCGTCTGTCTGTACTCTTGATTTCTGAGGCAGGTGGGGTTTGATTAAAGTTATCCTTTCATTGGCGGTTCCTGATCCAAAATCTACTCGTTAGATGCCTCAACTCGGTGCTTTTTGGCGGCTTCACCCAAGATTTTGTGTGAAAACGAGATTATATAAGCCGCCTTCGGTGCGTTGGAACCGCCAATGAAAGGACAGGTTTTTTCCAAGGGCAATTTCAAGATTTTGGTTGGTGGCTATGGAAGTTCTTTTTAAAGTTATTCGGCAGCAACAAAATTCTTCCCCTATTGTGCAAACTTACCTTTTGGAGGCGGAACCAGGCAATACAATCCTGGATTGTCTCAATCGGATTAAGTGGGAGCAAGATGGGACTTTGGCATTTCGCAAAAATTGTCGCAATACCATTTGTGGCAGCTGTACTATGCGAATCAATGGGCGTTCGGCTTTAGCTTGTAAGGAAAATGTTGGCAGTGAACTTGCTAGATTACAACAAATCCCATCGCCGAAATCTCAGGACAAAGCTATTCCAGAAATTACGGTGGCTCCTCTAGGGAATATGCCTGTAATTAAGGATTTGGTCGTGGATATGAGCAGTTTTTGGAATAATCTCGAAGCAGTTGCTCCTTATGTGAGTACAGCAGCGCGACAAGTACCAGAAAGAGAGTTTTTGCAAACACCACTAGAGCGATCGCTTCTAGATCAAACTGGTAACTGTATTATGTGCGGTGCTTGCTACTCTGAGTGCAATGCTAGGGAAGTTGATTCAGATTTTGTTGGCCCCCATGCTCTGGCTAAAGCTTATCGGATGGTGGCAGATTCCCGCGATAGCGACACAGAAAAGCGTTTAGAAAACTATAACGAAGGTACTAAAGGCGTTTGGGGTTGCACCCGTTGTTTGTATTGTGACTCAGTTTGTCCAATGGAAGTGGCGCCATTAGAGCAAATCACTAAAATTAAACAGGAAATTCTTGACCGTAAACAAGCCAGTGACAGCCGCTCAATTCGTCACCGCAAAGTATTAATCGAGTTGGTTAAAGATGGTGGCTGGATTGATGAACGTCAATTTGGTGTGCAAGTTGTCGGTAACTACTTTCGCGATCTCAAAGGATTGCTGAGTCTTGCACCTCTAGGCTTGCGGATGATTGTTCGGGGTAAATTCCCCCTTTCATTTGAACCTTCTGAGGGAACTGAACAAGTGCGATCGCTCATTGAATCTGTGCAAAAAACCGAGTCTTGAGTCCTTCCTAAGTGAGCAAGAAGTTAGAACTTCTCCCCCCTTACCCCCTGCAAGAACTGCCAGAAAGCAAGAACTGCCTCTTGCAACAGTGCTCACCTCGGATCTTGAGGTATATTCAACGGTCTTCCAAAACGGTCATAGACTAAAACATCCCACTGTCCATTGTCACTAGACTCAAAGGCAATCCTACTACCATCAGCGCTAATTGTAGGGTTGCCAACTTCTGCTGGCAAATTAGCAGTCAAATTCCGCGATTGGCGTGTTTCCCTGTCGTAGAGGAAAATAGACTTGCGACCCTGACGACTAGAAGCAAAAACAACATAACGTCCATCCTCAGACACACTAGGATGAGTGGCGATCGCATCTAAAGAATTTATTCCTGGTAAATCCACCAAATTCCGAGTCAGTGTATCAAACAGATAAACATCTTGGCTACCCCGGCGGTCACTAATAAACACAATATATCTCCCAGAAATTTGGGGATTTAATTCTGAAGCCAAACTATTCAGACCCCGACCACCGGGATCAAACGGATAACTCAACAGACGCGGGTAGCCAAAACACCCAGTTAACAAACTAGAACATAAAAATAAAGCAATTGGTAATTGGTGAGTCAGCGCGGTCTTGGGGGTTTCCACGCCACGTGCTTTAAGCCGGGGAACCCGTCCAACGCAGTGGCTCCCCATGAGCGACTGACGAACCCCGGAGGGGTAATTGGTAATTGGTGAGTCAGCGCGGTCTTGGGGGTTTCCCCCATGAGCGACTGACGAACCCCGGAGGGGTAATTGGTAAAAGTTAATTCTCCTCATCTTCCCGATTTCCTTGACTATGGTGGGGCTACAGTTGCACCATTAGGAATATCTAACTCAATATTGGGGCCTCGGTCTAGTACTTCAATATCCCACTGACCACGGCTGGCGGTTTCAAAGACAACATAACGTCCATCAGGGCTGATATTGGGATTTCTGACCCAGCCGCGATAGATCGGCGTGAGGATTTGCGACTGTTGGGTAGCGCGATCGTAAAGTGCCACCACTGGTCTACCTTGGTCGCTGGTCAGGTAAGCAATGTAACGCCCGGTATAACTCAGGCTAGGGCTTTCAGCAATTGTCTCTGGTCGATTTAACCTTGGTATGGGAATAAAGCTTTGCTGTTCTAAGTCGTACACCAGCAACTGCTGATTACCATTGCGATGAGATACAAACGCTAAAAAACGGCCATTTCCACTCAAAGCAGGTTGCTCCTCAGTGTAGCGACTGTTGAGGGAAGTAGACCCTAAAGGAATCTCATTAGTACCACAAGATACAAGCAAACTTGTTAAACCAAAAACCAGGCTCCAATGAAGTGGTCTTTGGAGCCAAAATATAGACGTATTTTTATTCACCTCAACTGTTTTCCGTCGCCTCTAAGCCTGACTCTACACCAAATGATTTAAATGTCGTCGTTAAAATCGGTCGAATTATCAGGCTCGTCATTTAGCTTTTCAATCGGGTTGTATGGTACGTATTCAGTTGGTATCGCCTCATCATCCTCCCGTTCTCTCCGAGGAGCCGAGTCAGCAGGTGGACGACGCCTTCTCGGTCTAGGAGTGACATTATCTTCGCGATTTTCTGGACGCTGGGGTCTGTTATTACCACCACGGGCATTCCTTTTGGTTTCTGTACCCGAACTATCCCAATCATCTACTTCCCTAGAATTCGTAGAACCCCAATTTTCTTCTTGATTACTCTCAGTTGGACGGTTGACAGGACGCCCAGAACTAGGACGACGCCTTTTGTCTGCTACTTCTGGCCTTTCCCTACTGTTGCGGCGTTCTGAACGACGGGGAGTTTGATCTTCGTAGTAGTCATCACGAGTTGAACGCTCATCCCTGCTACCTGGAATCCGCCGACGTGGGGGGCGCTCCTCCTCTTCATAAGGCAGTGGGTCTAAGTCTGCATCCATCTCAGCCTCATAATTTCGCCGCTCGCTGTATTGATAGCGATCGCTCACCGGTCGGTCTTCGTCCACAATCGGAGTATTGCGCTTGGCTTGTTGAGTAGCTATACTTCGCAGGCGAATACTTTCAACCGCAAAAAACACAGTTGTGCCAACCAAAAGCAGCTGACCAAATTGGAGAATCGGGTCTAACCGCCATCCTTGGAAGATGAGAATAAAGCCGCAGAGTAACCCCACAGCCGCGAAAAAGATATCTTGATCTCGTGACAACTCAGGACGTATAGTGCGGAGAAAATACAGAGCTGCCCCAGCCACAGCCAGGAAAATTCCCAGAAAAGTGGCTGGAGTTGCCCCTACATTTACCTGACCCAGAATACTGGCTGAGTTCAGCCCAAAATTTATCATTACTGTTTTCCCAACATCAAATCTATGTTAGCGAGTCACAATTAAAATCACTACTCTAATTAGAAGCAATATATTGAAGCTTCAAAGCATCTGGCAAAGAAGCTCTGAAGCCGTTTACCGCCATTGAGGATTAGGGCTTAGAGATTAGACCGATTACTCAGTACCCAGTCTCTAGAACCCAGTAACCAGAGTCAAACCGACTCCCCCAAGCATTAAGAACGCTGGATTTTATCTTTCTGGCTAATGAAAATCAGACCAACTGTCGCAGGGATCACCACAATTGCAGTACCCCAAAGAAGACTCCAAAGAAAATTTGCTAAAGAAGGGGTCATAGTTCTCAACCTTTTTTTACACAGTTCATCTTAATTTTAATGGTGTATCACTTTCTTGAGAAGCCTTTATCTGTGAGCAACCAAACTTAGGACAACTTTTCATAAATTCCTAGCACTAATCGCAACACTGCCGTTAACCACATCAGCAACTTTGCTTCTCTATTCCCGGAGGAAGTGACAGGATTTGGTTAAAATTAGAGAGAGAATGCTTTACAAAGCTTAAAATTTCTAGGCTCACGAATTTTTTCTTCCTTCACAGATAGTAGCTCAAACCGATGACTGGTGTTAACGTGACTGCTTTGATTCTCGGCCTTGTGTTGGGACTGATGATATTTTTGTTTATTTTCCGCATCATTCTCACTTGGTATCCGCAAGTGAATCTGAATCGGTTACCCTTTAACCTCATAGCTTGGCCCACAGAACCCTTTTTATTGCTGTTGCGAAAGCTAGTACCACCCATAGGCGGCGTGGATATTACCCCCATCATTGGGGTGGCAATCTTCAGTCTAGTACGAGAAATTTTGCTAGGTCAGCAAGGATTACTAACCATGCTGTCTCGGTAATGGGTAATTGGGATCAAGATTCTCAGATTAAAGGATTAACATGATTGATTTGAGGATGATCAAGATTAAGGAGTGCTCATCCAAAAATCCTTAAATCCTGATTGGTAATGGGTAATTGGCTCAAGCGGCACAGGGACAAGAGTTAGGGTGAAAAGGAGAGGATTTTTTCCCCAACCCCCAATCCCTGACTATTGCCCTGAGTTGTTCATCTCCTGCACAAAACTGGTATAGACATTACCCTGCAAAAATTGCGGGTTTTCCATAATTCTCTGATGAAACCCGATGGTGGTAGGCAGTCCAGTGATGGCACATTCCCGTAAAGCACGTTTCATGCGGTTAATGGCAGTGTGTCGGTCTGGCCCCCAAACAATTAACTTACCAATCAGAGAATCATAGTAGGGCGGAATTTGGTAATCTGTGTAGACATGGGAATCAATGCGGACACCAGGCCCTCCAGGGGGGAGATAGCCACTGATCCGTCCAGGAGAGGGGCGAAAATCATGGTCAGGATCTTCGGCATTGATGCGGCATTCAATTGCATGACCCTGTAAAACTACTTGCTCTTGGGTCAGTTTCAGTCTTTCCCCTTGGGCAATGCGGATTTGTTCAACAACCAAATCTATCCCGGTAATCATCTCCGTTACGGGATGCTCAACTTGAATCCGGGTGTTCATTTCCATAAAGTAGAATTTACCGGATTTATCAAGGAGAAATTCAATAGTACCTGCCCCGGTGTAGTTAATGAACTGGGCAGCTTTCACCGCAGCTTGTCCCATTTTTTCCCGGAGTTCTGAGTCAAGAGCAGGGCTGGGGGCTTCTTCTAGTAGCTTTTGATTCCGGCGCTGAATTGAGCAATCTCTCTCACCCAAGTGGATGACATTACCGTAGTTATCCGCCAAAATTTGAAATTCAATGTGGCGGGGACGTTCGATAAATTTTTCTATATAAACGCCGGAATTACCAAAAGCTGCTCCGGCTTCCCCTTGAGCAGCTAGAAAAAGTTTGACGAATTCGTTTTCCTCTCGCACCAGCCGCATACCCCTTCCACCGCCACCGGCTGTGGCTTTGATCATCACGGGATAGCCGATATCCTTGGCCAGTAGCAATCCTTCTTCCTCAGTTTCTACCAACCCCTCACTACCAGGCACCGTTGGCACCCCAGCCTTTTGCATGGTTTCTTTAGCTGTAGATTTATCGCCCATCCGTCGCATGGCTTCGGGGGTGGGGCCAATAAAAGCAATATGATGGTCGGCACATATTTCCGCAAACCGGGCATTTTCTGCCAAAAAGCCATAACCAGGATGAATGGCGCTGGCATTGCGCGTCAAGGCTGCGGCAATAATATTGGGAATATTCAAATAACTTTTACTGCTGGCAGGTTCGCCAATGCAAACCGCTTCATCAGCAAGTTGGACGTGGAGGGCGTTACGGTCAACAGTGGAGTGAACCGCAACAGTCGCAATTCCCATTTCTTCACAGGCTCGGAGAATGCGAAGGGCGATTTCTCCCCGATTAGCAATTAATATTTTGTCAAATTTCATTTTCTAGCTTCGATATCATTACCAGTCGATTGACATTCTCTCCCATCCAGTTGAAATAACGCTGTGGCATTACTTCAAATTATCATCAAGGGCGGCTTCCCAATAGGATCGGGCTTGCTGCCTCCACGAGTTCTCACTAGACTAACAACATTGTGGCTGTAAGTCCTTGCCAAATTCCCGAACTCGTCGGCTGCTGTGATCTTGCACAATGTTGCTCACAGTCGCTCTACTCTTTTTAATATCACTGTCGCTACTAGATTTCTGTCAGTCTGATATCCGCATTGAGAAAATTTGGAAAATATTTCACTTCAATTGCTTTTTATGCTATATTCTATATTTAGAGAAACCCTGCGGATGTGGCGGAATTGGTATACGCGCACGCTTGAGGTGCGTGTGGCTTTGCCTTGCGAGTTCGAGTCTCGCCATCCGCATTTTTTTTAGTGCTGAGTACTGAAAAGCCAGTAACTTGGGTTGCCACTGGCGTTACCGAGCGCTAAGTTGGGAGAAATGAGTGAGAAGTCCCGGAATCAGGATTTCTCCCCATTTTCCAGCTTTTGCACAACTACTTCACCGAATTTCTTCTGGCTTGCTGTTGGGACGCCAGTTTTTTTGTGCTTTTATAGAGATAGGTGAAGTTTTGTAAAAAACATTGACTACTACTGTTAAGCCAACAAACAATTTAACACTGCCAGTTGCTTGGCATCGCTTGACTCCGATTTGGGAAGGTGGGGAGGAACTCCGGCAATCAGGTTTGCCTCACACTCAGCTGGCACCAACTTGGCAAATGCTGCTTTTAGGCGATGGCTCCCCAACAAGGCATTTACAATTGCTTACGGGTGAGCCTACGGAAGTGGATGTTATTGATATGTCTTTCCTTGGCATGGACTCAGATAATGCACCTCAGCTGATCCAAGCTGTACCTGGGCCACGACTGCGGCGACAGGTGTGGCTGCGTACTGCCTCTGGTCAGCGACTGGGTTACGCCTCTTCATGGTGGGAAGCGAGTCATGTAGATGAGTATTTGCAAAACCGTTCGTTACCGATTTGGGCGAGTTTAGCTCGTGTCCGCACAGAATTGTATCGAGATGTTCAAGGAATCTACTACGGTTACTCTGAGGCGCTACAGTCAGGCTTTGATGAGACTGGGCCTTTTTGGGGTCGCCATTACTTATTTTGGCATCATGGGCAGCCTCTAACCTTGATTTATGAAGTTTTTTCGCCTTATTTAACTAAATATTTGGGGCCGATGCAACTAAGTGCTAGATGATCAAAAAAGCTCGTGGTCAGTACTTTTTGTGCTGATTAATATTTAATTTCAGCTGCTAAAGCGCTATTATACACCTGAAAATTGGGACTAAATATGGATAATATAGGCATTTTTAGGCAAAGATGCTGATTTATCCCTGATTAGTTATTTTTTATTTGCTTCAAAAGAACGGTGCTTTTTCTGAAAGTTGATGATGATATCTCCCAAGGGCTTGCAGATGGAGAGAAACTTTTCTGGGAAATCATC
This sequence comes from Cylindrospermum sp. FACHB-282, assembly GCF_014697195.1. Lineage (GTDB taxonomy): Bacteria > Cyanobacteriota > Cyanobacteriia > Cyanobacteriales > Nostocaceae > Cylindrospermum. Next base: position 16,781 of record NZ_JACJRJ010000014.1, on the reverse strand, counting down.
AGCGAAATTCAACAAACCATGGTAAAAGTAACTAACCACAAAAACACTTTTTTTAAAAGTGCTGGAAAGGTTGATTACCGAAGTATCAACAATATCCAGGGTGGAAAAATTTATCTATTTAATTAGACCAAATTGCCAGAAATAGTATTATTTGCTTCAGATATAGCTACACTATGGCTCTGACATCAAACAAAACTGACATTGGCAACTTGGTATTAGCTGAAGAAGCAAGTAATGAGTTCGGAAGTATGAGGTGTAGGTTTCAATGGCACTGCGTGTTGTGTCTGCTGTAAAGAAGAGAAAGAAGAAACCGTCTCTGGTGCTGACGCTCTCGGCTGCTGGGTTATTGATTGGTGCAGGGAGTGCAGCATACTGGTTGTTAACCCAGGGACAACCACTTTCCAGAGATTTGCCAGTAGGGACAAAGATGATTCCTCAAGATGCCTTATTTGCGGTATCTCTAACGACAGATCCCAGACAATGGCAGAAGTTAAGGGAGTTTGGGACGCCAGAAACCCAAGGGGAAGTGGATAAAAATATCGTGCAGTTGCGCGATTACCTCCGGTACGCCGCAGGCGAACGCTTACTTACTAATAATGGTTACGACTTTGAAAAAGATATTCAACCTTGGGTAGGCGATGAAGTAACGATCGCCATTTTAGCCCCCCAAGCCAATAACCCTCCACCCAAACCCGTAGCTACCGATGGAGAGGCTAGTAATAGTCAGCAGTCGTTGGTGATGGTGCTGCCGGTGAAAAACCCAGAAATCGCTAAAAGCATTTTGGCACAACCCAAATCCCTCAAACAAGGGAAATGGATTGAACGCAGTTATCAGGGAATCGCCATTAAACAAAACGAGGGAGCAATTGGCGCCAACTTTTCAGCAGCATTATTAGATGGACGTTTTTTAGTAATTACGGATAATCCTAAAGCTACAGAACGAGCGATTGATGCCTACAAAAGTAAAATATCTCTAGCCACAATTGGGGGATTTGCTGATAATTTCCCGAAAATCTCCACTTACCAACCCTTTGCCCAGTTTTATGTGAATGTGCCAATAGCGGCGAGAATTGCGGCGGCGGCTCCCAAACACCGTTTACCTGCTCAAGTTTTGGCTCAACTTCAGAATAACCAAGGAATAGCTGGGACAGTGAGTTTGGAGCCAGAAGGAATGCGCTTAAAGGGGATTTCTTGGTTAAACCCTAATAGTCAGCGCCTGCTGTCCGTGGAAAACAAAGAGGGAAAAATGCCCAGCCGCCTACCTGGGGAAACTTTGATGATGCTGTCTGGTACTAATTTACAGCGGTTGTGGGCTGATTATGTTTTAACTGCTCAGTCTAATCCTCAAGCGCCGTTCACACCAGAACAATTGCGAGGTGGTGTGAAATCTCTGACAAATATGGATTTAGATCGGGATTTGCTGCGTTGGATGAAAGGCGAGTTTTCGCTCTCGGTGATTCCCTCTACCCCAAAAGATGATTCTCCAGAGAATTTTCGAGCCGGTTTGGTGTTTATGGTACAGGCAAGAGGTGCTGAAGGGGGGAAAAGTCTACGCAATGCCGCTGAAACATCTTTGCAACAGCTGGATGATGTGATGAAAAATCAATATCAGTTCCAAATCCAACCGGCGAAAGTTTCAGGTAAACCTGTTGTTAACTGGATCTCACCTTTTGGTACTTTAACCGCTACCCATGGTTGGTTAGATGGAGATGTGGCTTTTTTAGTAGTGGGCGCTCCCATCACCGATAAAATTCTTACCAACCCAAACAACCCCCTAGCCAGTAGCCTCCCCTTTCAACAAACCGTTCCCAAAGAACCATCACCCAGCAATGGTCAATTTTTCCTGGATGTGGAACGGACTGTCAAAAGTTTTACGCTAAATTCACTATTCCCCAATCAACAAACAATGCTTGCAGCTACCCGTTCAATTGGGGTGACAACTGCTGTCAACGACAGCCGCAGTACTCGCTATGATATTTTTCTAGCACTTAAAAAAGCTGGTAAACCAGCCCCTATCCCCAGTCCCAGCGCTGTTGCTACTCCCCTATTACCCGTACCAACACCAACACCAACGGCATCTCCCTAATCTTTTTCAGGTGCGACATCAGCTTGAGTAATACTTAAGGACGGCTAAAAACCATGGCCCATGAGTCTCTAAGCAGATAGGATCAGAATAGTCAGAATCGAGATTTAAAATAATCCACTGGGGAGAAGACTTTATGAATCTGGTTGTACTCCAGAACTGGCTGGACAATGCCTCTTTTGCTGTTTTATTCCTCACCATGCTGGTGTATTGGGTTGGGGCGGCTTTTCCAAATCTGCCAGGATTTGCGCCTTTGGGGACAGCATTTATGGCGATCGCTAATTTGTCCATAGCCACCCTACTAGGGGCACGATGGATCGAAGCTGGCTATTTTCCTTTGAGTAATCTGTATGAATCCCTATTTTTCTTAACTTGGGGAATTACAGCCGTTCATTTAATTGCCGAAAATAGCAGCCGTAGCCGCTTGGTGGGAGTTGTTACCGCCCCCGTGGCTATGGGGATTGTTGCTTTTGCTACCTTGACTTTGCCATCAGAAATGCAAGTGTCAGAGCCTTTAGTGCCGGCGCTAAAGTCGAATTGGCTGATGATGCATGTCAGCGTGATGATGTTGAGTTATTCGGCTTTGATGGTAGGTGCCCTGATGGCGATCGCATTTTTGATTGTCACTCGCGGGCAAAACATCCAACTACAAGGCAGTTCTGTTGGTACTGGCGGTTATCGCAGCAACGGCTACAAATTACGCAAAGCAGGTGAGTTAATTACTCAACTCCCAACACCCGCAATCGAAAATAATGGTTTTGCACGTTATGAAAGCAATAACAACGGCAACGGTACCGCTGTTTTGAATTTAATAACTGCCCCTGAATCTAAAACCGTCCCATCTGCCGAACCACTTTCACCCCAACGCCTCAGCCTTGCTGAAACCCTGGATAACATCAGCTATCGCATCATCGGCTTGGGATTTCCCCTGCTGACTATTGGCATTATTGCCGGTGCCGTTTGGGCAAATGAAGCTTGGGGTTCATACTGGAGTTGGGACCCAAAAGAAACTTGGGCTTTAATCACTTGGTTAGTTTTCGCCGCCTACCTCCACACTAGAATCACTCGCGGTTGGCAAGGACGCAGTCCCGCAATTTTAGCCGCCACTGGCTTTGTTGTCGTCTGGATTTGCTATCTCGGTGTAAATCTCTTGGGTAAAGGTTTACATTCTTACGGTTGGTTTTTCTAAGCACCTCACCCCTAACCCCTCTCCGCCAGCAGAGAGGGGAAAATATTGAATGTGATATTTATGGCTATCTCTTGGGAAAAATAAGCGTAGGTACAGGAGATAGTTATGGGAAATCAATGGGAGCAATTAAATACTGAAGATGATGTTGTGTATTTCCATAAGGAGCGATTTGAAAAATTACACATCACACAGATACTGTTCCAATTTCTAAATGAAATTGAGAGTTTACCTTTGAATCACGCTTCAATGAAGAAACTGCTCGAAGATGGCTTTGAATGTGATCTCTTAAGACCTGGCAAAGAATGGCGAACAGGTAAAGTTAAAATGCTAGTGTCTTTTGAATTTTGCCCTGATGAGCCTGAAATTGATGAACAACCAGAAAATAATCAATTAGACACTAGTCAAGAAAGCTCACCACTCGATGACCTGCGAGAGCAACTCAAAGAAGTTGAAAACTAAATACTCAAGAAGTACCACTAACGCCTAAAAAACCCATTTTGTAAAATTTTATGTTAAGTTATGCCCCTTTACCCACTTGCCCATTTGGAAATTTATTGTTATCATAAAACTATCTAGATATGCTAGGTTAAAAATTAAATTAAAAGAAAGCTTGTAGTAAGGACTTCAGTCCTTAAAATTATTAGATTGATCAATAAATCACTCACTCACTATAAATAAATTATTCTTCTCTAGCAAAAACATTTTTCTCTAAATTTTATTTTGTAAGTATTTGTTTAAAAATAGTAAATTACAAGAGAGGCAATATATTTATTCATGTGTTTGATAATTTTCATGGCAGTTATCAAAGGTGAATTAAAGTGTACGAAAGCTCCATAATATCAGATGAAAACTTCCAACAAATCAAAGAATCTGCATCAATTGATAACAGAGGACGCTTGACATTGGGATCTGAGGCAAAATCAAAAAAATATCGCGTATTTATCAACTCATCTGGTCAAATATTGCTTGATCCAGTAGTTAATATTCCAGAGCGTGAACTGTGGCTATGCAAAAACCCACAAGCTCGCGCTTCTCTGGAAAAAGGTATGCAACAAGCTGCTGCTGGAGAACTACATGATTTAGGTTCTTTTGCCGAGTATGCAGATTTAGAAATTGACGACTAAGTATCATTCTTAATCTGTTACAATTAATTAAGCTAAAGCCCTTAGACCGCTTGCTTGCAAGTAGTTTTGGGGCTTATAGTTTTATAATAGCTCATGTACTAAAAGTAGTTTTTTTATAAATTAGTAGCAAATTCACAGTGCAGTACAAACTAAAATTTACAACTGAAGCTAAAGAAGTATTAGAAACATTAAAAATAAATGACGAGAAGAAACATAAAAAAGTATTGAAAACTTTAGCCTTCATGGAAAACAACCTGCGTCATCCTAGTCTCAAAACTCATGAGTATGATTTTCTACAAGGGCCAAATAAAGAAAAAGTCTTTGAAGCCTACGTCGAAAATAATACTCCGGCTGCTTATAGAATATTTTGGTATTATGGCCCAGATCAATATGAACTAACAATACTCACCATAACACCTCACCCTTAGAGGATGTTTTGAAAGTATTAGGCGAATACAATAGAGCCTCCGGCACGATTCGCTGTCTTCGATACGCTAATATACACGCAAAGTCCACCTCCGTAGACTAACGTCCATTCAACCCACGCAGGTGGGTAAAGTCTCGTGTAGCCGCGACTTCTAGTCGCCCCGCTTTTATTCACTTTTATTCACGAATTTTAAAGGGTTTCAGCCCTAGGCTAGAAGGGTGGTAGGTGCTGATCTGAGAACTATGGAAATGTTATGGACTCCCCTACACGCCAAAATACACCGCACTATCCGCGCACGGCATTTATTTGAGCCTAATCAAAGCTTATTGGTTGCTGTTTCTGGTGGACAAGATTCTCTGTGCTTAATAAAATTACTGTTAGATTTACAACTAAAGTGGGGATGGCGCTTAGGTATTGCTCATTGTGATCATTGCTGGCGTGATGATTCCCTGGCTAATGCTCGTCATGTAGAAAATTTAGCTAAAATTTGGGAAACACCTTTTTATTTAGCTACAGCTAAGGAACCTGTAAAGAGTGAAGCTGCGGCACGAAATTGGCGATATCAAGTTTTAAGTAAAATTGCCCAAAGTAATAGTTATCAATATATTGTCACAGGACACACCGCAAGCGATCGCGCCGAAACCCTCCTTTACAATTTAATTCGCGGTACCGGCGCTGATGGTTTGCAAGCACTCACTTGGCAACGCCCACTAACAACTGACATTATGTTAGTGCGTCCCCTGTTAGAAATTACTCGTTCACAAACAGAGCAATTTTGTCAAGAGTTGAATTTGCCCATTTGGGAAGATGCCACCAATCAAGATTGGAAATATGCCCGTAACCGTATCCGCCAAGAGCTTATACCATATTTGCAAGAAAATTTCAACCCCCAAGTTGAATCAGCTTTAGCGCAAACAGCCGAACTGCTGCAAGGGGAAGTGGAATATTTAGAGCAAATAGCCGCAAAGTTGCGCGAAGATGCCATGGAATTAGGCAAAGAGGATGGTATAGCCTTACGGTTAAATCGGCGGGTATTAAAGACAGCACCGCTGGCATTACAACGGCGTGTCATGCGTCAGGTATTACAACAAATATTGCCTGATGCCCCCGGCTTTGAACATATCGAAAAATTAACGGCTTTAATTACGGCGCCAAATCGTTCGCAAACTGATCCTTTTCCTGGTGGTGCGATCGCCCAAGTAGCAGACGACTGGATCTGCCTTAGACAGTGCTGAGTAATGAGTTCTGAGTCCCAATTAAAGAGTTTTAACTCACCATTGAGCACTCCTCAAGACCCTAGCAATTCTGGCTAATTGATTAACGTCTGGAGAGTCTGGCGCATTTGAGTAATAGTTTGCAGTTGATAATCACCAGATTCTTGGACTTGAGCCAAAGATTCAGCAACTGCCTGCAACTTAAGCCGCAATGCATCCAAGCCGTCCTGAATGGGTTGTAATGCCTCTTGATAGAGATTCACCCGACCAAAGCATTCAGCCGTTGCTGTTCGCAGGTTGAGCAAGTTTTCCTCCATCATTTTCAGTTCTTGGCGCTTTTCTTCTAAATCATGGGTTTGATTACCAATCATCCCTTCGTCTAGCTCAATACCACCACGCATCTGATTAATCTCATATTCCAGCCTTTGCAGTTCCTGGGACTGTTGTTGTCGCTGGGCTTCAATTTGCAAAAGAATTGGCCCTAAATCAAGTTTTGTATCCCCTTCTTCATTGTCAATAGAATGCCCTTGGCGCTGGCGCAATACAGCTTGGTGTTGCTTGAGAATCTTCTCCCGCTCTAGCAAATTACGGCGTTGCCCTACCAAAGATTGGTTTACCATCTGGTAGAGGTCTTGTTCATCTGCTAGTTCTCCTTCTAGATTTTGCAAGGCTTTGCCAGATGCCTGCTTAACTTTTCTTTGTAATTCTTCTATAATTTCTTGTTTGTAATTTAGTTCTTGTTCTTGATCGTGAACAAAGCTGGAGTCTATAGACAGCTTATTCTGCAAGTCTTGAACCATTTTTTGTAGTTCTTCTAGGGGCATTTTCTGCAAAGGTTCTACATCCACTTGCTGGCTAAAAACCGCATCACTAGAAGTGGCAGCCAAGGAGTGAATCTGTTGGTATAATGCTTCCTGATTTTGCAATTTATCTTTGAGAATGCGAGCATACTCTTGCTTGCTGGCAAGTGTAGCTGTATTCAGATGGAACTGGGCTAATTGTTGCTCTAGAAAAATTTGTGCCTGTTGACATAAATTTTGGCGATCGCGCAGGGTTTGACTCAGGCGTTCAACTTCCTCTTGTTGTTGAGCCGCTAAATTTCGTTTCTCCTCCAGCTGTTGCCAGTGTGGGTTGAGAGTAGCTTGTTGCCGTTCCACCAATTCAAAAGCGAAATGGAGGTTTTCCCGCACTGTTTCGGTGGGAGCAACGCCGCTAGACAAGCGATTGAGCAACTCACTGATTGCCCGACTTTGCTCTTCATCCAAAACAGTTCCCTGTTGGCAATCCGCTTTAAACTCTTCGAGGCGACGCTGCTCACCCCGCAAATGCTCCCAAGCGCCTTCGAGTTCTTGACGGTTGCGCTCAATTTCTGTTTGCAACCGTTCAATTGCGGCGCGGGATGTCTCAGCTTCCTGTTTTTTCTCCTCCAGGCGTTGAGAGTCCTCCTCCAGTTCTTGCAGTTGTTCTAGGCGTGCTTCCATATCCATTTCCCGGCGATTTAATTCTTGCGCCTGAAACGTCAATGACTGCTTCCACTGGTCAATCTCATCTTCCTTGAGCTTAAATTTTTCCAATTGGCGGGAAAAATTCTGCAAAATATTCACTAGCGGCCGCCCTGCCTCTTGAATCCGCTGCACTTGACGATTCGGACTCAGTTCCACCAGTACCAGTGCGCCATCGTTTAGTTTGCCTGCTTCCTCAGCAGCAATTACTTCTTCCGACACAGTACTCCAATTCTGGTCGCTTCGTTGACAAGCTAGCAGTTTAAGTTCAGTTTTAGAACCGCCACCGAGTAAGCCGCCTCTCTGCTTTTGTACTTCTGCTAAATACAGCACACCGTTTGTCCTTTTGATGCACTTGATGTCCGAGTTTTGAGATATACCTTAGATAATTCTGTTAAATTGCCTTGTTTAACCTTAAGTTTAGCAGTACAAGACAGACAAAACTATTTATAGACATGAGATGTCACGTCTTCTAGACATGAAATATCACATCTTGATATTTATAGGCGCGGCCCAGTCGCGCCTTTATATTTTGTACTGATGATAGTGACGCTGACTTCCGTATAATCACTAAGTTTGTCAAAGTATATGACAAAAGTTTAAGGTTTATAGCGTAATATTTCGGTTCCTGGGCTAGTTGTATGGGCAATAATCTTGCCAATGGTCAAAAGTCACCCTTGGGAAAAACTCTGTCCAAAATTAGTAAGCCAACACTTGAGGGCGGCTTAGATCATCTCGTTTTCACCCCTTGAGAAAAACCTGGACAAAATTGGTAAGCCAACCCTAGAGGGCGGCTTTTACAATCTTGTTTTCACACAATATCTTGGGTGATGCCGCCAAAAAGCTCCGAGTTTACCCATCTAAGGAATAGATTTTGGATCAGGAACCGCCAATCAAAGGATAACTTTAATGAAACCCAAGATATTGGGTGATGCCGCCAAAAAGCTCCGAGTTTACCCATCTAAGGAATAGATTTTGGATCAGGAACCGCCAATCAAAGGATAACTTTAATGAAACCCTCGGCATCTGCTGGTGGGAAACATGGTGAAACTAGAGTTCACAATTAATCAAGAATGTGAATAGGATTACAAGGAGTACATTTTAGCTAAATGCAGGGAAATTTAAATGAAATTGATATTTGCAGTATCCTGCAATTGATTGAGTTAGGACAGCGAACTGGCCAGTTGTGGGTAGAAGCCCGAGCTGCTTACCAGAGCAACAAGCCAGGGGGCGACGAAGCTCACACAAATCGCCCTAGTTGGGAGGGTAAACCACAGTCTTGGTTTGTCTTTTTTCTCAATGGTCAAATTGTCTATTGCCAAGCAGGTGACAGTAGTTTATCCCGCATCGGCGATTATTTGCGTCATTACCGAGTTGAGAAACAACTCGATGACATGCAACTTGCCAGCCTAGCATCAACCAATTCCCCAGAGTATGCCTATCTCTGGAAGCTCCTAGAGCGGAATATTATCAACCCCAAGGTAGCTCGTAGTATCATCCACGGCTTAGTGCATGAGACGCTTTTTGACTTGCTGAGTTTACACCAAGGTAGTTTTATTTTCGATTTGGATACGGCACTTGTGCCACAATTAACTACCTTGGAGATTGCTCCCTTGGTGACCAAAATTACAAAGCAGGTGCAAGAGTGGAAACAACTGTATCCACAAATTCAGTCACCCGAACAATTACCCCTGCTGGCTGATGTAGCCCGGCTACATTCCTCATTACCAGAAGCAACAGTGAATAAGCTACAACATTGGGCCGATGGTAAAACTTCCCTGCGCCAACTAGCTCGCTATCTCAACCGCGACATTTTGACAGTCGCCAAAGCGATATATCCTTATGTGCAACAGGGTTGGCTACAACTAGCTTATGGAATGACATCTAACCCTAATACACAGACAGAAGACTCTGATCTGGTGGGCAACCAAAAAGGGCGGATAGTATGTATCGAAGATGCGATCGCCATCTGTGAGACGATAGAGTCGATCTTAAAACCACAGGGATATGAAGTGATCTCCCTTACCAATCCCCTAGAAGCCCTCAGTCTCGTTTTTCAGCTCAAGCCAGATTTAATTTTGTGTGACATTACCATGCCGGAATTGGATGGATACGAAATTTGTGCCATGCTGAGACATTCCACAGCATTTCGCCTAGTGCCAATTATCATGCTTACTGGTAAAGATGGATTTATTGATCGAGTCAGAGCTAGGATGGTCGGGGCAACAGATTATTTGACAAAACCATTTGCAGACACTGAGCTACAAATGCTTGTAGAAAAATATATCAATATAGATTCTTGCGTAGGCATACAGAAGGGATACAAGACTTGTTGATTTACTAAAAGATGGGGTAAAAAATGTTATCACAGAATCAGTTAAACCTAGTAAAACGTCAATATCTAGTAAATTAGTGAAACAATAGAATTAATTTATACAGTTAATATTTGCGAGGAATCAGGGAATGTTCCAAATAGGAACGCCTACATCAGGAGGTAGATAGGCATTTATGAGTACAGTTTTGATTGTGGAAGACAGTATCGCCCAAAGGGAGATGATTACAGACCTCCTGAAAGCCAGTGGCTTAACAGTCATCCATGCCGGTGATGGAGTTGAAGCTTTGGAGGCAATTCAAAACGCAGCTCCTGATTTAGTAGTATTGGATATTGTTATGCCCCGGATGAACGGCTACGAACTTTGTCGGCGCTTAAAGTCCGATCCGAAAACCCAAAATGTCCCCGTGGTAATGTGTTCTTCCAAAGGTGAAGAATTTGATCGCTACTGGGGAATGAAGCAGGGTGCAGATGCCTACATAGCCAAACCATTTCAGCCAACCGAGTTGGTAGGAACAGTCAAACAACTGCTGCGAGGATAAGGATGAATTCAACATGGTCAGCAAACCAGACTTTTTAAGTGGTAGTGGTCAAGACCACTTCCGCCCTGAATTACAAGTAGAAAGTCCCGAAGGTGAGTTACATTTGCGGTTTTATATTCCCTTGCATCAGGAGTTTGCACTACAAGCAACTGGCATCCGGGAGGTAATTGAACTAAGTCCTGATAGAATCACCCCAATTCCTAATGCTTCTCCTTTACTTTTGGGTACTCTAAATTTACGAGGTCGAGTCATTTGGGTGGCTGATTTAGGTCAATTCCTGGGAGGTACAACTGCGTTAAATACAGATCGAGCCGAGATTGCGGTGATTGCTATTGAAGAGCAAGACACAGTCGTGGGTTTAGCGGTCGAGGATATCGGTGGTATGGACTGGCTTGATGTACAGTATCTGATGCCACCTACTAACGTACCGGATGCTATGGCTCCCTTTTTGCGTGGAGAGTGGTTATTTGATGCTAGAAACAAACAGTGTCTAAGACTACTAGACCAAACGGCAATTTTGCGGAGTGCGCGGTGGGCAGGATGAAATTGGGAGGGAGGACATGGCAGTAAGTATTAATGATTACAGCGAAGTATATAAGCAAGCAGTCACAGCCTATACACAGGGAGATTATGAAATTGCTGCTGCTTTAGTTGACCAAGTGGTGCAAAATTTACCAGATGATCCCAACTCCCATTTGTTGCGGGGTCACATCTACTATGTTTTGCAGCAGTACGATATAGCAACAGCAGAATATCAACAAGTATTGAGTTTGACGGAAAATCAAGAAATCTTGGATTTTGCGGTTCACGGTCTTGAGAACATCAATCACTATATACAGACATCAGGTAATCATGTTCTGGCACTAGAGAATGAGGAGCAAATAAATTCCGCCAAACCATCTCAGGATGTGATTAATACAGTAGAATTTCCAGATTTGGCAGCGAGTGAGGAGCTTGATAACAATAGCTTTGAATTGAACTCCTTTGGTTCATATCAATTATCCCCAGAGGATCTCGAAGAAATATCCTTGAACCGTCCTTTTGACATCCCCAGCGGTATTGGATTGGAGCAAATACCAGATACCTCAGCCGCTTTTGGTGACGATCCTTTTGCCTTGAATCAAGAACTCTATGAGCAAGAATCAAATACCAATAGTTGGCATGAGCCAGCTGAATTAGAGTTACCTGCTTTCTGGCAGGAAGATATTTCTGAAGAGAGTATCGAACAGCCAGTAGCAAATAGTTATTTTCCAGATATTGACGGGAATTCAGCTAAAGAGCCTTCAGCAATTGACAATAATAGTAAATATTCACCTTTAGAAGAAGTTGATTTATCAACGAACAATAACTGGGAAGAGGTAGGTGAGTTCTTTACAGAAAGGGAATCTCAAGACTTAAGTATTGGTAATTCTGACTTGATAAACAATAGCTATGGAGATAGCAATTTCGTGCTGGTTGATCAGGAATTAAACAATGATTTGACTAAAACAAATAATTTAGAAGATAGCATTCAAGATAATTTGTCTGCCAGCCAACCACAAAATTGGTTAGATCAGAGCAGATTTGCAGATGAGGTAGAATCAACGTCAATCTTAAATGAGGCTGCCTCATCTTTTAATGGCAATTTTGCCCTAGAAGAAAAACAGGTGAAATTGGCTGCCATGGCAGAACCAAATAACTTTGATGATGATAGTTTTGATATCGACGCATTTGAATCTGCCTTTGGTTCAGAAGAATTAACCAGTGAAGACAGAAACAATATCCTGGCTGGAGAAAATGCTAAGAGCAATATAGACTTTTTAGATGACTTTGATGAATTTGACGATCTGGGGAATATTCCAGGGTTTGAACTAGGAGGAGATTCTAGCTTCGATGATGTGGCATCACTAGACAACAGGAGCAATGCTGCCAATAAAATTAGCGATGCTTTCCCAAGTGATGGTGGTAGCGATCGCGAAGAGGAATTGTTCCCCTTCACGATTACTGGTTCACAAGAAGTAGTCCCAGGCTTTACTCAATCTGATGTCTCGAAGACAGAACCCAACGTCAACGGTGAGCAAGGTTTGTTGGCATTCTTAGAGAATGCGCCTTTAAAACAGAAACCATTATTTATCGCTATTGGTGTAGGGGCTGTCTCAGCAGTGGTAGCAGCTATTGTCAGCTCGACTGCCACCTCATTTACACCACCTGAACAACGGGAGTCAGTCAGGAACACCGGCTGGGCCATGGCACTGGCATCAGGAATCGCCGGTGGTGTGACCGCAGGTTTTATGGGGAATATTTCCCTCAAGCAAATTCGACGGACAACCAAGGATTTGCAAGCTCAATTTGATTCCGTCAGCCAAGGAAATCTCAATGTTCAAGCCACAGTCTATTCCGAAGATGAATTAGGACACTTAGCCACTGGCTTTAACGATATGGCTCGTGTAATTTTCACGACCACCAATGACGCCCAACGGAAAGCTGTAGAACAAGAAGAAGCCAAAGAAAACCTACAACGCCAAGTAATCCGCCTCTTGGATGATGTCGAAGGAGCCGCTAGAGGAGATTTAACAGTACAAGCAGAGGTGACAGCCGACGTTTTGGGAGCTGTGGCTGACGCCTTTAACCTGACAATTCAAAACCTGCGGGATATTGTCCAACAGGTGAAAGTAGCAGCACGGGAAGTGACAAAAGGTTCAACCAACTCCGAAACTTTTGCTAGAGCCTTATCTAGCGATGCCTTGCGGCAAGCAGAAGAGCTGGCGGTAACACTGAATTCTGTGCAAGTGATGACCGACTCCATTCAACGGGTGGCAGAAGCAGCGCGGGAAGCAGAAATTGTGGCTCGCGATGCCAGCGCGATCGCACTTAAGGGTGGGGAAGCAGTAGAAAATACCGTGGCGGGGATTTTGGAAATTCGGGAAACTGTAGCCGAAACTACCCGGAAAGTCAAACGACTGGCGGAATCTTCCCAAGAAATTTCTAAAATTGTGGCTTTGATTTCCCAAATCGCCTCCAGAACCAACTTGTTAGCACTCAATGCTAGTATTGAAGCGGCTAGGGCAGGAGAAGCTGGACGCGGATTTGCGATTGTGGCGGATGAAGTGCGCCAGTTAGCAGACAAATCTGCCAAATCCTTAAAGGAAATTGAACAGATAGTCATGCAAATTCAGAGCGAAACAGGCTCCGTAATGACCGCGATGGAAGAAGGTACACAACAGGTAATTAAAGGCACAAAATTGGCAGAAGAAGCCAAGCGATCGCTAGAAAACATCATTCAAGTAGCCAATCGGATTGATACTTTAGTGCGCTCAATTACTAGTGATACCGTAGAACAGACAGAAACCTCCCGCGCTGTTGCTCAGGTGATGCAATCAGTGGAACTCACCGCTCAAGAAAACTCCCAAGAAGCCCAGCGAGTTTCCGGCGCCCTACAACACTTAGTAGGTGTGTCCCGCGACTTGATCTCCTCCGTGGAACGCTTCCGAGTGGAAACGATGGAATCAAGGCAATAGTTAATAGTCAAGAGTCATTAGTCATTGCCTAAATGACCAAAGACAAAAGACCAAGAACGACTTAGAACTTAGAACTTATAACTCAGAACTTTGAATTATGCTGCCGGAACAACAACAGCGGATTTTGGGTTACTTTCTTGAAGAAGCCAGAGACCACCTGAACACCATTGAACAGGGGTTGCTGAATCTCCAAAGTACCCTGAACGACCCGGAAATGATCAACGAAGTCTTCCGGGCGGCTCATTCCATAAAAGGAGGAGCGGCAATGCTTGGGCTGAATAGCATCCAGCACACCGCTCACCGATTGGAAGATTGTTTCAAAGTTCTCAAAGATAATCCCGTTCAGGTCGATGAAAAGTTAGAGTCTTTGTTTCTCGGTGTATCTGATACCCTGAAAGTGCTGTTAGAGCATTTGAGCGGGCCCTTTGGTCTCTCGGAAGAAGCAGCTAACACATTGATGTCAGAAACCGAGCCAGTCTTTCGATGGCTGAATGAACATCTTGAAGAACTCGTAGAACAAGGGAATAGTGGGGTAGTAATCGCTGTACCCACAACAGAACGGCAACTAGCATCGGTAAACGGTGGGACTACACCAACACAGATGCTTCAGCGCCAAGATAGTCCCAACAGGGAAGTAGACACCAGCCGCCCATCTCCAAAAACTTCTGGAAATGAGAATTGGGGAGAGTTTCAAGCTACGGTACTCCAAACCCTGCGGGAAATGTTGCAACTGTTTAAGCAAACAACAACACCCTCGACTCGGCAAAATCTTCAGCAATGCTGTCAGCAGTTAGTCCAACTCGGTACAGCCCACAATTTGCCCCATTGGAGTGGTTTGTGTCAAGCAGCAGCCAGTGCGATCGCATCGAGCACCCCAGAGGCAAACGCCAATCCCGACAATACCTATCTAACTTTAGCCAAAATCGTCATTACCGAAATCAAGAAGGCTCAAGAATTAGTCCTCCAAGGTAGGGAAACAGAAATTGCCATTAGTCCACAACTAAACGCACTTATAGCTATTTCCGAAATTGAGTCGTTAGAAATAACTCCTGATTTAGTTGCTGAACAACCACAGGCTGTTACAGAAGTCGTCAGTACTTTTGAGCCAGCAACACCTGAATTGCAGCCACAAAACAGCATCAATCACCTAGATGAAGATACTGGCAATAGCTCCTCAGATAAGTTGCCAGAAGAAACACCTGCAAGCGCCTTAACTCCCACTACTTTTGCTGCTAGCCCCTTGTTAAATCATGAAGAAGTCACACTTCCGGGCAATAGTAGTATTGATACCCATGGCCCAGTAGTAGGCATCGCCGAATTAAATAGCCTGGCCGACTTGTTTGAAGGCGAGTCCCCCGAACTAGATGAAACCTGGCAACACGAAGAAACATTAGACATTATCGCTGCCAATCAATTGGGAATGGGCAATGGCAACACTGAAGATGATGATAACGATTTAGCCGATTTACTACGGCCATTTGATGAAGACACAAGTAATGAACATCGCCAAACCACTACAACTAGTACAGAAGAGCTAAAACTGTTATTTGGCGACAACTTCCTAGACAAGGAGAATTCAGAACCGCAAAATCAACCAACATCTGCTGAGACTGTAGAGGTTAGCAATATTTTCAGTTCTGAGCTAAATGTCGATATTTTAGAGGAATTTACAGTAATTTCTAGCGACTCGCTGCTATCTCCTGTCGAGAATGATGTGGTAGAAGATTTATCGGTGCTGACGCTACCGCAAAATCAACCAACATCTGATGAAACTGTAGAGATTAGCAATATTTTCAGTTCTGAGCTAAATGTCGATATTTTAGAGGAATTTACGGTAATTTCTGGCGACTCGCCCTCATCTCCTGTCGAGAATGATGTGGTAGAAGATTTATTGGTGTTGACCCTAGATGACAATGAATCATTACCCACAGGTGAAGTAACTCCACCAGAAACTGAAAATATCGCCAGCCTAGAACTCTCCAGCGAACCAGAAAGCAGTTTTGATAATTTATTAAATTTAGAACTTACGAATGCAGAGTCCCTAGAGGAGCTTATCCCTAGCAACTCCAGAGAATTAGGACTTACCTCACCCCAGCCAGAAAGCTCAACTTCAGACAATCTGTTTGCTGAACTAGAAGAAAATACACCACTGCCTACAGATGAGTTAGAAATTGGTGATTTATTTGATTCACCAACAGCAACAGCAGCAGAACTTTCCACCTCAGAAGATGAACTGAGCAGCTTCTGGAACCCGACAAATGAAGCACAACCTACTGAACTTGATTCTGTAGTCGAGGAGGATGTAGCAAGGGACTTAGAGGAAAGTTTATTTGCAGCTGCGGTGTCTGATGACATTTTCGCCGACTCTCAGCAATCCATACCCTCCTCCACAGCAAGTTTAGATTTGGAAGATTTTGAGATCAGTTTCCTACAGCCAGAGCCACCTCAAGATTTTATCTTTACTTCCGATGCTGGGGATAACTTGTTTGACGATTTGGCAGCAAGCGACTCCACAAATTCCCCAGCTATTGGTGATGGAGAAGTGTCTTTGCCGGAAATTCGCAGCTTTTCGCAAGAACCAGAAGCGTTGGATTTCATGCCAGAATTTACCAACCAGGCTCCAGAGACAACTGCTGCTGATTCTTCCCAATCATTTGCCGGACTCCAAACTGATTTGTTTGGTGCTGTCGAAGAAAACAGCGATGAAAGTCTGTCACTGGGATTAGAGGAGGCAGATGTTCTCGACGCCACCTATATACAGCCAGACTTTACAGAAACTGATGCGGATAATTTATTTGGTAGAGACACAGAACTAGATGTGAGTGTCAGTGAGCAAACACCATCCAGTGATTTATTTGGCAATCTCCTGGA
>NZ_JACJRJ010000013.1 GCF_014697195.1 Cylindrospermum sp. FACHB-282 | reverse complement strand
TGACCGTGACCATAATGCAGCAATAAATATAAAAAATAGAGCGGTAGGGCATTCCGTTCTTAAAGCTCAACGCCTCCTAAGCGATAGCCGGATTGGTTGAGAAGCCTACACCTACTCGAAGAGAGGTGTAGGAGTATGTCACAATATACTCTTGGTAATTATACTAATAACATCTATGTATTGCCGTTAAGCATACCATAGTCTCACAGTAACTTAGTATTTTTGTAATAAATTAGATTTACAGCCAGTTTAGATATGCCCAAAACCCATGACATTTTGGATAAAAATGAGATTGCATCACTAGGTGCATCCTTACGAGCGATTGATCAAAAGATACTCAAAAAGGGTAACAAATCCGGTACAGCCAGAATTTGGTTTCAAGGAGCAGAACCTTACTTTGATGTTTTTTTTGAATTAAAAGATAATCAGATCATCTGGTTTCAATTTACATTACGGGGGAAATCCCTTTCCTGGAATCGTAAAAAACCGGGATTTCAAACAGGTAATACTAATGAATTAAATATTGATGATGTCAGTTTCTATGCCGCTAGTAAAACAATGGAAAATGACACTCACTCAGATTTAGAGTTTATCAATTTAGTCAAATCAATTCTCCAAACTAGGACAGAAGAAGCAATTTTTATCCAAGTTTTGGAATTGTTTAATTAAGTAAGTAGGCGCAAATAAATCAAACTATGTTAAGTAAAGTGAAAAATATTAAAATTAGCTCTTAGTAAGGCCTTTAGCCTTACTTTGTCAAGAGAAAGAGGGCATAGCTGCGCTTACCGCGTAGCGTCTCGATCTCGAAGAGAGGGCTAAAGCCCTCACTACCAACCTTGAATTATTTACACCAACCTACTTAGTGTTTTATTGGTTGTTAGCTCTATTAGCCACTTGCTAATGACGAATGACCAATTACAAATTAGTTTTTTCTAATTTTTTGAAAACGTTGAGAACTACAAAAGTTAGCACAGCACAAATTAATCCTAACTGCCAAAAACCACACCCGGCGGTAATTCCCAAAGCTGCTGAAACCCAAACAGCCGCAGCTGATGTGAGTCCATGAATTTCTGGTTTCTGGGATGCTTCAGAAGACTGACGCACAATTTCTCCCGCACCGAGAAACCCCACACCAGTTGAAATACCCTGAATTACGCGACTCAAAGCATCGGTACTGGGTTGCATCGCGCTTGTTTGCATAGCAGCTATGAGGGTAAACATGGCTGAAGCTAAACTGACCAACATATGAGTTCTTAACCCAGCTGGTTTGCGTTGGCGTTGGCGTTCTAAGCCGATAATTGCCCCAAATATTAATGCGAGGCATAGGCGAAAGCTGATATTCAGCCAGTCATTGCTGTAAATGTAGTAATTGCTTGTCAATTTTCGGTTTGCTAGAAATAATTTTTTGTTCTACATTGATTGGTAATATATCTCTGAAAACTAAGTTCCTATTTTCTGGCGGAATTTTATATATGGATTCCACCTATATCTTGTTGAGATTAAACCCATTAATGTCTTCTTTTTTGACTAATTAGGCATTATTTTGCTGAAAAATATAGGAGTTCACGCATAATTTATAGCAATATCAATATTCTGGGCAGACAGGATAATTTGCCAGCTTATGGAATACTGATTAAATGTTTGAACATCATTTCAATGATCAAATTTTAGCTTAAATTAGTTGATTTAACCATAAACTCAATAATTAAACACAATATCGCTAACTGACAACTAATTGAGTGGACAAACTCTACTGGCTCGACCAAATTAAACTACAAGACCGCGCTAAAGTAGGCGACAAAGCCTTTTACTTGAGCAGAATCATGCAGCGGGGTTACCCGGTAGTGCCTGGTTTTGTAGTTTCGGCGGAAGTTTTGCGATACTTTCTAGAAAGTCTCAATAGTTCAGATTCATTAGTAGCTGACTTACCCCATTCTTCCTTACACCTGGATGTAGATAATTGGCGTCAACTTCAGCATGTAGCTGGCCGCTTGCGTCAGGAAATTATCACTGCTAGTGTACCACCCCAGTGGGCCAGTAAAATTTTCACAGCAGCCAGAGAATGGCAAACTGGCTGTTTAATTTTTCGCCCTACGCTGTTTGTATCGGGTGCTACACAGGGAACGAAGAATATGTCTGGATTGCTGGAGTCAGTCTTTTGTCCCTGTGATGAGGAAGCGATCGCATTAGCATTAAAGCGCACTTGGAGTCAGTTATTTCGCGCCAGAAGTCTACTATATTGGCGGCAGGCAGGAATTAACCTGCAAAAAATTAATTTAGCAGTGCTAGTGCAACCGGTAGACAATGCGATCGCCTCTGGGTTACTCAATGCCAACACATCGACTTGGGAAATTGAAGCCACTTGGGGATTAGGAATGGCGATCGCCAACGGTGAAGTATTGCCAGATGCTTATCACATCCAAAGGGAAACTGGGGTTGTCTTAGAGCGACAATTGGGGAATAAAATGCTGGCTTATGGTGTTGATCATGGCCCATGTTTAGATACTGGGCAATCCTTCCCTAAGTCAGTCCTAACAGCAGATAGTACTTGTCTACTAGCCTACCTGCTTGAGGAAACCCAACAAAAACAGTACGCTTTATCAGAAGAATACCTGCAACAATTAATTGCTTTGGGAACTCAGCTAGTGAGTGAAATAGGTACAACCTTGACCATGAAGTGGACTATCGCTCAGACATCCTCAGCCCCCAAGCTACTCCTAACCCAAGTTAGCCCTCCCCAATCTGTAATTAAGAGTTTGTACTTCATTAAGGCTTTAGGAGCAGCTGGGGGACGTGTGATGGGCAATGCATACATAATTGGCAGTTCACAACAGAAACCCGAAACACTACCCAAGGGAGTAATTTTAATTGCCACCGTGGTAACACCGGATTGGTTACCATTACTGCAACAAGTTGCTGGCATTATTACCGAACGAGGGGGATTAACTAGCCACGCAGCGATTCTAGCCAGAGAATTGTGTATCCCTGCCGTGGTAAGTGCGACAGATGCCACAACCCTAATTCAAAATGGCGAACGCCTATTACTCGATGGCGACAGGGGAGAAGTTTATCGTATCAGAAGTGACGGAAGTGAGGGAGTTCAGGTGAAAATGGGTTCAGGGGAAAATCTAGCACTAACTTCTCCCCAAATCCCCAGCCCCCCATTACCTGATTCTCCCCTTACCCCTCACGTACCCATGATCGCTACCCAACTGCTGATTAATCTGAGTCAGCCCAGCTTAATCGAGCAAGTCCAAAGTTTTCCTGTAGATGGAGTGGGATTGTTGCGCTCAGAACTGATGGTGCTATCTATACTAGATGGGCAACATCCCCATAGTTGGCTTTTGGGGGGGCGTCAGGCAGAATTGTTAGAGCGTTGGTCTGAGCAGATTAGGCAATTTGCCCGCGCTTTTGCACCACGACCAGTTTTTTATCGTTCTCTAGATTGGCGATCCCAGGATTTGCCATCATTGAGTGATGGTTTACAGTCTTCTTCACAATCGATGCTGGGTGAACGCGGAACATACAACTATTTACAAAATCCTGCGGTTTTTGAGTTGGAACTGAAAGCCTTGGCATCTGTACAGGCATCTGGCTACAGCAATATCAACCTCATGTTGCCTTTTGTGCGGACTGTGGAAGAGTTTATATTTTGCCGTCGGAAAGTTGAGCAAGCAGGGTTAACCCAGGTTTCCCAGTTTCAGTTGTGGATGATGGCAGAAGTGCCCAGTGTGCTATTTTTATTGCCAGAATATGTAAAAGCGGGTGTAGAGGGGATTTCTATTGGTACAAATGACCTCACCCAATTACTGCTAGGAGTGGATCGAGAACAAGGACAACTAGCAAAAATATTTGATGAACGTCATCCGGCGGTAATGGGTGCGATCGCACAATTGATCAAAATGGCCAGAGTTGCGGGGATTCCCTGTTCAATCTGCGGTCAAGCCCCAGCTCTCTATCCAGAAATTATTGATAAATTGGTGCAATGGGGCATCACTTCTATTTCCGTAGAACCGGAAGCTGTTGAGCGAACATATCAGGCGATCGCTCGTGCCGAACAACGGTTAATTTTAGCAGCAGCCCGGCGGCAACTTGGCGAGTTGTAAACTCAAAAAAGGCGATGGTGCTTTGCACCCGCTCTCTTGCGATCGCACTGAAGCTGCATCTTTCTGTTGATAAGAAATTACCCGCTGCATATTCCCTTATTTAGATAGAGTATGAGACGGGTAGAGAGATAGATTAGTTGGTGATTTTGCAGCGGATAGTTATATAAGTGGGTATTTTGTCAAAAATATTCACTTATCCAGCATTTGGGGTGTGTGGATTAGTTTGCTGTGAATTTATACTTATATCATTCTGTGGTTGTCTCACAAAACCCAAAGATACTCGTTTCATCATCCAGTACAAACTGACAAGGACTACAAAGGTGATAGCGATAATTATTAAAGGTTGTTTACCAAGAATTTCTTCAACACCTTTAGTCAGCACGGCATCCGGTTGAGTAATAAAATCCCAACTATTAAAACGTAAGAACCGCCCCCAATAAATACCTACAGCCGAAAGAGCATGGGTAATTAACTCCATCCACAAAATCCATTGGCTTTTGCCGATGCGGTGTAAGTAGTAACCCCAATTAATTAAAGATATGACGTAAGCTTCAAACCCCGACAGAATCACCAGCAGATAAACAGGAATTAGCACCAAAGTAATCACCCACACCGATTGAACCTGGCGGATATCGTCTATCAGGTGAATTACATCAGTCAGCAAATAAGGCGCATTTGGTAAGAAAGCATAGAAAACTAGGAATCCTAGCCACCAAAGCCAAGAGCGGTAGCGTCTAATGCGAAACAGCCAAACACTCAAAGCCAAAGGTATAAAAGCCAGAAATAAATTCCAGGTCATCCAATTCATATTAACTCGTAAGACCTGTACAACTCTGGCCATCAGTTCAATCAATTCTTCTTTCATAAGTGCTTACTCGCAAGACCTGTGATTGATCTGGCTTCGTTCTTTAGTGTTAACCGAAAACCAGGAGTTTTCTTTCTTATATGCTAAACAATGACAATCACGACTGCCAAATTTGTCAAGCAATTAGCCTAATAGTTTAAAATTCTCCCCACCTAGCATTTCGTGCTGAAGGTGGGAATTTCCCAAACGCAAAGTAATGCACCTACTTATATCAATTCTATGTGAGGCTGCCCTTTATTCACCTAGAATTCATGAATTGCCCTTGAGCGGGTGTAGTTTTGAGTAAGTTCTATAGGCCCATCTTCAAAAAGAAATGGTATTAACGCAAGTTGCTAGTTATCTAGTTAGGGCTGGTAATGGCTAATAGGTAATGGTTAATAGTGTTTTTACCTATTACCTATTACCTATTACCTATTACCTATTACCTATTACAGGGACTACAGCCGCCTAACTAGCAACTTGGGTTATTAGACATAACAATGTCGTCCCACCAGTTTTTTCACCATATTAATCAATGTAGTTAACTCAACTGGCTTAGAGGCATACATATTAAAGCCTGCTGCCAGTGCCTCTGTACTATCTTCCTCTCTGGCATAGGCCGTTAAGGCAATAGCTGGAATCTGTCCTCCTTCTTCTGCTTCGAGGAGTCGGAGTTTGCGGATTAATGTATAACCATCTTCTGTGGGCATTCCAATATCACTAATTAATATATCTGGCGGGTATTGTTGAATTTCTGAGAGTGCCTCAAGAACTGAAGCAACAGCCGTTACCCTGGCTCCAGACTCCTCTAGTGCTATGGTGAGGAAATGTCGTGTATCAGTATCATCGTCCACAACCAGCACCAGCAAATTATCAAGGGGTAATGGATAGAGGAGCATAGAAGAATTTGGATTAATTGTTTCCCTTGTTTCGCTGGTAACGGCAGACGCCTCAACGGGCAGACTATTCTCTACTTCTAAACAGGGCAATTTTACGGTAAATGTCGCTCCCAGTCCTTCACCAGGGCTGTCTGCATGGATGGTTCCCCCATGGAGTTCTACCAAATGACGGGCGATGGCCAGCCCTAGTCCCAGTCCAGTTTGGGTTCTGGTGGTGCTGCCATCAGCCTGACGGAAGCGGTCAAAAACAAATGCTAGAAAGTCTGGTTTGATACCAAGACCTGTATCAGTCACTTCGATCTGAGCGTAGGTTTGGGCTGTATGTTGTTTTTCTGGATTACTGACAACTGATAGCCTGATTTCTACTCGACCGTTTTGGGGTGTGAACTTAATGGCATTAGTAAGTAAATTCCAGACAACTTGCTGCAAGCGGTCTGGATCACCTGAGACTCTAAAAGGTAAGGCTGAGGGGGCGAGGGCGATGGGGAAATAGGAGGAAGATGGGGATGAACAAGGAGTTAATTTTTGCTGATCTTCCTTGTTTCCTAGTTTTCGTGTCTCTTGTTTGCCAGTGTCGGTAGATACGATGAGAAAATTAAAGAGAATATTTTTAGCCTCAGCTTGAAGACGCACAGTATCGACTGCCGCCTCAATCACAGATACTAGGTTAATCGGGCAGATATTCAAAGATAACTTGCCGCGAATAATGCGTGAAACATCCAAAATATCTTCTATAAGTTGCTCTTGCAAAAGTGCATTGCGTTCAATGGTTTCTAAAGCACGTGCAATGGCTTTTTCGTCTAGTTTGCGATTGCGGAGTAGTTTAGACCAACCAAGTATTGAGTTTAGGGGTGTGCGGAGTTCGTGAGAAAGGGTAGCTAAAAACTCATCTTTCATGCGGTTGGCTGCTTTCGCCTCTTTGAGTGCTGCTTGCTCACGGATCAATTTAATACGTTCTTCTTCAGCAAGCTGGCGATCGCGTAGGGCGGCATAGCGATCGCTAATATCTTCTAATGTACCTACATAATTGATGACTTCCCCTTGTTCGGAAAACATTGGTGATGAGCGTAAGTTTACCCAACACAAAATTCCTGCTGGGGTAAGTATCCGAAATTCACCAGAATATTCTCTAGCTTCGTGGATGCAGCTCAACCAATCTCCAAGTACCTGTTCTTGGTCTTCTGGATGAAGCAATTGCCACCAATCCTCTGTTAAACTTTGCCCAGGAGTGAGTCCCAAAATAGTTTGGTAGCGAGGATTTGTATAAGTACAGTGTCCTACTATATCTGTTAAAAAAATTCCCACAGGTGAGCAAGCACTTAAAGAGCGAAACTGTTCTTCGCTTTTTCTCAGTTGGGCATTGACTGTGATCAGTTCTGCTGCTTGTCGTTGCACCTGAGCCGTTTTCTTAAACAAATCGACAAAGGCAGCTACCTTAGATTTCAATATTTCCGACTCAATTGGCTTGAACAGGTAGTCTACTGCTCCCAGACAATACCCTTTAAACACCATCGACTCGCTAGTGCTGAATGCTGTCAAGAAAATTATGGGGGTATGGTGCGATCGCTCTCGCTGTCGAATTAAGGCTGCGGTCTCAAATCCATCCATATCTGGCATTTGAACGTCGAGTAAAATTACAGCGAAATCTTGACTGAGCACACATCTCAGAGCTTGGGCACCAGATGTAGCCCTGACTAAATTCTGATTAAGGCTGTTAAGTATTGCCTCTAAAGCCAGCAGATTTTCTGGATGGTCATCAACCAGTAGGATGTTTACTTTCGCGTCGAATGCCATAGAAGAAATATATTTTCTGATACAGGAAAACGCTTTTTAACTTTTAGTGAGCATGAGCAAAGCTTAGTTAGTGTATGACGGTGTACCACGTGTTGCGCTCTTTACCCATATTGTTTACTTGTAACATTGTGGGAGTAAGCCATTGAGATACTTTCGCTCTTTAACGCGCGGTATTACAACTATCTAAAGTTAGAAGTTTTAGCTCAAGGAATCTGAAGTCAAGCTATTTTGGATTGAACCCATGTATTAATGCAGGGGCTTGATCTAATACGATTTGGGATTTTGGAGTTTGTCGTGAGCGCTCAGGGGAGGGATTTCAGATTTTGGATGAGGAAACTTTATCTGAGTATGGGTTCTGTAAATCTATCTGTCACCATCATTTTTCAAAAAAGTATAAGGAAAATCTCTCTTTTTTATCCATAAATTTATAAAACTTACTTATTGACAAAACACAATAAATGCGTGTCTATGTTTTTAGGCATTCAAGCTTGATTTTTAACGATATAGGTAAACCTGCAAGAGTGAAAGTAACTGTTCAATATCTACGGGTTTAGTGATGTAATCTGATGCACCTGCTTCAATACACTTTTCGCGATCGCCTTGCATGGCTTTAGCGGTAAGTGCAATTATCGGCAAAGATTTAAATCGGGCGTGCTGGCGGATCAGTCTAGTTGTCTGGTAACCATCCATTTCTGGCATCATTACATCCATCAAAACTAGATCAATGTCTGGTGTATTTTGTAAAATGCTAATACCTTCTCGGCCGGTTTCAGCATATACAACCTGCAATTGATGGCGTTCCAGCATACTAGTAAGGGCGAAGATATTACGGATATCATCGTCTATAATCAGCACTTTCTTGTTACCAAGGGAACCGTCTCTAGAATGTAGCTGTTGACCCTTGGGTTCAGGTAAATTTGCCTGAACGCGATGCAAGACTAATGCTGTTTCATCAAAGAGACCTTCAGGAGTTCGCACATCTTTGAAAATAATTGTCTCCGCTATTCGCTTAAGTTCAGTTTCTTGATCTGGGGAAATTTCTCTACTGGTGTAGACAATAACTGGCAAAGCTTCGCCATTGGGATGTTGCTTGATCTGCTCGATCAGTTCAAAACCGCTCATATCTGGTAGTCCTAAATCGAGGACAAGGCAATCAAAAAGCTGAGTGCGAATGGCTTCTAGGGCTGCTGCACCAGTGCCAACAGCAGTGATAGTCACATCACCGCTACCAATCAGCTCGATAATACTCCGCCGCTGATGATCGTCGTCTTCGATTACCAACAAATCTTTTACCCGACGCTGAACAAAACCTTTAATTTTAGTCAATGCCTCAGATACTGTTTCGCTAGTTACGGGTTTTTGCACATATGCGATCGCTCCTAGTTCTAAACTCCGTTGTCGTCCTTCTTCAACTGTCATGATGTGTACGGGAATATGGCGCGTGTTTGGGTCATGCTTCAAACGATCCAACACCGTCCAACCATCCATCTCTGGCAACCGCACATCCAGCAAAATCGCTGAAGGCTGGTATTGCTGTGCTAAGGTTAACCCGATTCTGCCGTTTTGGGCAGCTATGACCTTGAATCCTTTTTGTCGTGCTAAATCTAGCAAAATACGTGCAAAGTGAATATCATCCTCGACGATCAGTAGCACGTGATCCCCGTCTTCAATAGTAGTGCGATCGTCATTCAGAAGTCCTAATTGCTGGTTGCTCAGTAGATTCGATGTAGACTCAGGACTCAGCATTCCTGGCTCCGAACTAAATTGCGGCAAGTAAAACGTAAACGTGCTACCTTGACCGGGGTGACTAACAAGTTTAATTTCTCCGCCAAAGAGGCGGGCAATTTCGCGGCTAATGGACAAACCCAAGCCTGTGCCACCATATTTACGACTGGTAGTGCCATCGGCTTGCTGAAACGCCTCAAAAATCACCTTTTGCTTGTCGGGGGCAATGCCAATACCAGTATCCGTGACTGAAAAGGCAATCACAATCTGGGCGCGATTTAAGGTTTCTTGGTTGAGGCTCCACCCCTGCTTTGCCACTTCAATTCGCAAGTTTACCTCTCCACGCTCTGTAAATTTAAAAGCATTGGAGAGCAGATTTTTCAGCACTTGTTGTAGGCGTTTGGCGTCGCTATAGATGGTTCTTGGTAATTCAGAAGCCAATTCAATTGTGAAGCTAAGTCCTTTGTCCTGAGCTATTTGCCGGAAAGTGCGCTCAATATGGCCGCCCAACTCTGTTAACAGCGTTTGGGTCATGTTAATTGACATAGTTCCCGATTCTATTTTGGCGAGATCGAGAATGTCATTGATCAGCGCCAAAAGGTCAGTACCTGCTGAGTAAATTGTCCGGCTATATTCGACTTGCTTGTCGGTGAGATTGCCATCGACGTTATCGGCTAACAACCTAGCCAAAATCAACAAGCTGTTCAGCGGTGTCCGTAATTCATGGGACATATTAGCGAGAAACTCAGACTTGTATTTTGACGAGAGTGCTAGTTGTTCAGCCTTCTCTTCTAAAGACCGTCTGGCGTGTTCAATTTCTCGATTTTTGCGCTCGACTTCTTTCTTTTGGAGAGCTAACAGCTCTGCCTTTTCTTCTAACTCGGCGTTGGTTTTTTGTAACTCGTCTTGCTGTCCTTTTAATAAATCTTCGGAGGTTTTGAGTGATTGGGCTTGCTGTTCTAGGCGCTTGTTGGTTTCCCGCAGTTCGTTTTGCTGGGTTTGCAGTTCCTCAGCTAAAGACTGGGACTGCTTGAGCAATTCTTCAGTCCGCATCGAAGCGGCGATCGTATTGAGGACGATCGCAATACTTTCGGTGAGTTGATCAAAGAATGTCAGATGAATCTCGCTAAAGCGGCGGAAAGAAGCTAATTCAATCACCGCTGTCACCTGTCCTTCAAATAGCACGGGTAACACCACGGCATTGAGTGGGGTAGATTCTCCTAAACCAGAGGTGATTTTTACATAATCACTCGGTATTTCCGTCAGCAATATTCGCTCTCTTTCTAAAGCGCATTGTCCTACCAAGCCTTCACCCAAGTAAAAGCGGTTAGCCAGATGCTTGCGTTCGCGATAAGCATAGCTGCTAAGTAATTTGAGATATACCGAATTTTCCCCACTGTCCATCAAGTAGAATACGCCTTGTTGTGCTCCCACCAGGGGCGCTAGTTCCGAAAGAATTAGTTTGGATACAGTTTCCAAATCTCGCTGACCTTGCAGCATCCGGGTAAACTTGGCTAGGTTAGTTTTTAACCAATCTTGTTCGGTGTTTTTCTGGGTTGTTTCTCGCAGGTTAGCGATCATCTGGTTGATGTTGTCTTTGAGGATTGCCACTTCCCCTAGGGCCTCGACGGCAATCGAGCGAGTTAAATCACCCTTAGTAACCGCTGTAGCCACTTCTGCGATCGCTCTTAACTGAGTAGTGAGGGTGGCAGCTAGTTCATTCACATTATCTGTCAAATCTTTCCAAGTACCAGCTGCCCCAGGCACTCTAGCTTGTCCACCCAACTTCCCTTCAATGCCCACTTCCCGCGCTACGGTGGTTACTTGATTGGCAAATGTCGCTAGAGTATCAATCATTTCGTTGATTGTCTCTGCCAAGGTTTCAATTTCTCCCTTGGCATCTAGCATCAGTTTCCGCTTTAAGTCACCATTGGCCACCGCTGTCACAACTCTAGCAATACCGCGCACTTGGGCCGTTAAATTTCCCGCCATCGAGTTAACGTTGTCTGTCAAATCTTTCCAAGTGCCTGCCACACCTTGCACTTGTGCTTGACCGCCCAATTTCCCCTCAGTGCCCACTTCTCTAGCAACCCGCGTCACTTCTGAGGCAAAGGAACTAAGTTGATCCACCATTGTGTTAATGGTATTTTTCAACTCCAGAATTTCGCCTTTAACATCGACGGTGATTTTTTTGGAGAGGTCGCCATTTGCCACCGCTTTGGTAACTTCGGCAATGTTTCGCACCTGTGCCGTTAGGTTTCCCGCCATTGAGTTAACGTTATCAGTTAAATCTTTCCAAGTGCCTGCTACTCCCCTGACATAGGCTTGCACACCCAATTTACCCTCAGTGCCCACTTCCCGCGCCACCCGCGTTACTTCCGATGCAAAGGAGTTTAGCTGATCCACCATTGTGTTAATGGTATTTTTCAACTCCAGAATTTCGCCTTTAACATCAACGGTGATTTTTTTGGAAAGGTCGCCGTTGGCTACAGCTGTTGTGACTTCGGCAATGTTCCGTACTTGGGCTGTTAAGCTTCCCGCCATGAAATTAACGCTGTCGGTGAGATCCTTCCAAGTACCTGCCACCCCCTTAACTTCTGCTTGCACGCCCAGCTTACCTTCTGTTCCCACTTCCCGCGCCACTCGCGTTACTTCTGATGCAAAGGAATTAAGCTGATCCACCATCGTGTTGACAGTGTTCTTTAACTCTAAAATTTCGCCTTTGACATCAACGGTAATTTTCTTAGAAAGGTCGCCATTTGCCACAGCTGTTGTCACTTCGGCGATATTCCGCACTTGTGCCGTTAAGCTGCCCGCCATAAAATTGACGCTGTCGGTCAAGTCCTTCCAAGTGCCAGCTACACCTCTTACATCTGCTTGTACGCCCAGCTTACCTTCACTCCCCACTTCCCTAGCCACCCGCGTTACTTCCGATGCAAAGGAACTGAGCTGATCCACCATGATATTGATGGTGTTCTTCAGTTCAAAAATTTCGCCTTTGACATCGACGGTGATTTTTTTGGAAAGGTCGCCATTGGCGATCGCAGTTGCCACTTCAGCAATGTTCCGCACCTGTCCAGTGAGGTTACCTGCCATCAAATTTACGTTGTCGGTCAAGTCTTTCCAGGTTCCCGCTACTCCCCGGACTTCTGCTTGCACACCCAGCTTACCTTCTGTTCCCACTTCCCTAGCAACCCGTGTTACTTCCGATGCAAAGGAATTTAGCTGATCCACCATTGTGTTAATGGTGTTTTTGAGTTCTAGAATTTCGCCTTTGACATCGACGGTGATTTTTTTGGAAAGGTCGCCGTTGGCCACAGCTGTTGTCACTTCGGCAATATTTCTCACTTGTGCCGTTAAGCTACCCGCCATGAAGTTGACACTATCGGTCAAGTCCTTCCATGTACCCGCTACCCCCCGGACTTCCGCTTGACCGCCTAACTTTCCTTCTGCACCCACCTCACGGGCCACCCTCGTCACTTCTGATGCAAAGGAGTTGAGCTGATCCACCATGATGTTAACGGTGTTTTTCAACTCTAAAATTTCGCCTTTGACATTAACAGTAATTTTCTTGGAGAGGTCGCCGTTAGCTACTGCTGTAGTCACTTCAGCAATATTACGTACTTGTGCTGTTAGATTACCTGCCATCATATTCACGGACTCGGTCAGATCCCTCCAAGTGCCAGCTACGCCGCGCACCTCTGCTTGAACGCCCAACTTCCCTTCGGTTCCCACCTCACGAGCAACCCGCGTCACTTCTGAGGCAAAAGAGTTAAGCTGATCTACCATCGTGTTGACGGTGTTTTTTAGTTCGAGAATTTCGCCTTTAACATCGACAGTAATTTTTTTGGAAAGGTCACCATTGGCGATCGCAGTTGCCACTTCGGCGATGTTGCGAACTTGCCCAGTGAGATTACCCGCCATCAAGTTGACGTTGTCGGTCAAGTCCTTCCAAGTACCAGCTACTCCCTTAACTTCTGCTTGTACACCCAGCTTGCCTTCAGTTCCCACTTCCCTAGCAACTCGCGTTACTTCCGAGGCAAAGGAACCAAGGCGATCTACCATTGTGTTGACGATATTGGCAGTTTGAAGAAACTCTCCTTGGAGACCTCTGCCGTCAATTTCTGTAGCGATGGTTTGGGATAGGTCGCCATTGGCTACAGCCCTGATCACACGAGTAGTTTCGGCTGTTGGCTGGACTAAATCTGTAATGAGAATATTCACAGAACTAACACAATCTGACCATGAACCGCGAACATTTCCTAAAGAGGCACGTTCGGATATTTTGCCTTCTTTACCAACAACATTGCCAATCCGCTGTAGCTCTGTAGCCATGCGCTCATTTTGGTCAATAATATTGTTGAGGGTATCGGCTATTTTCCCCGCCATGCCAGTTTGGTCTATGGGCATCCGAACAGAAAAGTCACCTTGTTTGACGGCATTCAGCGTTGTCAGTAACTGTTTTAAATCTAGATGATCGCTATCTCTAGTTAACTGTTCAGTTGCCATAGCTTAATCCTTTGGGAATTTTTGTCTGTTTGATGAATCCCCTAGCTAGAAGCTGGGAGATGGTTAATTAGTAGTCTGGCTACAGTACTTATTAAGCTGATTACCTAGGGCATCAGATTGCTTACCAGTAGTTTTAGCTGCTGCTAGTGCTGAGTCTATTTCGGCTCTAGCACTTTGGATTTTTTCCCTACCAGCCGGTGAGGCTTCTGCTGTCTTGGCTGTACCAAGGGCCTTAGCCGCTTTGGCTATCGCTTGACTGAGGTTCTCAAATACTTTAACAAAACTACTTTGAAATTCTTGCAGCTTGGGATCTGTGATCTTCAGTTCCGCAATCGATTTGTTAACAGTCTCTAAGTCTTTCGAGAGTTGTAAGCTGGTTGTTACCTGCTTTCCTTTATTTGTATCAATCAAAGATGTGCCTTCATTTACAATTTTAACTAGCCGCTGACACTGGGAGACTTTACTCTCGTTGCAACCAGTAACCAATAAAGCGATGCACAGGCTCACAGGAGCAATAACAATATACTTACGTAAAACTAACATCCAAACCCCAACAGCAGTAAAACCCAAATAATATTAACCAATATTTAACTAGTTTTGATCTAACTTTCAGCAATTGGAAACTTCAATCAAATTACCCTCTGGATCTCGTAGATAAATAGATACAATCTCTCCTGTAGCTGTACAACATCTCTACACTGAGGTATGAAAACTCCTGTAAAAAGTTCTTTCTTAGCTGTTCGAGAGTGCTTGTGTCATCCCCCTGCGGGAATAATTAAGTGGGCGGACAGGGAAGGGCAACTTAACAGTAAAAGTGCTACCTTGATCTAATTCACTTTGCACATCTAAGCTACCGTGATGTGCCTGAACAATTGCTTGTGCGATCGCCAATCCTAATCCAGAACCGCCAGTGCTACGAGAGCGATCGCTATTCACTCGATAAAAGCGATCAAAAATCCGAGTCAGATCCGGCTGCGGAATACCAATGCCCGTATCCTGAACCTGAATCACAGCATAATTGTCACCGCGGTCTAAGCAAACGGTTACCTTTCCTGTTTGTGGTGTGTATTGAATGGCATTGATAATTAAGTTAGAAAACAAGCGATAAAGCTGATCTTCATTACCAATGACATCCAAAGGAGTTAACCCCCGTACTGAAGATGTCAGCGTGACACTTTCGGCGATTGCCAACGCCGCAAATTCTTCTATTAAGTCGTTAACAATATCATCCAAGCAGCAAAGGTCTCGTTGCATTGGCACAGATTGACGATCCAGGCGAGTCAGCAGTAATAAATCTGTAACAAGAGTTGTGAGTCGCTGATTCTGACGCTGTAGAGTTTGCAGAATTTCCCGCGCCTCGATTTCCTCTAGTTGTGGCATCAAAAGGGCTGATTCTACTGTCGCTTGTGTTGCTGCTAGAGGCGATCGCAATTCGTGTGCGGCATCTGCTGTAAATTGATGAATTTGTCTATATGAGCGATAAATCGGCTGCATTGCTAATCCTGCTAACCACCAACTAGCAACACCAACCACAACCATGATAATTGGTAATCCCAATCCTAAAGTGAGTTTTACAGCAACAAGATAACTATTGAAATCTGCCAGACTTCGCCCTACTTGAATATAACCCCAATCGCGATTTTTTTGAGTGTGCAGAATAAAGGTAATCTGATGATAGAGGTGTCCTTTACTATCTTTTAGAGTTTGCCAAAGTTCCTTGTTAAAAATCTGAGATAATCCTTTTGGATAAGTTCCTGCTACAGCAATCAAGCGTCCAGAATCATCGAAAAACCGCACATAGTAATTACCTTGATTGATTGGGCTTAAAATATGGCGTTTGGAACTTAACTGCTCTTCAATGCAGCTTTTATCAACCACACAAATATTGGGTAAAAGCTCCTGTATAACTGGTTCTAATTTACCAGGTTGCTGTAATTTCAGTTCAATACTGTCGTGCAATGTACCGGCAACAAACTCCAATTCTCGGTCTAATGTCATCCAATGTGCATGTGCAATAGCTCTGTAGATACCGAATCCACAAAAGCTTAAAATCAAAGCCATGACGAGGGCATACCACAATGCTAAACGCAGGCGGGTCTGCTGAAACAGTTTATTTTGATTCATGGTGTGAAATTGAGACGATATCCCGTACCATGCAAAGTTTCAATGATGTTCTCACAGCCGCTATTGGTTAGTTTACGACGCAGCAAACGCATTTGAGCAGCTACCACATTACTTATGGGTTCTGCACTCACCACCCAAAGCTGATTACGAATTTGTTCGGTGGTCATAATTTGATTCGGGTGCTTCATAAAATATTCTAGTAGCTGAAATTCCTTATTAGTCAGGGAAATCTCCTGTTTATTCCCCGCAGTATTTTGACTGACAACTATATTGTTGCCATAATCTAGAGTCAAGTTGCCAACAGTTAATTCCTGTGGCTGAAATTGCGGCGATCGCCTCTGCAATGCACGCAACCTTGCCAGTAATTCCGCCATACCAAATGGTTTTACTAAGTAATCATCTGCACCTGCATCTAGCCCTGCAACTTTATCTTCCATTCTATCTTTAGCCGTCAGCATCAATACAGGCAGAGGGCTTTTGTGAGAACGGAGCATTTTACATAACTCTAAACCTGATATTCCTGGCAGCATCCAATCGAAAATAGCTAAGGTGTATTGTGTCCACTTATTTTCTAGATATGCCCAGGCATCATTACCATCTAGTACCCAATCAACCAAATACTTCTGCTGGGTAAGAGTTCGCTTAATAGCTGCACCTAAATCTGGTTCATCTTCAACTAGTAGGATTCTCATAAGCTTCAATAATAAAAATTCAAAATCCAAAATTCCATAGATATTAGGTAAGGAGTCAGGAGTCAGAATATTTGTGTGTAGTAGGAATCCACAGGAGCAAGTTTTTTCATCAATTATCAAGAATCACTGGAAAACTCTCATTAATTCTGTATTCTGTATTCTTACGATATTAGCTAAATTTCAATATACTTTATCCAGAAAAAATATAGAGATATTGCCTAAAATATCTCTATATTTTTTCATACTTATTCGATAGAAAATACAAGCATTCGATGTTTTCTAATCCAGAAAATTACCGATTAAAATTAAACCGCCCATTTACCTTTTCACCTTTAATATCTGCCGTAATTTTTACTTGATGCTGACCAGATGCTTGTTCACTCAGTAGACCATGATAGTGTTTATTCTTGGCATCATAAGGAAGAAGAACGGTCTTTTGTTTGCCATCAGGTAACTGAACTTGCGCCGTTACTTTGGCATTAGGTACTGTTTCGTGGTTATCTCCAGTTTGCAAATAAAAATCTAAATGAGTTCCATTGGCTTCTTTTTCAGGAACGAATTCTAAATGATATTTTCCTGTTTCTACAACTTGACCACCTTGAGATGCACCATGCTGACTATTTGTTTTAGCTGCTGGTGAAACTGGAGCAGATTTATTTTCAGTAGTTGAAGTAGAAGCAGTTGGAGTATTTTCTGTATTAGCTGCTTGATTACCGCTACTACAAGCTCCCAAAGAAAGTAGCCCGATACTTCCGATAATAATCAAGCCAGATTTTAGTGTTTTCATTAATTGACTCCTTATTTGAAAATCATAGAATGATTGTGATATGTGTTATTGCTCAAAAATTACTCCTGATAACTTGCTATCCTCTACAACTAACAGAGTTTTTTTAGGCAGCAAAAGTCTACTAAATTTAGCATACAAAGCTGGTAAAACCATGAGTGTAAGTGCTGTTGAAGTAAACAACCCACCCAACACCACTATCGACAGTGGTTGCAAAATTTCTTTTCCAGGCCCGCTCTCAACTATCAAAGGTGCTAATCCTAAAGCTGAGGTAAAAGCTGTCATTAATATGGCATTAAGCCTTTCCATTGTCCCTGTTATCAAAACTTCTTTTATTGGGATACCGACCGCGAATTTGGTGTTGTAATTATCCACAAGTAACAAACCATTGCGGGTAGCAACTCCAAATAGAGTGATAAAGCCAACCAAAGAAGCAACAGAAATAACACCGCCAGTCAAAGCTACCGAAAATACTCCTCCCACTAAAGCCAAAGGTAAATTAATCATAATCATGGCAGTAGAAGGAATAGATTTGACAGAAAGGTACATAATTACTGTAATTGCGACAAAAGCAATTGCACTCGATATTAAAATATTCTGAGTTGCTCTTTCTTCTGCTTCAAATTGTCCCGCATACTGGATATAGTAACCAGAGGGTGGATGTACCTGTTGATTAACTTTGTCTTTAATTTCATTGACGATAGAGCGCAAATCTCTACCATTAGCGTTAGCAGAAACAACAATTAATCGGGATACGTTCTCTCTATTTATAGTATTAGGCCCAGTACCATTTTCAATTGCGGCAACCTGTGATAAAGGAATTTTTTGTCCATTGGGGGTATCAACTAACAAATTGCCAATAGAATCCAAATTTTGCCTTGTATCTGGCTTTAACCATACAACTAAATCGAAAGTTTGTTGTTTCTCTAAAACTTGAGACACTACTCTTCCATTGAGAGCAGTTTCAATAATTTCAGAAAGTTTTCCCACCGTTAAACCATATCGCGCAGCGGCAGAACGGTTAAACTTAATTTGTATTTGTTCAATCGGTATTTGGGGTTCTAGTTGTAAATCTACAATCCCATTAACGGTTTTCATGACATCATCAACTTGCTTTCCAATGGTGCGGAGTTGTTCTAAGTCGGGACCGAAGATTTTGACTGCGATCGCACTCCTGACTCCAGACAACACCTCATCCATGCGGTGAGAGATGAAACCACCAATATTCGGTGCTACCCCTGGTAACTTAGCGAATTCCTCCCGTAACTTCTCAATTGTCCCCTCCCTGTCTTTCATTCCTGCTTCGCTTAACTCGATATCCAAGTGTGCTAAATTCACCCCCGCCGCATCCCCATCTCCTGGCGCACGTCCAGAACGCAATTGCACATAAGGAAATCTAGAGTCTCCCTTGAGTGCTTGCTGGAGTGCTTCACCAGCTGCATTAGTAGCTTCTAGAGATACACCAGGATAGAGAGTTATAGTGTTCACCAA
The DNA here is from genome assembly GCF_014697195.1 of Cylindrospermum sp. FACHB-282. Taxonomy (GTDB): domain Bacteria; phylum Cyanobacteriota; class Cyanobacteriia; order Cyanobacteriales; family Nostocaceae; genus Cylindrospermum. The sequence goes on along the minus strand of NZ_JACJRJ010000013.1, from coordinate 108,487 downwards.
AGTCTGTTCTTGAAACTCTGGTAAAAATATTCTGCCAAAGGAGGGGACAATTATAGTCGCAGCTACCAAACTAGCGATCGCTAAAACTAAAATAATTCCCGAATGCTTGAGGGAAAATGTTAATAGAGGATAGTACAGCCGCTTAAAAAATCTCGCTACCCAAGGTTCTGTTTCTGGCAAGCGACCATAAGGTAATAATATTGCACATAGAGCCGGAGTTATCGTTAATGCTGTGATACTAGAGGCTATAACTGCTGCCATATAGCCTAATCCCATTGGGATAAAAATGCTGCCTTCTACACCAGCCAAAGCAAAAACTGGAGAAAACACAACTATGGTAATGATGGTAGCTCCAAATACCGAATCGCGTACCTCTTGACAACCGTCAAATACAACATCTAAAACTGGACGCGGATGAGGAGAATATTTATTTTCTCGCAGGTTACGGTAAACATTCTCCGCATCAACAATCGCATCATCAACCGCTGAACCAATGGCGACTGCTAACCCTCCCAAGGTCATGGTATTTAAACCTTGTCCTAACCAATTTAGTAGTAGTACTCCTAATAATAAAGATAACGGAAGGGCAGTTAAACAAATAGCCAGATTCCGCCAATTCATTAAAAAAGGAATTAAAATCAAGGCAACAATAATACTGCCTTCAATTAAAGCCTCTCTAACGTTTTCAATAGAGGAATCAATATAGTTCTCTTGACGAAAAGTTGGGGTGATTTTGATATCTTTAGGTAATCCCGCTTTTACCTCTGCCATCGCCTCCTCTATGGCACGGGTGACAGTTGGAGTATCGGCTTGAGGCTGTTTGTTAATCATGACAATAACCGCCTTTTCACCGTTAAAACTGCCGTCACCTCGTTTAATAGCTGCACCAATTTGCACATCAGCAACATCTAAGATATTGACAGGCGTACCATTGCGGGCAGTAATCACTGATTGCTGTAATTCTTCAATAGATTCAATCCGCCCAATCCCCCGAATTAACTTTTCTCGGTCAGGAGTAATTAAATAGCCACCAGGAGCATTGACATTAGCGGCAGATGCTGCTTGTTCTACGTCTTCTAAAGTGACATTAAAGGCTCTTAGCTTCGCTGGATCAACTAATACTTGATATTGGCGGACATCGCCACCATAGGCCACTACCTGACTAACACCAGGAACAGCCAAAAGACGATTTGTTACTTGCCAATCAACAATGCGCCGCACTTCCATTAAAGGAGTGCTTTGGGAAGTGAAAGCATATTGTAATACAGTGCCGATGGGGGAGCTTGTCGGGGAAATTTGCGGAGTTTCTACCCCTGATGGCAATTTACTTTGTGCTTGTTGTAATCGCTCTGTTACTAACTGACGAGCTTGATAAATATCAGTATCCCAGTTAAAAATGATTTTAACGACAGAAATTCCCGCAGATGAAGATGAGCGTACTGCTGTTACTCCCGGAGTACCGTTAATCGCGCTTTCAATTGGTAAAGTTACCAGGGATTCTAATTCTTCGGGAGCGAGTCCTGGTGCTTCAGTTTGAATTTCGACTTGGGGTGGTGCAAAGCTAGGGAAAACATCCAAGGGCATTTGGATAATTGTGCGGAATATCCAAATAGTCAGGATAATTGTACCAAGTATGACTAACCAACGGCGTGCGATCGCCCATTTAATAATGGCACTCAGCATTGTTATTTCTCTATCTTGACTTCTGAATCTTTACTCGCCACACGGTGGTTATCGTTGAATTCTAGGGCTGCATCTACTTGGGCGGAACTATTGAGATGTTCTTCTATCACGTAGCTTTCTGTCCCTAATTGAGATTTGCTGCGACGACCAGCCCAGAAAGTACCTGCCATAAAAGCTACTGTAGTTAGTGCCGCTCCTCCCCCTGCTGCAATCCACCAAGGTACTGGCAAACTAAGTGTTTTAGTCTCTGTTGTTTGTGCAGGAATTTCGGTGTGTTCGTCTGCTTTTTTCTTGGTATCACCCCGCAAAGATTGAGCATAAAGTTGGGTTGCACGTTGGGTAACAATCATATCTCCCTCAAATAAGCCAGTTTTTACCTCAACCATGTCCCCAGAGTTTTGACCTAAGGTAACTTCAGCCACTTGGTAGGCATTACCATTTTGCAAATAAACCTGTTGCTTGCCATTTGCTTCTACCACAGCCGCAGTCGGAATAGTTAGGACATCTGACGATGTTTGATTTGTCAAGACTTCTAGTTCTGCAAACATTCCTGGCTTGAGAACTCCACTTGAGTTATCTATTTCTGCTTTCACAGGCACAATTCGTGTATCTCCTGCTACCGCAGATTCAATTACGGCAATTCGTCCGGTGAAGGTGCGGTTAGGTACAGAAGCTACCTTCAAGCTTACCCGTTGACCTGTCTTTACTTTGTCTAAATCCTTTTCATAAATATTCGCTGTGGCAAAAACGCGGCTGTCATTAATAATCGTCATTAACTTACCACCCGCGTCCTGGAATGTTTGACCGAGAGTAACTTCCCTATCAGCAACCTTGCCAGTAATCGGAGCATTTACTGTCACCAGTCCTTGAGCATTAGCGCTGTTTCCTAGTTGAGAAAGCCGAGTTTGATATGTAGTGTTACTCAGTTGAATCTTTGATTTTGCTAGTTCAACAGATGACTGAGCCGTTTTGAGTTTGGCCTCAGCCTCAATCACATCGCGGCGGCTGTTAGCTGTGGTTAATTTAGTTTTAGCTTCTGCTAATTGGGTTTGGGATTCTAGGGCTGTGCGACGTGCCAATGCACCAGCATCAGCTAACTGTTTGTCTTTGTTATACTTTTCCTGAAAAAATGCCACTTGGCTCTGTGCTTGAGCTATTTCAGCTGCGGCTATTTGCTGATAGCGATCGCGATTTTGTTGCGCTAACTTTAAATCAGCTAACGCTTGCCGTAAATCAGCTTCACCTTGAGCCAGTTTTTCCTGGGAGTTAACCCGCAGTTCTACTAAGTCAGGACTAGATAAAACAGCTACAGGTTGGCCTTTTTGAACCTTTGCACCGGGTTCTACTAATAACTCAACCACTTTCGCCCCTGAAATTGGGGTAGTCACTTCCACTTTTTGGCTGGGTAAAGTTTCAATTTGCCCAGTAGTTTTAATCCCAATAGCTAGTTGTTGGCGTTTAGCTGGCTCAACTTTAATTCCTAACCGTTGGGCAGTTTGAGCGTCAACTTCAATAGAAGCAGTTGCTGGGGCGGCTTCACTTTCTCCTTGAAATTCATTTCCGTGTCCGCTGTGGGCTAAAACTACTATGGGACTTGCCAATAACAGCAGGCTCACAAGTGTACCAGAAACACAACGCATAGTTACAATTGGTTGGAAACGCAGAGAGTTGGGCATCACTTTCTCGGAATTAAAAATTAACAATTAAAAATTAAAAAAGTAGATTCCACTAGCTTTTTAGTTGAATCTCACTGGTTAGTTATTTTTGCAGCGTTGCACTAGCTTTGTTTTGGGGGATTTTTCTGCACCTGATTTTCATTCTTTCATCTCAAAATGAAATTGGCATGAAATTGAGAACAATTGTGTCGGCAAACTTTGCACCCTTTTCTAAATAGACATTGAAGCTTGAGGCTACTTGTTATACCAAGTTTTGCGCCACTGTTTCATTTGGTTAATCTCTGCATCTTGCGATTTGATAATTTCTTGAGCCAAGTTTTTAATTTCAGAACGCTGAGACTTTTGTAAGGCATCTTTTGCCATGATTACAGCTGATTCATGGTGCGGAATCATTGCGTTGATAAAGCGCAAGTCAAATTCTGCATCAGCTGTACCCAAGTCCATGTTCATCATCATGGCTTGCATTTGCTCAGATGACATCTCCATGTCATGACCCATTTTGGCATCATAAGCCATTGGTTTATCTCCCGCTTTGGGATACCAAGCTGTACGCCACTGTTTCATCTGCGTAATTTCTTGGTTTTGTGCTTTGATAATTTCGTCTGCTAGCTTTTTGATTTCAGGGCGTTTCGATTTCTGCTGTGCTTCTTTTGCCATTACCGTTGCTCCCTGGTGGTGTGGAATCATTGCATCAATAAAGCGCAAATCATAGTTAGCATCGGCTGGCCCTAAATCCATTACCATGCTGTGATTCATCATGCCACTACCATGATTCATCATGCCGTCATGCTTCATGGGTTGCTTATTACTAGTATCGGTGGTGGTGGTAGTAGGGTTTGGTGCTTGGCTTTGGTTTGGAGAAGTGGTTGTAGAACAAGCTATGAGAACGCTGCTAGCAAAAGAGGCGATCGCTAACAAGGGCAATGATAAAAAGCTGTTTTTCAGAGTAGAAATTTGCATAGGGATAATCTAAATATTTCCTAATTTCATTTTGAAATTTCCAGTTAGCTGGAGTGTTAAGCCCTTAGTGATTTATCTTTTGCTTGGGTCATAAAATTGCCCAGATAACTAGTTATTCACAAAGCGACTGTTGCATTTACTAGTTTGACAGCTAAAAATGAAATCAGGATGAAATCAAAGGTTGGTGGTAGTCCTACAGATATACGAATGCACGTAATAATTAGTCGGCTTTGGCTGGCTTTGTTCTGGAGCCACTAAACAATTTCAACAGTGTTTCTATCATTTATTTCATAGATTACTCTAGAGCCAAAGAAAGCAGAAGGTATCTTTCCGCTCTCTCTGGCAGAATTACCAATCTATGGGCAAACCTAACTTTTCTAAAGTATTCCCATCTTGCAAAAGTGGTTGAATATTGCTGTCTACTTGAATTTGACCACCAGACAGCACTAAAGCACGTTGCGTAACTCTACCTAACCAATGTAGGTCATGGGAAGCAATGAGGATGACCTGCACGGGCAACTTTAATAATACTTGCGCCAAATGTCGCCGCCATGCTGGATCAAGTCCGTTAGTCGGCTCATCTAAAATCAGAATTGCCGGATCTAGGGCGAGAATCGCTGCTAGGGCGGCTAGGCGTCTTTGTCCCCCAGAAAGCTCGTGGGCTGAACGGTGGGCGTAAGCTTCTAGACCAAAATCAGCTAATAATTGCCGCGCCCGATCAATTGCCTGTGCTGGTGGCACACCGTAGTTACGAGGCCCAAATGTGACATCTTCTAAGATGGTGGGCATAAACAGTTGGTCGTTGGCATCTTGGAAAGCAAAACCGATGTGTCGCCGAATTTGGGGCAGGGTTTTTGGTTCCACCTTGATGCCGTTAATCCAAATTGCCCCGGTTCGCGGTTGTTTTAAGCCAATCAGGGTTTCCAGCAAGGTGCTTTTTCCTGATCCTGTGGCACCCATTAAAGCGACGCGATCGCCTCTGTTCAAGGTAAAGGAAATTTCTTTTAATACTGGCTCTTGCTGGGAATAGGCATACACCAAGTTTCGCACCTCAACCACAGCAGTGCAGGGGTTAGAGAGGGAATTTTGGGGATTAGAAGTTAAGGATGTCAAGATTCACAACTCGAAATTCACAGTTAAATTTTAACGAAACTCTGGAAATAAGAACTTAGGGTTAAACAAGTGGCGATCGCCCCAGCTGCTAGCACAACCAGACGCTCTTTTGGTCTAATGGTCGCATCTACGGGTAATTCTCCGTTATAACCACGAGCAATCATCGCCGTGTAAACTCGCTCGGCCCTGTCCAAACTGCGGAGGTATAGGGCACCAATCATCGCAGCACTAGCGTAGCGTAGCCATCCCCCAGTACCATTTAGACCCCGTAATTGAGCACTGCGTTGCATTCGCGTCACTTCTGAAAGCAAAATTTCTAGATATTGGCCAGCCAATAGCAAATTTTCTTTTAATGGCCCTGGTACAGGCAAACCTTTGAGAGCAATGCCGAAACTGTGGGGCGGTAAAGTTAACAAAAAACTATTCATGGTGATTAGACAAATCAGCGATCGCACTAGCAAAAAACTAGCTCGCTCCCACCCCAATGGTAACGCCACCAATGAGAGAAAAATCAATTCGGTACCGATTAATCCCCCCAGTTGGCGGATAGGGACGCGTAATAGCCAGGCCCAAAAAAGTGCGATCGCACCATACACAGCTAAATTAGACCAAGCATGATGCTTTAACAAAGCTGCCCCAATCACAATCACTAAAGACAGCTGCAAGCGTAACGGCAAAGAAATTTTAAGCATTCTTCGGTTTCATCACTTTGGCAATCCCAAAGGCAACAGTAAAGCAAATCGTCGCACCTATCAGCCCAGCAATGCTTGTACCAATTGCACCCAAACCCTGAATCCCATAATCAGCTAACGGCGTGGGCACAATTACCCGCACGTTCTCAGCTAAGTTAATAAAGCCTAAGTTTTCCGCCACCTTTTCCAAACCATCAGGCCATGCCGAAGCGAACAGCGACAGCACACCGGCAACCAGAATAATGCTGACGACAGGCACCAACCAGCCACGAAACTGCTGCTGCTCTCCTGGTAACAAATCTGGTCGTGCTGTGGCTAAGTAAGTCAGCACACCACCAGTAATCAACCCTTCCCCAATACCAATTAGAAGATGTACACCAGCCATAGTTGCTAAAACTATGTTGACTGGTGCTGTACCAGAAAGAGCTAACTCCAGGGCACAAGCGATAGATGCTACTACCACACTAACGCCAGCCGCAATACCTGCCGCCAGCGGTAAGCGCCCTTTAGCTCCCCCAAACAACCGTTGCAAAGTTTGGGTTAACACCCAGCCAACCCAAACTCCAACTACTGCCATATTCAAAATATTCGCTCCCAAGGCTGTAATGCCGCCATCGGCAAACAGTACGGCTTGAATAATTAACACTGTGGCAATGCACAACATCCCCGCCCAAGGGCTACCCAAGATGATCGCCGCTAAGGTGCCTCCCAACAAGTGCCCACTGGTGCCGCCAGCTACCGGAAAATTGATCATCTGAGCAGCAAAGATAAAGGCGGTGGTTAAACCCAGGATGGGGGCGCGACGAATACCAAAAGCCTCTTGCGATCGCCTAAATGCAATTAATAATGCTCCCACACTCGCTAAACCAGTAGCTCCCGCCACCGGCACAGAAACAAATCCATCAGGAATATGCATGATGTCCCCTGTATTTAATGTGTTTCTTCACACAAAGATAAGCAATAAAACTACGGCATCAAACTAATAACAAACAAGAATTCCCCGTTTAACGCAATGCCCTATTGGGGGATTTCCTCATCTCACTGAGGGTGTAATTGCAATAAAATATACGACAAGATAATATATTGATTTTCTAAAATATTAATTTTTGTTAATTTTATCTTAATATTATCGCTAAACGTGTGAAAGCCACAGATCCCCGACTTCTTAAAGAAGTCGGGAATCTGGTTAATTATGCACAATCCTAGTAGTCTGTCAAATATATTTTGACAGGTAAATAAATCTTTCTATTTTTCTTCTTCCCTTCTTCCTTTGCGCTCTTTGCGGTTTGTTCCTTTATCCTTCAAACCTTGGTTCACAGAGTACTAGTAATTAAATAGGTTTAATATTCTCTGACGCAACTTTTTTAAAACAGGTTCTTCTCCAGATACTTCTTCAGCAAATAACATCTCATATATCAATGGCACACCAAGCTGCAACTCTTCAAGAATATCCCGTTGGGTAAACACATCTTGGGGGGTTCCCTCTAACACTAACTTTCCCTTATCCATCACAAAAATCCAATCTGCCCAGCGATAAACTAAATCAAGGTCATGGGTTGCCATTAATATTGTTGTACCATCAGCATGAATTTTTTTGAGGGTTTCCATCAGGTTACGGGTATGCAGCCGATCTAAATATGCCGTAGGCTCATCTAGCAACAACAGTTTCGGTTTTAGCACCATTACATCAGCAATAGAAACTCGCTTTTTTTGCCCCAAGCTGAGATGATGTACTGGTCTTTGGGCTAATTCATTTAATCCAAATTCTCTTAAAGCTTGCTCAACTCGCTGTTGAATTTCTGCTACAGGCAAACCCAAGTTACACAAGCCATAAGAAATATCTTCCTCAACAGTAGCGGCTACCAGTTGTTGCTCTGGATCTTGAAAAACCAACCCTACATTTTGGCGTAATTGTACCAAGGATTTACGGTCATATTGTAGAGCCTGATTTTGCCAATAAATCCTGCCTTTTTGGGGTTTATATAAACCATTTGCCAATAAAAATAATGTGGTTTTACCACAACCATTTTGACCGATTAATGCACATTTTTTATGAGCAGGAATCTTCAATATTAAATTATTTAAAGCTGATTGTTGTGAACCTGAATAGGTGTAATGCACCTGCTCAAATTCGAGTAACCATTGCTGCATTATCATACCGTTTTAATTAAAGCATTGCCAATCTTTTTTAATGCCACTGAAAAAATGAACTGTTCCATTCCAATAAAGTTCTTGCAAAAATCCTGGTTGATTATTTCTAACCACAAATAAACACAGATAATTCAGGGCGTGTTTAGATGTAATGAGCTTTTCCTAAAATTGATTTTTGCCAAATGTCTAATGTTATTAATACTGCACATCCGAAAATTGCTTCAAGAGCATATCGCTTAGATAAATGATAGCGATGAGAATGCCAAACTTGAAATTCGCCATTGAAGCCTCGTGATGCCAAAGTTAAGGAAACTTGACGATAATTTTCTAAAGTGCGCTTAAGTAATTGTCCAATTAACAGAGACAAACTTTTCATTGCTATCTTAAAAGTGCGGTAGCCACCACGAGATTGTTGAGCAGTCCATAACTCAGATGCTGTGTTTAAGAGGACAAAAATAAAGCGGTACATCAGCAATAAAAGGTCTGTTAACAATACGGGAAAACCAACGCGACTCATGGTTTGTAAAAGTTCGACAAAGGGGATAGTTAGCATCACAAAGTATAAGCAGGAAAGAGAAGCGATCGCTCGCGTTAAGATTGTTAATCCCTGCTCAATTCCATGGCTACTGATGTATACATAATAATAGCCAATAGTCAACCCTGCTACTGAGTCAGTTTGTACTAAATGCAAGTGAGGAATGTCTACACCATTGATCACTAAAGCTGGTAAACTTGTTAACCAAAATAGAGCGGCAATATAGACTAATTTCACATAAATTTTGGCGGGAATCCCGGCATAAACGACTGTCCAAATGCTCATCCAGACAGCAATTAAAATTTGCACTGGGGGATGAACAAAGGCTGTGATGATTAGCAGTGCGATCGCAAATAGTAGTTTTTGTTCTGGCGCTAACCACCGCAGGCGATTTGTGTAAGCTAGGGTGTCAATCTGAATGTTCATGATTTTTTCGCTGTTCAGTACGTCCTTTGGACAAACCAATAAAATACCCCAGCGCTCCGGCACCTAAAGCCGCCTGAGCAGCAAATAAAAAGGTTTGCACTTCGCAACTAGGCACTTGCATCAGTGGTTTAAACCAAGGTTGATAGCCAGGATTTACTTCTGTAACGGCAATAGTTGCTCTGTCATCTGCGCCGAGAAATTCAGCGTTACGGGCAACTATTAAGGGAACGACTGCTAAAAAGACTACTCCTGCTATTAAAAACCAGTTGCTTAACCCTTTTTTAGATTGATTCATTGGTTTGAGGTTCCCGTTTGATTAATTTCAGTATTTCTAGTTCTGGAGCAGTGTAGGATTGTAGCCAGTTCCACACCAACACAGTCAGCAATCCTTCACTAATTGCTAGAGGAATTTGAGTAATGGCAAAAATCCCCGCAAATTTGGTGAATGAAGCCATAAAACCACCTACAGGTGCGGGAAAAGCTAGGGCGAGTTGCACTGAAGTAATAGTATAGGTGAGTAAATCGCCCAAAGCGGAGGCGAAGAAAATGGCGATTTTTTGCTTACCACTGAACCGCATGATCAGCCGATATATCCAGTAAGCTGCAAAAGGCCCGGCGATCGCCATTGAAAAAGCATTAGCCCCCAATGTCGTCAAACCACCATGTGCTAATAGCAGCGCTTGAAACAACAGTACTAGACTTCCCAAGACAGACATGGCTAGAGGACCAAATAGTACTGCTCCTAACCCTGTCCCCGTAGGATGAGCGCAACTCCCAGTAACCGAAGGCATTTTCAGCGCCGATAACACAAAGGTAAAGGCTCCCGACAATGCTAGGAGTAACTTGAGTTCTGGGTTAGTTTGGGTAATGCGAGTTAGCGATCGCAATCCTAAAACAAAAAACGGTAACGCCACTACCCACCAAAAAACTGCCCAACTTGGTGGTAAGTAGCCTTCCATAATGTGCATCGCATAAGCTGGTGAGGAAGCGCTAACGATAATGTAAAAGCTTATAACCCCAATTAAAATTAGGGATGTAGGTTTTGATTTGAGAATATTGCTCGGCACAGTCTAGCCCTCGCAGCTGTAATTCAAGGACTTAGTTTAGATCAGCGCACACCAAGAGAGACAATTAAAAGTTAAAAATTAAAAATTCCCCAGGAAACCCACGAGAGCTTACCAACACACAGTCAGTCGTTTTCCTACTATTGAGGATTATTGACAATAATTCTTAAGTCCTATAGGATACACTGTAAATATTTGCAACATCCTGTTTGCGCTTACCGAAACTAATTTCATGCCCAACTACTTTGCTGAAAGTAAAGAAAACCTTTTGAACCGTAGGCAATTGCTGAAGCTGGGACTAGCCGGCACTGGTGTCGCGGGTGCAGCTACACTTTGGCAGATGCTGAATGCCAAAAATAAATCAATAGTCAGAGTACCACCGATGGAGATGGTAACTTCTAACGACGTTGCCAAACCTATGCAGGTACTACGCGACTTTGATTATGGGACGTTGAAGCAAGAAAATGGCCGGACTATCCGAGAATTTCAGTTGACTGCGGATACCTCCATAATTCAACTTAACAGTGCCGTCTCTTACAATATCTGGGATTTAAATGGCCGCATCCCAGGGCCCACCCTACGGGCGAAACAGGGCGAAAGAGTGCGGGTATTGTTTCTCAACCGAGCAGGACATTCCCATTCTCTACATTTTCATGGTGTTCATCCGGCAGAAATGGATGGGATACGCCCAATTGGTCATAATAAAGCGACAATTTATGAATTTGATGCTGAACCCTATGGCGTTCACTTGTATCATTGCCATATTGAACCCGTCACCCGCCACATCGCTAAGGGTTTGTACGGTATGTTTATCATCGATCCACCCCAACCGCGCCCCCCGGCTGATGAGATTGTGTTAGTGATGTCTGGCTATGACGTGAATGATGATGGACATAATGAATATTACGCCTTCAATGGTCTGCCCCATCACTACATGCATCATCCTGTCCAGATTTACCAAGATCAATTGATTCGGCTGTATGTACTGAACATCATTGAATACGAGACGGCCGTAACTTTTCACCTCCACGCCAACTTCTTTGATGTTTATCGTTCAGGGATGAGTATGACTCCCAGCGAGAAAACCGATGTTCTAACGATGGGTATAGCAGAAAGACATATTTTGGAATTTGCCTTTCGCTATCCGGGTAAGTATATGTTTCATCCCCATCAAGATGCGATCGCAGAAAAAGGATGTATGGGTCAATTTGAAGTCATCGCCAAGAACGACTCAACAAAACCTGTGAACAAATCCTGACAAAAATTTTTAATTAACTTCCCAAAGATAGCAAGTCCCAGGAATAATACCATTTTGGATTGGAAGCCGTTTGGTGTATCTGGGTTTTCCCTGTCCATCTGTCGCCATCATTTTTTAAATTGGTATAAGATTAATTTTTTCAATTTTTTTTGAGAAAATTTATTAAATTCTACTTAATAATTTAGCTACTAGTTGATAAATAGTGTCATTATATGCAAAAGTAAAATCTATGACATAGGGTCAAACCTAAATGCTGCTAATAAGTTGCAAAATTGCAATTTAGACATTCTAAGTATAAAAGGAGTAAAAATGTTAAAATTTCGGCATCTCTGTTTAGCTGTCGCTAGTACGGCAATAGTTACCCTGAGCGCCTGTAACAGTACGCCCACCACAGAAAATTCAACCGCGCCAAGTGCTAGCTCTAGCCCCCAAACTACAGAAGCAGTTAGTCAAAACAGTCACAGCGGTCATGGTGGCAAGGCGAAAATTAACATTAATACTGCTATCTTATCGCAGTTAGATAAATTTGAAGCCCAGCTAGGTGTGCCGGCATTATCGAACAAAATTCAGGCGAATCGTCCCTACGCCAGTCCTGAAGATTTAGTTAGCAAGAAAGTCATTACTCAAGAACAGTTTGACCAAATTAAAGAAGCGGTGACTATTCAAGAAGTAGTGCTTACAGGTGATGCCAAAGATATTGACTACATGACTAAATTGGCATTGATGAAAGGGCATCTTTTTGTAGCACAAGAACTTTTAGATTTGAATCAGCCAAAGCAAGCAGAACCTCATATTGGGCATCCAGTTGAAGAGATTTATGTTGATGTAGAAGACCAGCTAAATGAGCGCAAAGTCAAAGAATTTAAGACAAGTTTGGTGAGTTTACAAGATTTAGTCAAATCTAATCCCAAGAATCCCAAATTGAAAACTGATTTCACTGCTTCCATGCAAGCAATTGATGCAGCGATCGCCGCTTTACCAGATACTCAACGCTCAAAACCAGGATTTGTGCTACAGGTGATTAGTGGGTTACTAGATGCAGCCAACTCAGAATACGGCGCGGCGATCGCCAATGGCAAAGTAGCTGCACCCATTGAGTATCAAGACTCCCGTGGCTTTGTGATCTACGCTAATGACCTATATAAAGGGATTTCTAGCCAAGTTGCTCAAGGAAATCCGGAAGCGGACAAAGCGATCAGCACTAATCTTGCTGAACTACTCAAAGTTTGGCCCGCCGCCATCCCACCCGCGCAAGCAGTCAAAACCCCTGCTGATGTGACCAAGCTGGTAACAACAATTGAGCAAAACTCTCAAAAAGTGATTGATCAATTCAACACTCAGGCACAAAAATAGCAGCCTAGTACTATTGGAAACCCAGAATGGGCAGTTTAAAATAAGTAATAAGAGAGGAAATAGCTAAAAGTTAAGAGTCAGGATAATCTGGTTTTTTAATACCTGAAAAAAGTATAACTGCTCACTCTTAACTCATAATTCAATCCTCTCCATTTGTAATTTTTCCTAACTTAACAACTGATGCAAGAGCTTGACCAAAAAAAGGCCATTGACCTACTTAACTCCATCATGGAATTTGAACTAGCAGGGGTAGTACGCTATACCCATTATTCTTTGATGGTGACTGGCCCCAACCGGATTCCAATTGTGGCTTTTTTCAAAGCACAGGCGAGTGAGTCACTACTTCATGCCCAGCAAGTGGGAGAAATTATTACAGGTTTAGATGGGCATCCCTCCCTGAAAATTGCCCAAATGGAAGAGACTTACCAACATAACGTCAAGATTATTTTGGCAGAAAGCTTATCCCACGAAAGCAAGGCGCTGGAGTTGTATAAAAGTCTGCTAGAAATTGTCACTAATGCCAGCATCTATCTGGAAGAATTCGCCCGTAACATGATTGGTCAAGAAGAAATGCATAATCTTGAACTGAAAAAAATGTTACGCGATTTCAGCTAGTATTCAATGCTCAATAGTCACTAGTCTAATATTTTTGGACTAATGACTATTGACTAAATAACTAAAATGACTAAATAACAACTGATTATGAATTTTAGTACAGCCTTACCTACTTTTGTAATTACGCTCCGGGAAGGGGTGGAAGCTGCCCTTGTTGTTGGTATCGTGCTGGCTTTGCTCAAAAAAGCCAAACAGTCCCGACTCAACCCTTGGGTATATGCTGGTGTTGGGGTAGGCATTGTTATTAGTGCCTTGATAGGTGTGCTGTTCGGTTGGCTAATTCAATACTTAGGATCTGTTAATCCTCAATACACCCCGATAGTTGAACCAATGCTAGAAGGTGTATTTAGTGTATTTGCGATCGCCATGCTCAGTTGGATGCTAATCTGGATGACTAAACAAGCCAGATTTATGAAAGCTACAGTTGAAGGTGCGGTGACAGACGCACTGACACAAAACTCAAATGCTGGTTGGGGCGTTTTTAGCTTAGTTTTAGTTGCCGTTGTGCGTGAAGGCTTTGAAACTGTTCTGTTCATTGCTGCAAATTTTCAACAGGGTTTAATGCCAACTATTGGCGCCCTTGGTGGTTTGGCAGTAGCAGTAGGCATTGGTGTGCTGTTATTTAAATTGGGTGTCAAAATTAATATCCGCCAGTTTTTCCAGGTAATGGGCGTTTTTTTAGTATTGATTGTCGCCGGTTTGGTAGTTTCAGCTTTGAGTCATTTTGACACAGCAGTGTCTAACCTGGCTCTCAGCAATCGCGCCTCCGAAAGCCTTTGTTTTTATTATGAACGCTTTACCAAAGTTCACTCCTGCATTTTGGGGCCAATGGTTTGGAATACTTCCAAAATATTGCCTGATGAACAATTACCCGGCATTATTTTCAAATCTTTATTTGGCTACAGAGACAACCTCTATGTCTTGCAAGCAGTAGGATATGCAGGGTTTTTAGTCAGCGTCGGCGGGCTTTATTTTCGCAGCATTACTGGCAGTTCTCCTCAACCTAAAAAAAATAGCCCAGTTATGCAGAACCAAATTGGTTCTCTCAAGGATTAAACAATATTGGATTTTGGATAAATTCCTAAAATACAATTGTAGGACAGGCATCTTGCCTGTCATTCAAATCATTCAAAGTCTTGCCCGTCATTCAATCTAACGTTGTGGTGCAGACAAAACCTCCCTAAGCTGTTGAGCCGCTTTTTCAATTGTATTTATACTGCCCGGATTCACAAGACCGTAATAATCAAAAACATAAATTCGGTTATTTTTGGTTGCTTTTATTTGCTGCCAAAAAGACTCCTTTTTAAAAGATGCTAAAAGTGCTGCTTCAGAACCTCCTTGGGGAGGATTAACTACAATTATCACTTCTGGATTTGCTTCTAAAATTTTCTCAGCCGAAAGCGTCACATATCCACCTATCGGACTTTTACCTTGTAATTCTGCTGCTAGGTTTTTAGCCCCAAATTTAGCCAGTAAATCCCCAGCCCAACTATTTTTATTTGGCGCTAAAATTGGTTGACGACTAACCAGGACTAGAGTAGAAGGACTTTGATTCGGTTTAGCTGGTAAAAAGTTTTTGTAACGGTTCAACAAAGGCTGGGGATCAACATCAATTAATTGACCTAGTGTTTGAGTAAGTTTTTCTAAAGATTCCCAGTTTTTAACTTGGGTGAGAAAAGTTGAAATACCTAGCTGTTTGAGTTTTTGAATAGGTACGTCAGAAAAACCCGCTGCACCAATAACTAAATCTGGTTTTAGAGATACAATTTTTTCTAAATTAGGAGGGCTTTGACCTTCGCTAACGCGGGGTATATCCTGGAAACTTGGGTCATTATTAAATAATCTACTGCCTGTAATTCCTATAAGTTTTGTTTTATCAAGTTGATAGATAATATCAGCAGCCAGAGAAGAGAGAGCAACAACTCTTTTTGCTGATTGCTGAAAATCTGTGTTACTTGTCTCATTCGTATTTGCAACTTTTGCCTGTGGTGGCTGAGTTGTTGCAGTAGTGCAAGCAACTAAAACTATACTCAACAAAATTGCTAAAGCAGATGATATCCAACGACGATACATATTATAATTCTCTCCAGGATAGTAATAAAAGCAACAGCGGCAAGAAGTTAAAGATTAAAAAATCTAATTTATTTTTAGATAATTACTTTGTTTATAGCCTTTGGTTTATAGTAGGGAGATAAGCATAAAACCCAGTTAGCTATTAATCTGTTACTAGGAATACAATAAATTATTTAAAATCCAAAATTTATTTAAATTGTCAATAAGTGGCATAGGTATTTATTAACTTAAAGTCAAGTCCTCTGGTGTATTACAGTTAAAAAGCATATCAGGTTCTGATAAAGGCAAAGCTTCCACTTGATGATGCTGTAGCCATTGCTGAAAAGATCGCCCCCCTTGAGTGATAAAATCCAGTAGCAGCGGTAGACAGCGACGCTTATAGAAGCCACACAGAGGTTCCCAGCCTTTAGGATGTTGTACCAGATATGCAATAATCGCCTCATTCCCCACAGTATCAAGTCTACCTGCCCAATCTTGCAACACCTCAACCCGCAACCTTGGTAAATCGCAAGCTAGCAGCAACACCCAATCTGTTTTTACCTGCCCTAGTCCTTGAGCAAAACCCACAAGAGGGCCACCAGTGTCTCCAGACAAAGGGACTTCTCGAATAAATTCGCAATTAGGCAAAAGCAAGTTTTGATAACGTTCTGGCCAGGGAGTAACGATATAAACAGTATCAGCGCAACCTTGAGCAATGCCGCAAACCCGCTGCAACAAAGGCACTCCTTGAATTGGAATTAGCGCTTTATCTTCACCCATGCGAGAACTTTTTCCACCGGCTAGGACAATGGCAGTTAATTTGCTACAGTCATTAGTCATAGTTTAATTTAAGCCTGACTAAATAGGAGAATTAAATTAAAGCTTGTAGTAAGGACTTCAGTCCTTAAAATCCTTGAACTGAAATATTTATCGCTGACTACGAACAAAAATTTTATTTTACATTTAATTGTCTCTGCCTACATACAGCACATTTGATCTGAGCGAAATACACAAGGGCAGGCAAGATGGCTACCCTACAAGAGTTTTATTATTTATATTTGTACCTCATTTACCTGCAATTTGCTGTATTACAAAGAGTTGAAGAAATGAAACTAACAGCTAACTATCATTATCAAAATCAATTCAAGCAAGTTTTATTTAGCGCTGGAACTATCTTAAGCTTGGCATCTTTATTTGTACAACCATTAGCGGTGCAAGCTCTATCTACTAGCACCAATACTAATTATCAAATTTCCCAGAATAATCAGCAATTTAAAAAACTACCTTATAAACGCTTAGTAATAGGTAGTGTAAGCCTTGGGATGTCTGAGACGCAAGTCAGAAAGGCTCTAGGTAAACCTCTAAGTGCGAAAAATGGCTATGAAGCAATTGCTGGTAAAACGCGCACTCTCCAATATTCAGGACTTACAGTTAAGTTACTGGAAGATATTAAGCCAACAGGTAAATATTTTGTTTATGAAATAGAAGCAACAAGTTCTAAATACGCCACTGTAGATGGAATAAAAGTAGGCGATAACACCTCAAAAGTAACGAGAATCTACGGTAAACCAGAATCTGGCGATACTACTAGATTAAGTTATGCTGTTGATTATTCCAGTCCTACATATTTTAATTTCACCCTGGAAAAGGGGAAGGTAAAAAAGATTGTTTGCGGTGACTTTTTGGGATGATATACAGAAGGCCTGGCGATTAGAAATCGCTGCTACACAGGCAAAACCCGCCTCCGCGGGTTAAAGACCTTGATTTTTTTTTGAGTCCGCGTAGGCGGACTTTGTTCTGGTAGCCGCGAATTCCATTCGTTTGGCGTTTTTTTTCATTCGTGCGGCATTTTTGCCCTATAACTCAATAGTGTATAAATCCAGCGAAGATTTCCCCGCACCTTGACCCCAACGCGCATCTGGTTTCCAGGCACCATTTTCTTCTTCGCGGCGACGGGTGCGGACTGTTAATTTATCGCTTTCAAATTGTAGCAGGTTATATTGCCAGGGATAAGCGGGGATGAGTTCTTTGGTGGGTGCGCCGAATGTTCCTGCACAGATGCGATGTCTGACGACAAGCCGCTTTGCGTCTACGCATTTTCGCCCCCCTTGACTCATATCATAACGGTATAAGCTGGTTTCTGCTTTGTGAATGTGACCGTGGAGGAAGAAGCGGAACCCAGCCACAGCTAACTGTTCCATGAAACCTTTATCTTTTATCCGGTCTTCCCAAGCACTATCAAGGGGATGATGCCAGACAGCAATTTTAATGCAATTCTTATACTCTGGATGGCGGCGAATATCAGTTAGGGCATTGCTCAGAGCATCCATATTGATACTAGCGCGGGATTTGTAATGGTGATCTAATTGCCAAGCCGAGTTTAGACCGAGTATGAGGATGTTTTGGGATGGGAGATAGTCTAAGGTGTATTGCTGGCGATATTCTAGGGGATAGGGTTGATTTTTTATAGCTTGGTAGAAGTTGCTGAAATTGGCAAACCGCTGTTTATATTTCTCTTCATCTCGCACTCGAATAACGGTGGCACTTTCTTCGATGTAATGACCTTCTTTGAGTTCTCTCTTAGAGGATGTTTTAACAGGAGAAAATCTTGTATCGAGGCTTAGATTTTGCTCAATTTGTTTCAACTCTGCATCTAACTGTAACAGTTGAGTTTCTTCAGATTGAATTTCTTGCTGTAACTGGAACTTAACAGTTGTACCTGCCTGAATTGCATAGTCTGTCCGCAGTTGTGTCAACTTGTCCATTGTTAGCTGCCACTGTGTCTGAAGCGTATTTTGTCGCTGTTCTAAACGTTTTCGTTGTGCCTCTGTTAAGCTTTTTGAACCAATTTCATTTAATTTAATAGAGTTTTCAGACATACTCTCATATTCTTCGCGGTCAAATAGTTGGTAAGCTTGTTTTGCAATTTTCCAATTTAGGTCATGGTTCCCTGGAACAATGATAATTTGCTCAGGTTTGAGGGGTAAATCTTGGCTGAGGTTGACAATAAACTCTTCAGCCGCTTGGTATTCTTCGGGGGTGGAAAAGTTAGCGATGTCACCGGAAAGAATGAGAGCATCAAGATGAGGTATGTTGAGGTCGTGACGTAAATCTTCTGCTAATTGGTTAGACCAAAGTTGAGCTTGTTGGGAATTGCTGAAATGCAGGTCTGAAAGGTGGAGGATATTAATTAATGTGGTAGATATATTTGGTTTAATAATCGAAATTGGTTCTGATTTAAGCTGTAATTGAGCGCCTATAAATTCACTACGCCAATTTTCGGCAGTAATAGCTCTGATGTCTGCACTTAATCTAGTTAGTTTCTCTTTATTCTCGATTCCTAGAAAGTCGCTATTAGCTAAGTTATCAATAAACTTTAGTAGTGTATCTCGTCCTTCCATCTCTAGCACTTGAATTAAATTAACAGTGAAGTCTAGCGGAGTGCCTGCTAAAGTTATTTTTTTCATTAGGGAATCGTAGCCGAAGTATAATAATAATGTTTGGCGTTCTCTCTCTGTGTTAAGAATTGACGAATTTAACAAGAAGTCTATTAATTGCGATCTCAGTGACATATTTTTTAACAAAGGATTGTAGAATTTAAAATGTTCTTGGATAGTTTTAATTACCTCTATACCTATGTCGAATGTATCCCCATTATTAGCAATTACAAATCTATCAAGAATTAAAAGTTCAATTAAATCAGGGATTACCTGTTCTGATTCAATTTCTCCCAGAATAAATGCGGCTTTCCTACGAATATCAGATTTTGTATTTTCTAAAAGTTTAATTAACCCAGGAATTGCCTGCTCCGGCTTGACTTGTTCCAGAGCATATTCAATCAAACGAATATCAAATTCTGGGTCTTCTAAAAGTTCAATTAAGTTAGGAATTGCCTGCTCCGATTCGATTTTTTCGAGAATAGATGCAGTTATCAAACGAATGTCAGATTCTGGGTCTTTTAAAAGTTCAATTAACCCAGGAACTTGTTCTGGTTGGGTTTCTGCCAGAGCATCTGCGGAACTCCTAATAGCAAAATAGCCTGGGTCTTCTGAAATTTGAATTAACCCAGGAATTGCCTGTTCTGATTTGATTTTTCCTAGAGCAGATGTAGCACTTCTACGAACAAAGAAGTCTTGGTCTTTTAAAAGTTTAATTAACCCAGGAATTGCCTGTTCTGATTTGATTTCTCCTAGAGCAGATGCAGCAATTCTACGCACAACAGAGTCTTGGTCTTCTAAAAGTTTAATTAACCCAGAAATTGCCTGTTCTGATTTGATTTCTCCTAGAGCAGATGCAGCAATTCTACGCACAACAGAGTCTTGGTCTTCTAAAAGTTTAATTAACCCAGGAATTGCCTGTTCTGATTTGATTTCTCCTAGAGCAGATGCAGCAATTCTACGCACAACAGAGTCTTGGTCTTCTAAAAGTTTAATTAACCCAGAAATTGCCTGTTCTGATTTGATTCTTCCCAGAGCAGATGCAGCACTCCTACGCACAACAGAGTCTTGGTCTTCTAAAAATTTAATTAACCCAGAAATTGCCTGTTCTGATTTGATTCTTCCCAGAGCAGATGCAGCACTCCTACGCACAACAGAGTCTTGGTCTTCTAAAAATTTAATTAACCCAGAAATTGCCTGTTCTGATTTGATTTGTTCCAGAAGATATACGACATCGCTACGAACATAATATTTTGTATTTTCTGAAAGTTTAATTAACCCAGGAATTGCCTGTTCTGATTTAATTTCTCCCAGAGCATATGCAGCACTCTCACAAACATGAGATTCTGGGTCTTCTAAAAGTTGAATTAAGCCAGTTATCGCCTTTTGTGATTTTATTTTTCCAAGAGCATCTGCGGCTCTCGAACGAACATGAGAATCTGGCTGTTCTAAAAGTTTAATTAAACCAGCCGCGGCCTGTTCTGATTTGGTAATACCTAAAAGTCTGATTTCCAATAGCTGAGGAAGTTTTAAATCAGCAATTAAATTAACTGTTTGCTCATGCCACTTTGATTTTACCTCACCTGCTAACCTTGCCCCTAATTGCCAATCTACCTCTAAGGCTAACTTCACCACTCGCACGGCTTGCACTTCATTCTCTATCAACTCTGCCATCAGCGCTAGGGGTTCAGTCCATTTCAAATAATTTAAATAATCTCGTTTTAAACAATCATCGCTGAGTTTTGGTAACTGCTTCAGCAAATATTCTGCCGTGTAATATTCCTGAATCAGTTGGTGGCGAAATTCAATTTGGTCATTTGCACCGAGTTGAATTAGATGATGATTGAGTAAATCTCGTAGCCATTTTAAAGAACGGTCACGAGGTCTATCAAATTTTTCTTTCTGAAAAAATTCTGTCAGAATTTCTTCAACTTCGCTTCTGGGAATAGCAACTTTTAAATCTGTTCTTGTTGTTCCCTGAGTCATCACCCAGGCTAATTGTTGCAAAAGTCGGGAACTCCAAAGGGGAAAATCTTCCGAAATCGGTTTTTCGTTAAAATTTTTGGTAAATAACCGAAATACAGAACCCAAATTTGAGGGCACTTTATTCTGATTTTGCACAAAAACAGAACACAACATCGACAACAGCAAAGGCGTTTGTCCAAATTCCTGCAACCTTGTACCCAACTGCTTCAGCATTTCTTCACCCTGTTCTGGCAGATAAGCACAAACAAAATCTTGCATTTGTGTTTCTGTCAGGGGTTGCATTTCTAGCTTTTTGCCAATATCTAAATCGCCACCTATCCCTAAATCTCTGGTGGTGAAAATCATCGGGGTTTGGCGATGGTCTTGGCGAAATGCTTGTAAATTCTGCCGCGCTTCTTCTGAGGGTAATTCGTTTAAACCATCTACCAGTAGTAAGAATTTTCCTTGAAATAGTAATTTTTCAATTTCGGCATTCTCTAACCACAACCGATGGCGCTTGCAAAAATTTCGTATCAAATCAATTATTGAAGTTTCGTAATAGCGCAACTCTACCAACACGGGTATCTGACCTAACCCCCCAGCCCCCTTAAGTGCTAGGGAATGGGGAGCTAATTCTTCTATCTCCGCTTCCGGGAGGGTTTGGGGGAGAGGTCTTTCTGCTTCTTCTAGCAACAACTTCAACAGCGCTGTTGATTTTCCTGAACCTGGTTTTCCTACTAACAGCAGATGGTCAGATTTATATTTCCGCAAACCTTCCAAGACGCTGTAGTATTCAATTTTTTCTTGTTGTTTCTGTTGCTCATCTCGCGGTTTAATTGTCTGCACCTGCAAGTCAAAGTTCCACAGGGGAATTAATGCTTCCTGTTCTACCTGCCGGCGTCCGACTACATCTGTAAATGTATAAACTTTCCACCACTTGGCATAAGTTAGGCGAACTGACTCTAGATATTCACTCCAATTCACCATGTTCAGCGAGTTGAGCTAATGGGTTTTATCTTCCTGCGGGAAGATGCTTTTTTATTGTGGCATTTCTAACAGTCCACCTGGGAATGAATTTTCAGAAATAAGCCGAAAATCATCTAATTTGCCTAATCAAATTAACTAAAACTCTTGTGGGGGAGGCAGCGCGTTGCGGAGGTTCCCTCCGTTGTAGCGACTGCCGTTGGGCATCTTGCCCGCCCAATTAATGTATATTAAATAGCGAACAGCTTATTACAGCATTCTCGGTTAGCCCCCTCACCCACATGGGAATGAATTCCCAGGCTAATAGCTCAAGTATGTTGAAACGCACTGAAAACCTTTCTCAGTCGTCTTTAGACGGCTTTTGTTATTGGTTCCTCAGAATGAATTCTGAGGCGGTTTGGAACTGGTGCAAGATATTAGTAAGCTGTTTCACATTTAAATTGTATGATTAGGGCGGGCAAGATGCCCACCCCACAAGATTTTCATTAAATTTAGATGTGCAAAGTTAGATGTGTTTTAGCTGATTAGGCTCTTAGAGGATGTTTGAAAAGTCTAATTTATTACTAGCCCTGGCGACTATAAGTCGCGCGCCACATGCTTCAAGTCGGCGGAGCCGCCCAACGCAGTGGCTTGGCTACACAGACAAAACCCACCTCCGTGGGTTAGAAAACCCTTGATTTTGCGTTAGTCCACGGAGGTGGACAATGCTAGTGTAGTAGCGAATTATATTCGCCTAATACTTTTCAAACAACCTCTTACTTGGCTTTGCTGGACTTGCTGCAACATCTGTTCTACACTTTCTGCTGGTGCAAGACACTTCAAACCTTGGCAAACTAAGCCGATGCTATTCTCTGGTAACCGTGCTGCTACTGCAAAGGCAGATGTAGGTAGATATTTGGGAATCAGCGAGTTAATGTGGTCGGTGGTGCTGCGAATTAAGGTTGAGTTACGATACCAATCTAAGGCTGTGAACAAGCTGGGGCAAGCTTGGGGAGTGCTACTCATTACGCTTCTAAAGGCTTTCAAACCTTGTTCTGCTAAATCTAGATAATGCAGATTATCTGTGAGGAGGGCAAGACGGACAAGATTGGCGATCGCCATTCCATTGGCTGATGGTGTAGCATTATCTACATAACTCCGCTCTCGCACAATCAAATCTTGACTATTATCGCTAGATGTGTTAAAGTAACAACCTAATTCTACACTCCAGAGAAATTCATCGAATTCTTCTTGAAGTGTTACTGCTTTTTCTAACCAAAAAGAGCGCTGATTGCTATCTACCGAAACTTGGGATAAATCTAGCAATGCTTTGATAAAAAAGGCGTAATCTTCCGACTGAGCTAACACAGTCGCTTCACCACCATAATTAAGTCGGTGGAAACGCCCATTCACAAACTGATTATCCAGAATAAAATTTGCCGCTTTTGCTGCTAACTCCAAATACAAAGGTTGTTGGAAAAACCCAGCAGCCCTAGCCAAACCAGAAATCATCAAACTATTCCAGGCGACAATCATCTTAGTATCTGTCACCGAAGGAATCCGACCAGTCCAGTTAGTGGTTTTTGCTTCCAGGTTATCGCGAGCTGGGGGGAAAGTTGCCAGTGAATCAGGGGGAGTACCATAACGAGCAGTAAACAGCTTACCCAGTGCGACTTCCAGCCTTAGACTCAATTCCCCTGACTGACGCCTTTGCAAAACATTTTTACCTTCAAAATTACCGTTAGGGGTAACAGTAAACTCTTGTTGTAATTCTGTTAGTTCCTCTAGGGTAAGCAGTTGCTCCAGTTCGCTATAACTCCAGACGTAAAAAGCCCCTTCCTCCGGTTCAACAGCCGTAGAGTTGAAGAAGCTATCAGCATCTTGAGCCGCATAGAAGTAACCCTCTGGTGCAGTCATTTCCCGTTGTAGCCATTGAACAGTAAGAGCAACAGCCCTCTCAAAAGCTGGTTCTTTTACTCCCGTACTCCACAAAGAAGCCAGATACTCTAAAATCTGACCATTATCATAAAGCATCTTTTCAAAATGGGGTACAGTCCAGGTGGGATCAACAGTGTAGCGATGAAAGCCTCCACCCACATGATCATAAATTCCCCCCAGTGCTAATTCTAGTCCCCGTTGGGTACAAATTTGCTTGCCATCATATTGAGATGGAAAATTAAATCGAGTTCCGCGCAATGCTAATTCGCTGTATGGGATCATCGGGAAACTGTTACCGGATGACTTAGGAGTAATGATCCCCGTGGTAGTTTCCCAGCCCTGTCGGAGTAATTCATGATCTTGTAACTCATCCGCTGGGCCATTTTTTAATACCGCAGAGGTGAGAAGGGACTCAATAATCAAAGCTTTGCGATCGCGCAAATCTTCTTTTTCTGTATCATAGTAGCGGCGCAGGGCTTCCAACACTTGCAAAAAGCCAGGACGACCGTAGCGAGGCTCTACAGGGAAATAAGTCCCAGCATAAAACGGCACCAAATCTTCTGGAGAAAGAAAAACATTCAAAGGCCAACCCCCTTGACCACTCATCATCTGCAAAGCCTGCATATAGATGCTATCCAGGTCAGGTCTTTCTTCCCTATCTACCTTGATAGGCAGGAAATTAGCATTCATGTACTCAGCAATAGCTGAATCAGAAAAAGCTTCCCCTTCCATGACAGTACACCAGTGGCAGCTAGAGTAGCCAATGGAGACAAAAATGGGTTTATTTTGCTCCCTAGCAGTGGCCAGTGCTTCATCACACCAAGGCCACCAATCAATGGGGTTTTCTGCGTGTTTGCGAAGATAGAGACTCTTGGCTAGAGCAAGGCGATTAGTCATGATCAAACGTGGATAGTTGCCTTCTTTGCCCAGTCTAGCCTTTTCCCAAGATTGTTAGCCTGGGGATCTAACATACACACGTTAAAAACCCGACAACCGACTTATTCCTTTGGGTGCGTGTGTAGTTTACTCAAAAGAGTGAATCACTGAGCTGAGGACTGACGCTGACCTTTCAGACACAGGTGATACCGACTCTCTAGGAATTTGAGGATTAACGCTCAATCCTGCAATCAGGTGGAGCAAAAAGGTGATAAAAGCAGCTTGCATAAGTTTTTCCAGCATAGTATTTCTCTGGAGGATGGATAGTATTACAAGTAAAACCAGTCATTCTAAATACACTTCGTACTATTGATTTACCGGAGTTGGCGAGAATATCCGGATAATTGCTCACAACGACAGTTAAAAAATGTGGGAAAAGTTACCAATAGCTGACAAAGCCCTTGAGAAATTGGTATCTCAGTTGTCGGTCTAGTTACTGCGCTACTAAAGTTGTGCACCAAACCCTGGACTAGGAGTTTGTCAACCAAGAAATGACTGATATAGAGAATGGGAGACGAGGGGACAAGGTGATTACTTTTCTGACATTCCCCATATCCCCTCGTTAGTCTCAATCCCTCAAAGGTGACTTGGGGGGCGACTTGGGGACAGTTGGAGATTTTTTAATTTTTCTCTGTCCAGATGAGCATACCTACTTAGACCTTACCCATCGCCAAAAAGTGCCCGTCAGAATTAATTGTTTCTGCCAAGCATATAGTATGCTCCATGGCTCTTATTTATTTCAGTAAAATTAAATACTAATAATTGCAACAGTATTTAGTTGATTTTGATTTTCAGCCAGCCTTTGCTACAAACACAGCCAGGGAAATAAATGCCAAAATAAGATGAAACCTTCTGAGTACAAAAATGGTACTTTTATTGGCGACTGAAAACTTGATTGCTAATTCCCCAACACAGTACATTTTTTAGTACGCAAAAACTGAGTAATTGCTGAATCCGTTCATTTCACCTTGCCTTTATGATTCCCATCGTTATTGAACAATCGGGTCGCGGCGAACGCGCCTTTGACATCTACTCACGGCTGTTGCGTGAGCGCATCATCTTTTTGGGACAACAGGTTGATAACAGTATCGCTAACTTGATTGTTGCCCAACTGCTGTTTTTAGATGCTGAAGACTCGGAGAAAGATATTTATCTATATATCAATTCTCCCGGTGGTTCGGTGACAGCTGGCATGGGTATTTTTGACACAATGAAGCACATCCGCCCCGATGTCTGTACAATTTGTACCGGACTGGCGGCGAGTATGGGCGCTTTCCTCCTCAGCGCTGGTGCTAAGGGTAAGCGGATGAGTCTACCCCATTCGCGGATTATGATTCATCAACCTTTAGGTGGCGCTCAAGGTCAAGCGACTGATATTGAAATTCAGGCGCGGGAAATTTTATACCACAAGCGACGGCTCAATGATTATCTAGCCGAACACACTGGTCAGCCAATTGAGCGCATTGCTGAAGATACTGAACGTGACTTCTTCATGTCGCCAGAGGAAGCCAGGGAATATGGCTTGATTGACCAAGTAATTGACCGTCACGCTGCAGGTAGCCGACCGATGGTTGTAGTCTAGTCATTAGTCAGTGGTCATTAGTCATGGGTAACGAGTTCTTTGATAACTGACCACTGACTTTCTTTAAAATCCTGCTATGGGGTCTGGCTGAGATTCTAGGTGTCTGAGAAAATCTAGTAATTCTTCTTCACTGAGTAAAGAGCGTCCTAACTTACCGTAGGTTTTTTTGAGATGTTCCTTTCCCTGCTCTTTTGTCCAACCTAAGCGCTCAATTTCGACATCTGTTTTGGCAATTACATCAGACAAATTCACGGGTTCACTTTTCTTTTTTCTGTTTCCTGTCCCTGATAGATTCCCCAAGTCTTCTTGATGACCATAATTGCGCGGTGCAAATAATGTGACATTACTAGTAGCAATTCCTGGTAAGGGTTGATTGTCAGCCTCGTTACCAGAGACAATGCCCCCCTTGCTAACAGGGGTATCAAATTGGGTTTCCCAGTTGCTCGTTACAGGAAAGCGTTGACCTAAGTCTTGTTTATGGGTATCAATTTTAGTTGTGCTGTCTGGGTCATTGGTGACTAAATCTGGTTTGATCTCCGCTGCACTGGGGGGTGGGGTGGATGTTTCTTTGCCACTAACTGGTGACCATTGACTACTGACAAAATCACTGTCTTTTTTAGAAGCATAGGCGGACTCATGTAATCCACCTGTGGTATTCAAGGAGGGGTTTAGCTGCACGTGGGAGATGGGTTTTGGAGAAAATACCCCTGTGTCCCCTGGTGCATTCGTGATTCCCAAAACCATCAGTGCCCTATTTCTGGCTTGGTCTTCGGCTGTTTCCACTGTTTCTGCTGCTGCTATACCAGTGGCGCGGGTAACGCCTTCAATTTGCACGCTTGCCCGGACGATATATTTTCCTTGAAAAATTTGCAATAATTCCGAGATAAGACTGCCGTTGGGATACAAGCTCTGGAATTGAGCCAACATAATACTGCCACCAATCTAAGTCTGTTTAATTACGGGGTTGATGCTACTTGTTTCTATAACCTACGTAGCATCCCTTTGTGATCTCCTCTCAAACTCAAATTTCAAATGCAGCACAGCTAGATGTGAAAATATGACGAGAGATGACCAACCTTGCTCAGAGTGGATATCTGGATCTGTTTTAATTTTACGTCTACCAGTGAGACTCTAAGGTGCTATTCGCGCCTTAAGCAATGTTTCCCGATTGTAGCAGCAGTTGTTTAAAGCAAATTTTTGGCTACTGCTGACTTACTCTGAGTGGTCTTCCCTTCAATGCTATACTAAATACCCAATTCGATATCCAGAACTATTTTCTGGAAGTGTACTCTAAATCTACAATAATGAAGATAAGGTTCGCCCTCACTGCTCGTTAAGCTGCTTACCTAATTGTTACCGATTCTACATATGGAAAAATTGGGTTTATCGGCAGTTTCTCCTAGTTAAAAATCAGAGTCTCATGGCGTAAAATTACCTGAAATCTAGACAATCAAACACCCGTGGTTGCCCCTGCATAGCGCTTTTAGGCAGCGTGGAGAGTTCTTCAAACTAAGCCTCTCAAAAACCCGTTGCGTAATTACCTAGTGGGGCGGAATCGAGTATCAGTAGTGCTTTGTCAGATTGGTTAGGTTCCGGGATTTGAACCCAGGTGAACTCTTTTAAGTGTCGTGCAGTGAGAAGTCCGAGATGAGGCTTCCTCTGATCGGAACTTCGGCAGCCTTGCCTCCGGGCAATTCGTTTGCACCAAGCGTGTTCTGTAGACCGTGAGGGTATACAGGGAAGAACCAGATTAAGCCGGACACTTTGACGCCAGTCACACGCCACTTGCTACAACTCTGGTTCCCCAGAGCAACGCAGTGGCTCCTCAAGTCGGGAAACCCGCCCATGGCGCTGGCTCCTCAACTTTGGGGAACTCCTGCACGCAAGTGTCCTCAAAAAATGATGTTTTGACCAAAGGTCGGTTCACTGCATGGAATTTTCAATCGCTACACTCCTTGCCAATTTCACCGATGATAAATTGGTAGCTCGTAAGGTTTTAGAAAAGAAACTTGGTTGCGAGGATGAAAAAAGTTTACAAAAACTTTACATTGCCTTGGAGGTTCTGGAAAAGATCGGGATTTTGGTGAAAGAACGGGGTAAGTATCGCCGCGTGTCCGAAGAGGGGCTGATCGAAGCAAAACTCCGTTGTTCTAGTAAAGGTTTTTGCTTTGCTATTCAAGATGTGGAGGGGGCAGAGGATATTTATATCCGCGAAAGCCATTTGAGTAATGCCTGGAACGGCGATCGCGTTTTGGTGAGAGTTCTCAAAGAAGGTAGTCGTCGCCGCTCTCCCGAAGGTGAGGTAAAGTTGATTCTGGAACGTTCCAATCACACTTTACTGGCACGGATTAAGCAAGTAGAGGGCGGGTTTCGGGCTGTCCCCTTAGATGATCGACTGCTGTTTGAACTCAAGCTGCAAATAAACGGCATGAAGTTGGAAGAGGCGATCGATCACCTGGCCCATGTAGAAGTCTTGCGTTACCCCCTAGCCCAATATCCCCCATTGGGTCGGGTGGTACAAATTCTCGGTAGCGATGCCGAAGCTGCTGCCGATATAGACTTAGTAACTTGTAAGCATGATTTGTCCCGTAATTTACCGGATAATGTCCTGGATGCAGCGGCGAAGTTGCCGAAAAAGCTGCTGAAAATAGACATAAAAAATCGGGTGGATTTACGTAATTTGTTTACCCTGACCATTGAATCGGTCAACGGTGACTCCACGGTGGAAAATGCTTTTAGCTGGGAAAAAACACCCCTAGGACATTGGCGTTTGGGCGTTCATATTACTGATGTTTCTCACTATGTCCAACCAGATGAACCTCTAGACAGAGAAGCACTCAAGCGAGGGAAGGCGGTATATCTAGGGGAGTTAGTGTTGCCAATATTGCCAGAGGCGGTGATAGAACGCTGTTCTTTGGTACCAGGAAGCGATCGCTTAACCCTGTCTTTTTTGATTACCATCGAGCCACAATCGGGTGAAGTTCTAGAATGGGAAATTCAACCCAGTATCATCAGCGTAGACACCGCCCTGAGTAAATCACAAGCCCAAGCCATTCTCACCGGTCAACCCACAGATCAATCTCCAGCAGTTATCCAGATATTACAAGACCTGGAAACCCTGAGAAAAACAGTCAAACAAGCCCGGTTGAATCGCGGTAGCTTGCAGTTGAATCTGCCACCGAGCCAAAACCCCTACTATGATGAAGGGATTCTGGGGGCTGTGGTAGTAAATGATTTACCTGTGCGATCGCTCCTAACAGAGTTGGTGCTGTTGGTGAATCAACTGATAGCAAATCACTTAAGCGCCCTAGGAGTTCCCGCTATCTGGCGAGTCCAAGGTACACCCGATCCCGAAGATGTCCAAGAAATGCTGAAATTGGCCGTTAATTTAGGTGTGGAACTGTCACTAGATCCAGAAGTAGATATCCAACCCCTAGATTATCAACACTTGACCGGCGCTTTTGGGGAATCGCCATCTGAGCAAGTTCTTACCTACTTGTTGCAAGATACTCTCAAGCCATCTGTGTACAGCACCACCAAAGGAATGCACTTTGGTCTGGCTCTGCCACAATATATCCACTTTTGCTCCCCCTTGCGACGTTACCCAGATTTGCTCATGCAAAGGGTATACCATACACTACTAGAGCAAGGACGCGATCGCCGCAACACCCGTGTAAAAGAGCGTGTTAACCTCCGTCACTCCTCTTGTCACGCCGAAATTAACTGGAACGTCCTTCCCCCAGAACTGCAACAAGAACTCCAAAGCGATTTGACTAGAGTAATTGTCCAGATCAACGACAGGGAAAAAGAAGTCCAAGAAGCCGAAGCCGATTTAGCCGGACTGCAAAAAGCCCAACTGATGAAACAGCGCATCGGTCAGGTATTTCAGGGGGTGATTACTGGTGTTCAATCCTATGGTTTCTTTGTAGAAATTGAAGTCCCAGCGCCAGAAGTTGAGACAGGCGCTAACCCTGGTATACCTTTGAGAGTAGAAGGGCTAGTACACGTCAGTTCCCTCAAAGACGATTGGTATGAATATCGCGCCAGACAGCAGGCCCTATTTGGTCGGAAAAATCGCGCTTCCTATAGATTAGGCGATCGCGTCGCCGTGCAAGTTAAGAGTGTCGATTACTACCGTCAGCAAATTGATTTAGTAACCGTAGGCAGTGATGGTATAGCCAAAAATTTAGGAGTTAGCGCTCCTAATGGAGATATATCAGACATTTACTTAGCAAATGACATTGAGCCTAGAGACTTAGAACCTTATGCTGAGGATGAGTAAATATCCAGAATAATTTAGTGCCCAATAATACTAAGGCTTTGATTTTAGGCGTATCAGGTGCATCAGGACTAATTTACGCCGTTCGCGCTCTCAAATTTCTGCTAGAAGCAGAGTATCCGATTGAACTAGTTGCTTCAAAATCAAGCTATATGGTTTGGCAAGCAGAGCAAGATATCCGGATGCCACCAGAACCAGCAGGGCAAGAGCAATTCTGGCGAGGCCAAGCCGGAGTCCCACTATCAGGTAAACTCCGCTGCCATCCTTGGAGTGATGTCGGCGCCAATATCGCTAGTGGTTCCTTTCGGACTCTGGGGATGATAATTATGCCATGCAGCATGAGTACAGTGGCCAAGCTAGCAGGAGGCTTAAGTTCTGACTTACTAGAACGGGCAGCAGATGTCCAGATTAAAGAAGGACGCAAGCTGGTCTTAGTCCCCCGTGAAACTCCTTTTAGCCTGATTCACCTGCGTAACTTAACAACCCTAGCAGAAGCTGGAGTGAGAATTGTCCCCGCCATTCCCGCCTGGTATCACAATCCCCAAACCATTGAGGATTTAGTTGATTTTGTAGTTGCCCGTGCTTTAGATCAACTAGATATTGACTGCATTCCCATCCAGCGTTGGCAAGGTCGTCGCTAAAGTGTGAAGTGTGAAGTATGAAGTGTGAAATAAAAATTGCTCATTCTTCATCCTTCAACTTTATCCTTTATTGTTTATCTTTTTTAATTTGTATTCAATTACTAGCCAAGATGCTTGCCATGATTCCATTTTCTCACTTTGAATTTTGAATTGTTTATGGCTGTAATTCGCTTAATTCTGTTGGTAGTAATACTGGGAGGACTAACGCTGTTGTTAGCCCAAAATTGGTCGCCTGTCCTCCCACTTGTATTTTTGGGTATGGGGAGTCAACCATTACCACTGGCGCTGTGGATTTTGTTCAGTAC
The DNA here is from genome assembly GCF_014697195.1 of Cylindrospermum sp. FACHB-282. Lineage (GTDB taxonomy): Bacteria > Cyanobacteriota > Cyanobacteriia > Cyanobacteriales > Nostocaceae > Cylindrospermum. The sequence goes on along the minus strand of NZ_JACJRJ010000013.1, from coordinate 76,863 downwards.
TGCCGCTGGTGCTTTCACATCTATATTGATTACCACCTTGTTTAAATTGTCCGATTTATTTGTTGGACAACCACAAAAAAACCCATCGCCATCAGCCCCAGCTTCACCGCGTAGTTCGGCAAATAGGACGAAAGAACCTACACCCTACTCTGCCAGTCCGCCATCTCCATCTGGTAAAACTGAGTACACTAGCGGTCAAAAATTTGATGATTGGGAGACTTCTAATCAAGATGATGATTGGGACTTTGAAGAACAGGCAGAGCAAGCACCTACTGGCAAAACCTACGAACGGGAACAGACGCCCAAAAGTAGCTCGAAATCTGGTTCAGTTTACTCCTACAGTTACCAGGAGCCAAAAAATACGGCTGTAGGAAAAACGGAATCTGTTTACGATGCTGATTATCGAGTCATCATCCCCCCTTATCAACCACCGACTACCAATCAAGCCGATGAAGATGATTGGGATTTTTTTGAGGATGAGGATGAGGAGCAGGATCAGCCCCCTCGTCGGTGAAGCTTAGTTTATTTAATGCCACACTGCTCTCGAGACTCCTGCTTGACTTTACCAGTCATGGCAGCTTCCTGCAAAATCATAAAAGCATTAAAATCTTCCAATTCATACTGAGTAGTTAAAAGTTGTCGTAGTTGATTTTCTGCTTCGACAGTCAAATAGCCAGTTGCCAAAGCTTTTTGCACAACGTCACGAATTCGATTCATGGCTGAGACCTCATTCATACCACATTGATTGATTTGGTCTTACTTAGGGGAGAAAAGCTTCTTGGTACAATCTCGGAAAGTTACTCATTTTTACCACTTTTGCGGAAACACTTATTGATTGGGGGCTAGCAGTAAATTTTGCAATAATAACACTGTGCTGGTAATCACAAAGTATTAAATGCAACTAAAATTCAACAATCAGCGGTAGTCTTGCTTTCTCCTATTGACAGACTTTATTTCCTTAAAGTTTCAAACAAGCTATATAAAATTTCCGTTAAGCATAACGATACCTAAACAGCATCTGCCAATTCACCTAACGACAGTTATTAAATTCGTTATAAATTCATCGTTTATTTATTCTGGCTTCATTGAAGAATCGTTAGTATATTATTTTGAGTTACTTTAATTACATAAATAAAGCTAATGCTGGCAGCTAATTCAACTCAAATAGAAGCAGAATTTATCGAAGCTAAAAATAATTGGGAGTTAGAAAAGCTATACGTAGATTTGGCTTCAGTAAAGGGGAAAGCCCTAACACCTGTAGAAAAAAAATTCCTTAGAGGTTTACTTTGTGGTTGTAGTCCTGCGGAAATTGCTAGCATAGTCTATAAAAGTCGTAGTAGCAGTACTGTTAGGGTTTATCTTTCTAATGGAATTTATAAATATATAGAAGAAATGCTGAGTAACCAAGTAGGACACTCAGTCAAGGTGAAAAGCTGGAGTCGCGTGACTCATTTGCTAGAAAAAGCTGGTTATAAGAAAAATTGGTTTCAGGTACAATCAATCATCACCCCGATCAAAACTACCAGAGATCAAGAGACTGATTTACTCAAAATTAAATCAGCAACAGTCCAAGATTGGGGTGAAGCAATTGATGTCAGCCTATTCCACGGACGGACGACAGAATTAGCCACAGTTACAGAATGGATTTTCCAAGAGCGCTGTCGGTTGGTGGTAGTTTTGGGTATGGGTGGAATTGGTAAAACAGCTTTTTCCGTTAAGCTGGCAGAAGAGATTCAAGATAAATTTGAATATGTCATTTGGCGATCGCTACGTTTCGCACCCCCCCTAGGGATGATATTAGATCAAGTGCAAGAAATTTTATCCCCAAAAACCCAGAGGAACATCGCAGACACCATAGAGGGAAAAATTTCCCAACTGATTGATTGTTTGCGTCTTTCCCGTTGTCTTTTGGTGTTTGATAATTTTGACTCGATTTTGTGCAGTGATGATGCAGATGACTACTTATCACAATCTACCACACCAGCAAATACTTCCATTTACGCCCTTGGACAGATTCGCTATCGCCCAGGTTATGAGGGTTATGGGGAGTTAATTCGACGGGTGGGAGAATCTCAGCATCAAAGCTGTTTATTATTAACCAGTCGGGATAAACCACCAGAAACTGCTGCTATTGAAGGAGATCAACTACCTGTCCACTCTTTGAAACTGACTGGCTTAAGTAAGCAAGAAAGCACCTTGATCCTCAAAACCAAGGGATTTTCTGATTTCAAACAGGAGGAATGCAGCGCTTTAACTGACTGGTATGCTGGGAACCCGCTATTTATTAAAATAGTTGCTACTACTATTCAAGAATTATTTGATGGGAGTATTTTGGAGTTTCTATCCCAGGGAACTGTGGTTTTTGGCGACATTCGCGGGATTTTAGACGAGCAGTTCAATCGTTTATCTGTGTTAGAGAAGCGCTTGATATACTGGCTGGCACTCAACCAAGATTTTGTTTTTTTGCAGGATTTAGCAAATGATATCATACCAGAGTTATCGCCCAGACTGTCTCAAAGATTAATGCTAGAGGCGATTGAGTTATTACAAAGGCGATCGCTAATCGAGAAGGCTGCACCTACACCTATTGAAAAACAGGTATCCAGCTTTTACCTAACCCCACTATTGATAGAGTATGTAACTGAACGCTTGATGGAGGAAAAGTTTAAATTAAGTAAAGAGGAAGATAACAGCCTATTCATTAATCATACAATTTTTGCAGCACAGATCAAAAACCATATCGGAAAAAATCGCCTGAATGGGGAGATATAGAGTAGCGTGAGTAGCTTATTAAAAGGAGTCAACCTGTATTTAATTGGGATGATGGGCGTGGGTAAGACGACGGTAGGGCGCTTACTCGCTCAACAGCTTGGTTATGGGTTTGTGGATACCGATAGTGTAATTGTTCAAGCAGCGGGTAAATCTATCAATGAAGTATTTGCTGATGAAGGTGAAGCAGCATTTCGCCAGTTAGAGAGTGATGTACTTGCCCAAGTCTGTGCTTTTACTAAGTTGACTATAGCAACTGGCGGGGGCATTGTGCTGCGGCGAGAAAACTGGGGTTACTTGCACCACGGCTTGATTGTCTGGCTAGATGTGCCACTGGAACTAATTATGGCCCGTTTAGCTGAGGATACCACAAGACCTCTGCTGCAAGATGCTGATCTTCAAGGTAAGTTGCGATCGCTTCTTGAACAACGAAAACCACTTTACTCCCAAGGGGATCTCAGAATCACTGTTCAAGAGGGAGAAACACCAGAACAAACTGCCTCTAGAATTATGGAAGCAATTCCCAGTGTTCTCAAACCACAAGTTTCTCATGCTAACGGCTGATCCCCATCGTCTCTCTACAAAGGTACAAAGTCTTAGCCAGTGGGAGAATTGCTCTTTGGTTGCACCTTAATTAATAGAGTGGGTACTATTTGAATTGGAAGAAACAGAAAGATTTCTGCAAGTGTTGTCCGAGTTTTTGAGCCGAGTAGAACACAATCCCGGCTATCCCCGACTTCAGCAAAAGTAATCCTATTTGATTGGTGAAAATGAAGTGGCTCTCAGATTCCCGACTTCTCGGAATCTTATTCTTTGTAGTCGGTCGGCAAATATACCAGCAGTAAAATTGCTACTCGATTTTGGTGTTAGAGATTGTTACAAGTTCCAAAGTCTTCTACACTGACTTGATAAGTTTTAAGTCTCAACAGCTCCTCATGATGGATAATGATAGAGAGTACATCAGGCAAGCTGAAGCCACTCGTGTGCGTGTTTTAAGCGAAGCACTACCTTACATTCAACAATTCGCTGGTCGGACTGTTGTTGTCAAGTATGGTGGCGCAGCGATGAAAGAAAGCACCCTTAAAGATAAAGTCATCCGCGACATTGTATTTTTATCTTGTGTCGGCTTGCGACCAATATTAGTACATGGCGGTGGGCCAGAAATTAATAGTTGGTTAGATAAACTGGGAATTGAGGCGCAATTTAAGAATGGTCTGCGAGTCACTGATGCCGCCACAATGGACGTGGTGGAAATGGTGCTAGTCGGTCGAGTCAATAAAGAAATTGTTTCGCTGATTAACCAAGCGGGAGGCCTGGCAGTGGGACTTTGCGGCAAAGATGGTAACTTATTTACAGCCCGTCCCCAAGGTCAAGAAGGCATCGGCTTTGTGGGGGATGTGAGTAATGTGAATATCAAGATTTTAGATACTTTGTCTAAAAATGGCTATATTCCTGTAGTGTCGAGCGTCGCTGCTGACGAGACCGGACAAGCTTACAACATTAATGCTGATACTGTGGCTGGAGAAATTGCTGCCGCATTAGGGGCAGAAAAGTTGATTTTACTAACTGACACTCAGGGTATTTTAAAAGATTACAAAGACCCGTCTACCTTGATTCCTAAACTAGATATTCGGGAAGCCCGTGAGCTAATTGCCAGTGGTGTAGTTAGTGGTGGGATGATTCCCAAGGTTAATTGTTGTGTGCGATCGCTTGCTCAAGGTGTCCGTGCAGCACATATCATTGATGGACGCCTTCCCCATGCCCTGCTTCTAGAAATCTTTACTGACGTGGGGATCGGTACGATGATTCTTGGTTCCCAGTTCACCTCTTAAACCTTTGGGTGGGCGACTTGCCCACCTAGAAACTAATATTTTTAATTAACTTAATCTTGCCAGCATCGGAAAAGATGCCAAAAATCTCCCTGGCATTGGCACAATTAAAACAGAGTTAATTTATGTGGGAATCGTGAGTGCAGAAAGTTTAGAAATCGCCAAAACTCGCTATCAACTGGGAAAAGCTGCCTTTGAAAATGGGCAATACCGAGAATCTGTGGAAAATTTGGAAAAGGCGATCGCCTTATTGAATCGTAATTCTCGCCTAGGGGGTGAGGTAGGAATATGGCTAGTGACGGCTTTTGAAGCTGCTGGGCGTACAGAAGATGCGATCGCTCAATGCCAACAACTCCAACGCCATCCCCACTTTGAAACCAGCAAACAAGCGCGGCATTTGCTTTACATCTTACAAGCACCAAAGCTAGTTAGACCAAGCGAGTGGATGACCGAAATTCCCGACTTGGGCGTACTTGCTGACAATGAATCGAAAACTCGCGTCACTCTCAGTGCAAAAAAATCTTCTGGACAGCAGAAGCCTGTTGAACCAGAATATGTTGATCTTAGCCAAGTCAATACCAGCGATAATCGCTTTATCTGGATAGCCCTGATTGCTGTTGGTTTAACTATCTCGTATTTGGTTTGGTTGAGTTTTTAAGACTTTGCCAAAAACGCCCAGTCCTTAATCCCCAATCCCCCAATCATGAATACATCTATCTTCGGCAAGATTTTAGCTTGGTTAATCAGACCATTTGCTGTGGTGTTAGGAAAAATAGTTACTGGTCAAAAACAATCGGGAGCAAAAACACCCAAACCTATTTTGTTGCTGGTACTATCAGCATCTCTGCTGCTGTCTGGTTGTGTAGAGTACGATTTGGGGGTTAACTTTAACAACGCCAACAGCGGTGAACTAGTCCAGCATATTAAGTTAGCAGAAAAACTCACCAGTTTTAGTGGCGATTATGTCTACGATTGGTTAAACAGTATAGAGCGTCGTGCCCGCAATCTGGATGGAAAAACGCAACGAGTTTCCCCAGAAGAAATTATTGTCAAAATTCCCTTCACTAATGGTCAGGAATTACAAGAGAAGTTTAACCAATTTTTCAACTCTCGCAATCCTCAAAACTCTAAGTCATCCCCAGGCGAATCGGATTCAGAACTGCCAAAAATCGCCTCAAACTTGCTCTTAGAGCAGAATCATTTTTTACTTTTAGTCCGAAATCGGTTGATTTATGATTTGGATTTGCGATCGCTTTCTGTAATTGCCAGCAAAGGTAACGTTTTGGCTAATGCTGGTTCAATTCTCGATTTGGAGTTTAGCTTAAAAACCCCTTGGGGAGCGAGGAACATCAAACAAACTGAAGATGCTATCCAGCCAGAAAAAAATGGTCAGCAACTAGTGTGGAAACTCAAGTCTGGTGAACTAAATCATCTAGAAGTAGTTTTTTGGCTTCCTAGCCCGATTGGTATTGGGGCTGTATTCATTATTCTGTTTGTCTGGGGAGGAATATATCTCAGATATACTTTCATGCCCGATCCCAGAATTCAGTTTGCACCTAAACAGTCATGAATGCTAAATGCTGAATGATGAAAGTTTGAAACTCTTGAATAGACAAGATGAGAGAGGATTAACCTTGTCTATTTCTTCATTTTGTATAGTTTGCTGAACAATCCATTTTTGTTTGTATTTTTTTGTCCCTGCATTTGCTACCGCTTCACCTACTGTATGAGAAAGAAGCCCCTAATAACAATTTTGTTCTAGAGGTTCCACCTTCATCAACCACCGCGTAGAGATGATAAAATCATCACAACTATAAACCGCGCCTAAATTTCAGCGTGAAAACAGACAGCATCTTTTATCGCCTATTTCAAGATTTTCCCAGCATTTTCTTTGAACTAATTGGCAACCCTCCCGAAACTGCAAATATCTATCAATTTTCTTCCGTTGAAATTAAGCAAACAGCCTTCAGAATCGACGGTGTATTTCTTCCCACCCAAGATCAAGAAAGCCAGATTTATTTTGTCGAAGTCCAATTTCAACCAGACTCTGATATTTACATACGCCTAGTTTCGGAAGCTTTTTTATATCTCCGGCAAAATCGATGCCGCAACTCTTGGCGAGGGGTGGTGATTTATCCTAGTAGAAACATAGACATTGGCGATCAAGAAGATTGTTTAGAATTTTTCCTCAGCCAACGCATCAGTAGAATTTATTTAGATGAATTAGGGGCAGTTGCATCACTTCCCATAGGTATTGCTACTATTAAATTAGTAATTGAAGATGAACAGACAGCAATTAGCACCGCCAGGGAATTAATCAACCGCACCCAGCAAGCGGTAAATTTACCATTCCCACAGCAACAATTATTAGAATTGATAGAGACTATCTTGGTTTACAAATTTCCGCAAATGAGCCGAAAGGAGATAGAAGCAATGTTTAGCTTAAGCGAGTTGAAACAAACACGGGTTTATCAAGAAGGTAGAGAAGAAGGTAGAGAAGAAGGTGAACAAGAAGGTAAACAAAAAGCAAAATTAGAAGCTGTACCTAGATTATTAGCACTGGGCTTAACTGTAGAACAGATAGCACAGGCGTTAGAGTTGGATATTGCCCAAGTTCAGCAAGCCATACAGCCAAAGTCTGAAAATCAGTAAAGAAAGTGGTGCGGGACGAAAAGTCCGCCATTGGTAAGGGATCTAAAATTAAGGTGACAACCGTTCTAGCTTCCATCCCCCATCATCTAAGGGAGTATACAACAAGCGATCGTGTAAACGGCTAGAGCGTCCTTGCCAAAACTCAATTTCTTTGGGGATCACTCGCAAGCCTCCCCAATGTGGTGGTCGGGGAACCTCCTGATTTGCATATTGAGTCTGGAATTGCTGCAACCGCTGTTCTAATTCTTCTCGGCTAGCAATCACCTCACTTTGATTAGATGCCCATGCACCCAGGCGATTATTCGGGGGACGCATATTAAAATACCCATCAGACTCCTCAGAGGAAACTTCCTCCACAGTCCCCACAATCCGCACCTGGCGCTCCAGTTCCGCCCACCAAAAAACTAATGCCGCCTGGGGATTAGCTGCTAGTTCTTGTCCTTTGCGGCTGTTGTAGTTGGTGAAGAAAACAAAACCTCGTTGATCAAAATCTTTCAGCAGCACCATTCTCGCCGATGGACTACCATCTAGTGTGGCGGTGGCAATAGTCATAGCATTGGGTTCAGGAAGTTGGGCTGCTAGTGCCTGATCAAACCAAATTTTAAATTGTCTAAAGGGATTGGGGTCAATTTCCCTTTCACTCAAGTCCTGTAAGCTATAGTCCTTGCGGAGGTCAGATATAGTTTTGTCCATTGTGCTTGCTTTACTTTATACACGTTTTGTTAAATATATCTATGATAATGATCAGCGCCAACGCCAGTTGAGCAAATTGTCTTCAGGACTCTCAAAAAGAGATTGCATCAGATGCGCCGTTCTGCCTCCGTTCAACGCCTGCTAGTCTATGGTCTGAGCGGCCCGATTATCGCTCTTAATATCTGGCTGCTGTCTGTATTTTTTCGCTATTTTCAACATCCAATTACCATCTTGAGTATTGCAGCAATTTTGGCTTTTTTACTCAATTACCCGGTGAAGTTCTTTGAACGGGCGCGAATTACTCGCACTCAAGCAGTAATCATCGTTTTGCTTTTAACTTTAACCCTGTTGATTATTTTGGGTGTCACCCTCGTACCGCTGTTAATTGACCAAACAATCCAACTTTTAAATAAGATTCCTGATTGGTTAGCCACAAGTCAAGCTAACCTAGAGCAATTTGAGTCCTTGGCCAAGCAGCGGCGTTTACCCCTTGACCTGCGGATTGTGAGTAATCAAATCAACACCAATATTCAAAATCTGGTGCAACAGATAGCTTCTGGTGCAGTGGGATTTGCGGGCACGCTGTTGTCAGGATTGCTTAACATGGTCTTAGTGGTCGTGCTGGCATTTTATATGCTGCTATATGGCGATCGCGTGTGGTCTGGTCTAGTTAATCTCTTACCATTTAGTATTGGTGCCCCCTTAACCGCATCCTTACAGCTAAATTTCCAGAATTTTTTCCTCAGCCAATTATTGCTAGGGCTGTTTATGATCATCACCCTGACGCCAATTTTCTTATTTCTCAGAGTGCCATTTGCCCTGTTGTTTGCCATACTCATCGGTATGAGTGAACTCATTCCCTTTATTGGGGCGACTCTAGGCATTGGTTTAGTGACTATTTTGTTACTTCTGCAAAATTGGTGGTTAGCGGTGCCAGTTGCCACAATGGCCATTCTCATGCAGCAAATTAAAGATAATCTGTTAGCCCCCAAATTACTGGGGGACTTTATCGGACTGAATCCCATTTGGATTTTTGTGGCTATTTTAATGGGATATGAGATTGCTGGATTACTGGGGACACTGGTTGCTGTGCCAATTGCTGGTACTATCAAAGGCACCTTCGATGCTATCAGGAGCAGTAAGTCTAATAGCTTTGTATCAACTGTGACTATTGGTCATAACTGAACCTGAGATTAAGACAGAAAGTTAAAAGTTAAAAATGGATGCTTCCGAGCTATTAGAAACAATTACACTCCTGATTGACCAAGCAGAACGAGGGGAAATTGACCCTTGGGATGTCCAAGTGATTGAGGTGATTGACCGTTACTTAGAACTAATGGCACCGGAGGCAACAGCAAGAGGTTATGAAGCTGATTTGTCTCAATCTGGACAGGCTTTTTTATCAGCATCAATGCTAGTATTATTCAAGGCTAATACCTTGGTGCAATTGTCAACCGTAGACGAGTTTCAAGAAGCTGCAATAGATAATACAAGTTTTGGTGAAGATGGGGTATTACATCAGGCTCATCGCCTACAATTAGAGCGGCACTTGCGACGCCGCACAGCCGCAATGCCACCACCAAAACGCCGTGTCACCCTGCAAGAGTTAATCGCTCAATTGCAGATCATGGCGGATCAGCTCAAACTTGTACATAAAGTCAGCAAACCTAACCGTCTCAAGCGTCAGCCTAGTGTCCAAACTATGCGGGAGGCACTAGAGTTAGCTCACCAAGAAAATCTGACGGAAGTAGCTCTTGAACTGGAGCAGGTTTTACATCTTTGGGCAAGGGAGCTACATCTAGAACATAATTGGTTGAATTTAGAACAACTTGTACAGTTGTGGACTCAAACAAAGCAACCATACCAGAATAGCTCCGCCCATGAGTCAGAACACAGCCACCTAGTTAGCGTTTTTTGGGCGCTACTACTTCTCTGTGCTCAATCCAAGGTAGAGCTATTACAAGAAGACTTTTACCAGGAGATAAAAATTCGTTTAATCACAGAATCAGCCAACAGCTGCAAACCCTTGGAGCAGCCGATAAACTGAGTCTGTCTAAACCAGCCATACAGATAATTTACGGATTTTTGCTTCAACAAAATCCAGAATCCGAGTAAATTTAAAAGATAACTGATCGCTGGTCATCTAGTCATACCGATGGTTGCGACAACCAGGAAATTCCTGTTATTCCCGTTTTCAGGGGTTATTTTAGAGTAGAAATAAAAACTGATGATTAAGTATCACTCGATAAAAGCAAACTGGTTTGTGGTTGAGGAATAAAATATTATGAAAGCGATGATTCTCGCGGCAGGTAAGGGTACTCGTGTGCGTCCTATTACCTATACAATTCCCAAACCGATGATTCCCATCCTTCAAAAGCCAGTGATGGAATTTTTACTGGAGCTGTTACGCCGGCATGGATTTGACGAGATTATGGTTAATGTTAGCCATTTGGCTGAGGAAATAGAAAATTATTTCCGTGACGGTCAGCGGTTTGGCGTGCAAATTGCCTATTCTTTTGAAGGCAAAATTGATGACGACGGTAAACTTGTAGGGGAAGCCATCGGTTCTGCTGGGGGGATGCGGCGCATCCAAGACTTCTCGCCCTTTTTTGATGATACCTTTGTGGTGTTGTGCGGTGATGCTTTAATTGACTTAGATTTAACTGAGGCAGTTAAGTGGCATAAGTCCAAGGGAGCAATTGCTACCATCATCACGAAATCTGTCCCACGGGAAGAAGTTTCTAGCTATGGGGTAGTTGTCACTGACGAAGATAATCGCGTCAAAGCTTTCCAAGAAAAACCCTCAACAGAAGAAGCTCTTAGCACCAACATCAACACAGGTATTTACATCTTTGAGCCAGAGGTTTTTCAGTATATCCCCTCGAAAGTAGAGTATGACATTGGTGGCCAGCTGTTCCCCAAATTGGTGGAAGATAATGCCCCTTTCTACGCCATCCCGATGGATTTTGAATGGGTAGATATTGGTAAAGTACCAGATTACTGGCGAGCGATTCGCGGTGTATTGCTAGGGGAAATCAAAAATGTGCAAATTCCCGGTCATGAAGTTGCTCCTGGGATCTACACTGGCTTAAATGTGGCTGTGAATTGGGACAAAGTGGAGATCACAGGCCCAGTTTATATTGGTGGGATGACGAGAATCGAAGATGGAGCGAAAATTGTCGGCCCAGCAATGATCGGCCCCAATTGCTGGATTTGTAGTGGTGCAACTGTAGAAAACAGTGTGATTTTTGAATGGTCGCGCTTAGGTCCGGGAGTCCGCTTGGTTGATAAGCTGGTATTTGGACGTTACTGTGTGGATAAGACCGGGGCAGCGATAGATGTCCAAGCTGCTGCTTTGGACTGGTTGATTACCGATGCCCGCCAGACGCCACCATCAAATACCCCTGTTGAGCGACAAGCGATCGCTGAATTGTTGGGCACAAATGCTAATTAGGTAATGGGTAATGGCTAATGGCTAATGGCTAATGGTTTTTCCTTTTCCCCAATTACCAATTACCAATTATCCATTACCAATTACCAGTTCTAACTAACTATTCAAATACGTATATCTTCGGAGGCTTTGCTCGTAGGTTTGTAGCAGTCTCTGGGATTCGGCTAGGGTGATGCGTTTCTCTTCTAAAGCTTTTTCGCAACGCTGACGGATTCTTTCCACCATATCCTCGGAGTCGTACTGCACGTAGCTTACTACTTCGCTCATTGTATCACCCTTGACAACGTGTTCAATCTGATAGCCTTTGGGTGTTAATTGGATATGAACGGCGTTAGTGTCACCAAAGAGGTTATGCAAGTTGCCCATGATTTCTTGGTAAGCTCCATTGAGGAACATCCCCATGTAATAGGGTTCTCCTGGCCTAAAGGTGTGCAGTTCTAAAACCGATTTGACATCACGCAGGTCGATAAAGCGGTCGATTTTGCCATCACTGTCGCAGGTGAGGTCTGCTAAAATTGCTCGCCGTGTTGGTTCTTCATCTAGGCGGTGTATTGGCATGATCGGGAATAGTTGGTCAATCGCCCAACAGTCTGGTGCTGATTGAAACACAGAAAGATTGATATAGTAGATGGAAGCCATGATTTTCTCTAGGTCTTCCAGTTCGTCTGGTACGTATTCTTGCTGCCTAGTGATGGTGAGAATTTTTTGACAACAAGCCCAGTAGAGTCGCTCTGCTTTGGCTCGTTCTCTGAGGCGCAAAATTCCTAAGTTGAAGCGGCTGATGGCTTCTTCTTTGAATTGCGCGGCGTCGTGGTAGAACTCCTGATAGTTCTCTTTGTTAATGGATTGGTAGGTTTCCCAAAGGTAATTAATTATTGGGGATTCTCCCTCTTTTGGGGGTTCTGGGAGATCAAGGGGGACATCGCTGGTACTGAGAACGTCAAAGATTAGCACTGACTGATGGGAGGCGATCGCACGTCCACTTTCGCTAATCAGTGTTGGTACGGGAATTTGCCGTTCTGCACAGGTATCTTTTAACTCTGCCACGATGTCATTGGCATAGTTCTGCATGTTGTAATTTTTCGAGGCGTAGAAGTTGGTTTGCGAACCATCGTAATCGACACCCAAGCCGCCACCGACATCGAGATATTTCATATTTCCGCCCAGCATCGCCAACTCCACATAGATGCGGCTGGCTTCTTGGATGGCATCTTTAATGACATTAATGGCGGAGATTTGCGAACCGATATGGAAGTGCAACAACTGCAAGGAATCCAGCAGATCAGCATCTCGTAACTTGTCTACTGCTTCGATAATTTCGGGAATTGTTAGCCCAAATTTAGCGCGATCGCCGCTGGAAGTTCCCCAGCGTCCCATACCTTGGGTGCTTAATTTAGCACGAACCCCCAAAATTGGCTTAATCCCCAATTGCTGGTTAGCAGCAATCACCAAATCAACTTCTTCAACCTGCTCTAAAACAATAATTGGCGTTTGCCCTAGTCTTTGGGCTAACATTGCTGTTTCAATGTATTCTCGGTCTTTGTAGCCGTTGCAGATTAACAAAGCTCCTGGGGTATCCAGCAAAGCCAGAGCAATCATCAATTCTGGCTTAGAACCGGCTTCTAACCCAAATTGATGGGGTTTGCCAAACCGGACTAAATCTTCAATTAAGTGCCGTTGCTGGTTACATTTGACGGGAAACACACCGCGATAAACGCCAGGGTAATTATAACGGGCGATCGCTTTGGCAAAACAAGCGTTCAACCGCTCAATCCGGTCTTCCAAAATATCGGAAAAGCGGATCAGCATCGGTAGCCCCAAATTACGCTGCTTCAAGGAATTGACTAATTCAAACAAGTCTAGAGAACCGCCGCGATCGCCCTTGGGAGAAACGGTCACGTGACCAGCAGCACTAATCGAGAAATACGGCTGTCCCCAACCTTCAATCCGGTAAAGGTCTTCGCTATCCTCTATTTTCCAAGAGCGAGGTAATTCTCCTGCGGTACTACTAGGTGGTAGCAGCTTTTTTTGCTTATGATTTTTGACTTCAGACTTGTGTCCGTTGGTCGGTAGTTTAACCACCTCATCCGATGTAGCACTTGACTCAACACCCATTTCTTCCTGACCTCTGTGTTTCACCCACGAACAATTTAACGCATTCATCTGATAACGGATATCCACTAACGAGATAATTTCTGAGATAAACTCTGAATTGGTCAACAGTCCGCCGTCATTAGTCATTAGCTAGGAGTGCAAGATGCTTCAATTACTGGACTAAGGACAAAAGACAAAGGACTAATTCAAAAATTTTATTAAGTTTTGGGAAACAGCAATGGAACGCACATTTTTAGCAATTAAGCCTGATGGAGTACAACGGGGACTGGTAGCGGAAATTATCGGTCGCTTTGAAACTAAAGGCTTTACCCTCGTTGGCTTGAAGTTCTTGAAAGTCAGCCAGGAATTAGCACAAGAACACTATGGTGTTCACCGGGAAAGACCCTTTTTTGCTAGTTTGGTCGAATTTATCACTTCCGGTCCCGTGGTAGCGATGGTGTGGGAAGGTGATGGTGTAATTGCCTCTGCTAGAAAAATTATTGGGGCTACAAACCCCTTAACAGCAGAGCCAGGAACGATTCGGGGCGATTTGGGAATTAATATTGGGCGCAATCTGATTCACGGTTCTGATGCTCCAGAAACAGCACAAAAAGAAGTTGCTCTATGGTTTAAGGATGAAGAATTAGTCAGTTGGCAACCGCAATTAACACCTTGGTTGCACGAGTAATTTAGGCTAGGTGATGGGTAATGGGTAATGGGTAATGGGGAAAAAGGCAAGAGGAAAACATTCTTACCCATGACCCATTACCCACCTGCTTATTTCAACACTTCGGTTTTCTCTGGTTCTTCTGGGGCTAATTCAACGACAGTGCGTTTGGAAAATCCCCAGATGAAGATGAGGGCGATCGCACTAATCACAATCCATTCTGGCGGTACTAAATTATCGTTGATCACTTTCAACAACAGACGCAAGCCGACAAAAGCCACAGTAATGTAACCTGCATCCTCTAGGTTTTCATATTCATCTAACCAGCGAATGAACAATCCCGCCATGTACCGCAGTATGATAATGCCTAGTGTTGCCCCTGTAAGTACCAACCACTTTTCTTGAGAAACGGCGATCGCAGTTGTGACGCTATCTAAAGAAAATGCCAAATCTGTAAAGGCTAACACTGGTATTGCCTGCCACAGCGACTTAAACCGCGGCCCGTGATGGTGATTTTCCTCACCTTCGTCAGAAGTAAAGTGTTGGAATACTAGCCACAGCAGGTAACCAGCGCCCAATAGTTCAAATTGCCAATATGCTTGCACCCAAGTGGCTGTGAGAATCAGGCTGATTCGCAACACATAAGCAAAGACTAAACCAATGTTGAGGGCTTTATTCTCAAGTTCTTTGTCTTCCAGTCCTTGGGCGATAGCCGCGAGGGCGATCGCATTATCAGCAGATAGCACCGCCTCTAACATCACCAATATTAGCAGGACTATCAAGGCTTCAATGCTGAAATGAAAGTTCAGGTAATCAAAAATTCGGTCTAGCATCCAGGTTTCTCAAGCAGGAAAAATTAAAAATTAACAGGAGCGGAGATTTTTATATTAAAAATTACAATACATCCCTACTTTAATCTAGCTTAACGTGATTTTGGTGCATTCTGAAAGTAGTGGCATCCATACAGCTAAAAAATTTATGTATAAACTACTACTGAATATATTGGCAAGGGAATAAGCAAAAACATTAGGCGAATGGAATTCATCGACACATTTTATAATAATTGGTAAGAGTACACATAAATTAATAATGATGAAATATCGCACTGGGGGATTCTTGTTTAGGAGGGAAGTATGGGGTGCGCCCCAAGAGGGAATGGTGCAGTCTACCGTAGATACTAACTAAATAGTATAAATGTGCTAATACTTACATGAATTAACTCTAGCCTTAATAATTTTTTACATTTTTGAACGAGTCGCGGCAGTCCCTACCCTCAATGTACTTAAAAGCGTATGCCTCTACTTAATCAACCAAACCAATTACTTAATCAAAAGTACTAGGATTTAATCATAGAAAGTATTATTATTCTCCGAATAGAAAATATAAAATCTCAATAGATTGTTGGTTTATAGAAGTTTGTCAACTGATAACATTTGCCTTGATATATCAATCGCTACATCAAGTGCCAAGGGTTGGCCAGATGACAATCAAAAAAACCTTTGGTAGTCAAGCAGCCAAAAATTGGCCAATTAGGAATAGTGTTAGGGTTGGTATAACTAAGTGCCAACTCCCAAATAAAGTTCCGAATCAACTTCATTGTTTAGGCAATTCGCACTGTTTGTGACAATAGAACAGATTTTTTATGCTGAAAATAAAGCTTTTTTAGACGTAAAGTTCCGGCTTGTATTAGAGTCGGAACTTTTTCACTCTGAAAGCATATCTAAAATTTCAAGATTTGAAAGCTGTTTAAAACAATACTTTCCAGGGAGAAAGTAATGAATAACCTACAATCATTAACTCAGCCACAGCCCCCAACTTGGTTAAAAGCCTTGGTAATTTGCTTATTACTATTAGGAATTTTATTTCGGTTTGCTAATATTGGAGGGAAATTTTATTGGTATGATGAATCTTTCACTTCTTTAGCAATTTCAGGTCATACTCTCACTGAAGTTTTAGAAGATATACGTAGTCATCAGGAAATGTTTCCTATATCTGAATTTAATAAATTCACACAAATAACTGAAGGAAGGACTTTTGTTGATACTCTGAGATATTTGGCAACTTCAGATCCTCAACATCCACCTTTATACTATCTCATGGTGAGATTATGGTCACAATTGTTTGGTACTGATCCCGCAGAAGTCAGAAGTTTATCAGCCGTGATTAGTTTATTAATTTTTCCTAGTGCCTATTGGCTATGTTGGGAGTTATTTAATTCCCAACTTGTAGGATGGATAGTAATGGCTATTATGGCAGTTTCACCGTTAGATGTTTTCTATGCACAGGAAGCGCGTCAATATTGTTTGTGGATGGTATTTTATCCGTGATGGAAACAATTAATCAATCTAATAATCTTGTAATTCTCACTATTGAGAATAGTTCTGTTTTCAAAGTTACCTTGTCCTTAAGACATAGTTTGCCAGAGGACGGATACTTGTTACCTATTAAAAATCACCAAATTCCCATACTTCCACTAGAGCATAATAGTGTTTTCTTTATAGGTATTGATAATGATTTAATTACACAAATCAACAGCAGCAACAAGTATACTACCAAATCTATTAGCAGTGCTTTTCCAGTATGGCAAATTATCCGTAAGTATGATTAAATAAAGATAATGGACAATCAACCCTGATCTTTAGCTCGGTAATATCACCAGCAAAGTTTACTCACACTTTTCTCTACCACTCTTTATCCGACTAACTACTAGACACTAAGGAAATCTAATATGAATATTGGTAAGACTAAGTTGCATCCACAAAGATTACTTTTGTGTCTGGGTGTGGTTTGTGGGGTTTTGGGTGTGGTGAGTCCCGATACCGTATCTTCTCAAACTATTCCTGTACGCATTGTTAGGGTTACGGCTACGGGAGGTACTACTTTCAAGCTGCGAGATAGCTGGTATCAACAAGCATCTCAGATATCAAATGACAAAAAATGCTCTGTTAGACAAGGTGAGAAGTTTTTTGTCTCTTCTATTAGAAGAAGTATTAGTAATAGTCCGACACCTCCTAAAGGTAATAGTGAGCGCATCGGGGATTACTGGGAAGTAACATTTGAGCAACCGCTCTCATGCGATCAGCTAAGTGAAGGTAAGCCAACCTGGTTTGTTTATAAAAAACACATCCAAGAATTAAAAACTGTAGTTGTCCCTTAGTACCGCGCGGCGTAAATACGCCTACCTTTTGCAAGGGTGTAAACAAAAATTTCTGGCTCTTTCGTAATGGTAGGCTTGCTGGTGAGAACCTGTACTAGTAAAAGTTGAAATCATTACATAGCTTTTTTTATTTCACAATCTGTAATTAATGACAATTGCTGAAAAAAATCTGCGCTCATACAAGACATAAAGCACCATAAAAAATCAGAATTAATAATGGGTACTTTATTTTTTACTATTTAGGAGCAGCCAAATGATAGAAGAGTTAAACCTGGAAAATATTGATTCAGCTTTGGAGCTTTTTAAACAATATCAACAATTTTATCAAGTGCAGAATATTGATGAACAGAAAAATCGTCAACACCTAGCAAAAATAATGAAAAATGAAGACTTAGGTAAACTATTTCTTATACGAGAGGGGGATGTTTATATTGGATTTGCCACAATTTACTACTCATTTTCGAGTACTATTGCTGAACAAGTTGCTATATTGAACGATTTGTACGTAGTAGAAAATCTTCGTCGAAAAGGATTTGGACGACATTTGATAGAACATTGTATTAATTATCTGAAGACACGGGAAATAAGTATAATGAAATGGGTGACACACATTGACAACTTGACTGCACAAAAACTATACAATTATTATTGTACAGGAACTGAATGGCTGAGTTATTCTTATAAAGTTTTTTAGATTTTCTAAAAATCAAGCAGAATAAATTCACATCCAGTTAATTATAAAAAGTAAGCAATTGATTCAATATTCAAGCCTGATCAATATAACGAGATGAATCAATTTCCTCAGGCTTTATTTGAGTAGCCCCAGACTGAAGTCTGAGGGCTGAAATATCACAATATTTCTGCGAACTTTGCCAACAAATTATCTGCTAAATCCCAGAACTCGATATCATTTATTTGGGAATTTGTTTCATGGTTATTTCCTCCACCCATTAACAAATTTCGCACAGAACATCTCCGGAGATTTGCTTCAGTAATACTCCAGGATTCTTCTAGGTTTACTGCTAGCTCAAAAAGTGAACGTTCTCCTAAATTATGCCTAATTTTGACGGCTACAGCATCATCACTGACTAGAAATTCTTTGATAGAATCTAATGTAGAAGCACTTGTATTTTCATCACTTCCCCAAGTTTCTAACCAATCTCCATCTACATCTTCAACATAAAGATTGACAAAATCAAGCCCGTAGTTTAGCCATTCCTGCTGCATTTTGCGTGCGGCGGCTAAAGCTTCAGCAAATGTATCTAGTTGAGCGTTGCTGTTGACTTCTTTTTGATTAAGCATAAATGCTGTTTGGCGCGGGTTAAGGATGTAGAGTACAAGACCAATATTTCGATATCAAAGATTTGATATCATGTAGAAAAATTTAAATATTTTCCATCACCAAGATAATCACTGTTGTATAGTGTCAGGTTGACTAACTGGTTGATAAAGTTGTCATCTCCGGGGTTGTAACTTAAGAACATTCCTCGTTCTATTTCCCATAATTGGAGTGTGTTGTGCCAGTCTTGATACTTTTGACGATTAAATTCTTCGCCCACACTAGTAATTTGAATACACAGTGGTTTCTGTTGATGATTACTGATGATTAAATCAGTTGCCATAGAAAGGTCGGCAATATAGCGCTGCCAAAAACTCCCTCCACGACCGACAATATCTTGAGCTATTAATTTAATAATACCACCATCAACCTGATTAAATTCCCCTGCCATCATTTTTTTCTTCCAAATATAAAACTTGGAGTCGCTGGCATTTATCCACTTAGGAAACAGGTAACTGTACCAATATCTTTCGTTAGGTGTCATTTGCTCGAACTTTGATTGTTGTTCTACTTCGGAAGGTAGAGATTTTATTACCAGCCAAATTGTAGAATCCGTAATCACCTCTAGGAGGAAAGCTAGGACAAATGGTTTAGCAGTCAGTGAGCCTGGTTTGATATCTTTTACCCAGCGGTTGATTTGATCTAATCTTCTAGCTAAGTTCGGGTCTATCGAGGAGGCTTGCTCGATGAGTAACTTTAGCTTATCCTTAATTTCTTTTGCTTGCAAACTATGCCCTACTTTTCAGTAACTAACGCTGTTCTTACAAATTTATACCTATTCTCAGTATTTTTGTTGGACGGTGCTACCTGGAGATTAGCCGCTAGGCATCTAAGTTTTTGAGCCGCTATTCATGAGGAAGTCACGAAACAGATTACCGTTATAGGAGGAGCATTTTGTCGGGTTGAGATAACCGAGCTACTCCGCGCAGCTTAACGAAAATCTAAATACTGTCTGGTACAACTGGGCTAAAAACAGTCTTAAGTAACAATACCAATTGCACTCATAACCATGTCTGAACCAACTATAGAATCAATCCTACAAGAGAAGCGCCTATTCCATCCCACTACTCAATTTTCTCAAAATGCCTATGTTAGGAGTTTGGAAGACTATCAGCGCCTCTATGATCAAGCTAAAGAAGATCCTGAGCAATTCTGGGCGGATCTAGCGGAAATTGAGTTGCACTGGTTCCGAAATTGGGACAAGGTGCTAGACTGGCAACCACCTTTTGCTAAGTGGTTTGCTGGCGGTAAAATTAACATTTCTTACAATTGTCTTGACAGACATCTGACTACTTGGCGCAAGAATAAAGCGGCGCTGATTTGGGAAGGGGAACCAGGGGATTCGCGCACTCTGACTTATGCCCAACTGCACCGGGAGGTTTGCCAGTTCGCTAATGTGCTCAAGCAATTGGGGGTAAAAAAAGGCGATCGCATTGGGATTTATATGCCGATGATTCCCGAAGCGGCGATCGCCATGTTAGCCTGTGCCAGAATTGGCGCACCCCACAACGTTGTCTTCGGTGGTTTTAGTGCAGAAGCTTTGCGCGATCGCTTAATTGATGCTGAGGCTAAATTGGTGATCACCGCTGATGGTGGTTGGCGCAAAGATGCGATCGTCCCTCTCAAAGAACAAGTAGATAAAGCTTTAGCTGATGGCGCTGTTCCCAACATCAAAGATGTGTTAGTGGTGCAGCGAACAGGGCAAAAAACCCACATGCAACCAGGGCGAGATCATTGGTGGCACGATTTGCAAAAAGGCGTCTCTGCCCATTGTCCCGCCGAACCGATGGATAGTGAAGATATGCTGTTCATCCTCTACACATCTGGCAGTACAGGCAAACCAAAGGGGGTTGTCCATACAACTGCGGGTTATAACTTATATACCCATATCACCACCAAATGGATTTTTGACCTCCAAGAAACTGACATATATTGGTGTACTGCCGATGTAGGTTGGATTACAGGACATAGCTACATTGTCTACGGGCCTCTTTCTAATGGGGCAACCACCCTGATGTATGAAGGCGCGCCCCGTGCATCAAATCCCGGTTGTACCTGGGATATAATTGAAAAATACGGCGTTACTGTTTTTTATACTGCGCCTACGGCAATTCGGGCTTTTATTAAAATGGGCGAACACCATCCCAAAAAGCGCAACCTCTCTTCTCTGCGGTTGCTGGGAAGCGTCGGTGAACCGATTAACCCAGAAGCTTGGATGTGGTATCACCGAGTAATTGGCGGTGAACGCTGCCCAATTGTTGATACTTGGTGGCAAACAGAAACTGGGGGAATTATGATTACACCATTGCCGGGTGCGATCGCCACTAAACCCGGTTCCGCAACTCGTCCGTTCCCTGGAATTATCGCTGATGTCGTAGATTTAGAAGGCAACTCTTTACCCGACAACGAAGGCGGTTATTTAGCAGTGCGCCATCCTTGGCCAGGAATGATGCGGACAGTCTACAACGATCCTGAACGCTTCCGTCGCACCTACTGGGAGCATATCCCCCCTAAAGATGGCAAATTTATTTACTTTGCCGGCGATGGTGCCAGACGCGATGAGGACGGCTATTTCTGGGTGATGGGGCGCGTTGATGATGTGATGAATGTATCGGGGCACCGTCTGGGAACGATGGAAGTAGAATCAGCATTGGTGTCTCATCCAGCGGTTGCAGAAGCGGCGGTGGTGGGTAAACCGGATGAATTGAAGGGTGAGGAAGTATTTGCTTTTGTCACTCTAGAAGGCACTTATCAGCCGAGTGAGGAACTGAGTAAGGAGTTAAAGCAGCACGTTGTCAAGGAAATTGGTGCGATCGCCCGTCCGAGTGAGATTCGCTTTACTGACGCTTTGCCAAAAACGCGATCGGGTAAAATTATGCGGCGCTTGCTGCGGAATCTAGCAGCCGGTCAAGAGGTATCTGGTGATACTTCAACCTTAGAAGATCGCGGTGTTTTGGATAAGCTGCGGGAAGGAAATTAGGAGAGTCTCACGCAAAGGCGCAAAGACGCAAAGGTTTTTAGAGTCTTTGCGTCTTTTCTTGTAGCAAAATTAAGCTAAAATACTAAGTCTCTAGTTATACTAAGAAATCTAAGGCTGTTTAATAACTCCCAACTACGTTTATTTTTAGGGTTAATGCAAAACAGGAAGCGATCGCACTTCTGAAAGAGGCTTTAAATGAATTGGAATCACAAAAGGGTAGTGTTGCTTCAGGTGTTCAAAAACTCTTGCGTGTTGCTCGAATGCTCAATGAGGAGGAAATAGGAGTGTGGTGTGATATTCAGCTGGGTAAGCAAGATTATATAGACCTTCTTAGACATTATGTAAAAATTTTAAATTCTATAAAAGACAAAAACGATATATTAGCAAATGAAAAAATTTTGGCAGCTGAGATATTTCTAAACGACTCAGGATTAGAAGTTGGTTTACACATTGATCAGGATGATATTAATATCATATGTAATACGAAAAGTATTGGACTTTTGGGTATAAGTATAGTAGAAAATCAGTATACAGATTTAGCAAAAAATAAATCAGCAGATATATTACATGGATTAGGAAAGTCGCTGATTCAGCCATATTTATCAGAAAGAATAAACCATGTACGAAGAAAAGCTCAAGAAAAAGCTATCTACCTCCTTAATAAATATGTATACACAGAAGCACCACAAACAACCTTTGATTTTCTCAAAGAAGAAGTTGATGATAAACTTCTAGACTTAAATCCTGAACTAGCAGAAAAGCTCATGATTGCTTTGAAGTCTGTCTCTAGTGAAAATTCAGAAGAATGGTCACACGCTTTAACTTCTTGTAGACGACTTATTGAAGGACTTGCAGATGAGCTTTTTCCAGCACTTGATCATGAAATAAATGGTAGGAAAGTAGGTCAACCACAATATATAAATAGACTTCGGGCTTTTATGGACAAAGCTATAGAAAGCGATTCTAATAAAGATTTAGCTAGGGCTCATGTTGATTAATTGTGGAAAAATTCTGTTAAGCGAACATTAAGCATATTTTATATTTTTTTGATGCGTCAGGGGACGCATCCTACGGTTATTTCCAGAAACAGTATTTATGATTACTTTGGCAATATTCCCAGCTTCTTTCCAATGAGTTTATCCAACAGACGATCAGGTAACATCTTGGGAATTACCCAGTTCATAATTGAATTCGGTACCAGAGAATATCGAGTTTTAGGCTTGGGAGTCTCAAAGACTTTTCTGATGAATTTTCCCACCTCTTCAAGAGAGTATCCAGCTTTGCCTAGCTTAAACAAATATTTTTGACCAAAATTTGTTGCTTCTGCATAATCTGTTTCAGCATACTCGCTGAAATCTTGGGCAGATTCTTTATCCCAAATGGGAGTATTGACTGCACCGGGGGCAATGATAATGACATCAATTCCATAAAGCTGAAGTTCTCTCCGTAGACTATGAGAAATTCCCTCAATCGCGTGTTTACTTCCTGCATAAGCACCGATGAATGGAAAAGCTATTTTGCCGCCAACCGAACTGATATTGATGATTCTTCCTGGTTGATGTTTTGTATTTTTTATAGCTCCCAGTAACGGTAAAAATGCTTGAGTAACGGCAATCTGACCAATGACATTCACCTCAAACTGTAACCGAATTTCCTTAAGAGATTGATGCATTAACGGGCCACTTGTCGCTATTCCAGCATTATTAATCAGCCCAGATAAACCGCTTTCACCCACTATCGCTTCCACCGATAAAGCTGCTTGTTGGATAGCTTGCTGATTAGTTACGTCAAATAGTAGTGGCGTAAATTTGCTACCAAATTCAGCCCTGAGTCGTTCAGCATCTGCTTCGTTACGCACACTACCAAATACGTGATACCCACTGTTTACAAATTCTTTTGCCGCCCCATAACCAATGCCTGAAGAAGCTCCGGTAATTACGATAGAGTTCATGTTGAAAGTTTCTCTTGACTTAACTCTTACTGTATACTCCAGATTCAAGGAATAGCCATGTTAATTAGTGAACTTGCAGAGAAACCTGGTTTCTAAGTGGTAGGGCAGGATTTCGTCCTTGTGATGTTTTGCACCTATATTAGGTACAGTATTAGCCCAGTTTAATTTGGATTTATCTACGGTTATTTACCCAGCAGATTTACCGCTGGTTAAAATTCCCTTTTGTTCATAAATTCGACGAACAATTTGCCTTAAATTAGGCAATTGTTTGTGAAACATAATCGACCCTAAGATACAAGCTATCCCATCAATAATTAATGTATTGGTAGTGCCGATGTAATTTGCTAAAACGCCTCCCCATAAATTACCCAAGGGGATCATTCCCAAAAATGCCATTCCATATAAGCTCATCACTCTTCCGCGTTTATCATCTTCAATAATGGTTTGCAAAATTGTGTTACCAGAGGCAAATTGGAGGATTGTTCCTAAGCCAACAACTAACATTGTGCCTAAAGAAAGTGGTAAGAAGCGGGATAAAGAAAAGCCAATCAACCCAATTCCTAAAGTTGCTGGAGCAAATGCTAATACTTTACCTAGTCCTACTACTGTTTGTCGCGTAGCTAAATAAATGCTTCCTGCTAAAGCTCCCACTCCTGATGCTGCCATCAAATAACCCTGGGCTTCTGGCCCACTATTGAGAACTTTGTCAGCAAATATCGGGATAAAAATCATGTACTGCATACCCATAAAACTGACTAAAGCTGATAGCAATAATATAGAGCGAATGGGTGGAGACTTAAATGAGTAAACAAATCCCTCCTTGATTTTTTGCCAGACATTACCGCTAGTGACGGGGATTTGCGATTCCTGAATTTTCATCGCTAATAAAGAAGCAATTACGGCGATATAACTGAGTCCATCAATTAAAAAACAGTAACCTACTCCAATGCCAGCTATCAGTAACCCCCCAATTGCCGGGCCAATTAACCGTGCACCATTGAACATCGTTGAGTTGATGGCGATCGCGTTGGCTAAATCATCTCTGCGCTCGATCAGTTCTGGTACAAATGCTTGCCTCGCTGGTGCATCTAAGGCATTAATAAATCCTTGTAACAAGCTTAAAACGATGATGTGCCAGACTTGAATGACCCCCGTCAACGCTAGCCCAGCCAGCAATAAGGATTGAATCATCGCCAATATTTGTGTAGCGATTAAGGTACGATACCGAGAAAATCGATCCACAAATACCCCACCAAAAGGAGCGAGAAAGAAGCTAGGAATTTGACTGGTAAATCCCACAATTCCCAGCATTAAGGGAGATTTTGTTAAGTGATAAACTAGCCAAATTGTGGCAAGTTGTGTCATCCACGTTCCAATCAGGGATATACCTTGTCCAGCAAAAAATAGTCGGTAGTTTCTTGATCTAAATGCAGGTAATATTTGCTGCTTTGGAGTTGTTTCTGTGTTCATATATTTGGTAATGGTAAATGGTATTGTCCATGTATTTTTAAGTCACTGCTTTAATGGTTCGATTAGTAATCATTCATTTAGTAGGCGTAATTTATTCCCAGAAAAGGGAACAACGATATTTCAGCCAATTGGGTGATTATGGGATAATCTTTAAGAAAGATTGGCGATCGCCTGATTCAAAATTCGGGAAAATATTTCACGGTCAGCAAAAGACATGCCTTGCATCACTTCATCACCCAACTCCGCTGCAATAGGAGGCAATACTGTTTCTAGTTCCTTACCTGCATTAGTTAGCCAAATCCGCCAGATCCGGCGATCTTGAGAGTCGCGCTCTCGACGCACTAAACCGCGTTCTTCCATCCGATCTAAAACCCCCGTTAAGGTTCCCCCCACCTGCTGAAGTTTATCCCCAATGCTGGAAGTCGGCAAACCATCTTCTTGCCACAAACAGCATAAAACCAACCAGTGAAATGGCGTTAGTCCAAAGGGTTCTAGTTTTTCAGTAAAGTTGCGGGTGATTAGCTGTGATAGCAATTTGATTCTGTAGCCCATACTGTATGGTGCGAGAACTTGCTGAAACGATTCCAATCCAGGGGAATAATCTGATTGAACAAGCATTTGAAAAACTATTTAGTGTGCGGAATATTATTATGTTAACAGATGATATATGTTGACAACAAATGCATTCCATCTAAACTACGGTATGACTTGAATCAACTGATACTCTTGCATACTACCAAGAACATGGTGAGGTGTGGGTGATTCAGCAGACTGTTGTGCAGAGATCCAAGCATAGCTAAATGCCGGCAATTCGGAAATTGAATCTACTTTTTTACCGTGAACAGGAGTGTAGAAATTGAGTAACACGGCAGTTTTTCCCCCTATTTGCACAAAGTAGATAGGATGAGTTTGGAGTATTTTAGCGATCGCCGGTTGTTGGATAAAAGTTCTAACAACAGGATTATAGTCCCCTAAAACACCAACACTACCAGCCACAGCCAAGGCCAGCCAACAGGGAATTAGCCAACCAGCTACCCAGTAATCAGAAGTCAACCACTTATAACCAAAGTGGTAACGACCAATCCACACCCCAGGCAAAATTAACCAACCTAAGCCCATAGTTAAGCCAATAGTTGCATACTTGCGAATCTCACCACTACCCGCAACTAAAGCCACCATAGCCCCTAGCACAAGTAAAACTCCTAACACACCACAGACATAACTAAGGTCACGGGGAATTGTCCAGATATAGCGAGAAAGTGGTTCTTTCCTAATTTCCATATAGGAGGGGCTGGGAGTTTCCCCCATCAGACAATAAACTTGGCCCAGCCTATTTAAACCCACAGCTGCCAACAAAGCTATAAAGGGATAAAGGTTCAGACTATAGTGAGATAAACGAGTTGAGAAGATACTAAGTTCCCCAAATAAGACAAGAGGAAAACCAACTAATATCAACTGATAGCGAGAAATCGGACGACGGATTGTTAAAAATAAGCCGAAAAGACTGAACAAAAACCAAGGAAAAGATTTTAAAGGGACGTTCCAGAAATAAAATATAAATCCATTTTGATTACGTTCTTTAGAACCTAGATCCACAACAAAATTTAACAACTGTCCAAAACTTAGATTACCGTAGCGTAGCCAATTTAACCACAGCCAAGCCAAAGTGGGAATTAAACCTACCACCAAACCTAAATATAAAGTTGGGTTGGCAAAATGACGATGGCGGCGATGTTCCCAAATTAAATAAGGTAACAATGCTATAATTGGTAACATAATCATAAAGCTTCGGACTAAGAAGCCCAAACCAAAACTTGCCCCCGCAATAAAACCCCAAAAATAGCGATATTTAGGATTTAATTCCGCTTTTAATAAAGACCAAATAGCTAAAAGTACCAATAAAATCATTGGCACATCTGGCGTACCTAAGCGACAGTATTGCAGCCAGAGAAATTCCACACTCAAAATTGCACTAGCAAGCCAAGCCACCCTCTTTCCCAAAAAGATTTTGCCAATTTCATATATCAGTAGTAAGGCAAAAATACTAGTCGTCATCACAGGCAGTCGGGTACTAAATTCACTAACACCAAACAGCTTGTAGGAACTAGCAATTAACCAATAGGGGCCAGGGGTTTTATGATGGGCATTGCTCCAAGGCGCTATCCAGTCCCCAGAGTCAAACATCTGGCGTGCTCGCCAAGCGTAAAGCCCCTCATCATGTGCCATTAGGCTATTTTCTCCAGAACTGAAGATTAATAAGGGGAGTATCCAACCTAACAAACTGATATATGGTAATGCCACAGCTAGGTGCATTTGCCGCCCAATCAGCTGCAAGAAGTTTAGTTTATGTAACATTGAATTGAGTACAAAAGAACGCTGCTGCTTGGACTAGTTTAATTGTCCTGATATTATTAACATATATTACATAATTCTGGTTAGAATAATACCCGGAATTAAGAGAACTTTGGCAAAAAGTTATCCACAATCTAGATTTATGCTACTAAGACCGAATCAACGCCTGAAGTTAGATGATACAGACGACAAACTTTTTTATGCCTATCCCCGCTTTGTCACCCATGTCGATGAAAGCTTTATTCAACAGCTAACAGAATTATATCGTCAGCGACTAAAACCCAATACGCGCATCCTTGATATGATGAGCAGCTGGGTGTCTCATCTGCCAGAAGAATTACAGTTTGATCATGTTGAAGGACATGGACTCAACGCTGAGGAACTCGCACGTAATCCTCGGTTAAATCATCACTTTGTGCAAAATCTCAACGAAAATCCCCAGTTACCTTTACCAGATCAAGATTTTGATGCTGTTCTTAACTGCGTTTCTGTGCAGTATATGCAATATCCAGAGGCATTATTTTCCGAAATTCACCGCATCCTCAAACCTGGTGGCGTCGCAATTATCAGCTTTTCTAACAGGATGTTTTTTCAAAAAGCGATTCAAGCTTGGCGGGATGGCACAGATGCCACTAGAGTTGAACTAGTCAAACGCTATTTTACCTCAGTACCGGGATTTACTACCCCAGAAGTTATTGCCCATAAGTCAACAGTACCGAACTTCTTGCAGTGGTTGGGTGCAGCTGGAGGAGATCCGTTCTATGCTGTGGTAGCTTACCGCAATGAAGCACAATAGCCATTTATTTGTTTAACAGTTATTCACCTGACGAACTAGCAATAATTATCGAAAAGTAAATTTTCTGCGTTAAACACCAAACAAGCACAGATAATTGCCTCACACATATAGCATTTAGGAGAATAATTCCGTGACTTTACCCCGTGGACGCAGAATTTTAGCTGCTGTGTTGCTGTCAGTTTTATTACTGACTACAACAGCTTGTTCTACATCAGCACCCAGTCGTTTTGACCAGGTACAACAGGAAAGCACCAAGAAGAAAAGCGGTCTAGCCGTTTCTAAAGACGCAACTCAGGGTAGTAAATTGAATAAGTTCTTCCCACCTGCGGGAGACGGCTACCAGCGCGTTTATACTCAAGAGAAAAAAGGCTTCTCGGAAGCGAACTTGAAAAAAGGCGGTAAAACCTTAGCGCAACTTGCTATTTCTGACACCACTAGCACTCCCAACGCAGCGGCAAAATTTGCTAGTAGCACCAAAAAAATTGGCGGTTATCCAGCCGTAGAACTAGGAAAAACTCAAACTTCTGTTTTGGTGGGTAAGTACCAAGTGAAAGTGATTTCTAAAGACCCATCATTTACAGCAAGCGATCGCGCAGATTGGATCGAGAAATTTAATCTTGCTGGTCTGGCGAAGTTGAAATAAGATGCACATCGCATCATGTCAGATAAAAAAACAAACAAAATAAGGAGATTTTTGTGAGTAAACCAATTCAGCAGTTAGTTGATGAATTGCCAACCAGTAACCTAACTGTATCTATGTTGAAAGCCCTAGATTTTGTCGCTCCTGGGGAGTGGCAAAACACCGTTGGCTTTGTCAATACCATTAAAACTGTCACTGGTGAAGATGACGAAGACCTAATTCAGCAAATTGGCGAACGAGCAATTTATCTATTCAACGACAAATCCCAAGGCTACCAAAGAGCTTTATGGCTTTATCAAACTGTTGATGGCACGGATAAAGCTTTAGGTGCAGCCGCTTTGGCTAACAAAGTTGGTGAGAACATTCCCCTGTTGGGTTTTTTAAACTCCCTTACTCCCAAACCAGACAAAGCCCAAACTATTGATCTGACATTGAAATTAGTTGTTGAATTGGTAGCCTTCTGCCAAATTAACGGTATTCCCGGAGACAGCATTGGGGATTTTGTCGCCTCTTTGGGTGAGTATAGTGGTGAGTCTCTCATCCGAATGGTGGCATTGATTTGCGTTGATGGTTTGATCCCCCTAGGCCCAGACTTCATCAACAAAGCATTATCTGGGATTAATCAGACAAGTCCACAGGATTTAGCACAAAACTCAACTTTCCAAAACATCAAAGATTCAATTCCCGGTAATAATGATGCTGGCAAACTCAACTTTATTGGCGAAAGCTTTGACTCAGTTAAAGGTTGGATGAGTGGTATCGTCAGCGCCAATAATTTAACGCCCCAAAAAGTCGTCGGTAACCTGCAAAGTTTTGTCCAACTTGCTGATGATAAGTTAGACTACCTGGCAGCATTCCTGGATGTATCAACGAATTACTATGAGCACACAGGTACGCAAACTTTAGCTCGGCGCTTAATTGAACGCGCAGTAGCTGAGATTTAGCCTCTTAAAAGTGCGGGGATTTTAAGCTGATACTCAAAGGCACGGCTTAAGCCGTGCCTCAGTGTTTGGTAATCTAGCAACCGCGCTTTGCTCTTTTTCCAGATAAGAAAAATACTGACTGGATTTAAGTCGAAGCGAAAAATTAGCCTGGAGTTAATTACTTGAAGCGAGTGTGTTGTTTACGGCGTTGCTTGTGCCTAGCAATTGCTTTACGCTTTTCTTTTTCTATCGGCGTCTCAAAGTGACGCTTCTTTCGCATATCTTGGAAAATTCCTGCTTTGGAAACTTCCCGTTTAAATCTTCGTAAAGCTGATTCAATACCTTCATTTTCCCCCAAAACTACTTGGGTCATTCTCATTCCTCCTAGATGTAGATATATAGTTGCCGGCTAGAAACAAAATAAAATATTCCAGCAGAAATGAGCCTTTGGCTTGATCTGCTGGAGACTCTAAATGTGATATTTGCAGAAACAGGCTTAGTAACGTCGGTTATTACGGGTATTATTGCCCCAGCTTCCACGAGAGGAATCACTTCTTTCTTCGCGGGGTTTAGCCTTATTCACTTTTAAATCACGCCCCATCCATTCAGCGCCATCAAGGGCTTCAATAGCAGCAGTTTCTTGTGCGTCGGTTTCCATTTCCACAAAGGCAAAACCACGTGGACGGCCTGTTTCCCGATCACTGGGTAACTGCACACGATTAACGGTTCCGTACTCAGCAAAAGCCCGCTTCAGGTCTTCTTCTGTTACCTGATAGGACAAATTTCCAACGTAAATCGACATAGAGGAGGGTCTCCCAAACCAGAGAGTGTAGAGAGTTAGATTCGGAGAGACGCATTTAAAAACTTAAAACGACTTACTCAACCGAAAATAATCCTTATATCGAGAAGTATAGCATAGCCTTGGAATATGTCCCCATACGGAGTAATATCCAATTATAAAATTGGTCAGTTTAGCTTAAAAGGCTGCCAATAAAAGGCTGTATCTCGTTCGTTCTACAAATTCTATTTGTGAAAATGGTTTTGAGAAACCAGCGATATCTTGCTAGTTTAGTAACTCAAAAGCCAGGCTGAATGCTGAGGAATTTTACGGATAAGGATATTCGTTAGTCGTGGGTGTAACTATAGCATAACTAATTGTCTGAAAACTAATTTCCCACAAACTTTCTTACCTTGATCCAGAAGTGTATTGTGTTAGTATGTTTTCTGCTTGCTTACACAGTGCCTCTTGATACTGACCGTTGCTAGCCAGCATTCCGCCCCACTGATTTATATCACCAGTGTTGTATTGTAAGGGAGTGCCATCGAAGTGGGTAAACTTACCACCAGCTTCTGTTAAAATTAGTTCGGGAGCTGCGAGATCCCAATCTTTGGGGGCAGAGTTGCCGGAAAGGGAAATATAAATATCTGCCTGTTGTTCGACAATGGCGGCGATTTTACAACCCACACTGCCGATCGCTTGTTGATTTTGACAGGGTAGGTTTTGCAGTAGATAATTTAACCGTTCATTGCGATGAGAACGACTCACAACCAGGGTTAAATCCTTAACTAGTTTACCAGCAGAAACTTGTAAAGGGATAGAGCCATCTCTAGTTTCTACAAAAGTACCACCGCCAATAGTTGCGTAATACAATTTTTCCGCCTCTGGTACGACTACCACGGCTAACACTGGGCGATTTTCCTGCACTAAAGCGATGTGAATGGCATAGTCCCCAGTTTTGTCGATAAAGTCTCGCGTCCCATCTAAAGGATCAATGATCCAGACCCACTTAGAGCTATCTCTACTCAGTGGAGATTTATAGGTTTCTTCGCTGATATAGGCAAAATCTTCATTACCTAAAGCTGCCTGTAGCCTTTGCAAGATATATTGACTGACGGCTACATCTGCAACGGTAACTGGCTCATTTTGTTTATATTGGATGTCGAGGTTTGGATTTTTTGCTGTTCCGTGGTAATAAGACCGCAGTATATTTGCTGCCCCCCTACCGACATCACGGGCAATTTCTAATATTTCTTGTAGGTCTTTCATTGCTGAGTCAAATTTGGACTGAAAAGGTGGCAAATTGAAATTAATTTGTTTCCTGGAATACACTAAGTCTACTTTGAATCGAGCCAACGGCGTGTGCCAAAAAATTTACAGGAAGTGGCAGCAATATTAGCCGCATTTGTCAAGGCATCGGTAAAGCTTTTCCCTAGGATGTAATGGCAGAATGCACCGTGGAAAATATCTCCTGCTCCCAGTGTATCAACTGGCTGAATTATGGGCACATTGACAACACCAGTTTTACCACCACTTAAATATTGAATGGGTTTTTCTCCGTGGGTGATGGCGATGTGGGGTATACCCAAGGCGTTGAGATAGGTAAAAACTTCTTCTCCAGTATGGCAGTTGGGGGGATAAAAATTAGCTGAACAAACGGCGTAATCCACAAAAGGCAAAAGTTCTGCAAATCCTGGCTTCCAGCTACCGCCATCAATCACAACTGGGATATTCTGGTTTTTAGCAATTTGGGCTATGACTTTGCTAACTGCTATCTGATGCCCATCAATTAGGACAATATCGACATTTTGCCAAATATCTGGTGGGATAGCTTCACTTGTGGACTGAGTTTTGACAGCGTTAATGGAAACTACAGCCCTTTGGCCCGTAGCTTGGGTAACAATGATAGATGAGATGGGCGGGGCTGCATTGGTGCTGGGGTAAAGATCGGCGATCGCCACTTTGTAATTTGCCAAATCTGTTTTAATTAACTGCGTCATTGGGTGAGAACCCACCACACCCAAGACTGTAGCTTGATTACCCAAATGGCTGAAGGTTACAGCTGCATTTGTTGCCGGGCCACCTGCTGCCACAGTATAGTCAGTAGCAACTAGTTTCTGATTATTTTTGGGGGCAGACTCAGCAAGGTAAATTAAATCTAAGGTTACTAAACCAACAAATAAGCCAAAATTAGTCATTGGGCAAAAGGTAACTTTCTCGAATTATTAACTGAATTCCAGGATAATTTATGAATCCAGCTACCCACAACAATGATTTTTATGCTTGGACGCAAGAACAAGCGCACTTGCTGAGAACAAGACAATTTAATCAAATTGATTTCCATCAGATCGCTGAAGAAATTGAAGACATGGGACGTTCTGAAAAACGGGAATTAGAAAGCCGATTAGAACTATTACTGATGCACCTACTCAAATGGCAATTTCAGCCTAACTTACGCTCTCGGAGTTGGCAATTAACCATCAAGGAGCAACGCTTACGCTTAGAGAAACTGCTTCAGGAAAACCCCAGTCTTAGCTCCTTTTTAGCCGAGTCACTCGATAAAACTTATCAACTTGCTACCATTAGCGCCGAAAGAGAAACAGGATTATCTTCATTTCCTGAAATTTGTCCTTATGGCTTAACAGAAATTTTAACGCCTGAATTTTTACCCAGTGAAAACGAAAATTTGTAAAATATAAAAATTATGCAAACTGATCCAAAACCAGGAACACTTTATGTTGTCGGCACACCAATTGGCAATCTGGAAGATATGACTTTTCGGGCGGTGCGAATTTTGCAAACGGTGGATTTAATTGCAGCGGAAGACACACGCCACACGGGGAAGTTGCTACAACATTTTCAAGTTAAGACGCCCCAGATGAGTTACCACGAGCATAACCGACACAGCCGTGTACCAGAATTATTAGAGCTTTTAGCTAATAATAAGGCGATCGCACTTGTGAGTGATGCGGGAATGCCAGGAATTTCTGATCCGGGATATGAACTGGTGATAGCTTGTATTCAGGCGGGGATCACAGTAGTTCCCATTCCTGGCCCTAGTGCGGCAATTACAGCTTTAAGTGCATCTGGACTACCAACAGATCGGTTTAGCTTTGAAGGCTTTTTATCAGCGAAAAGTCAACAGCGACGAGAATATTTAGAATTTCTGCAAGCAGAATCTCGAACATTAATTTTTTACGAGTCACCCCACCGCTTGCGGGAAACTTTACAAGATTTAGGGGAGGTTTGGGGAGGCGATCGCCAAATCGTGCTAGGGCGGGAATTAACTAAATTGTATGAGGAATTTTGGCGGGGGACAATTGCCGAGGCGATCGCCCATTACAACCAGCGAGAACCCCAAGGGGAATATACTCTCGTGGTGGCAGGAAATCCACCCAGTCAACTGCAACTAACAGAAGAACAACTCAAAGCCGAATTAAAACAGATCATCAGTCAGGGAATTTCGCGATCGCAAGCTAGTCGTCAGTTAGCAAAAGTCACCAACCTACCCCGTCGCCAACTTTATCAACTAGCCCTATCTATCGTGCTGAGTGAAGAGTGATGATTCAGCTAGTAGTATTTAATTCTGGTTTATCCTATATTCATAGACCGAAGTAACATAAGTATATTCACCGTAATTTTCATCTAATCTTTAATGAGAATTTACACAAAATTCAGTAATTCTTAGAGACATCAAATTACATAATAGTTTAAATTAAGTTAAAGCATGATAAATATCAAAAAACATGGGCAGAGCATTCATCAAACTTATAGGATTATTTCTACTTCTTATAGGCATATACTTCTTTGGTCAAAACATCATATTTGTTAGCAGTTACTATAGATTATCCTTCCGCACATTACCTGCGACCGCCTCAGTTTTAGCAATTATGGCAGGTATATTTGCATTAGTCTTTTTTGGGAGAGAAACTCGTAAATTTGGCTGGGTTTTACTATGCCTTGGTATAGTGCTAGTTTTCTTAAGCGGTGGAGTGATTTTAAAATCCACTAGCTTATGGAATTTCTGCGTTGCTTTTACCGCCCTAGCCACCGGATATAAATTACTCAACGAAGGTAAAATAAACTTTTAAAATCGTTAAAAATAATAATAACTGCTCACTTTTCTTAGTAATCTAAATTACGTTTTAAGTTAAATTGTCGTACATCGGCAAAAATTTGGCAGTATAATTTACCCAGTTTCTCGAATCTCGCTCTTGAGTGTGTTGATGAATTGCCTCTTGCTCCCCGGACTAGTCTAGGGGGTTTTGCTAACTCTGAGGCTGATATTACAATGTAAATTGTCGATAAATTGAGGACACAATAAGAATGACCCAAGTGCTTCTAGGCGAAAACGAAGGAATAGACTCAGCCCTTCGTCGG
This sequence comes from Cylindrospermum sp. FACHB-282, assembly GCF_014697195.1. Classification (GTDB taxonomy): domain Bacteria; phylum Cyanobacteriota; class Cyanobacteriia; order Cyanobacteriales; family Nostocaceae; genus Cylindrospermum. Next base: position 41,942 of record NZ_JACJRJ010000013.1, on the reverse strand, counting down.
TTTAAACGCCAGGTTTCCAAAGCTGGTATATTGGCTGACGTTAGATATCATCGGCACTTTGAAACCCCGCAGGAAAAGCGTAAACGTAAGGGAGTGGAAGCTAGACGCAAACGCCGTTTTAAATAACCCTCTGTGCTTTAGTACTGTTGTTTCTTGAGGATATAATCTGAAACAAGTAACTGCGGTTTACCATTATTTTTACAAAAATTTCCGCAAGATTTACCGTACCCTGAATTGCAGTGTGAGTGAATTTTTTTTTGCTCATGCATAGGGTGCGTCAAGGATTTTATCCTGGTTTGGATGGGGCAGGCTCAAAAAGCTGCCCATCAACCAAAATAACCTAACCCTCAGAAACATCAATAGTCCGACTATTACAACGATTCATCGCCTTTTCGACTCCCTGCTTAAGGCTGAGTTCCACACACTCAACCACGAACTCAAGCACAAGAGACATTAATTTAGTTTCAGCGCCAGAAAATCGCCCCAGTACATGAGAGACAGTTTCTGAATCATCACTATTAGCTGCACCTTTTGGTTTACCAATGCCGATGCGTAAACGGGGGAAGTCTTGGGAATTCAGATGAGCGATGATGCTTTTCATCCCATTGTGCCCCCCAGCAGAACCAGACAAGCGTAGACGAGTTTTACCCAAAGGTAAATCCATATCATCATAAATCACCAACACCGACCCTGGCGGCAACTTATACCAACTTGTCACCGCTTGGATTGACTGTCCTGAGCGATTCATATAAGTCAACGGCTTCAACAGGCGAATTTTTCCGCCACCGGCTGCTATTCCTTCGCTATATTCCCCTTGAAACTTGCGATTTTCCGCGAGGGGAATTTTCCAGAAACGGGAGAGAGCATCTATAGCAGCAAAGCCAATATTATGGCGAGTTTGGTCATACTTAGGCTCAGGATTCCCCAACCCGACAATTAGCTGGGGAATCACCAAAGCTGGTTGCTTAACAGCTTCTATCATTTTGGCTCAAGGCAATCTCTAAGCAACACCTTCCTAGTTAGTTGGGGAAGAACTAGGGGTATCATGCTGGGATGTCACAGCCTCGATTTGCTTGGGTTCCAGTTCAGCGGTAGTCTTCACCGCTTGTTCTAAATTTTCGGCTTCGCGCTTAAACTCGTTTTGAAATTCATTAGAAGCTTCTTGAAAACCGCGAATGGTTTTCCCCAAACTCCGCCCAATCTCTGGTAGCTTCTTCGGGCCAAAGATTAACAGCGCCACTATCATAATTAGACCCATTTCCGGCAGACCTATACCAAAGATATTCATTGTTTATCTCCTGTAAACTCTAAAACCACTGCGGCAACTTACATCTGTAGTCTAATCAATAGTTAGCGGTCAGTGGCAAATTACAACCGACGAAAAAACCCGGACAAGCCGGGTGTAAGTTAACTTGTTATCCAAGTTTGATAGTTCTATATCACTTAGCCGCCTAAGCTTCGCCAATCAACAAGTACATCCTGAACCAACAGTGATTTATTGTAAAGTTGCAGAATAATTAGCAGAAACACCAAAAATAGCAGCATAAAAACACCCATTACTGGGGTAGTACCCCAACCCGGAGCCACTTTACCATACTCAGAGTTTAAGGGTCTGAGGATATCTCCTAACCTAGTCCGTAGTGCCATAGTTCACCTAAGATTTGTTGCCAAAGCTTTTTTTAATTTTTTGGGAAATTCCCAGCCCTTGAGGGGTTGAGATTTTTGGGCTGAACTTGCCTCTTTCAGGTTGCCCTGATTATAGGTCTTGCAGCCCGTACTTATCGGTACGCGGAGCGCATACCATAGCTTTTAGCCATGACCATAATACCAAGGAAAGTGTTACCTCAACTTGGGTTGGTTAATAATTGTCGGCTTTTGCTTCAAATTTTGTAATACTCTATTAATAATAGAAATCATAATTTATCCCTAATTTATGGAACCCGCAATATTTCTTAGCATTTCCTTTGGCGCTGCACTGGTAGCAATAACCGGCTGGGCCATTTATACCTCATTTGGGCCTCCTGCTCAAGAACTCGATGACCCGTTTGACGACCACGAAGACTAGAAAAGTTGTCTATTTCCGTTTAACCTCTTTTGTCAAACCAGGGAAGAAAAAACCATCTTAACCCGTAGGGTGCGTTCCTAACGCACCGTTTCTGAGATGTTATTGCATTAAGAATAGTTTAGGACTTACGCATTGACAAACAATGCTAAATATGTAGGCTGGTTTTATTCATTGAAAATCTTAATCGGTGCGTTAGGGAACGCACCCTACAGCTAACGCATAAAAACACGATTAAAAATGCCCAATATTAGGATGAATCTCCAAAGGAAGTAAGTCCTATAGTTTTTGAGTTTTCTCTATTCCCTAATTCAAAATTATGTCTTTCCATCCCCGTTAGGGGAAGTGGTGATGTAAAGCATCAGACAGACCTCACCTTCGTGGGGATTCAAAGACAAGTTTCCATCCCCGTTAGGGGAAGTGGTGATGTAAAGTTATGTCGTTTTCGACGTAAATCGAGCGCTTCGGATTGTTTCCATCCCCGTTAGGGGAAGTGGTGATGTAAAGTGTTCAACATTAATCCGGTCTTTGATAGCCCGGCATTGTTTCCATCCCCGTTAGGGGAAGTGGTGATGTAAAGTCTTTTCTGTTGAGGGTCAGTCGTTCCCTTGTGAAGTTTCCATCCCCGTTAGGGGAAGTGGTGATGTAAAGGTATTTCCTCGGTTGTTTTTTGTTTTTCTTTCACGTTTCCATCCCCGTTAGGGGAAGTGGTGATGTAAAGAGTTCACCTTTGGAAGCCTTACTGGGAAAGGGTTTAAGACCTCTAAATCGACACACCTCTTGAAAATGGCAAAACAATTTCAAAAATCTATCAATTTGGCAGCCTAAAAGCCTTACTGCACAAAGTATCGACACACCTCAACGGAATTATGCGGTTTTCAAGGTTCGGGCGGGGTGTGTCGATTTACTTCAACACATTTGTATAAAAGCTTATAACGTATTACTATTTTTGTCAATTTGACTTACTGAAGTTTTTGCAACTTGGTGAGGTACAGATTATCGTAGACAACATTGTTCATGAGTATCAACGTAAGCAGAAACCCTTTTAAAATCTCGTTTCCATACCCAAAAGTCTGGAAAAACCTCACCCTGTCCTGACGGACATCCCTCTCCTTGGCAAGGAGAGGGACAGGTTGTGCGTAGCAGAACCAGGGTGAGGTTTTGAATCGGCGTGTTCGCACAACCATAAATTGCATTGAAAGAGACTTGTGTGTACACCGTAGGTCGGAGCCAACCCCCCAAAAACAATAGCTTCTGCTGAAGCCATACCATAAGATTGTTATATGGTGGTTGCTACAAGTAATCATCTTAACAAATATTGGGGTATTTTTTATGAAAAATGCACAATCGGAAGATATAGCTACAAGCACTAAGGAAGCATTACTCAAAGCAATTTATGTAGAGTTAGAAAATGCTTATGAAGACACCCTAGAAGAGATTTTAGAACTTCTAAAAATTCGGAGAAGCGAGGATGAAGAAGATATCAAAGAATATCATGCAGCCCTAGAAGATATAAAAACTAACGGCACGATACCTTGGTTACAAGCAAAAAGGGAAATTGCGTGACATATCAAATTGAAATATCAAGAGGTGCATTAAAGCAGTTAAAAAAGTTATCAGAAGACATTCGAGAAAAGATAGAGGTGAAAATCCAAGCATTAGCAAAATAACCACTTCCCGATGGTGTTGTTAAGCTAAAAGATACAGAAAACGGTTATCGAATTTTGTATCAAATTCAGGATGATGTATTAGTGGTAACTGTTGTCAAAATCGGACATCGGAGAGAAGTTTATCGTCAAGCCTGACTTGGAAGGTGGCGATTTTCCAAGGCTGTATCGTTGAGGGTACAAGTTGATTGGTGAGGGGACGTTCTAATAAATCTACAGCATGGTCTAAGGTTAAACCCAGGTCACTTTGTAAAGATAACTCAGCTGTTTCTCCGTGACATTCATAACAACGGAGAATATATGTTTGTGGGTTATCTTCTGCTGGTTTCAGTGCCATCAAGATTAAATTTTCGGCTGATAAATCTAAGAAACTCGCCCTTGTAAGATTGCTGGGTGGGGAGTTGCGAGTGCTGGGTGGATTTAAGATTACTTGTAAAGGGATATTTAATTCATACCCTCGGTGTACTGTGTGGGCTGATTCCCAGCTATTAGCGTGGGGATACAGGCAATATGTAAATTCATGATAGCCTCTGTCAGCCTCTGGGTCTGGCCAGTTGGGACTGCGGAGTAATGTTAGCCGTAGTTGATTGGGTTGACTATCGTAACCATATTTACAATCATTCAGTAAACTGACTCCGTAAATACCGCTTTCTGTCTCTCCAGTTAAATCAGCCCAACGTAAGGCGGGAACTTCCCATTTGGCTTTTTCGGCGGGGGTTTGGGGATTTATGGGGCGACGAATAGCACCGCAGGGAATTTCATAGGTAGCAAAGTCTGCTGTGATGTTGAGGGGAAAGGCTGCTTTTACTAATACCTGATTTTCTTGCCAATTAACAGTGGTGGAAATTTTTAATAGGGGTACACCAGCTTGCAAGATATAGTCTTGGCAAAATTCCGATGCACCCAACTGACGCACCACACGCACACGAGTTTGCACTCTTCCGGTTTCTAGCCATTGAATAGATTTAAGGTGGGTTGGGGGTAAGGGATGCTGGGCATAATTGGGGTCAATATTCCAAGCATCCCAATATTGACCACTGTCTTTAAAGGCTTGGAGTTGATTTCCGGCACCACTTAAAGTTTCTCTTTGTTGAATTTTGTCAAAGACACTTGCTAAATCGCCTGTTTGATGATTTACGACAACGCGCAAAAATTCATTTTCTAGCACCCAGTCTGAGGGAAGGGGTGAGGGGGTGATGGGGAGAATTGTGGGAGAAATCCAAAATATGGTGTAACCGACAGGTGGGATATCAGTTGCGAGAAATAGTAGGGTTGATGGTTCAGATAACTGAGAGTCAAGCTGATTTCCAGCAGCATCGAAAACCTGCCATGGTTGGTGAGGTGTGGGTAAGGTGACAGAGACGACTTCAGAACGCGACCAATTGAGAGAGTTAAAAACTATAACAGATAGACTATTGGGCTGTGGGGGTTCTGGTAGAGTGATGTGAGATGCGATCGCACCCAAGGACTCGTTTAATATCTTCGTTCCCACCTCTTCTACTTGTTGCCACTCGGTTAACGCATCATCATAAACTTGGGTAATAGAAGAACCGGGTAAAATATCGTGAAACTGTTGAAATAACACTTGCTTCCAAGCTGCTTCGATTTCTGCTTGAGGATATGTCACCCCACAGGTAATATTTGCCAAAGTAGCAAACAGTTCAGCTTGGTACAACAAATTTTCGCAACGACGATTCCAGCGTTTTTGGTCTGCGTGGCTAGTATAGCAACCGCGATGGAATTCTAGATAGAGTTCATCTTCCCAAACAGGGAGATTTTGAACTTGGGATTTTATCTGCTGTAAATACTTTTCTGCTGTTGTAAATTCTAGCTCAGGGAAAAAAGGTGACTGTTGCCAACGTTGGGCAACTTCTAACATATCACGGGTGGGGCCGCCGCCGTGGTCGCCCACACCAGGAAGCCAGAGAGCATCTTCTAAGCCAGTTTGGGTTTGCCATTCACAGGCGTATTCTGCCATTTTAACAGGGTCAATAGTTTGACCGATGAGTGCAGACATCAAACTAAATATTTCACTGCCATCAGGCGATCGCCACCAAAAAGCGCCATAATCAAACTTAGTAGTATCATTCCAGCGTAGCTTTTGGGTGACAAAAAACTCAATTCCCGCATTAACGAAAAACTGCGGTAAAGTTGCACAAAAACCAAAAGAATCAGGAACCCAGACCACAGACGAAACCTTGCCAAACTTCTCCTGAAAATAGCGCTGACCATACAATAGCTGACGGACAATAGATTCACCAGCAATCAAATTAAGTTCCGGTTCCACCCAAAAACCGCCGATAACCTCCCAACGTCCAGCAGCCACCCGTCCTTGAATAGCTGCAAACAAATCTGGACGATGTTCCTCAATCCAACCATAAAGCGCCGGCGTCGAATGACAAAAAATCAACTCCGGAAAATCTACCTGTAACCGTAAAACCGACTCAAAAGTGCGTTGTGCAGCATTCCAAGTTTCACTAACAGGCCATAACCAAGCCAAATCCAAATGAGCATGACCCAACAAATATATTTTAGATTTTAGACTTTGGATTTTAGATTGAATCAGATTTTCCCGTAAAGACAAAACTGATTTCTCCCACTCTTCCCACTCTTCCCACTCTTCCTTGGCGTCTTGGCGGTTCGTTACTTCCCTCACCCCTTCAGCCAAAACAGCCAACTTCTCAGGTGAAAACCGTTCCAAATAAAGCTGAACCACAGCCAACTCATCAGCCACAAAACCCGGATCAGGGATATTATAATCCATTGACTCATAAACGAAGAGCGATCGCACCAACGCACCCTGATCATGTCCCGGACTCACCAACCGCAAAGCCACAACAAACTCTTCACCAGGACTCACCCCTTGACTAAGAAGCACCCTCGGCGAACAATCAAATAAATCCCCCTCCAGCACCAACTCCCCATTCACATAAATTTCCGCAGAATCAGCCCACCAAACCAGCGCCAACCGCAAAGACAACCCAGCCAAAGGATAACCCTGTAAATTTTGGGGAACCACCAATTTTTGCACCAGCCACAGCACCGTTTTTCCCCCAGTCCAAGCAATATGTCCTTTAGCATTTAGCTCAACAGGTTGCCAATTAGACAAATCAGAGGCAGCAATAGCAGTAATTACCGAATCAGATTCTCGATGTAGCCATGTAGACTGTATATTAACTTGACAGCAAGAGCGTAACTTCTCAATTGCTTCCGAGATCAATTTGCTAGAAGATGAAGATACAGCAGGAGTCATATTTTCGCTAAGATGGGGTGACTGACGATAATTAACAGTTTGGCGTTTTTATTGTTTGGTGGGGGTCTCAAGACTAAACAAAGCTATAAAGAATAAATCACTATCATGTCTTCTGGTTACTCTGGTCGTTATCAAAGCAAACTCTTTAACTTTGTCCACCAGCAATCTCGGCGGTTGACAGAACAGTGGGAAAACACCTTCCGGCAATTGCAAGTTGCCACTAAATTGGGTGTGGATGCACTACTTTACCAGGTGTACCAGATGTTTCAGTCAGATGAATTGGCTGGGAAACGACTACACACCAAAGAACCACAACCCAGACGACAGTTACAACCCGAAACTCCGCCACCTGCTGACACACCGATTCAGCACATACTAGAAGTTGTCCAAAATCTTTCAACGGAAGAACCCACAACCACACCCGCAAAAACATCTCAGACTTTTAACCTCTTGGCGGTTTTGGGGTCTTTTTGGGAGAAATTTGTTCCCAATCATCAGCCGAAATCCTTAAGGATTCCAGACAAACTAGCGGTAGAGACAGAAAATACTCTCAAGGGGCATCTGCCAGTAATACGGGGAATTGCTACACATTTGGGGAATCGTAATTTGGTACTTGTTACCGCCGAGAATCAAATTCTCGACATTTTAACACCCCAGCAACAAGCAAAATTAGCAGACAGAATTATTGGCGAAGTGGCTGATTATTGGCATTCTTGGCAATTAGCTGAAGCTAAAAAAGAAGCAGCGCTATTACCAGAAATTGACCGCATATTAGCTAAATTGACTGGGACAAATCGGGAAAATACGCCATTACTAGCTGCGGGAAAAATTGCAGCAGATGGTAGAGAGAATAAATATTTACTAAATCCTGGTAAGGTTTTGGCATTGCTAGATACAGCATTAGCTCAGGTAGAATCAAATGCTTTAGTCACTGTACAGCAACACAGCCGGGAAATTATGCAAACTGCCCAAACTCAGTTAAATATATTTCTGTACGGCAAAGAACAACTAGAGGCGAGGGGACAAATCGCAGTTTCGGCTGATGGGTTGGAAACTCAAACGCTGAAGATTCAGGCTTTGATTGAGGCGGCTGTAAAGTACTTTTTTGGCGATAGAACTGGTAAGAAACTTGAGCCTACAGAAACGAAGGTCAAGCTACAAGGTAAAGTATTAAACCAGAGTTCTAGAAAGGCATTGCCCAAAAATGAACAAGTACAGCAAGGGTATGTTATTGTAGATCCTTGGCTGACGTTAAATGATTTGTTTGGTGATGCTGAGGCGAGTCCTGATGAGGTAATTATACCATTTTCCAGCATAAATCAGGCGATCGCATCTAGTCCATCAGCAGAAAATTCTCCGCCAGATGATTTAAATCATAGCGCCCAAGATTTGCTACAAAACTTAAAATCAGGATTAGGGTTTTTTGAAGGGAAAAAATTAACCCAGAATCGCGGCTCAAATCCCAAAAAATCGGCAAAAGTCCCCGCCAACAAAAAAACCACATCCCGTATTTCTCAAGGTGGAAGTGAGAAAAACAAAAGGGAACTTTATCAGATGCAAGTGCGCCAAAACACTCAAGTTGAAGCACAACCAGACTGGATAGAAACTACAGCAACATTGTTGGGGTATGAAAAACACCCCTTAGAGGTATTGCTGGCATGGCTGGATCGGGCTATGCTTTGGCTAGAACAAATATTTGTGAATATTTTTCAGTTCTTCCAGGGGCTGTTACGTGGTAAATAACGCCCAAAATTGTCTGAATCAGGATTTACAGGATTAGGGGATGAACAGGATGGCTTGATTGTTTGAGTCTGTAAATCCTCCTGTCTGAATCAGAAATTATCCTGTAAATCCTCCAATCCTATAAATCCTGATTTAGCGTTGCTGTGCCCCTGGGACAGATGTGGTTTAAATAAATGACAACTGCTTTAAATATTTTCACCAAAACATGTGGTTGAGAAAATGGCGAAACAGCTTTGTCCCGGTTGGTTCTTGATAGTCTGTGGGCAATAGATCCAACATTGCCTGCTGCAACTTTTCTAAGGCTGCGTCTACTTCCTGTCGCTTCGGTCTGGAATCGGGGGTAAAGTATAATGGTTCACCAACCCGAATGGTTAACTCTTTTCCCAAAAAGAGGTCATAAGTGCCAATCAGCGCTACTGGTACTATTGGCACTCCAGCCCGTAAGGCGTAAATCACAGTTCCTCGCTTGAGTGGGAGATGTAATTGACCCTCATTGGTTCCTAGTCTTCCTTCGGGAAACAGAATCATTCCATCCCCACGGGCTAAAATTGCTAGAACAATTCGGTCTATCTGGCGCAGTGTCTGGATATCTCCGCCTGTGTGTACTGTCTTTTCAATGGCTGTAGCCAGTTCTAGGAGGTCTTGCTGTCCAGCTTTGGCTGCGGTGATGACGGCGAGTTCTTCTTTCCAAATCCGTTCTAAAGGAATGACACCCCCAGCAAAACCCAAGATCAAACGTTTCCACCACTTGTTGTAGAGGGTGCGAGCATCCCCCAGAATATAGTAGTGGGGTTGGGTGGGTAGTTCTGCCAGCAGGAGTAAGGGGTCGATGTGGTGGAGATGGTTGGCAGATAAGATGGCGGGTTCTGGTGGTATCCTTTCTAGATGTTCGACTCGCACCCGAAATAGAGAATGAATGAGCGATCGCAATACAAAGCGCCGGATTCTAGCATCAATTCTCTTCTCTGTTTGTTGATCATTAATGGTTGACAGCTGCTGGAGATTGGACTCGATAGCGTGACGCACTGCGCTGCTGCCTGCCGCTGCTACACCTTCCCACACCCGCTTGATGGCTGCATGAGTTAAGGGCAAAGGGGTTTCTGATTCTGTTTGATTTGACCGCTGATGGATCGATGTCTTGTCTGCTGTTTTTCCATTTAGGTGAACTTGGGAAGTTACCTCACCAATGCTGCTTTCAGAACCAGATTTACTCGAAGAAGTTTCGATAACATCCTCTTTGAACGCATAAACAAATAATAGTCTTTGACGGCATCATCTAAACCACTCTAGAGTCAGAAGCTTGAGGCTTGATTTTTCTGAGAAAAAGCCAATTTTTGTTTAAATCTGTCACAGTAACTCAATTTATCTGTATTCATTCCCACGGTTAGAAGCTATTATTCCTACAATGTACGTTTATAGGCTAGTAGCTTGCTGGGAAAGAGCGTAAAAAAATAACCATGAAAATTTACCACAGCGACGGCAAATTTAAAGGTGTTGGGGGGCTTGACCTGTATTACCAAAGCTGGATTCCAGATATTAAGGTACGGGGGGTATTAGCTGTTGTGCATGGGCTTGGAGGACACAGTGGACGCTACAGTAATATAGTTGAGCATTTGCTACCCAAGCAATATGCCATCTATGGCGTGGATATGCGCGGTCATGGACGCTCCCCCGGTCAGCGAGGCTATATTAATGCTTGGGCTGAGTATCGAGAAGATTTGCGATCGCTCTTCAAGTTAATTCACCAGCAACAGCCAGAAGTCCCAGTTTTTCTTTTAGGTCATAGCATGGGCGGTGTAATCGTCCTTGATTACGCGCTGCGATATGCCAAAGATGCACCCCCATTGCAGGGTGTAATTGCCTTAGCGCCAAGTATCGGGAAAGTTGGGGTATCACCTTTGCGCCTGTTCATAGGAAAGATGCTCTCACGGGTGTGGCCACGTTTCACTATGAATACGGGTCTTAAGAGTATTCCTGGTTCACGGGATGAAAAGGTTGTAGCCGCCATTGCCCAGGATGAGTTCAAGCATACCCTCGGTACTGCCCGTCTGTCTACGGAATTCTTTGCAACACGGGATTGGATTTATGCCCACGCTGGTGATTGGCAAGTACCTTTGTTGATTCTCCAAGGAGGGGCTGATCAAGTGGCAAAACCAGCGGGAAGCCAAGCCTTTTACCAAAAAGTATCCTATCCAGATAAGCTACTAATCGAGTATCCAGAAGCCTATCACGAACTTCATGCTGACCTCAATTACCAAGAGGTAATGACTAATTTAGGGAATTGGCTAGATCAACACTTACCTTCTGAGGTGGTGCAGTTGGAGTCAATGATGAGTAATGAGTAATGGGTAATATTTAGTGGTCAGTTGTTTTTGGATACTGACCATTAATCAGGCTGTGAAAAAGCGATGGAAGCGATGCTCAATTCGGGAAACCCGTCCATGCAAGTGTCCTCCTCTGCATGAGAAAAATCATCCCGTAAATATGCAACGCCCAAATTAAAAACGCGATCAGCTAGCTTAATCTTCCTACAAAGGTGTAATTTGGAAGTCTTCAAAAACCACTTGAAAACCTTCCCTTTCAGGCGAAGCACACATCGGGCCAACGCGCACTGTTTCCGCTTCAGTCAAATAAGCCAGTCTGATCATCGTGTATTGTTCACCGTCGAGGGAATATTTCACCTCCACGGCGCTTCCCCTTCGTTCCAACTTTAGCCACAAAGAAGTCGGATTTTGAGGTAACTGTACCACAGACCAGTCAGAATACTCACGTGTGATTACAACACTGGCGTATTGCACACCTTCTACAAACTCAATTCCGCTTTTTAACCACGTCAAATCGTTTTCGCGGATCATCAGCCCTGCTTGGTCGTAAAGCACCTCATACTGTCCGGTGATTTTCACAACAGCGCTAAAATCGCCTGTCACTTCTTGATAATAAAAGTGTCCAGTGTCGCGGATAAAACCGTAATGAGTTTTACGCCAAAAGTCTGTGTTTAGCCCTGAAGTTACTGTAAGCGTCTGTTGTTGCTGTTTCCAAACAGGTGGTGCATTGTGCCATTTTTTCATCATATTTGGGTGTTTTTTACACCCTGATCGTACACATCCCACCAGGGGGTGGCAGACTGAGTAATTATTTGGTTAAATTTCTGAAGCGTTGGCACAGTGTTTTGCTGTAGCCAATCATTTAATCCTGTAATACCACCCTGACCATAGGCAACGATGCAATCTCGCCAAATGTCAAGCCCATATAGTACACCAGAAAATGCGGTATCAGCTTCGGTAATTAGCGTCAGCGTCTGGGCAAATATCGGAGCCGTTGCGGATGCACTCAGGTAGATAAATGGTACTTTCGCTAAGGTCGCTGCCTCACGGAGGTGCTTGATGGCGTCAGTATAGTTGTAGGCGCTTTGCCCTGTGGTGTTAGCTGGGAAATCAGCTATGTAGCGCACATCTACAGGCAATTCGACTTTGAGGACGTCCACACCATAGTGGGGCTGGGAAAACTCTTGGATTGATTGTTTGACTTTATCTGGCTTGACCTGTGCAAATGTAAGTGAGTTTTCATCATTGATAGCATCGCTGTAGCTGACTGGCTCAAGAAAAAAGGGCACATCATAAGCACGACACTCAGCTCCTACACGTTCAATAAAGCTATGCTTGACTTCATTGATTGCTGAAGTGTCGTCAGGATCGTAGTACAACAAGATTTTAATGCCATTCGCACCACGCTCGACTAACCGATGTACAGACCAGTTTGGCAGTAGTTCTGGTAAACGCCCTTTGATTTGTGGATTAAAGCCTGTTCGTTCATAGGCTAAAAATATTCCCGTGTGTGGGGGGCGTAATTCAATTGTAGGCAGACCATATTCAGGATCTATCAACAGGGAACTGGCGTATACTCCTAACACTTCAACGAAACTTTGTTTAATTTCTGTGAGTAAAGCTGCGCTCACTTCACTACCCGTGGCAGCGGCAAGAGCCTTTTTTAAGGAACCGCGTTGATCTGTGGCTACAGCAGTGATGATGCCTCGTTCATCAGCGATCGCACTTAACCCTTTGAATTTACCAGCGCTGATACTTGTCTGCGCGCCTTGCTGTACATTAATCATAATTTATCAACCTCCTACGCTGGAATTAACAAGAAAACTTTTCAGGAGTGCAGCAGCTACATTCGCTTAACGACTATATCGTCGATGTTGATTGCTGCTGGAAATGTGGCAATATGCAGCAGGAGTTCAGCGATCGCCTGTGGGTTCATAAACTGTTCTGCCTGTTGCTGATGTGCTTGGTTCTCAGGAGTTTGCCAAAATGGTGTGTTCATCCCACCTGGACAAAACGAGGTGACACGAATACCAAATGGCTTGGCTTCGGCTTTCAAGCTTTCTGTAAATCCAGCTTGTGCCCATTTGGAAGCAGTGTAACCACTTTCATTGGCTCGACCTACTTTGCTAGCAGTGGATAAGATATTGATAATATGCCCACTACGAGCTTCTTTCATCCGCTTGAATGCTGCTTGACAACAGTAGACTGTGCCTTTGACATTGACTGCTAACATCTGGTCAAGTGCCTCTGGTGTCAATTCTTCGACCGAACCAAACAGACCGATGCCGGCATTGTTGATCAGAATATCTATTTTGCCGTAATCTTCCTCTACACGCCGGAACAAGTCGGAAACCTGTGCTAAGTCAGTAATATCTGTGGGAATAGCCAGAGCCGACCCTCCGTGATCACGAATTTGCTCTGCGGTATGCTCAATTTCACTTGATGTCCGGGAAGCGGCAATGATGTGCGCTCCTTCTTTGCCAAAAAGTAAGGCCATAGCTTGACCCAGACCGCGACTAGCGCCGGTAATGATCACAACTTGATTTTTCAAGCGCATAGAATGTTTCCTCCGGTTTGCTGATATGTATGCAAGATGTGCAAAAACTTGACTAGCATGGAACCAAAAATCTTTTTTTCAAAGGCGATCGCGCAAAATGATATTTAACTAATCTGAAGATGAACTTTCAGGGTTTCACCACGCGCAAAGCGTTGCAATGCATCTGGGAAATCAGTCAAGGGGAAAGTATGACTAACCAAGGATGCCACATCAATTTTGTTATTTTCTAACCATTTAATGGCAGGTAAAAAGGTGAGACATTGGGAATAACTGCCAAGAATAGTCCAATCGTTCCGAAAAATATCATGGGGACGCCATGTAACTGTGGCATTGCTAGCAGCAACACCAAATTGTAAATATTTTCCTCTAGGGCGGAGATAATTGAGAGCCTGTTGGATGACTGCTGGGACACCGGTGGCATCGACAACAATCGAGAAGCCGTAAGGTGCAAGTTCGTGCAATGCGGCTGTTTGATTTTCATCAGCTGCGATCGCAATTGCTCCAAGTTGACTGGCTAATGCTCTGCGGTTGGCGTGCTTTTCTACGACCACAATCTTAGCTGCACCACTATTTTGTAATGCTTGCAGTAACAGTAGTCCAATTGGCCCAGCACCGAAAATTAACACTTCGTCGGCTGGATGTGGTTGCAAACGATTGAGTCCATGAATCACACAAGCCAGCGGTTCAATAAATGTGGCTTGTGTATCAGAAATTGTGTCTGGTAGCTTGTAACACGCACGCACTGGAACCGTAACGTATTCAGCGAAGCCGCCAGGTCTTGTGACTCCGATACCTTGCCAATTCAGACAATGATTGGCTTGTTGATTGCGACAGTAAAAACAATGACCACAGTACAAATCTGGATCAACGACCACGCGATCGCCTGGTTGCACATCAACCACTTCTCTACCAACTTCAACAACAATCCCCACAAATTCGTGACCAGGGATCAACGGGAAATTAGACAGGTATTCATTGTGGAATATATGCAAATCAGTTCCACAAATACCCGCCCGCTTTACCTGCACGATCACTTCACCGGCTTCACACCTGGGATCGGCTACCTGTTCGACAACCACGGTTTCAGGTTGGGAAAAAACAACAGCTTTCATAAAAAACTCCAATATTATGACTAATGTCCAAATTTTAAGCAGATGTCAAATCTTCAATTAACACTTGATCGCGAGGTACTCGAAAAACCTTGAGAGTTGAGAGTGTTCCCCCCGGTGTTGTAATATCGCTAACTGCTTTCAATGTGCAAGTTAGCGCTAATGGCGTCACTTCAACAAGGTTGTAACCGTGGGTTGTAGAGTTAAAGTACTGAATATGCGGATTACTAGCCGTGAGCGTTTGCGTCATCACGTCGATTGGTGGAAAAAATCCCTCCTGGGAACTTGAATTATCAGTCTCTGCGAAGTTAGAAGAAGAAATTGAGCCAACGAGGAACTCCACCCCTATCGGCTCCTCCTGCGGGTCATCAAAGTTCACTTTCTGATACCCAGACACAAAGGTGTGGAAATCGCCAGTAATCGTCACAAAGTTTTTCACTCCAGCCTCTTTGAGGGTACTAAACAGTAGCGCACGTTCAGCAGGATAACCATCCCACTGATCAAGCGACATAAACAAATCTGGGGTTGATTGCCCGATAAACTTTGTGGCCAATGCCGATAAATACTTGAGTTGCAGAGTTAGCACTTCATTCCCCCAAATTTTCCAGGTGGAAGAAGAATTGAGCATTTTATCTAAGAACCACTGGCGCTGTGTGTGTCCCAGCATAGTACGGTTTGGATCATTCCGTTCGGCACAGTCTGGAATCATGTATCGGTTTTGTTTAAGATACCGCTGCTGCTGCACCTCAAGCTTGTCAGCGGGGGGACTATCCCGATAAAGGCGTTCATCTGTCATTACCAGTTCCAGCAAGTTGCCAAATTTGAATGCGCGATAGATTTGCACCGCAGCCAGTGGCTCCTTGTCAGCTTGGAAAGGAATGCTAGTCGGGATGTGTTCAATCCATGCTTGAGTTGCCCACTGACGAAGCTCTGATTTAGAGAAGGGAACTTGATTAGGAGTATTCGTCCCGAAGCAATCATTGGCAAACTCATGATCATCCCAAATGTTGATCAAGGCAAAGCGCTCCCGCAGCTTTTGCAAATTGCGATCGCTGTTGTAGGTCTGATAGAGAAATCGATAGTCTTCAAGGGTAGCAGCGACTGGTTGACCACTAGGTAGCTGGATGGGACGGATTCCACTTTGGAAACTGCTGTCTCCTACAGATTCGTAGATATAATCGCCCAAAAATACCACAAAATCAATCTCCTCTTCTGCCAAAAAGCGATGGACATTGTAGTAGCCGTTAGTGTAATCCTGGCAGCTAATGTATGCGAAGCGAACTCTGTTGACTTCAGATATGGAAGCAGGGAGCGTCTGAAAACGACCGGTTCTGCTAGCTGTTCCTTTGTAGATAAATCGGTAGTAGTAGGTGGTAGCGGGTTTTAGATACGGGGAATTTAGACTAGCTTTCAGGGTGTAATCCTTTGATGCATCCGTTTGTGTTACACCTCGTAAAGCGATCGCCTTAAACTCAGGATCTGCGGAAACCTCAAAACCAACCTGAATCAAATCAGCTTGTGGTGAAACAACACGAGTCCATAGAGTAATCCCCTGGGGCTGTGGCTCCCCAGATGCCACACTCTGGGGAAAGATAGATGTGGCAGAATTGGCAGGCTCTACAGTAAACAACTCTTTGACTTGAGCTTCAGTTATTTCTAACTGTTTCGGAAGTTTTTCTCCGGGCCAGATCACAATGCCCATTGCCAGGGAGCTTTTCAGAAATGTCCGTCTATCCATTTGTTTACTGATTAAGTAGAAGGCAGAAGGAATCTTATTTAGGTCTTACAAACCCGGTTCCGTTGAAATTACATCTTGTTCTTCAATTTTTCCAACCTCTGAGCTACGGTCTTTATCGGCACCTTTGCCAGTTTTTGCTAGATAAATACCTCCGATAATCACAGCAAAACCCACCAAGTTCAAAAGACTTAAGCTCTCTGAGAAAAGTATCCAAGCAAGAGTTGCAGCAATCACTGGGTCAAGCAGAAACACTATCAGAACGAATGTTGAGGAAAAGCTTTTGAGACTATATACTGTCAACCCATGACCTAAAGCTTCACAGACAATAGCTAGAGAAAATACTATTAACCAGCTTGACAAAGAAATTGGCAAGATTTGATCTTCATATATCAGTACGAGTGGTAAAGTCAATACAGACCCAACCAGGCAGCGCCACATCAATACAGTTTCAACTGAAAACTTACTTCTTAGGTACTCTAGAATTAAATAGGTAACTGCATATAACACCGCACACCCAAGAGCAGCGAAGTCACCAACGAGACTGTTCTCAGATGTTAGTAGATCATCCAATCCCAAAACTACCGCTCCTAGTATTGCCAGGGCCATTCCGATCAGAAATTTCCGGTCAAAAAGCTGCTTGAATAACAGCCACCCTCCCAAGGTAGTAAATACTGGGCTTAAACCACCTAGCACATTAGCATTAGCAATGCTTGTTTGAGTCAGCGACCAAGTCCAGAGCAGACGACCCAGCATATAAGCCAGAGACGCTCCTAGTAATAGTGCGTAGTCACGAACTTGGTAACGTTGCTGTGGTATGAATGGCTCGTCTGATTGTTGAGTGCGTAATTGATAAACTCCATTCCACAACGCAAATATCACAGCTGCTATCCAAGAGCGATTGAATAGTGTGACGTTGATACTCATTTCACTCAAAGAAAACTTGACTAATATTCCTGTTATGGATAAAGCGAATAAGGCTATAAGTAACAAGATAAATGGAATAACTTCTACTTGTAGTTTGTTCTGTTGTATTTCGCTCTCTAGTACTTCTTGTTTGTTAGCTGTCATTTAGATTTTGCTCATTATAAAGAGTGATTGACCAGTCAGAAAACAAAAAGAGTGATCTCAGCATACAAGTGAGGCTATTGAGTAAGTTTAACCTGATATATGGTATCATTTAATAGTAAATATTTACGCTTACATATTTTTTATAGTAATATATTTAGCCTAAAATTCTAAGTAAAAATTAGCAAAAAATTGCGGCTGATTGACGGTTGAAAGCATCGATAAAATCATGAATTCGAGGAAAAACAGTTTCTTAAGTGAGTAAACGCGGACTGCAATTCTAAAAATCCCGTCTTCCAGATTTTTTGGATGCTTTTGACCAAGCTGTTTCACATACTCTACCAAGGGGGTTTCCCCAGATGAGGGAGATAATTAACCCTTGATTTTTGCTGGCATCTGGTAAATTACTCCAGCGAGATCAGGTTATAAACTCCTTCAGCCACGACTCGTTGATCTGTTCAAGTGAATCTAGCTTGACATCTGCGATCGCAAATCGGTGATCTTCTCTTTCTGCTGCTGCTGGAACAGCGATGCATCGCATAGAAGCCGCTTTAGCGCTGATGATGCCGCGAATTGAGTCTTCAAACGCCACACACTTTTGCGGACTCACACCGAGGCGATGGGCAGTTGTCAAATACACCGCAGGATGAGGTTTGCCATATTCCTCTGTCTGGGCAGAACTTAAAATACCGAATGCATCTTGCAAACCCAGCTTATTTAGCACCGACTCAACTAAAAACATAGGTGATGAGGTAGCCAATGCCAAGGGCAAACCCATTTGCTGACACAGTTGGACAATTTCAACTGCACCAGGCAAAGGCTTGCCATCAGTCGCTACAAGTTCGCTGACATGACTGACAATCCGTTCCGCTACTGTAGACTGACTCGTACCCACCCAAGGAAACCGTGCATACCAATAGCTGACGACCTCATCGCTACGCAAACCCATTGTTTGATTGCACATACTCTCTTCTAGTGGCACTCCCAAGCTATTAAACACCTCGACTTCCGCTCTGCACCAAAAAGGCTCGCTATCGATCAGCAAACCGTCCATATCAAAGATGACTGCCGCGTCTATCATGATTTCCTCTTTAAGCGCTTAGATCAACAACAGGTTTATCGATTCCCCTGGATTAGGGGTAATTAATATCAGGGATTGTGCTATCAGTTATATTTGATAACACAACGCATCATATTAACTTCTTAGTGTTAAGATATACCTCTTTTAGCGTACCAAGCTGCACCCTGTAAAGCTGTATATTGATTGAGAATTACATATACAGGGATCGCCTGCAAAAACTCACGCATCTTGTCCTTATTGATAAAGTTTTCTACAAACAAGGGTTGACGCAGGTTTTTGAGAATATTGGGTGCCATGCCGCCACCGAGGTAGATACCCCCTGTACTGAAATACTTCACAGCAGCATTTCCACATTCTGCCGCCAAAATAGATACAAACATATCCAGTGCTTGCACGCATAACTGGCATTCACCGCTCTGAGCAGCGTTATTGATGGCTGCTGCCTTATCTCCTACCTGCATCTCCTGCTCCAGCCAGAGGGGACTGACACCATAACCTGTATCGCGGAGAAAATTATAAATTTGTACTAAACCTTGTCCGCCTAGAACCACTTCATAGCTTACACGTTTGTACTTGCTTTGGGTGTAACGAATTAGTTCCCATTGCAGCTGGTCAAATGGACCAAAGTCGGCATTTCCGCCTTCTGTACCGAGTGCGTGGAATCGACCTTCTACCTCTATCAGGACAGCTTCTCCCAGGCTAGTACCCACTGCTACCACAGCCCGATTTCCCCCCGGTATCTTGCTGCCAGCATTCAATGTCACCAACTCGTCATCCCGCAATGTTTCCAAGCCATAAGCATTGGCTTCCGCATCGTTGAGTAAAGCAACCGGGCTATTAACCACTTCCGACAGTTCAGTAGCGTCAACGACTTCCCAAGGTACATTTGTTAACTTGCATTTACCCTCTCTTACTGGGCCGGGTAAGCCAAAACAAGTAGCTTTAATCGGATAGCTGTAACTTTCCAGAAATTTACAAACTATATCCTTGAAACTTTTGTACTCTTGGCTTTTATATACCTGTTGTTCGACGACTACAAGATTATCGTCAAACACTGCCAAGCGGCTATTTGTTGCACCAATATCACCCGCCAGAATCATACTGTCTCCTACATGGTGTTGTCACAGTGTTTCATCAAAGTCCTAATATACGGCAGCGCTGGCATCTACCGACAAAACCTGTCATTTTTAGTTAAATTGTTCACACTTCATCTCGACCCTGGCATCTGGATGATCCTAATGTAGAGTTAGCGCACTGCCACAAGCCCTACCAGGGGATACTCTCTAGCAATTTCTCATGCAACTCTAAATTTGATGCTGCGACACATGACTGTTGATTTTTATCCCGCAAAATATCGTCCTTCATCCAACCTCTGTGAGAACTTTTTCAAGCAGATCGCATAACTGTTCAGACTCTTCTAATGTGATAATCAATGGCGGGCGGATCTTGAAAACATTACCATAACCATAGCGAGAAGTTCTAATAATCAAGCCGCGCTTCATTGCCACTTCAGCAATATAGTTAGTTAGAGCCGTATTTGGATTACCCTCAGCATCAGAAATCTCAACTCCAATCATCAATCCTACACCACGAACATCACTAATAAATGTGTATTTTTCTTGCATTTTGCGAAGGCGCTCCATGATATATTTACCAACAATTTCGACATTTTTGAGAAATTGAGGTTGGCTGACAATATCAAGAGTCTTGGCAGCGGCAGCAGCGGCAAGAACATTTGAACCATAAGTAAAAGAATGGTGGTGTCCCTCAAGACCACCTAACCTTTCTTCAGTTAAGATAGCGGCAAACTGAAACCCTGTACCACCAAGACCCTTTGCCGCAGTGATAATGTTAGGTTGTACACCAAAGTGTTCGGCAGCAAACATTTTACCTGTTCGACCAATACCAGTCTGAATTTCATCAAAGATCAGAATGATGCCCTGCTCATCACAGAGTTTTTTGAGGGCTTGAAAATATCCTGGAGGTGGGACAATATTACCACCATTACCAGAAATAGGTTCGACAACAATACAGGCAACACTTCCAGAACTTCCATACTCTATAAAGTCATGGATTCGTTCTACACACAAAAAGTCACATGTCTTAGGTTTTTGTTTGTAAAAGCAGCGGTGACAATATGGATCGGGTACCTGAATACTTCCAGGAAACAAGTTAGGAAAAGGTTCTTTACGAAAGGCATTGCCTGACATGCTTGTCATCATCATTGTTTGCCCTAAATGGCTGCGAAATAATGTAATGACGTCTCTTTTTCCTGTATATCGTTGAGCAATTTTAATCGCACCCTCATTTGCTACAGAACCACTAGAAACTTTGGGATGTACTAGGGTCAGGTTTTCCGGGGAAACTTCTACTAACTTTCTGACAACGGCGTTAATTGGGTCAGTTTGAAATGTTGAAGTGACATGAATTAACTGTTCAGCTTGTTCTTTTACTGCTTGGAGAACTTCTGAATGACCATAACCTAAAGATAAATTGAATGTTGCTGCTGCACAGTCAATATAACGATTGTCCTCTGAATCGTAAACAAATATTCCTTTACCCTTTACCATCTTAATGTCGCTGACATGGTGATAAATTAGCTGATGAATATTTGGTTCTAAATTCATCATTTTGGCAAGGGCTGCTTGAGAGTTGTTTTCAAACTCAGATTCTAGATTTGACGATACTTCTTCAAAAGAATGCATAGAAAACTATAACCTTTTCATACTTTAAAAACAGACTATTTTGCGGTTTGTTGAACCCAGGCAATTGTACTTGCTAACAATTGACTTTAGGAATCGGATTTGATTACTGAACGTACAGCCAATTACATCAAAATAAGGTACACAATGGCGGGCTGTCCGGCTCACACCACAAGAGTGTAACTGGTAATATTGGTACTTGATTTACTTGCAAAGTGCTGTACTTACGTAGGTAGGCAATAGGCAATATAAAAGAAGGCTCTTCGGGTTGTATAGCAGTGGACAAGGCGGTTAGGACATTCTTAAAAGCTCAAACTCAGTCCAGACTGAGAGGACAATATAAATTCCTGCCACAAAAAGCATACAGGATTTTATTGGTTCAGCTTTTTGCCATAAGGCAAAAACAAGACTACTTTATTTAGGCTTGCTCTATCCTAATACTCGTCAGTTGGCAAAGGTATTATTAGAATATACAAAGTATTGCACTTATTCTACTTATTAGCAAGCAACAATCTTGTAGCTATTTCTGACCCCCATACCTTGGGAATTCTAGCTTGGGCAAAACTGACTGGCTTGATTGTCTGCGATTTTTATTTTCAAAATGGTTGGATAATGCCTTTTGCCAGTCGCGGCATTTTACAGTAGTAACCCCCAGGGGAAACGCATCTAATTTATTTTGACAAAATGTAACTTATATGAATACAGGAAAAGGGTAATACTTGATACATTAATATTGTAGTTTGTCAAGATAATTTAGATGCGTTTCTCCTGTAGTAACCCCTCGCAGAGTTACACCAAAGAGGACTTCTTCTATTTAATGGTTAGCATCTACACCAATAGCTGATAGACCGCACCAGGGGCGAGAATGCTTTCTTCTCTGCGGATCTTTCCGCGATGTTGTCCGATTTAGAGTTGAAGTTCGACGCTATTTACCTATACAAAATTTGCTGAAAATTATATCTAAAACTGATTCTGTAACTTCTTCTCCGGTGATTTCTCCTAGTGCTTGAATCGCACCTCGTAAGTCAATTGTCCAAAAATCTAAGGGTAACTGCTGGGTAATTGTTTCTTGCACTTGTTCTAAAGAAATCTTCGCTTTTGTTAATGCTGCTGCTTGCCTTTGGTTAATTGCTAAATCCATATCAGCCGCTTGGACTTTCCCCCCTTGCACTATTTCTAAAATTGCCGTTTCTAACCCATCAATTCCTTGATTTTGTGCTGCTGATGTGGTAACTATTTGATTAATTGTTTTGGGATAGGGCCAGGATGTAATCAAACCCGTTTCCACAAGATCAATTTTGTTAATTACCAGAATCAACGGACGGTGTTGCACCTGTGCATAAATCTCTTCATCGCCTTGAGTCCAACCATCTGCGGCGTCGATGGTGAGTAAGACTAAATCAGCTGCATTAGCTGCACGGCGCGATCGCTCAACACCGATTTTTTCTACTTGATCCACTGTTTCCCGAATCCCGGCTGTATCTAGCACCTGGACGGGAATTCCCCCCACAACTAGCTGAGATTCCACCACATCACGGGTTGTACCAGGTAAGTCTGTAACGATGGCGCGATCGCTCTGACTCCAAGCATTCAACAAGCTGGATTTTCCCACATTTGGACGCCCGACAATCGCCACTTTTAACCCTGTGCGGAGGAGTTCCCCTTTGTCTTTTGTGGCTATTAGTCTGGTAATCTCTGCGGCAATTTGATCAATTTCTGAGATCATAGAACTAATATGCAAAGGTGGCAAATCTTCTTCAAAATCTATCCTGGCTTCAATTTCTGCTAAAATATCCAAACAGTTAGCGCGTAATTGCCGGATGGGATGAGCTAATTTACCCTGTAAACCAGCTAAAGCGGTTTGCGCTGCTTGAGGCGATCGCGCTCCCACTAAATCCGCTATACCTTCAGCTTGGGTTAAATCCAATCGTCCATTCAAAAAGGCCCGCAGGGTAAATTCTCCCGGTTGGGCTAATCTGGCACCGCTTTCTAAACAGAGTTGTAATACTTGCTGAACCGCCATAATCCCCCCATGACAATGGAATTCTACCACATCTTCACGGGTGTAAGAACGGGGTGCTTTCATCATCAGCAGCAAGGCTTCATCTACTATTGCTTGGGTTTGGGGATGGCGGATATAACCATAAAGAATCCGGTGACTTTCCCAAACTTGACGCCCTGGTGCGTAAAACAGAGTTTGGGCGATCGCCATTGCATGGAAACCAGAAACCCGCACAATCCCCACGCTACCTTGTTGGGGAACAATAGCAGTAGCGATCGCTGCGATCGTGCCAGTGTTAGCCAATAGTTCCGACATCAGCGCCCTTTTTAAAACATTGCATATATATCGTTAGCTTAAAAAATCCGCTCAAGATTATCTACTTCATCAAGTATCAGAGCAGCAAGACGGCTGTACTGACTAGGTAATGAGGCTTTTTCCACATCAGCAACCAGCACCTCAAACCTCTGACCAAGGGCTGTCCCTCCACTGGCTAACACAGTTGGACGTAATACATCCGAACTGTGACGAAGATTTTTAGCAGTTTTATGCAACCAAGCAGGGTTTCCCATCTGTGCCCAAATTTCTAACTCCCATCCGTAGTAGCTCAGTAACATTACCTCAACTGGTACATGCATCTGAAACCCTATACTCATTTTAGCAGCAACTAGGGTTATCCGATTAGCATCATCCATTGCCACTTGACGATTTTGAGAGGCGATCGCTTGATCAAGTTTGGTAATTGAGGAATTTAGCCTTGCTAATTGTACTTTATTACCCTTAATTTCGCTGCTAAGACCTTTAGCTACTTCTTTCAAAGACAATAAATCAGCTGTGACTTCTCTCCATTTCCCTACCTTAGCCATATTGTAGATAGTTTTACCGTATTCACCGACTTTTTTTAGGGAACAGGGAAGATGATTGTTTTTTACTTCAGCATCAGCCCCACTTGCTGGGTATAATTTTACATTTGCCAAGTTAAGTTGGCATTCCCTACTTCCAATCCCCTGGAAGGTATCTAGTTGATTACTGGTTGGGAGGATTTGGTTAGTGTCATCATGCTGAGACATGATTGCAACCGGCGGTGGTGGTTGGCTCGTTACATAAGCTTTTACCAAGCAGGCGATCGCTAAAATTCCCACCATCAGTTCTTGTGCAAGACTGCGAGTAAAAAAAATACGTACTGCTCAAGCAAATACTCCTAATATTTATGTAAAATTCATACCTAAATACCAGCATAGTAGGCTACGTAAGTGACTGGAACTAGCAGATTTTACCTCACAGTGCTTTGGCTGTTTCCCATACCTTAGCAAGCAGGTAAGTGATGCAAAATTCCTAACTGGATGGCAACTGGCATGGCAACTGGCAAGGTAAAATTTATCTGGAGGGTTTTGTCCAGGACGTAACGACCTAAAGAGAAAGAGAGGAATTGACCGTGGAACAAAAGATTAACTGCGCTGAAGCCTGTGTCAACGGTTGCGTTTTAGGGGATAAATGCCCTAATACCGAGTTTAGAGCAGAAGCCTCAAAGTTTATCGAAGAGACTTCCTTAGACAAAATGCTGGAATTGGCAGAAGAACGACTGCGCAAAAAAATGACGGAACCACCAAAATGGATTTTGCCCGAAGATCCCTAAATAGCATCTGGATCAATATTTAATTCTCGCAATTTTGCTGCCATGCGATCAGCACGTTCTTTTTCCTGTTTAGCCACCTCTTGCGGTGTCGGAACTAATTCTCCTTCAGCCGTAAACAAGCGTAAATTTTCTTTATAAACTCCCAAAAATAACTCTAGCTGCTGACTCCATAACCAGCCTTGGGGATTAGTTTCTAGAGCTTGATACTTACCAGCTACCAAGACAAACCCAGCAAACTCTAAATTATTGGGATCAAACCAAAAGTATTCTGGTGTGCGAAACGTATCTTGGTAAATTTGCTTTTTCAAATTCCTGTCTGTTGCGGCTGTGGAATCTGATAGCACTTCGATAATCACATTCGGATACTTACCATCTTCTTCCCAGACAGCCCAACTTTTGCGCGGTTTGCGTTCAGTCCCCAGCACCACGAAGAAATCAGGCCCCCTAAAATCAGAAGATTTTAGCTGGCGTGGGCTGTAGTAAATTGTAATATTACCAGATGCATAGAAATCATGACGATTTTGCCACAACCACTCAAGGCATTGGATGAGTAGCGTCATTTGTAACCGATGTAAGTCACTTTCCAAGGGCGGTTCGTCACTATATAAATCACCTGGGGGAAATATAACATCTTTTGGGATTGGTAAATCTTGGGCGACAGTCATGGCAGCAATTGTCTCAGTGCTATAAGTTTAGCGCATCGGTGAAGGTGGATTGTTGTTGACGAATATTGCGATATTATCTTCAAATTGTCAGAAAGGCTAGTTAAGACAACGGGATACTTTAAAACTTGATGATGACACTCCAAGTTTTAATTCTATATATTTCCAATTTTAGCTCTACTATGCCGTAATCTTGGTTAAACCTATTTGGTGTTTCTTCATGAATAGAAGGCATTAATCTGTCAGGTATAAGTAAGCTCAATTCTTCAAATAGAGCCAAGGTAAATTTATTAAATTGATGTATAGCTATCGGTTTACTAGCTTCATTATTGATATTTAAAACTAGCTTGATTATCTGAACAGTACTTGCAATTTCTGACTCAGCATACAAAGCAATATTATTTGCTAACCCAAATGGGCCTTTACTCCCAATATCAAGCCACTGAGTAGAACAGCAATACCCCAGTTCATCATAAGTCCATGATTGAGAATGAAGCCCCTGTCTAGCAAGTGCATTGCAGACTTTATTAGGTTTATTGAAAATAGGTTGGGCTAAATTTTTAGAAAATGCTGCACCAAGGTTTAGATTTTGCTCAATTTCATCCAACTCTTTCTCTAACTGTGCCAGTTGAGTTTCCTCTTCTAGAATTTGTTGCTCTAAGTTAAACTTAATGGCTTCGCCTGCCTCAATTGCAGAAGCCTTCCGCAGTTTCTTCAACTTGTCACTTCTTAGCTGCCACTCTGCCGAAAGTATATCATGTCGCTGTTGTAAACGCTGTCGTTGCGAGTCTGTTAAGCCGGTAGAAGGATTTGGTTGGTTTTCCGAAATGAGTTTATCAGAATTAAAGGAATTTTCAGCCATTTCCCTATGATTAATTTTTATAATTCAAGTCTCTGCGGTTCGTTAAAAACCAATTTTTACACCACAAAGACAAATACTAAATATCTAATCCCACCACGGTTAATTCCGGCGGATGCTCAACGGTGAATTGATAATATATTTCTCGTTTTTCCTGGGGTGGAAGAGTTAATCCCCATGCCAAAATTCCCATTTCACTAAGTTGAATTTGCGGGTTGCTTTGGTTGAGGCGCACCTTAATTTCTTCATTGCGACTGACTGGCAATTGTTCAGTTAATTTCAGATGGGTTTCTAGATTGAGTAAATTAGTAATTATTAACCGATAACCATAAGTAATGCGGCGTTGTTTGCTCATCAGTTTTTTGTCAACCTGACGCTCAACTAAGTTACGCTCAATTTTCAAACCTTCGTCAATTCCTAAGTTAAGTTTGAATTCTTGCCCTGGTGCAATATTCTCTAACTCAGTTGTACCAACAAAAGTATTATCCCGAAAAATATTCGCCTTACCGGGTAACAAAGTCGCCCCGTTGGGACTATTTTTCACCTTGGCTTGCAAATAAGCAAAGCTTACTAAACGTGGCATTGCCACATACTCAAAGTTACAAGGATAATCGTCATTAAAAATTGTCGTTTTATGGGGTGTACCATCACTCTTAATGTTACCGCCGCTATTCAATTTAAAAGTGACTACACCTCCTTCTTTGGCGACTTCAGCCACAACGATTTCCGCTGGGATGAAATTTACCTCTGCTGGTTCCTCTTCTGCTTCCCAACTTCCTTCACCAGGGGGAGCAGACCGAGCCATCATAGCAGCTGCAGGTGGAAGCATAACTTCTCGACGTCGTCCTATTGATGGCTGTGGAGTGCTGATATACCAAGGTACAAGTTTCGGTGGGAGTGTTCCTAAACCTGGTTTGGCTGTAGAAAGAGTAAGGGCCACACCTAGCCAATCTTCGCCGGTACTTTGGGTAACTTCTGCGAGGTAGCTCAGATGTACGATATCCCTGATGCTATCGACCCGCAAGTCATAAAGCGGACTCCAGCTAGCGCGATTCACCACATAGGAAACCTCTAGGTCAAACTCACCCACACCTGAGACTTCAACTGCCACAATTAAGCTCAGGCTTTCTTGGATATTGGGAGTTTGGATTTTTTGTAATGCGGTGCGGAGTACTTGTAACTGCTTGTCTAATTCCTGCTGTTGGCTTTTGTACTCCCCAGAAGCGATCGCATATTCACTATATTGGCTACCGACAAAGTTGAGGAAATCCAAAGTTTCACTGAGGCTGATATTTTTCCGCGCTAGACTCTGAGCAAAGGGTTGCTCTGTTTTTTCGCGCAATCCTGCAATAAAACTAGATTGCAATGCCAAAGCTTGTATTTGAGCTTGCAGGTGGAGTTTTTCGGCTTCTAGTTGCTGAATTTGGCGCGTCAACTGTGCCACTCCCTCGGCAGTGGGTTCGGTGGTGTAGAGGCTCACGCTACTCACTCCTAGCAAGCGCACTCCTACTGTACCCGTACCGCTCACCCTCACAGATTCAGTTTCTACAGTCAACGGCAGGGGTGTAATCACTAATTCCCGTTCCAGTCCTGTTAAAGACACCACACCCCGCCGTGTAACTAGGGCTTTGTCAGCATACACGGTCACAGCAACAATCTGGCTTTGTACTGTTTTACACCAAGACGATTTTTCCGGGTTAACCACTTCCAGTTTTCCCCAATTTATAATGGTTCCGCTGGTTAATTTTTAATACTTCTTGGTCTCACCGTCAAGCCATTGGCTATTTTGTATCCAAACAAGGTGATGTAGTAGCGGTTGAAGGATGGAGGTAGGGTTTCAGCCTTCATCCTTCAGATTTTACTCTTGAATTTTCCCAACCATAGCACTAGTAATAGCAGTGTCTCGTGTCACAATTTCCTTTGCCGCTTCTAGTAGATATTCATAATAGGCACGAGCAACAATAGATAACTGTTTGCCGGATGGATAAACCATGTACCAATGTCGCGGAATGGGAAAGTGTTGGACATCCAAAATGCTGAACTCTAACGCATCTGTTAATAAGGTATGGCGAGATAAAACAGAAATTCCTAAACCCCCAACGATCGCTTGTTTAATTGCTTCGTTACTCCCCAATTCCAGCTTAACTTTTACCTTGACTCCATGTTCATCGAAGAGACTTTGAGTAGCACGCCGTGTACCTGAACCAGGTTCTCGCATAATAAAAGGTTCATCGGCCAGGCGTTGTATAGGAATATTTTTTTCCTGGGATAAGGGATGATTAATGGGTGCAAAAACTACCAAAGGATTTTCTAAAAATGGCTCAAAAGTGACGTCAGTATTCTCTGGAACTTGACTCATAACATATAAGTCATCCATATTACTGGCCATCCTCTCCAAAATCCCCTCGTGGTTCGTTACCTGCAGCGAGATATCAATTCCTGGGTAAAGTTGGCAAAACCGCCCTAACAAACGCGGTATGAAATATTTTGCTGTGGTAATTACTGCCAAGCGTAATTGTCCCTGTTTTAGCCCTTTTAAATCCGCTACCTTCATTTCAAATTGGGCTATGGTTTCAAATATCTGACGGCAAGTTACAGATAATTCCCGTCCAGCCTCCGTCAGATACAAGCGCTTCCCCACCTGCTCAAATAATGGCAACCCTACGGATTTTGTGAGTTGCTTGATTTGCATCGATACGGTAGGTTGGGTGAGAAACAATTCCTCAGCAGCACGAGTAAAGCTGCTATGCCGTGCCGCCGCCTCGAACACCTTCAGCTGGTGCAGCGTCGCTTGATTCAAGAGTGATTCTCCTCTAATAGCTAATAGCGATTCATAGATATATATTTAGTATCACTGAACACTAGCAAATCATCTAGAGTTACTCATTTAAAGTTACGAGTTTTAGTATAGATAAAAATCTATGCCCGCTATTAGAAGATGGGTATTGGACTTATGGATTGGAGAAGCTATCATCAGAAATATGAGCAAAGCGTAAGATGCCTTTTAACAAACGGTGAATGATGAATAGTGAATAGCGAGTGCTAAATGAAGATTGCCTGCAATCCATCATTGATCATTCACCATTTCTGGTTCATCATTCATCATTCCATAATTCTTCAGGAACTTTGACAGGTAAAGTGGATAAATCTGGCAACTTTAGCACCTCTAATTCGGCAACTTGCTCCTTGATATTCACTGGCAAATTTAACGGTTGACGTTCTTCTATCCAGCAACTTGCTAGGGGCAATGTTTGCTCCAAATCATCCAGTGGTCGAGGAATCACCATGACTGCATTCAACTCTCCAATGCGTTCTGCCTCGAACATCCCCGCTTCCACTGCTACCGCAACGTTTGCCACAGAGCCGCGAATAATTGCTGTACACAAACCAGCACCAATTTTTTCATAAGCAGCCAAATGGACATTAGCAGATTTGAGCATCGCATCACAGGCGCCAACCATAGCCGGAAATCCTCGTGTTTCCACTAAGCCAATTGCTTGATTGCTCAGACGGCTGTAATTACCTTCCTGCATTATTTGATTGAGGCGATTGGTAATCGGCAGCACTACTTCAAGATTGGGATAAGGTCGGGGAATCACTAAGCTAGAAACCAACTGACCAAACTGTTCAGCAGTTTGGGCACCAGCTTCTACAGCTAGACGCACATCAGCAATTCCACCCCGAACGATAGCAGTACAGTGGCCGCCACCAATTTTTTCATACCCAACTAGGTGAACCCCAGCCGATTTCAGCATCATATCCGCTGTGCCAACTATAGCTGGAAAGCTGCGGGTAGAGACTAAACCCAAGGCAGTATCCTTGTGGTTGTCTCGACGACGGGATGCCTGGATGGTACTAATAGAAAGTTGATTATATGTCTCCATACTATCCAGGATACTCACAAAACTGATAACTTACAAAGAAGTAGGGTTCGGTGAAAGGCTTCTTGGATTTAATTTGGCCGGAAACACGATCTGACTGGCTCTAGATGATCGGCTTTGCCCTTGGGAACAACCTGTCCAAAATTGGATAACTTTAATGAAACCCCAAAAAGCACGACATTTTTATTCAAACTGATTGTTGTTTGGGTTGCTCAAAGATTGCCTATGGGGCAACAATGTGGACAACAACCTTTGGATGCTGCTTTGCCCATAAATTTGCGCCCCGAAAATATTAGGGGATTCAGCATCAGGCTGTTTGGGTTCTGATTCCTGAGTTTCGACTTCTGTAGCTGCCTTCTGGGCATCTTCTTCTAGGGTGGAGTCAGCAACCTTGGTATCTTCCCCTTTAGGAGGAGACTGGCTCCCAGGAGTGGGAGAAGACTTGGACATGAAAGTAGACTGGTACTTTAACTCCATAAAAGCTGATGCCGAGAGGTTATTTGAGGAAATCACCTGGGCATTTTCTTCTGGCTTCTCAGTACTTGTAGAAGTGGGGCTAGTGGCGGATGCTTCCGGTTGTTCTGTTTCACTAATCTGTCTACTGGTGTCACCCAAAATTGAACCGGGTGGAACTACTTGTCCCGGTTCAACAGAACAGTGAAAAACTGTTGTCGCTGAACCGATGCAAGCATTTGTACCGATTTTCCCCTTGCCAACCATTAAAAAACCGGCTCCCAGGTTTGCCCCTGCTTCTACTTCAAGGATGCCTTCATGGACTTGGAGAATTGTTCCCATGCCAATACAGACTCCTGGACCGATAATAATTTTGCTGTTTACAGCCGCTTGGAGGATTACTCCTGGTGCGAGTACTGCACTCTCGTGAATAGTCACCTCGCCACTAATATAAGAATCAAAGTTGTTGCTGAGGCGCAGTGGCGGCACAGACATGGGATTTGTAACCTCGGAAGCCGGAAAAAATTTGAATGGTAAGGGATAATTGGTAACTGGTTATTGGTTATTGGAGTGCTGATTACCCATTAGCCATTACTATGGACGTTGGATAATTGTTTCCAATACCCGGCGCTTCGCTTTGGGGTCAACGCCAATTAAGCGCACATATTCACCTTGATATTCAGCGAGGTAGCCGGACAATGCCGCGATCGCTTCTCGGTCTGATGTAGTCTGAATTTGACCACAGCTAGCCCAGGAACCCATCCGGAACCGCCGCTGGTCTACGTGTTCGGCGCTTATTTTATAACCACTAGCTAATAGTTGCCGCAGTTGCTCCACTACTTCAGAACTCAAGCTGCTACTAACAACTGAGGTAGTGGCTGATGATTTACTAGCAACTGATTTCTGACTACCAGGTGAACTAACTTGACCATTGGGTCGTTGAATAATGGTTTCTAATACCCGCCGTTTGGCTTTGCTATCAATGCCAATTAACCGCACATACTCCCCTGGATGGCTTTCTATACAACCTTCTAAAGCAGAAATCACTTCATTGATCGAAGTTCCTTCCACTGGCTGGCAACTAGTCCAAGAACCTGTGCGGAAACGCCGCTCATCTACGTGTTCCATACCTATTCTGTAGCCACCTGCCAAAAGTTGGCGGATTTGGTCTACGGTTTCAGTACTGATTTTGGCACTACTCGCGCTGCTGCCGTTGCCGTTACCGTTACCGTTGTAACTGCCATTGGACTGACTCCCAGGAGCTTTAAAGCCAGACACTACTGTAGTTACCCCATCGGGACGTTGGACGATGGTTTCTAACACCCGCCGTCTACCGTTGTCAATGCCAAACAAACGGACATACTCGCCGCTGTGGTCTGCCAGACAACTTTCTAAAGCGGCGATCGCCTCACCGACTGATCTCGGTTCAATCGGCTGACAGCTAGTCCAACAACCCGTACGGAACCGTCTTTGATCTACGTGTTCTGTACCAATTTTATACCCTTGTTCTAATAGATAGCGCAACTGCTCTACCGTTTCTGCACCCAAACTCTTGCTGGCCACTTCACTACTCCTTTCCAATTCTTCAACCGTAATACTTGTATAAGATTTAGCTATTTCATCCCGAATGGGTGCAATACACTTGCTATCCGCAGCACAGCGATAACCAGATCGCAATGCCTGATTAATTCCAACCACATGATGGGCAAATTGCTGATCCTGCTTTTGAACATCTGGCAAGCGGTCAGCCTGCTGCTGGCTAGTGATTATCGCTCCCGAAGGCACATACTTACCTGGGGGAATTTCTACGTCTTGGATCAAGGCGTGCATCATCACGATGCAACCTGCACCCACCCTGGCATTAAATACCGTAGAGCGAAAGCCAATAAAAGAATTATCCCCTACATAAGCTGGCCCATGAATTAGAGCCATGTGGGTAATGGAAGCATTATTGCCAACCCATACCGAGTATTGATTTTCATCATCGCCAACTACTCGGCCTTGCTCCAACCCATGAATGACCACACCATCTTGAATATTGGTGTTTTCACCGATATAAAAGGGCGTACCTTCATCCGCTCTAATCGAAGTCCCTGGGGCAACGATTACATTTGCACCTATCAGCACATCCCCAATAATGTTGGCAGAAGAGTGTACAAAAGCGCTTGGGTGGATTTGGGGTTCAGCTAAACTCCTTGACCAAGGAGTTGGGGGTGCCGCCGTGCTGCGGACTACCATCGCGAGATTCCTCCTGAAATAAGCTTTTTGTCAGATGTTCAGTGGTCATTTGTCAGTCGTCATTTGTCAGTTGTCAGTTGTTTTTATTCAACTAGTGACCATTGACTAATGACCATTGACTAATGACTAATGACCATTGACTATCGATATTGGTCTTTTTTGCTGTAAATGACGCGATCTTCAACGTGAATAGTATCTATGATCGCCACTACTGCTGCATCTAACGGACGTTGTTCATTACCAAGAATTTGACGAGCGGCACTACCACGACTGACAAGCACCCACTCATCTACTCCTGCACCCACAATATCTGCTGCTACCTCATATTCTGGGAGGATGTTTCCGTTTTCATCTACTAATTGCAACAGCAGCAGTTTCACACCTCTAAGACTGGGATCTTTTTGCGTGCTGACTACTGTGCCACGGACTTTGGCAACTTGCATTACGATTTACGGTCTTCTACCGAAAGGACGAATAGCGTTCACATCTTCCCGGAATTGCTCTACATCTTCTGTATAACGAATTGGTAGGACGTATTCCAAGTTTTCGTGAGGACGAGCAATGATATGGGTAGACAACACTTGTCCGCCGTTGACTCGCTTCACTGATTCCACTCCTGCGGCCACGGAAGCTTGTACTTCCGAAACGTCACCTCGAACGATGACTGTAACCCGACCACTACCGATTTTTTCGTAGCCTACTAGGGTTACGCGAGCAGCTTTCACCATCGCATCAGCAGCTTCTACAACTGCTGGAAAGCCTAGCGTTTCAACCATTCCGACTGCAATTGACATTAGTTCTCATCCTTAAATCAAGTTTTTAGACTTAGACGCAAGTAAGGCTTCAATTAGCCAAAGAGTATTAATTACGTCGTTTAAACTACTTTTAGGTGCGGAACTGTTCCACAGCTTCCGTGTACCGAATCGGTAAGACGTATTCTAGGTTTTCGTGGGGACGGGCAATGATGTGAGTGGATAACACTTCACCACCATTTACTCTTCTGGCGGCTTCTACCCCAGCTGCTACTGAGGCTTGTACCTCAGATACATCTCCCCGGACAATCACGGTAACGCGAGCGCTACCGATTTTTTCATAGCCTACTAGGGTCACGCGAGCAGCTTTCACCATCGCATCAGCAGCTTCTACAACTGCTGGAAAGCCCTTTGTTTCAATCATTCCAACTGCAATTGGCATCGCAGAACTCCTAAAAATGAATCCGATCAGTACAGTGAGAGAGAAAATTTTGACGGGGAAAGCTTTATCTTATAGCTAAGAAAACACTTCCAAATTAAGCTTATGAAAGCTTTGCATCTCTGGCAATATAAATTACTATAATAGTTTGTCATAAAAAACTTTTAAAAAACTTAACAATTATTAATACGGCCTACTACTCTATCAAAGTTTACGGATTCCTAGAGTGGCCGCTTATGCTTTATAATTTTTTTAATTACATTTAAATTTAAAAAACGACATTCATCACCAAGGGTAATCCTGTCTAGTGAGGGAAGAGCGGGGGCGGTACAGTAGGTTGCTGTATCTGTCTTTGTTCAATTTTTGCTATTTGCACAAGGACTATGTGAAAAAAAGATAAGTTTTTCAAATATATTGTATAAAGTTCTTTGCTCAAAGTAGAAATACAAATCTAAAAACTCAAGATGATATAAGACAAATAAATGCCTTTAAGTATGTAAAATTATATTTTATTGAACTTTAATAGGGTAACTAAAGTACAAATACTTAGTCAAGTTTAGTGGCAAAATAGTTAAAAGAAACATGGAATTCTGGGGAAATAATCTTTTTAGTAGATGATTTTTTTATGCTGTTAAAAAAAATCAGGCTGAGTCGTCAAGGGAAATTTAAATGAATCAGTTTCTATATTTAACAAGTTGGTTTGTGCCTTTTTATAGCTTGCTAGGCGCAATTTTAACCTTGCCGTGGGGAATGGGAATAATTCAACGTACAGGGCCAAGACCTGCGGCCTACTTGAATTTGTTGACGACTATCTTAGCTTTTATCCATAGCTTGTTTGTATTTAAAGATATCTGGGATAAAGATCCAGAAAGTTTGGTGATTACCTGGTTCCAAGCTGCGGATTTCAAGTTATCCTTTGCTCTAGAACTTTCACCAGTCAGTATTGGGGCAATAGTTTTAATTACGGGACTAAGCCTGTTGGCCCAAATTTATGCCCTGGGTTATATGGAAAAAGACTGGTCGCTGGCACGTTTTTTTGCGCTGATCGGATTTTTTGAAGCGGCGCTGACTGGGTTAGCGATCAGTGACTCCTTGTTTCTCAGTTATGCTCTATTAGAAGTCTTGACCCTTTCCACTTACTTGCTGGTGGGATTTTGGTATGCTCAACCGCTAGTGGTGACGGCAGCGCGGGATGCCTTTTGGACTAAGCGAGTGGGAGATTTGTTACTGCTAATGGGTGTAGTGGCTCTCTCTAACTTAGCCGGCAGTTTGGACTTTTCCGATTTATCTGAGTGGGCGCAAACGGCTAACTTAAGTCCTGTGACATCGACATTATTGTGTTTGGCTTTGATTGCTGGACCTGCTGGTAAATGTGCCCAATTTCCTCTGCACCTGTGGTTAGATGAGGCGATGGAAGGGCCTAACCCAGCATCGGTAATGCGGAATTCTCTGGTGGTAGCTGGTGGTGCTTACATACTGTATAAAATTCAGCCATTGTTAGCGTTGTCGCCCATAGCGTTGAATGCTTTGGTAGTTATGGGTACAGTGACGGCGGTAGGAGCAACATTGGTATCGATCGCCCAAATTGATATTAAGCGATCGCTCTCTCATTCCACCAGCGCATACATGGGATTAGTGTTTTTGGCAATGGGATTGCAGCAAGGGGGTGTGGCTCTGATGTTATTGTTAACCCATGCGATCGCTAAAGCGCTGTTATTCATGAGTTCTGGCTCAATTATCTACACTACTCAAAGCCAAGACATCACAGAAATGGGCGGTTTGTGGTCACGGATGCCAGCCACTACCACCGCCTTTATTGTTGGTTCGGCGGGGATGGTAACACTGTTACCACTGGGAAGCTTTTGGGCCATGCTGGCTTGGGCTGATGGATTGGTGAAAATTAGCCCTTGGGTGATTGTGGTTTTAATATTAGTCAATGGCTTAACAGCACTGAATTTAACCAGAGTATTCCGATTAGTTTTCTGGGGTGACCCCCAACCGAAGACCCGCCGCGCCCCGGAAGTTGGTTGGCAAATGGCATTTCCAATGGTTTCTCTGACGGTGCTGACCCTGCTATTACCCCTAATGCTACAACAATGGTACTTGCTACCGGGTTGGGAAAGCATTGATTGGTATGTGCTGTTATCGTTGCTGGCTTCTACTTTGCTGGGGGTTGGTATTGGTTCCACAATTTATCTGCATAAAGCTTGGTCGAGATCCAGAATTCTAGCCTGGAGATTTTTTCAAGACTTGTTAGGTTATGATTTCTACATTGACCGAGTATATCGAGTAACCATTGTAAGCGCCGTAGCGCTGCTGTCTAAGATTTCGGCTTGGTGCGATCGCTATTTGGTTGATGGTCTGGTGAACTTGGTAGGATTTGCCGCTATCTTCGGTGGGCAAACTTTAAAATACAGCATTTCTGGTCAATCCCAAGGCTATATGTTAACTATCCTCGTGGTAATTAGCGTCCTGGGTTTTTTCATTAGCTGGTCATTGGGACTTCTAGATAAATTGCCTTTCTAGTAGTGCTGAGTTAGTCACTGCCCTCTAAAATGTATTCCCCCTTCCCTTTCACGATTTGTGCTTATGCTGAGTACCTTGATTTTGCTGCCGTTGCTTGGTGCGGCTTTAATCGGTTTCTGGCCCTCTGACATCAATGGAAAACTCTCCCGTGGGATAGCTTTGGCATTTGCCAGTATCATTTTCTTATTGACAATTGTCCTAGCAATTCAGTTCAATCCAGCGTCAGCCAGTCAACAATTTGCCGAGTCTCTCCCTTGGATCGATGCCCTAGGCTTGAATTACAATCTGGGGGTAGATGGCTTATCTTTGCCATTATTGCTTTTGAATGGACTGTTGACTTGCATAGCCATTTATAGCAGCGATCAAGCCCTTCAACGTCCTAGATTTTATTACTCTTTAATCCTACTGTTAAGTGCTGGGGTGACAGGAGCTTTTCTGGCACAGGACTTACTGCTATTTTTCCTGTTTTACGAGTTGGAATTGATTCCCCTGTATTTGTTGATAGCCATTTGGGGTGGTGCAAAACGGGGTTATGCCGCTACGAAATTTCTCATTTATACTGCTATTTCCGGAATCCTGCTTTTAGCCAGTTTCCTGGGTATAGTTTGGCTGAGTGGTGCTAATAATTTTGCCTTAGCAACATTGCATACAACTTCTCTACCTTTAGCGACACAAATTTTACTGCTAGGGGGGATTTTGGTCGGTTTTGGGATAAAAGTTCCTTTGGTTCCCTTCCATACTTGGTTACCAGATGCCCACGTTGAGGCCTCTACACCCATTTCTGTCCTCTTAGCTGGGGTACTGTTGAAGTTGGGAACCTACGGCTTACTGCGGTTTGGGATGAACTTATTGCCAGAAGCTTGGGCATATTTAGCGCCGTGGTTGGCAACTTGGGCTGTAGTGAGCGTATTGTATGGTGCATCTTGCGCGATCGCTCAAACCGATATGAAGAAAATGGTAGCATACAGTTCCATTGGGCACATGGGCTACATTTTGTTAGCAGCAGCAGCAGCTACACCTTTAAGCGTTTTGGGCGCTGTGATGCAGATGATTAGCCACGGCTTGATTTCTGCAATGCTGTTTTTGTTAGTTGGGGTTGTGTATAAAAAAGCCGGTAGCCGCGATTTAAATGTGATCCAAGGACTGCTGAACCCAGAACGGGGTTTACCTGTAATTGGCAGCTTGATGGTTTTGGGAGTCATGGCCAGCGCTGGCATACCGGGAATGGTCGGATTTATTTCCGAATTCATTGTTTTTCGGGGCAGTTTTGCCGTTTTTCCAGTGCAAACCCTGCTCTCGATGATTGGTACAGGCTTAACGGCAGTTTATTTTTTAATTCTCGTCAACCGTGCCTTTTTTGGGCGTTTGTCGGCACAAGTCACCAACTTACCACGGGTATATGCAAGCGATCGCGCTCCAGCAATTATTTTAGCAGTGCTGATTGTCATTTTCGGCATCCAACCCACTTGGTTAGTCTATTGGACTGAACCCACCATCACAGCAATGGTTAGTATCCAAAATGTAGTAGCAACAGTCTCTTTAGATAAGGCAAAAAGCAAAACCTAAATGATGGGTAATCGGTAATCGGTAATGGGTAATCGGCAATGGGTAATCGGTAATGGGTAATCAGAAGTTCCATAACCTGCTTCATCAATCACCAATTACCTATTCCTAATACCCAATCAACAATTTCTAGAATGTTTGGAGACAAGGTCATGCCAACCACTAAAAAGAAGAAAGCTAATAATACTTTATCTGAATATATTAAACGCCTGCAAACAGGAGGAGCATTACTTTCTGACACACCAGAAAATGTGTTAGAAGTAGTGGGAATTCTCAAAAGCTATGGCGTAGTTTTAGATGCTTATTCAATAAATCTCAACTATATTGCTGAAGAACAATTTTTAGTATTTTTCCCCTTCTTTAAATACTTCAATGGTGAAATTTCTTTCCAAAAATTATTCCGTCATTTATGGCATGACCGAATTAATTTTGAATATGCCGAATATTGCATGAAAACCATGATGTGGCACGGTGGCGGCGGACTAGATACATATTTGAATACTAAGGAATTTCAAGAAAGAGCGCAAGCCGTTATTGCTGCTAAATTTAAAAATAATCCCTTAGTTCTGGGACTTAATCAACTATTTCCCGATTTTTTAATTGAACTTTTACGCGTCTCTGCTTACTACACAGGTTTGGGTCAATTTTGGCGAGTTATGGCTGATATGTTTCTCAGCTTATCAGACCGCTATGATCAAGGTGAAATTAAAACGATTCGCCAAGTTGTAGAACATATTAAAACGGGTTTAGTGGCAAATGCTGCCAATCCCATTACCTACGATGTCAAAATTGGCGAAAAAGTATATGAACTCATTCCTAAATCAGTTGGTTTAACCTTTTTAGCAGATACCGCAATTCCTTATGTAGAAGCGGTATTTTTCCGGGGAACTCCTTTTTTGGGAACAGTTTCTCTCAACGCCCAAGCTTATCAAGTTTCCCCAGATCAATCTCGTTTCCAATATGGTGCATTATATGCTGATCCTTTACCCATTGGTAGCGCCGGCATTCCTCCGACATTGTTAATGCAGGATATGCGTCATTATCTACCAGAGTATTTGCACGAAATCTATCGTCGCAGTCCTCGCGGTGAAGATGATTTGCGGGTACAAATTTGTATGAGTTTCCAAAAATCGATGTTTTGCGTGACGACAGCGACGATTTTGGGACTGATGCCTTATGCTTTAGATACTCAAGATATAGATGAGCAAAAAACTAATTTAGTCTATTTACAAAAGTGGATGGAAAGATTAAAAACTTCGCGAATATTGGAAGTTAATAAATAGCTGACTTCGCTTACATTCATCTCCCCTATAAATGTAGAGACTAAGCATGATAAGTCTCTACACTCCCCTTCCCGGAGTTTGAGAATGTGCTTAAACTTTATGTTGTGCGATATTTACGCATTGAGAATGTAATTTTTATATTAAAAATAGGGCACAGTAAGGGATGCCGTCGAAAATCCAGCAATATTAAGCTTCTGGTTCAATACCAAGCGCCCTTAATTGGGCAGTTAGGCGATCGCTTTTTTGGCGTTCCATTTCCGCCCTTTGGCTTTCTAATTCTGCCCTTTGGCGTTCCTGTTCGGCTCTTTCTTCACCAGTCAACAACAAATTACCTTGCAAATCCCACCACCGCAACCAGGGTAATTCTGCGTTCTGATATTCTCCCTGCCATAAGCCTAACTCAATGCCTAAAGGTGCAATGGGATAATGTCCCCGTTCATTTGCTGGTAATAACTGATATTCTCCACCAATTAACTCATAAACTTCTACACTGGCTTTATTCACTTCATAAATCCCGTAAAAGGGAGTACGAATTACCTGTTCATAAATCCAAAATTTACCTTTCCAAGGGGTTTTATCTCGCTCTTCTGAACCATCCCCAGAAACAAATTCTAAGACAATTAATGGAGCAATGTACTCTTGCCAAAGCACATAAGAGCGGCGTATTTGCCCATTTAAGGTAGGCGGTACATTGGGGACATAAAACCCATCGGGCGCTTCTGCACCGCGTTCTGGGGGGTCGGTAATGCGCCAGTAGATACCTAAGTCCTGACCAATACAATATTGACCATCAGGATTTAATTGCTTGAGGATGGGTGTAATTGAGTCAGTCAATAAGATGCTTTGGGGATGTTCTTGCCAGTTTTTCGCGCCAGTTCGCACAACGGGGGGAACCCCCGCAAGCGACTGGCTTACAAAGGTTCCGTCTGACTCTGGAAGTTGCGTATGGTCTGGGAGGGTGGTTCCAGAGGTGGGGGGATTGGTGGTAAAGGTCATATACCCTCGCGCTAGATGAGGTTTGTTTTAGTTTAGCAATAGAGTCGCTTCAGAGAATTATGCTTTACCTGAAACTCTTTCTATTGAAAGTTGATGAATAGTGAATTATCTTGAAAATAATACAATATATTAATGTGCATTATTATAGGTGATTTCATGAGTACCACGAGTTTTCGGCTTGATGATGACTTGCAAGAGAAACTTGATGCTACTGCTAACCAGTGCAAAATTAAAATAATATTACGCTTCCGGTTCAACCCCCAAAGCACGCAACTGTGCAGCCAAGCGATTTGCTCTTTCTTCACCAGTCAACAACAAATTACCTTGCAAATCCCACCAACGCAGCCAGGGTAATTCTGCATTTTGATATTCTCCCTGCCATAAACCTAACTCAACACCCATAGGCGTAATCGGATAATGTCCGCGTTCATTTGCTGGTAATAACTGATATTTGCCTTCAATTACGTGATATATTTCCACACTGGATTTATTCACTTCATAGATGCCATAAAAAGCGGGTTTAATTACCTGTTCATAAATCCAAAATGTACCTTTCCAAGGGGTTTTGTCTCGCTCTTCTGCGCCATTTCCAGAGACAAATTCTAAAACAATTAATGGCGAAATATATTCTTGCCAAAGTACATAGGAACGTCGCGGTTGCCCATTCAAAGCAGGTGGTACATTGGGAACATAAAACCAATCGGGGGCTTCTGCACCTTTTTCCGGTGGTTCAGTGATGCGCCAATAAATACCTAAATCTTGTCCAATAAAATATTGACTATCAGGATAAAGTTTTTGTAGTACAGGCTGGATTGAGTCTGTGAGGAGAATGCTTTGGGGATGTTCTTGCCAATTTTTCGCGCCAGTTCGCACAACGGGGGGAACCCCCGCAAGCGACTGGCTTACAAAGGTTCCGTCAGACTCTGGAAGCTGGGTATGATCTGGGAGGGTGGTTTCTGAGTAGGGGCGGTTGCTTGCAGAGGTCATATACCCTCGCGTTTTGTGAGGTTTGTTTTAGTTTAGCAATATAGGGGGAAAGGCGATGGCGCGGAGCGCCCGCTCAAAGAGCGATCGCACATTATTCCCCAACCAACGCCAGTGCTTGATTGATTACACGGTCGGAGAGATACATTCCTAATGACCGTAAATTCTGTGACATACTCCACACACTCCCTTCCAGGTGAGTGTGGGCTTCTCAACGACTCCTCTATGAGGACATTAATTGAGCTTTAAGACCGTGTGTCCCACGGTTCTTGATATTTATAGCCGCGTTCAAATCCCTGCACAAACTCGCATGACATACAGGGCAGTTGTGCATTCTTTGAGATAGCGGCTTTTTAACTTTGTGACCACC